>NZ_BSTL01000008.1:139600-161631 GCF_030269485.1 Actinoplanes sp. NBRC 103695 | reverse complement strand
CGCGTCGCTGCCGCCGCTTACGCCGAGCGTGGGGTCAGGCCCGGCTGCCAGGCCCCCAGGTGCCTACTCGCCGTCGCTGCCGCCGCTTACGCCGAGCGTGGGGTCAGGCCCGGCTGCCAGGCCCCCAGGTGCCTACTCGCCGTCGCTGCCGCCGCTTACGCCGAGCGTGGGGTCAGGCCCGGCTGCCAGGCCCCCAGGGTGCCTGCTCGCCGTCGCTGCCGCCGCTCGCGGTGGTAGCCGGGCACGAGGGTGGTAGCCCGGGGCGGCATTCCCCTCGTGGGCTGCGGGCCGGGCCGTCGCGGGCTTGCCAGCCGGGCGGGCAGTGGTAGGACCGGGCGCTGTTCAGGATCGCGATACCGCTGCTGGCTACCACGATCGCGGATGGTGGTAGCGCAGGACGGTATTCGAGGACGGATACCGCCAAGGGCTACCACTGGTGGCTGGGTCTGCCACTCGCGCTGGGGTCTACCACTGCGTGCCCGGCTACCGCCGCGAGCGGCGGCAGCGACAGCAAGTAGGCACCCCCGCCGCCATGGCAGCCGGGCCCGACCCCACGCCCAGCGCAAGCGGCGGCACCGACGGCGAGCAGGCACCCGGGGGCCTGGCATCCCGGCCTGACCCCACGCCCAGCGCGAGCGGCGGCAGCGACGGCGAGCAGGCACCCCGCCGCCTGGCAGCCCTGCGCCCTCGGCCGAATCGGGGTGGGTCGACGCCCGGCCGGCTCAGGCAGTCGTCCGCCGCTGTTGTCAGCAGGCGTCCGTGAAATGCCGTCAGGAGGCGTCCGTGAAATACCGTCAGGAGGCGTCCGTGAAATGCCGTCAGGAACCGTCGGTGAAATACACGCGCAGGCGGCCGTTGGACCAGGACACGTCGGTCACGTTGATGACCGACGCGCGGGCGTTGAGCCAGTTGGTGGCGGCGGCGAAGGCCTCCACGGCCGTCGGGCCGCTGAAGGACAGGCACTGGACCCACCCGTCGATGGTGCGGGCCGGGTGCTGGGGCGCGGCGACCGGGGCGACCATCGTCTCGGGTCCGGAGATCACCGCGGTCGGGCCGACGGGCTCGCCGTTGATGACGCCCTGGACGAACCAGTCGTTGATGCTCTCGTCGTGCTCGACGCTCCAGCCGCTGATCGGACCGAGGTCGGACGCGATCGCGTTCTTCGCGTTGTCGAGCGCGGCGTCGAGTGTCGTCACCTCGAGGTCGCCGCCGTTGTACTCCACCCGGTACGTCATGGGCGCCCCTGTACCCGCATGAGGCGCCCGAGAATCTTCAGGCGGCCTTGTCGTTCAGCGACTGGGTGGCCGCGTCGCGGAGGCGGTTGAGGTCGACGCCCCGCTCGGCGAGGATCAGCATGCCCAGGCCCTGCCCCTCGCGGATCATGCCGAGCAGGATGTGCTCGGGGGCGATGAAGTTGTGCTTCAGCCGGATCGCCTCGCGCAGGCTCAACTCCAGCACCTTCTTGGAGCGCGGGCTGAACGGGATGTGGCCGCGCGGGCTGTCGCCGGAGGATCGGCCGAACAGTTTGCGGCGTTTCGGGCCGGCCTGCGGCAGGCGCAGCGAGCCGGGCCCGAAGTTCTCCTCGATCGCCTTGCGTACCTTGTCCAGGTCGATGCCGATCGCCTTGAGCGCCTCGCGGTCCTCGGCGTCCCCGTCGAACAGGGTCGCGGTGTCCGGCGCGGCGTCGGCGGGGACGCGGCGGATGATCTCGGCGCGGACGAAACGCTGGTCGACACCGTCCACGGCGAGCGCCCGGGCGACGCTGCTCTCCGGGTCGGCGAGCAGCGAGACCAGCACGTGCTGGGTGCCGATCGGGGACTGCTGGAGTTCGCGCGCCTCGTGCTGGGCGCCGACGACGACCTCGCGTGCGCCGTGGGTGAATCGCTCGAACATTCTCAGTCCTCCCGTGGGTCGGTCATCGGCACCAGGCGGGCGTGTTTCTTGTGCACACCCTGGCGGGTCACCTCGAGCGCGTCGGCGATCTCCTGCCAGCTCCAGCCTTTGCGGCGGGCGTTGGCGACCTGGACGTGCTCCAGGCCCTCGAGCAGTCGGCGGAGGGCGACGACGGCGCGCAGGCCGACCTTGGGGTCGGCGCTGCCGGCGGCGGCGGCCAGGTCGGTTGCCTCGGTCATGGTGTCAACGTACGTTGACGCAGGCGTCATGTCAACCAAGGTTGACGCTGACGACAGAGAAAAAGGGCCACCCCGCTGCAGAGGGGTGGCCCTTTCCCGAGCCCGCTCAGCGACCGCGACCGGTCTTCTCCTGGAGCTCGTCGATCTTCTGCGAGGCTTCCGCCTTGGTCAGCTGGTCGGGGACGTCCTCGTGGGCCTCGCCGGCCAGCGTGTGCAGGTATGACTCCTGGGCCCCGGTGGCGGGCTCGTCGCCAGTGGTCCAGTTGTCCGGGTCCTTGATCGTGTTGTCTCCGGAAGGAGCAGCCATGACCGGGCCTTCTTTCATGGGTGTAGTTCTCGTACACCCGTGCTACTACCCCGGAAAGGTCAGCTCCATGCCGGCCATCGCGCTGAAGGTCAGCATCAGGTCGACGGGGCGCGTGGTCGGGGCGGTCACCGCGAACGGCGTACCCCAGGGGTCGCGCAGCTCGGCGATCAGGCCGAGGCCCATGTCGGTCGGCGCGATCACCACCTCGGCGCCCAGGTCGCAGGCCGCGGCCACGGTCGCCGAGCAGTCCGCCACCTCGAAGGCGGCCCGCCAGCGCGCCGTGCGGCCACCGGGGGCCAGGCCGGCCATCGCGTCGTGTCCTGGGGTCAGCCACTCGATGCCGTCGCGCAGCAGCCAGCCGAACGCCTGGCCGTAGAACCGCTCGGCGAGCGCCGGGTCGGCGGTGAGCAGCTCGGGCCAGGCCATGGTGCCGGGCTCGCCGGCCATCTGCGCGCCGGCGAAGTCGGTCGCCTCCCACAGGCCGAGCGTCGCGCCCGTCACGTCGGCGACCACGGCGCCACGACCGCCGCGGGCCTCGGTGGGACCGCTCAGCATGCGCCCACCGGCGGCGGCGAACCGCTGCACCGCGCTCCCCAGGTCTTCGGCGGCGAAGTAGGTCAGCCACCCGGCGGGCCGGCCCGGTCGCGTCCGGGTGAGCCCGGCGACGGCTCGCCCCCGCAACTTGAAGCGATCACCGGCGGGATCCCAGCCGAACAGGCTCGCGTAGAAATCCTGTGCCCGGCCCGGCTCTGCACTCGCCAACTCGACCCAGCAGGGGGTCGCTGGCGCGAAACCTCTGATCCGCATTGATTGCTCCATCGTGGACGTCGCCGATTGCCGACCACCTTACGCCAATCAATACGCTCCGCCACCATCCAAGGGTTCAATGTCGGAAATTATCGAGTTTCAGTGACGCTCCGTGTTCTTAGCTTCCACTGATCCAGTAGGCGCATCACCGGAGTCACGGCCACGCCGTGCAAAATCACCGAAACGAGTACGACGAAAGCGACGGTCGCCCAGAGCAGATCGGCCTGCGGGAACTTTGCGTGCGTCAGCGCGTACGCAAGGTAGTAGAACGACCCGATCCCGCGGATGCCGAAGACGGCGATGACCCCGCGCTCGGCGTGATGCCCCGGAGTGCCGAGCAGCGACAGATATCCGGCCAGCGGACGGACCACCACGATCAGTGCCAGCCCGACCAGCGCGGCGGGCCAGGTCAGCGGCGCCAGCAACCCGGTCACCACGGCGCCTCCGAAGAGGAGCAGCAACAGCACGGTCAGCAGACGCTCGATCTGCTCGGCGAAGTCGTGCAGCACCTGGTGGTACTCGTGCGACCGCTCCGCCGACCGGATGCCGCGCGCCGCCACGAAGACGGCCAGGAAACCGTAGCCGCCGGCGACCTCGACCAGCCCGTACGCGAGAAAGGTCGCCGCCAGGGCCAGAAAGCCCTCGGAGTGCTTGGCCAGGCGCAGCGAATCGCGCTTGGCGCGGAAGAACAGCTTGCCGAGCAGCCTGCCGACGACCAGCCCGCCGACGACGCCGACGAGGATCTTGAAGAAGACGTCCGTCAGCGCCCACTCGCCGGTCCAGGCCAGACCTGTCGTCCCCGCGAGCGTGATCGCCGCGTACACGAAGGGGAAGGCCAGGCCGTCGTTCAGACCGGCCTCGGAGGTCAGCGCGAACCGCACCTCGTCCTCCGAGTCCTCCTCGTCGGTGGGCTCGCCGACCTGCACATCCGACGCCAGCACCGGGTCGGTGGGCGCGAGGGCCGCGCCGAGCAGCAGCGCCGCCGCCGGCACCAGCCCGGCCCACCACCAGCCGAGCAGCGCGACCGCGCCGATGGTCAGCGGCATCGCGACCGCCAGCAGACGCCACGCGGACTTCCAGCCGCGCGGGCTCAACGGCCGGTCGATCTTCAGGCCGGCGCCCATCAGCGCCACGATCACGCCGACCTCGGTGAGGTGCTCGGCGAGTTTCGGGTGAGCCAGCGGATCGGGCTCGGGCAGGCCGAGCGGCAGCGCGAACACGGCCATGCCCAGGAGCAGGAACACGATCGGCATCGACAGCGGGCGCCGTTCCAGCACCCGGGGCAGGATGCCGGCCAGCAGAGCGCCGACACCGATCAGAGCGAACAGGAGATCACTGAGTTGCACGTGACCTGGTTATCCCGGGATCAGCATCTCGAACCATACGGTCGAGCCCCGCACCGTCGGATCGGTGCCCCAGCTGTCGCTCAGCTCCTCGATCAGGCCCAGACCACGGCCGCGGCTGCTCAGCGCGTCGGTGTGCGCCCGGGTCACGCTGCCGCGCGTGCCGGTGTCGGCCACCGAGACGAGCAGGCGCTCGGCGGTCAGGTCGAGGCGCACCGACGCCGGCGTCCCGGCGTGCAGCAGAGCGTTCGTGGTCAGCTCGCTGGTGCACAGCACCGCCCCGCCCACCACCGGTTCCGGCACCTGCCACTCGCGCAGCTTGGCGCCCATCCACGCCCGCACCCGGCTCGGCCCGGTCGGCTCGGCCGCCACCTGCATGGTCGCCGAGCGGCTCAGCGCCAGCGCCCGCTCCACGGCGAGCACCGCCACGTCGTCGTCGGTCGGGCCGGCCACCGCCGACGTGGCCAGCGCGCACATGTTGCGCGGGTCGCCGCCGACCGCGCCGGCGGCGGCCGCGACCAGGTCGTCCAGGCCGTCGGCCAGCGGGCGGCCGCGGCGCTCCACCACGCCGTCACTGAACATCAGGATCGTGTCGCCCGGCTCCAGCGTCACCACGCCGGTCTGCCAGCGCCCGCCGAGTCCCAGCGGGGCGCCCGGCGGCACCTTGACCAGCTCGGCGGTGGCCTGCCCGCCGGAGACCCCGGCCCGGCGCAGCACCGGCGGCGGATGGCCCGCGCTGGCCAGGGTGATCGTGCCGTCCTCGGTGTCCAGCAGGCCGTACACCACGGTCACGAAGATCTCCTCGTTGCGCGACTCGGCGCCCAGCGAACCGACCAGCCTGTCCAGCCCCGCCAGCACACTCGGGGGCGCCGGGTCGGTCAGCGCCAGCGCCCGCAACGCCGCCCGGACCTGGCCCATCACCGCGGCCGCCCGGACGTCGTGGCCCGCCACGTCGCCCAGCACCATCGCCAGGCGGCCGTCGGTCAGCTCGAACGCGTCGTAGAAGTCGCCGCCCGCCGCGTTGCCGTCCACGCCCACGTCGTAGCGCGCGGCGATCCGGAAAGTGTCCAGCTCGGGCAGGTGCTCCGGCAGCATGCTGCGCTGCAACAGCTGGGCGGTGCCGTGCTGGGCCTCGAACCGGCGAGCCCGCTCGGCGGCCTGCGCGACCAGCTCGGCGATCGCGGTGAGCAGCGCCCGCTCGGCCGGCAGCCACTGGTGCGGCCCGATGAAACCCATGGTCAGCGCGCCGCGCAGGGACGGTGTGCGCAGCGGCAGCACGGCCAGCGCCCGGATGCGGCGCTCGTGCCGGTCGGTGGCCACCTCGGCCAGCGGCGCACCGTCCGCCACGAATGTCGCCCGCCCCGACTCGGCCACCTCGATCATCGGCGCGTGCGGCTCGGTGCGGCGCCGCCACACCGGTGGGAGCCGCTCGTCCGCCTCGTCCAGCATCTCGCCACGGACCCGCCGCACATAGCGGTAGGCCGCTGCCGTCCCGTCGTCCACCGCGAGCACGCAATGATCCACATCAAAGGCGCTCATCGCGTACGACAGGACGACGCGGGCCACGTCATCGATGGTCATCGCGCCGGCCAGCCGCGCCGTCAGGTCACCGAGGCTCTGCAGCCGCCGGGTCACCTGCGTGGTCTCGGCGGCGACGGTCAGCACCCCGGCCGTCCGCCCGTCCTTGCCGCGCACCACCGAATGCCCCCGGGTGAACCACGCCCGCTCGCCCCGCGGCAGGTGCACCTGGGTCTCGGCCTCCAGGAACGGCCGGCCGCTGCGGAAGACGTCGTCGAGCACCGCGCCCACGCCCGGCGCCTGCCACAGCGCGCCGAACACCTCGCCGGCCGGACGGCCCAGCGAGCCCGGGTGCTTGTCGCCGAGCAGGTCGGCGTAGGCGTCGTTGTAGAGCATCAGATGGTCGCCGCCCCAGGTGAAGACCATCGGCATCGGCGATGCGAGCAGCACCTCGACGGTCGCCCGGACCACCGGATCCCACCCGTCGAGCGGGCCGAGCGGCGTGTGCGCCCAGTCGTGCGCCTGAATGCGAGCGGCGCACGTGTCCCCGGCCATAGGGGAAGAGTAGCCCGCCTCGTCCGTTCGGACGATGCCCCCATACCTGATCGTCCGATTCCTGACTGTACGACTGTCTCGGCCTGTTGTGTACCGTGCCCACTCTGCGGGTAGTGCTCCGTACCCATAAGGTCTGTGTGATCTCACGTTTTCCGTGGTAACTCGAATTGGAGGAGGGGCGATGACCGGTGACGGCCTGGGCCGAGGACTGAGCGACATGTGGCGCTCGGTGCTGTTGTTCCTACCCGCGCTGCTCGCGTTCATCGTCATCCTGGTCATCGGATATGTGGTGGCCAGGCTGCTGCGGACGGCGGTCGGCAAGGGCCTGCACAAGGTCGGCTTCGACCGCGCCGTGGAGAAGGGCCCGGTCGGCCGCGCGCTGAGCGGCGGCCGGTTCACCGCAAGCGACCTGTGCGCCAAGATCGTCTACTGCGGCGTCCTGCTGTTCGCGCTCCAGCTCGCCTTCGGCGTCTGGGGACCGAACCCGGTCAGCGACCTGCTCTCCGCCCTGATCGCCTGGCTGCCCCGGGCGTTCATCGCCATCGTCATCGTCGTCGTCGCCGCGGCCATCGCGAACGCCGTCCACGACGTGATCAGCAACGCGCTCGGCGCCCTCCCGTACGGCCGGCTCCTGGCCCGGATCGCCTCCGCCCTGATCATCGCGCTGGGCGTGATCGCCGCGCTCGAGCAGGTGCGGATCGCGACCGCGGTCACCGGGCCGCTGCTGATCGCGGTACTGGCCACCATCGCCGGCGTCACCATCGTCGGGGTCGGCGGCGGGCTGATCCGGCCGATGCAGTCGCGGTGGGAGTTCTGGCTGGGCCGGATGAGCACCGAGTCGGCCGTCATCCGCGAGCGGGCCCGGGCGTACCAGGATGAGAAGGAGCGCGCGGCGGAAGAGGCCCGCGTGGCCGAGGAAGCGCGAAAGGCCGAGGAAGCCCGCAGGGCCGAGGAAGCCCGCCTGGCCGAGGAGGCCCGCAAGGCCGAGGAAGCGCGCAAGGCTGAAGAGGCGCGCAAGGCGGAGGAAGCCCGCAAGGCCGCGGAAGACGCCCGCAAGGCGGAGGAAGAGGCCCGCAAGGCCGAGGAAGCCCGCAAGGCGCGTGTCGCCGAGGAGGCACGCAAGGCCGAGGAGGCGCGCAAGGCGGCCGAGGTGCGCAAGGCCGACGAGGTGCGCAAGGCCGACGAGGCACGCCGCGCCTCGGAAGCACGACGCGCCGCCGAGGAGGCCGAGAAGACCCAGGTGATCGCCGCGCCGCCGCCGGTCGACGATCGGCCGTCGCTCATCCCCGGGTTCGACCGGGACGAGGACCCCACGGCCGAGGTGCAGGTCGCCGACGATCCCAGCGAGCGCACCCAGGTGCTGCCGCGGTCCACCCCCGGACCGGCCGAGACGCAGGTCCTGCCGCCGGCCGACGACGCGCCCACCGACCCCGGCACCACCCGCAAGCGCCCCTGAGGACGACGACCGGAAACTGTCGTACCTCGCGCCTAACGTTTGGCCCACCCAGTGACAGGGGTGGGGGAGGTGGCGGCGCGTGCCCGAAATGTTCTTTTTGGCCAATGATGAGGGCCGGCGCCGAGTTTCTCGGCGCCGGCCCTGAACGTGAAATGGCCTCTCAGACGGTGCGGGTCAGCGGTCGGTGAACGTCGCGGCGAGCAACACCACGGCCAGCAGGCGGCGCAGGACCCAGTCGTTCCGGTCCCAGTCGATCGGACCGGCCGGGGGCGTCCAGCCGTGCTTGAAGGCGGCGTCGCGCACCCCCTCGGCGTAAGCGGCCAGGATCACCGGCGTCAGCGGCTTGACGTCCGCGGACAGGCTGTCGCGGACGCTGGCGGTGTGCTGGTCGATCACGGCCAGCAGAGCCGGAGAGGCTGCCACGGCGGGCAGGCCGGAGGCGCCGACCGAGGCCGACAGCTCGTCGAGGGACGCGTGGGCGGAGCGCAGGGCAGCGCGGGCGGCAGCGCCGCTGAACAGGCCATTCATGAGTAAGAACGTTAGGGAGTCCGGGGTTGCCGACGGTTCTCCCGACCGGTGCAGCTCGGTTGAACCTATTCGGCGGTCTCGGTCTCCGGCCGGCGGCGCGTGGTGTCGTCGGCGAGGATCACCGTGCCCACGACCAGGGCCACGACGACGGCGAACAGCCAGGAGGCGTCGTCGACCAGGCGGGCGGCCAGCGGGGCCTGGAACGCGACGACGAGGAAGCCCACCCAGGCGAGGCGGCGCTGACGCGGAGACAGGAAGCCTTCAGAACGCATTCGGACAGTCTGGCTCGATCCGGGCGCATCGCCGTCACCCGTTCGGCCGATTCTGCGTTGACCGTTGGTGCCCCCAGCGCTGAGTCAAGGCAACTCAACCATTCGAGTGACATCTGTGTTCGCGCTGGTCACGGCCTTGACCGTGGGCGCGTGCACCCCGTCGCCGCCGCGTCCGGCCGAGCCGATGCCGCAGGCGACCGAGCGTGTGCTCGTCGGAGCGCTCCGCGGCCGTACCGGCGCGGCGTTACTGGTCGGCGACGCCGCGTCGCGGGTCGAGGTCCGGCTGGCGGACATGCCGGGCATCCTCTACCGGGTGACCACGCCCGCCGACGCCGGACTGGCGCCCACGGTGACCGCGCGGCGCGGGCTCTACCGGATCGACCTGCGGCCGACCGGCGGCTCCGGCCCGGACATCGTGCGGATCGTCCTCAACCGTGCGGTCCGCTGGGACGTCCGCCTGCCCGCCGGCGCCGGCGAGCAGCAGCTGGACCTGTCGGCCGGGCGGGTCACCCGGGTCGAGCTGGGCGCGTCCGGGCTGGTCGAGCTCAACCTGCCCCGGCCCCGGGGCACGGTGCCGGTGATGTTCCGCAGGGGCGCGGGCACGGTCGAGCTGACCACACCGCCGGAGACACCCGTACGCATCACGCTCCCCGAAGGCGCCGGCACGGTCACCACCCCGTGGACGATCAGCAACGGCACCCCGGCCGGCACGACGCTCAACGCCCCCGGCTGGTCCGCCGCCTCCGACCGCTACACGATCCGGCTCGCCTCCGGCGCCGGGGCGATCACCCTGCGCGAACGTGAGCCCTAGGTTGTCGTACCCGGCCGTCAGGTTGCGGCGACGGGGATCACGGTGGTCAGCAGGCGGCGGTCGCGACCCGGGTCGAGGCGAAGCAACCGGGCGCCCTGATCCTCGTCGTGACGTCACGAGGGCCGCAGCGCCGGCCCGGAACGTCGCCGGGACCGTCCGTGATAAATCCGGTGACGCCGGCGGCGATCCCCGCGACGATGTCCGGCGTGGAAGAGGTCGAGGTCGTCGTCGCCCACTCCGAGCGCGTCACCCTGCGCGTCGGTGACGTGTTCCTGAAGGTCGACGGTGATCCGGCGAACACCGACGTCGAAGTCGAGGCGATGGCCCTGGCGCCGGTCCCGACGCCGCGGGTCCTGTGGCGCGAGCCGCCCGTGCTCGCGATCGCGGCAGCCCCCGGCAAGGCGCTCGGCATCCTGGGCGCGCCGTCGACCGCGTCGCCGGCGGCGTGGGCCGCGGCGGGCGCCGCCATCCGCAGGCTGCACGACGCGCCGCTGCCGCCCTGGCCCGGCCGGCGCCTCGACGACATCGCGGCGGACCTCGAGCGCGAGTGCGAGTGGCTCGTCACGAACGACGTCCTCCCCGCCGACCTGGTCACCCGCAACCGCCGGATCGCCGAGGCCGCGCTCCGGCCGTGGACACCGGTGTTCGTGCACGGCGACCTGCAGATCACCCACGTGTTCGTGGACGGTGACGAGGTCACCGGCATCATCGACTGGTCCGAGGCGGCCCGGGGCGACGCCCTGCACGACCTCGCCACCTTGACGCTCGGCCACGAGGAGCGCCTCGACCAGGTCCTCACCGGCTACGGCACCGATGTCGACGTCGACGTGATCCGCGCCTGGTGGTCGTTGCGCAGCCTGCTGGGGGTCCGCTGGCTGGTCGAGCACGGCTTCGACCCGGCCACGCCGGGCTGCGAGTTCGACGTGCTGAGAGCGCGCATGTGAGTCCGGCGGCGGTCCGGTGCCAGGACCAGCCCGGATCTGAGACCGTCGGGCGGTCCGGCTATGCGGCGGCGGTCCGGTCCCAGGCCAGGACGTCGGCGGCGGTCTTGAGCAGCGGCGTCACGGGCAGGCCCGCGGCTCGGGCCGGTGCCGGGTCGCGATGCTGGGTCGACCACAAGGACGGATCCTTGATCAGGGGTACCCGGGTCGTGACCGGCGGCACCTCGCGCAGGCTGACCGTGGTGCCGGCCGCTCGAGCGCAGGTGTGGATCAGATCGCCGAGGGAGACCGTGTCACCGACGGCCGTCCATTCGCCGCCCCGGTCGTCGTGCAGCAACCGGGCCACGAAGGCGGCCAGGTCGCGGCTGTCCACCAGTTGCACCGGCTGCGTCAGGGCGCCGGGCACCTCGACGACACCACGAGAGGTGGCGGCGCGGGCGGTGAGTCGCACCCAGTAGGTCAGGCCGTTCTGGTTGTCGTGCGGGCCGGCCACCTTGCCCGGGCGGACGATCGTGGCGCGGTCGCCGTACCGCCGCATGATGTCCTGCTCGCAGGCCAGTTTGGACGGACCGTAGGTCGCGTCGGTGAGCGGGAGCACCGCGTCACGTCGCGGGACCGTGCCGTCGAGGACCACGTGGCTGGAGATGAAGAGGTAGCGGCCGACCCGCCCGTCGAGGGCGTCCATCGCCTCGCCGACGTGCCGTGGCAGATAGCCGGAGCAGTCGACCACCGCGTCCCAGGTGCCCGACCGCAACGCCGAGTAGTCGCCGGTGTCGCGGTCGCCGACCAGGCCGGGCATCGTCGCGTCCCGGCCGCGGTTGAACAGCTCACGGCCGGGCAGCAGCGCGGCGATCGCCCGGCCGACGAAGCCGGTGCCGCCGAGGATCAGGACCTTCACTCAGTCAGTGTGCGGCATCTTCGCGGCGGGGATGACGCCGAGGCGGCCCTTCTGGTAGTCCTCGAACGCCTGCTTGAGCTCCTCGCGGGTGTTCATCACGAACGGGCCGTAGTGGGCCACCGGCTCGCGGAGAGGGCGGCCGCCCATGACGAAGAGGTCCATCTCCGACGTCGCGGTGGCCCCGATCGCGTCGCCGGCGCCGTACACGGCCAGCTGGCCCATCTCGATCGGGCGCGCCTCCTGGCCGGCCGTGCCGCGGCCGGCCATCACGTAGACCAGCGCGTTGTAGTCGGCCGGCCAGGGCAGGTCGAGGCGGGCGCCGGGCTGGAGCGTGACATGCGCCAGGGTGATCGGCGTGTGCGTGGAGCCGGGGCCGTCGTGGCCGGCCACCGAGCCGGCGATGACCCGGATCAGCGCGCCGCCGTCCGGCGTGGTCAGCAGCACCGACTCGCGTCCGCGGATGTCCTGGTATTTCGGGGCGATCATCTTGGCGACCCGCGGCAGGTTGACCCACAGCTGCATGCCGTGGAAGAGGCCGCCGCTCATCACGAGCTGCTCGGGTGGCGCCTCGATGTGCAGGATGCCGCCGCCGGCGGTCATCCACTGCGTGTCGCCGTCGGTGATGGTGCCGCCGCCACCGTTGGAGTCCTGGTGGTCCATGACGCCGTCGATCATGTAGGTGACGGTCTCGAAGCCGCGGTGCGGGTGCCACGGTGTGCCTTTCGGCTCACCGGGGGCGTAGTCGACCTCGCCCATCTGGTCCAGGTGGATGAACGGGTCGAGCTCGTTCACGGGTACGCCGGCGAAGGCGCGCCGCACCGGGAAGCCCTCCCCCTCGAAACCGCCCGGCGCGGTGGTGAGCCGGCGGACCGGGCGGTGCTGGGCGGCCGGGTCGAGCTGGGGCAGGCGGGGCAGGACGAGAACGTCGTCGACGGTGATGGCAGGCATGACTCAAGCCTTCCTGATCTTGGCGAAAACGCGGCCGATGACGGCGAGTTCCTCGTCGTCGAGGTGATCGATGAAGCTGTCGCGAACGGTCCTGAGGTGCGGTGGCGCGGCGGCGACCAGCTGGGCCAGCCCGGCGTCGGTGAGCACGGCCTCGCTGCCGCGGCCGTCGTCGGCACACGGCTGTTTGCGGACCAGACCGCGCTTGACCATGGTGTTGATGTGGTAGGTGACCCGGCTGGGCGAGAACACCAGCCGACCGGCCAGCTCGCCCATCCGCAACCGGTGGCCGGGCGTCTCGGAGAGCACGACCAGCACGTGGTAGTCGGCCATGCTCAGGCCGCTGGCCGCCCGCAGCTCGTCCTCCAGCCGGTCGTGCAGGGCCCACGACGACTCGACGAAGGTGCGCCACACGGTCTGTTGCGCGGGGCTCAACGGCTCGGTCACGGTCCCGACTCTACTTCTTTCAAAATTGAAAGAACAGGGATGTGGCGTACGCCTCCGTTAGCGTGCTTTGTCGTGGCCCTCATTCGCATCGTCCGCCCCACCCTCCGCCCTCGTCACACGGCGGCCCGCTGATGCCCCGCGTCCTGGTCACCGGCGCCGCCGGGCTGATCGGCCGGGCCGTGGTCGCCCGGCTGCTCGCCTCCGGCGTACCCGTGACGGCCTTGATCCTGGAATCCGGCACCGTCGACGGCGCGCGGGTGGTCGTCGGGGACGCGCGCGACCCCGAGGTGGTGGCCGGCGCGCTGGACGACGTCGACGCCGTGATCCACCTGGCCGCGATCCCGTCGCCGCTGGCCGATCCCGCCGAACGCGTCTTCGCCGTCAACACCCAGGCCACCTTCACCGTGCTCGACCAGGCCGGCCGGGCCGGGGTGCGGCGGGTGGCGCTGGCCAGCAGCTACGCGATCGGCGGCCTGCCGTTCGCGCCGCACCGGCTGACCATGCCCTACCTGCCCGTCGACACGGCACTGCCACTGCAGATCCACGACGCGTACGCCCTGTCGAAACGCGTCGACGAGGAGACCGCGGCGATGATGCACCGCCGCTACGACATGACCGTGGTGGCGTTGCGGTTGCCGTTCGTCGGGACGGCCGACGACCGGCTGGCCACGACCGCGGCGCATTTCCGGACCACCCCGGAGGCGGGCGCCAGCGACGTCTGGTCCTACCTGGACAGCCGGGACGCCGCCCGCGCCCTGGTGTCCGCGCTGAGTCCCGCCCGGCCCGGCTGCCACGTGCTCTACGTGGCGGCGCCCGAGACCCTGGCCCCCGACCCGACCGACGACCTGCTGGCCCGCTTCCACCCGTCGACGCCCCGGCCGTCGTTCCCGGGCCGCACCGTCCCCATCGACCTGGAGCCGGCGCGCGAGCTGATCGGCTTCACCGCCGAACACCCGTTCCCCGTCGGCCGATCAGGAGGAGTGATGCCGGGATGACCACGCCCACGCAGGACGATGTGCTCGGGTACTTCGACACGCTGTCGAACTGGGGGCGCTGGGGCGACGACGACGAGCTCGGGACCCTGAACCTCATCACCGACGACGTCCGGCTGGCGGCGGCGCGGGCCGTGCGCCACGGCCGGAGCGTTTCCTGCGCGTGGGAGGTCGCCGCACCGGACGACATGGAACGGTCGACGACGACGTGCCCGCGAGCCGCCGACATGCCCGGCGCCGAGGGCATGCCGGCCGCCTTCCACGCCGACCGGCGCTGGGGCTTCTCGAACGAGCGGCTCGGCATCATGTTCCACGGCAACACCGTCACCCACCTCGACTCGCCGTGCCACCTCTTCTGGGACGGCAGGATGTACAACGGGCGATCGCACTCGATGGTCGACGCCGCAACGGGATCGGCGTGGGCGGCCGTCACCGCGGCGGCGAACGGCATCATCACGCGCGGCGTCCTGCTGGACATCACGAGGGAACCCGGGCAGGGCGTGTTCCCTGAGGATCTCGAGGAGGCCGAGCGCCGCCAGGGTGTGCGGGTGCGATCCGGCGACGCGGTGCTCCTGCGGACCGAGCACGGCCGCGCCCGGGACGGGACTCTCACCCAGGCCGGCTGGCACGCGTCCTGCCTGCCGTGGCTGCGGGAACGCGGCGTCGCGCTGATCGGCGCCGACACGCCTCAGGACGTTCAGCCGTCGGGATACGACGACGTGCTGATGCCGGTGCACGCCGTGGGTCTCGTCGCGATGGGTCTGTGGCTGCTCGACAACTGCGACCTGGAGGCGTGCGCGGCGACGGCCGCCGAGCTCGGCCAGTGGGACTTCCAGCTCGCGGTCGCGCCGGTCCGCTTCGCCGGCACGTCCGGCAGCCCGGTCAACCCGATCGCCACGTTCTGATCGCGCTCCGGCCCGTGTGGATACTCGACGGCATGATGTGACCATGGCCGACGCCGCCGCTCTCCTGGCCGCCTACGACGCCCGGATGCGCATGCCGCCCACCATCCTCCCGGCCGGCGTCACCCACGAGCACGACGGCCCGCTCCTGCGGATCGTCGGCCGGCACGTGGGACGGATCCGGGCGCCGCGCGACGTCGGCGTCACCGGCGCCGAGCTCGACCGCCTGATCGCCCGCCAGCAGGACTACTTCCAGTGACCGTCCTGGTCGCCGAGATCCTGCGCCGGTGCGGCTTCCACCAGATCACCACCTCGAGGCACTACCAGTGGACGCCTCGAGGGTGACCACGCACGGAGAACGAAGGGTGCGCTCGGCCGTTCTGGACGCGCCAGCGGCCAGGCCGAGTGGGCCCGGCCTCGGCGTGAGCGACGGTCAGCACCCACCACCCACCCGGGCACGACATCATGGTCTTGACCGTGGTGTCGAGCGCGAGGAACGGGTGCTCAAGCTGGAGTGACAGACTGGGCGGCATGGGGTTGTTCACGGTCGGAGAGGCTCGGGCGGAGATCGTCCGGCTACGCCCGGTGCTCGACGAGATCGTCACGGTGCGTGCCGACATGGTGGAGCTGGCGTCCGGGGCGCCGACGCCGCTGGGCGGGCTTCCCGAGCGTAAGGCGGCCGAGGCGCGGCTCAACGAGCTGATGACCGAGGTGCAGCAGACCGGCGCCGAGCTGAAGGGCGTCGCGCCGCTGCTCGTCGACTTCCCCGCCGACCTGGACGGCGTGCCGGTGTTGCTGTGCTGGCTGGAGGGCGACGCCGAGCTGGCGTGGTACCACCGGGCGGACCTGGGCTTCGCCGGGCGCCGCAGACTGTAGGAGGCAGACCATGTCCCGAGTCGTCGTCATCGGCGCCACCGGCCACATCGGCACCTACCTGGTCCCGCGGCTGGTCCGCGCCGGCCACCGGGTGGTCGCGCTCAGCCGCGGCACCCGCGAGCCCTACCACCGGTCGCCGGAGTGGCAGCGCGTCGAGCGGGTGACCTTCGACCGGGACGTCGACGACGTCGCCGCCTTCGCGCCGGACGCCGTGATCGACCTGGTCTGCTTCACCCCCGACCAGGCGCGGCGGCTGCTCGACGCCCTGCGCCCGACGAAGCCGCTGCTGCTGCACTGCGGCACGATCTGGGTGCACGGTCACGCGCTGCGGGTGCCGGTCACCGAGGACGAGCCGCGCACGGCCTACGGCGACTACGGCGTCGGCAAGATGGAGATCGAGGCGCTGCTGCACCACGAGACCCGCACCGGCGGCGTGCCGAGCGTCGTGCTGCACCCCGGCCACATCTCCGGGCCCGGCTGGCCGGTGATCACCCCGGCGGGCAACCTCGACCCGGCCGTCTGGAACACGCTGGCGCTGGGCAAGCCGCTCGCGCTGCCGGACAACGGCCTCGGCGTCCTGCACCACGTGCACGCCGACGACGTGGCTCAGGCCTTCGAACGTGCCCTCACCCGGCCCGCGGCGATCGGGTCCAGCTTCCACGTGGTGGCCGCGCAGGCGATGACGATGCGCGGGCTGGCGGCCGGGGTGGCGGCCTGGTTCGGTCGCGAGCCGGCCTTCGACATGGTGTCCTGGCCCGAGTTCGAGACCCGGGTGGGTGCCGAGCACACCGGCGCCACCCGCGATCACGGCCACCGCAACATCACGGCGAGCATCGACCGGGCGCGCGAGGTGCTGGGTTACACGCCGCGCTACACGGTGCTGGAGGCGCTGCGCGAGTCGCTGCGATGGCTCGTCGCCGACGGCCAGGTGGACGTCGGAGGTCAGGATTTTTGAACAGGCGTCGGAGGAAGAAACTGCAGCGGCGTCTGATGGAAGCCGCCGGTTGGGGCTCTGCCCGGCGGGTTGCCGAGCTGGTGCGGGCCGGCGCCGACCCGAACCTGCCCGACCGCGAGGGCAGCACGCCGCTGTATCGCGCGAGCGTTCAGGGCAGGGCCGGGAACATCCGGGTGCTCGCGACGGCGGGGGCGGACCCGCATCGGGAGAGCGGCACCGGCGACGAAGGGCTGCCGTTGTGCGGCGCCGCGTGCTGGGGACACGACGCCGCGGTCCGGGAACTGCTCGCCGCCGGCGCCGACCCGCAGCGGCGCGAGGACGGCGGGCGTGGACGGACGGCGATGGAGTGGGCCGAGGCCGGCGGCCACGGCGAGGTCGTCGAGGTGATGCGCGGCGGCGTCTCAGCGCCGGGCGCTGATCAGGCGGCAGGTCGCCGGTAGGCGGTAGCCGCCGGACTCGGTGCGGTGAACGCTGATGTCGTCGGTCATCGCCCGGCGCGCCTCGGCCAGCTGCCGGTCGTCGAGCGAGTCGAACAACGCCTTCAGCGGTCCGAAGCCGGTGTCGAAGGCCCACCAGTCCTCGAAACTGGGGTACTCGGCCTCCCAGCGGAACCAGGACGCGTCGACGTCCACGAGGCCGGCCGCGGCGAGGTGACCTTCGAGGGCGCCGGGCCGGGCGGAGGCGGCGAAGACCTGGTTGAAGTCGGGGACCGCCCCCTCCGGAAGGAGCCGGCGCAGGACGGGCAGCCCGAATCCCGTGTACGGGCTGGCGGCCAGATCCGTCCAGGTGGCGACGCTCAGGATCCCGCCGGGCCGGAGGATCCGCGCGGCTTCCCGGGCGGCGAGGTCGAACGGCGCCGTCCCGGGCATCAGCAGGCCCATGCGGGAGATGACCGCGTCGGCGCTGCCGTCGCCGAAGTCGAGCCCGGCCATCGACATCGCCCGGAAGTCGACCGGCAGATCCTCGTCCGCCGCCGCGGCGCGTGCGATCCGCAGCACGCCGGGGTCGATGTCGACAGCCGTGATGCGCAGGTCCGCGCGGCGGCGGGCCAGCGCGAGGCTCAGCCCGCCGGTGCCGCAGGCGAGTTGCACGACGTGTGCGCCCGGCGGCAAGGTCAGCACCGGCGCGAGCAGGGGGTCGGCGAGGCCGTCGAGCAGCCTCATGGCGTTCCTGGTGTCAGTCATCACCTCCGAGTGAAGCGGCCGGCGGCGCGCGGCTCCATGTTTCACCGGGTCGGTTTCATGCGTTTCCGTCTCAGGCGTGGGTGCCGCTGCGGAGGTAGGTGAGGACGGCCAGGACGCGGCGGTTGGTGTCCTCGGCCGGTGGCAGGTCCAGTTTGGTGAGGATGTTGCCGACGTGTTTGCCCACGGCGGCCTCCGAGACGAACAGACGGGACGCGATGGCCGAGTTGGAGTGGCCCTCGGCGATCAGCCCGAGCACCTCCCGTTCGCGGGCGGACAACCGGACCAGCGGGTCGTGCGGGCGGTTGAGGAGCCGGCGTACCACCTCCGGGTCGATGACCGTGCCGCCCGCGGCGACCGTACGCAGCGCCGTCACGAAGTCCTCGACGTCGACGACGCGGTCCTTGAGCAGGTAGCCGACGCCCCGGCCGGAGCCGGTGTCGAGCAGGGTCGAGGCGTACTCCTCCTGGACGTACTGGCTGAGCACCACGACCGGAAGCTGCGGGCGGGCCGCCCGCAGCGTCACGGCGGCGCGCAGACCGTCGTCGGTGTGGTCGGGTGGCATCCGGATGTCCGTGATGACCAGGTCGGGCGCGCACGAGGTGGCCGACGCGACGAGGGCGTCGGCCGACCCGACGGCGTCCACGACCTCGAAGCCGAACCGCCCCAGCAGGCCGGCCAGGCCCTCGCGCAGCAGCACCCCGTCCTCTGCCAGGACCACTCTCACCGGCACGGCAACTCCACCCGCACCAGGGTGCCACCTCCGGGCGGGGAGGCCAGCAGCAGCCTGCCTCCCGCCGCGGCGACCCGGTCGGCGAGCCCGGTCAGGCCGCTGCCGTCGGCCGGGTCGGCGCCGCCCGCCCCGTCGTCGCGTACCTCGAGAATGAGATCTTCTCCGGACCAGACCACGCGCACCTCGGCGTGGCGGGCGGCCGCGTGCTTGCCGATGTTGCCCAGCGCTTCGGACGCCACGAACCAGGCCGTGGTCTCCACGTGCTCGGGCGGGCGGGTCACCACGTCAGGGCCGATGACCATGACGGGCAGGGCGGCGCGGTCGGCCAGTTCACGCAGGGCCGGCATCAGGCCCAGGTCGCCGAGCACCTGCGGGCGGATGCCGTGGACGATGTCGCGGAGCATGACCATCAGGTCCTTCGCCTGGTCGTGGGCCCGGTTCAGCGGTTCGGCGGCGGGCGAGCCGGGCGGCAGGTCGAGCCGGGCCATGCCCAGTTGCAGGGTGAGGCTGGTCAGCTGGTGCTGGGCGCCGTCGTGCAGATCGCGCTGGATGCGGCGGCGTTCCGCCTCGAACGCGTCGACCAGCCGCGCCCGGGACCGGGCCACCTCACGGAGGGCGCCGGCCGTGCGGTCGGTGTCGCCGAGCAGCGCCCGCGCCATCGCGGCCTGGCCGGCGGTGACGGCGCCCGACAGGTAGATCAGCGGCGGGATCAGCACGATCGCCACCAGCACGCCGATCGCCGACTCCCCCGGCGTGTCGATGGTCAGGTTGCCGAGCTGCACCTCGGAGGAACCCACGCCGGTCAGCAGCGGCGAGGTGAGCAACGCCAGCTCCACCCCGGCGATCAGGAACAGCACGCCGTAGACGACCGGCACGACCAGCGTGAACAGCAGCCCGTAGAGCAGCTCCCGCCAGGTCGCGGCCTCCGTGTAGCGCACCCGGAGCCAGGCGACCGGGTCGCCGGAACGCACCGGGCGGTGCGCGCTGCGGATCTCCCGGGCGTCCAGCAGAGCCACCCGGCGCCGCTCGATCGCGGCCAGCGGCACCGCCACCAGCGGGCCGAACACCCCGATCACGACCAGCGTGAAGATCATCAGCAGGTAGTTGTGGCCGTTCGGCAGCCGGCCCTCGCGCAGGTCGCTGACCGTCACCAGCCACGGGAGCGCCATCAGCCACGCGACCAGCGCGACCGGGGCGGCGACGATCACGGTGGTCGCCACGTAGAGCAGCGATCGCCACGGCCAGGGCGAGAGCAGGAAGCGCCGGGACTTCAGGGCCGGCCAGATGCTGGACATGGGAATGACCGTAGGCAACCGGCACCGGTCGGGACGAGCCGTCCAGCCCTACGACCGGGGTATGCCCAGCACTACCAGTCGCCGGCCCGCCGGGCCCGCCACGGGCGGCCGTCCGGGTCGTAGATCAGCTGGTAGGCGGGCGTCGCCCAGGCCCGCGTGAGCCAGTTCAGCCTGGTGGTCTCGTGCGGCACCAGCCGGCCCGGCGGGCGGTCACCTTTCCGCCCGCCGCGGTGCCAGTCCCGCAACTTCTCGGCGGTCGCGTTCACCCGGCGTACCGTCTCGTCGGGGTCCAGAAGGCCCTCGTCGTCGTCGGAGGCGTCGAGGTGCTCCCGCAGCAACCGCAGCCGCAGGTCCCGCGCGAAGCGGCGGGCGCCGTCGCCGAGCCCCGCGGGATCGGCCGGCGAGCGGCCGTCGACGGTCTCGTCCAGGATCGCGCACGACAACTCGCTGTCGTGTGTCCACGACCGGCGGTTGAAGTTGTCCGAGCCCACGGAAGCCCAGACGTCGTCGACCACGCACACCTTCGCGTGCACGTACACCGGGGTGCTCTGATGGTTTTCGACGTCGAAGACGTGCACGCGCTCCGGGGCGGCCTTGCGGCACAGCGCGATCGCCTTGGCCCGGCCGACGTTGTTGGGCGGCAGCGCGAACCGCCCGTCCACGTCCGGATGGCGCGGCACGACGGCGATCAGGTGCAGGTCCCGGTTCCGGCGCAGCGCCTCCGCGAACAGGTCGGCCACCTCGCGCGACCACAGGTACTGGTCCTCGAGGTAGATCAGCCGGCGGGCCCGCTTGATCGCCTTGGTGTAGCCGCGCGCGATCGTCTGCTCACCCTGCTTGGCGAACGAGTAGGCCGGCCGCATCGCCGGGTAGGTCCGCAGCACCTGGATGGCCAGCGGCCCGGCCTCCGGCGGGTCCGGCGGCTGATCGGGCAGGTGGTCGGCGCTGAGGTCGGCCCCGTCGAGCTTGTCCTTGACGGTGGAGAACGGCCCGTGCTGGTCCAGGGGCGCCGGGTCGGTCCAGCGCTCCCGGAAGGTCAGGTCGAGCGCGCCGACGACCGGCCCCTTGAGCAGCAGCTGGACGTCGTGCCAGGGCGGGTTGTCGCCGTACGCCTTCGCCATCGCGATCGGCTGCGGATCGCCGTGGTGCTCCTCGTCGTCCCGCCGGCTGTGGCACAGGTCGATGCCACCCGCGAACGCTAGGTCGTCGCCGTCCTTGCGACGGATCACCACGAGCTTCTGGTGATGCGAGCCGCCGCGGCGTACCCGCTGGTCAAGCAGCACCTCGCCACCGGCGTCGGCGACGTCGTCGGCCAGGCTCCGGTTCTCCTCCTCGGAGTACGCGAACTTGTCCAGGTGGGAGCGCCACAGCAACCCCTTGACAATCACCCCACGCTTGGCCGCCGCGGCGAACAGCTCGGCGATCGTCGGTCCGTCGTCGCGTAGCCGCTGGTCAGGGTCTCCGCGCCAGTCGGTGAAAAACAGGATGTCACCCTCACCGAGGCTTTCGACTTCCGTCACCAACCGGTCAAAATAGGCCTTACCGTGAACCAGTGGTTCGGCCGTGTTTCCCGCGGTCCAGGTGGGTATGGAGGTGTCCGGGTTGCCGCGCTCCTCGCTGGTGAGAAACCAATCAGTAAGCGGCACGCTCACACGTTAGGCCGACCGCCCCGGTTCCGCATTTCGGCAACCCCTCCCTCCCCCAAGGAGATCATCATGAGCGCCGAGCCCCTCGCCACGACCCCGCAGCCCGCCGAGTCCTCCGAACGCGGCCTCCTGATCGCGATGGCCATCCTCGTCCTGACCGGCGTGGTCGCCATGCTCCTGATGACCTCCTGACCCCCACTTCAAGATCAAGAGCTTGATGTCGTGCCTGGGTGGGTGGTGCTGACCGTCGCTCACGCCGAGGCCGGGCCCACTCGGCCTGGCCGCTGGCGCGTCCATAACGGCCGAGCGCACCCTTCACTCTGCGTAAGTGGTCACTCTCAAACCCAACCCCGGGGCTGCCGCCGTGCGGGGGGTGACGGTCCGGGCTCGCCTTGCTGCCGGCGGTTCGGCTGAGTTGGGGGCGGGCCCGGGTGCCAGGCCCCCGGTGCCCGCTCACCCTCACTGCCGCCACTCGCGGCCAGCGCGGGCCG
>NZ_BSTL01000008.1:0-139501 GCF_030269485.1 Actinoplanes sp. NBRC 103695 | reverse complement strand
GGGCCGGGCTTGCCAGGCCCCCGGGTGCCCACTCACCCTCACTGCCGCCACTCGCGGCCAGCGCGGGCCGGGCCGGGCTTGCCAGGCCCCCGGGTGCCCACTCACCCTCACTGCCGCCACTCGCGGCCAGCGCGGGCCGGGCCGGGCTTGCCAGGCCCCCGGGTGCCCACTCACCCTCACTGCCGCCACTCGCGGCCGTGGGTGGGCGCCGGTGGTAGGAGCAGGCGCGAGTGGTAGACCCGGCACGCAGTGGTGGGTCAGGGCGGTATCCGGGACCGAATGCCGCGCTGAGCTACCACGGTCCGCGGGCGTGGTAGCTGGGAGCGGTCAGTCGGTGCCGGATAGCGCCCCGTCCTACCACCGGCCGCCCGGGTGCGGGCGGCGCGCAAGGGCCGGGCCGGCCGTCAACACCGCAGCCGCCTCGAGCTACCACTACCGTGCCCGGCTACCACCACCACCGTGCCCGGCTACCACTACCGTGCCCGGCCACCACCGCAAGCGGCGGCAGCGACGGTGAGCGGGCACCCGGCGGCCTGGCAAGCCCAGCCTGCTCCGTACCGGGCGCGAGTGGCGGCAGTGAGGGTGAGCGGGCACCCGGGCGCCTGGCAAGCCCAGCCCGCTCCGCGCTGAGCGCAAACGGCCGCAACGACCGCGAGCAGGCACCCGGGCGCCTCACAAACCGGCCCGACCCCGCACGCAGCGGAAACACCAGCAGCAGCACCACCACCACCACGCATCAGAAAGGTCGGCACCACCGGCACCGTGAACGATCTACAGGCTCCAGTTGGCCGGGACCCAGATCGGGGCGTCGGGCTGCCCGGCCAGCGCCAGCGTGACGCGCCACTCCCGCATCGGGGGCCGGCCCTCGGCGTCCCAGCGGCGGAGGATGTCGCCGGCGTCCTGGGCGAGGGCGCGGTCGCCCGTGGTGAGGACCTCGCCGTCGGGTGGGATGGCGGCGCCGCCGGTGCGGGTGTCGTCGAGGAGGACCAGGCAGGAGTGTTCGACGCCGGGGACGGCCGCGTGGGTGGCGCGGCGGTGCCAGACACCGGCGGCGTACCAGAGGTCGCGGTAGGCGAGGGCGCCCAGCGGCGGGTCGAAGCGCGGGCCGCTCGCCGGGGTCAGCGGGCCGAGCTCGCCGGTGGCGGCGGGTGACGGGTGCGCGAACTGGTGGGCCGCGGTCAGCGGGCCGGACGCGCTCATGAAGCCGGACGGGCAGATCACGTCGGCGGTCACCGGGCCGGCCGCCGCGCCCCGGACGGCCAGCACGGGGTGGGTGCCGGCATGTTCGACCGGCACCACGGCCAGGCCGCCGGGGTCGAGCTGGTTGAGCCAGCGCGGGGACAGCCCGGCGACGCCGACGGTGACGATCACCCGGTCGAAGCGGTGACCGGGCGCTCCGGCGTACCCGTCACCGGTCTGGACCTGGACCCCGGCGACACCGAGACCGTCGAGGGCGGCCGCGGCCCGCGCCGCGACGTCTTCCTGCGCGTCGACGCTGACCACCGTCGCGCCGAGCGCGGCCAGCAGCGCGGCGTTGTAGCCGGTGCCGGCGCCGATCTCCAGGACCCGGTGGCCGGGCCGCACGTCCAGCGCGTCGAGCATGATCGCCATCAGGGACGGCTGGCTGGACGAGCTGACCGGCGTCCTCCCGTCGACCTTGGTGACCAGCACGTCGTCGCGGTGGACGAGGTCGAGGAAGTCGCGGTCGCCGGGTGACACCCAGCCGCCGCCGGGGCGCTGGAAGCCGGCCGTGACGAACGCCTCGCGGGGCACGGTGGCGAACGCGGCGGCGAGTTCGTCGGTCAGCGGGGCGCCGTTCGCGCGGATCTGCTCGACGTACCGCGCGCGCCGGTTCATCCGGTCACCGTACGGCGGCCACTGCCGCGGCGAGGCCTTCCGGTACGTCGGCCGAGTGATACGGGTGTTCCGACGGCTCGATGCGGGCCAGGAAGCCGGCGTAGATGACGGCCCGGCGCAGGTGGAAGATCGGGCGCATCAGCTCGGCGGCGAGGTGCGGGTCGCTGTCCGGCCGGACGGTACGCCAGCGCAGCGCCCATGCCGCGGTCAGCGACTCGGCCTCGGAGCCGGGCAGGCCCTGGGTGAGCCGGAGGATGTCGTCGGCGGGGTGCCCGACGGTGGCGTCGCCCCAGTCCATGATCACCGGCGGTCCGGCGCCGATCCGGGCGTTGCCGGGGTGCAGGTCGCCGTGCACGATCGTGTCGGGCATCCGGCAGGCGGCGATCTGCTCGAGCCGCCGGGGCAGGTCGTCGACGAGTTCGCGGAGTCCCTCGACGGTGTCCAGGTGGTCGGCGGCGACCCGGGCGAACGGCGCGACCGCGAGCCGGGCGTCGGGCATGCCGACGGCGAGCAGGTCCTCGACCCGGCCCGCGAAGTGTTCCTGCACGGGATGCCACTCGGCGGCGATCTCGCCGCGCACCTCGGCGCCGGCGCCGAAGCCGTCCTCGCCGGGCACATGCGCGAGCAGCATCCGGCCCTGGGCGCCGGCGGCGAGCAGCGGCGGCACCAGTCCGGGCGCGACCCCGGCGACCAGGCCGAGGACGGCCGGTTCGTGGGCGAAGAACTCGGGCACCTGTTTGAGCCAGGCGACCGGGGCGCCGGCCACGTCGAGCCGCCAGACGGCGGACAGGTTCCACGTCTTGCGCTGGACGGCGACCGCGTTGGCGGTGCCCATGGCCTCGAGCGCGCCGATCGCCCAGCGGGTGGAGGCGGCGGGGCCGCCGGGTTCCGCGTACGGGGCGCGGTGCGGCTGCGGCGACAGGTCGGGGTCGGCGGGCTCGACCGGGATCGGCGGCGACCCGGCCAGCTGGGCGAGGTAGGTGACCGTGCCCCCGCCGGTGGCCGCGGTCGCGCCGGCGGCGCTGAGCAGCCGCAGCACCTGAACCTCCACGCCGTAGCGGCGGCGCGCGCCGGCCACCACCTCCTCGACCTCCGGCCACCAGGGCACGGACACGTCGAACGGCGGCAGCGCGCCCAGCGGAACCCCGAGCGTGTCGAGCAGTACCAGTTTCACAGTGCGACCCACGACCGAGACCGTAACGTGTGCGACGTTTCCGCGCGTGGCCCACCGGATACCGTTTCGGCGTGGATTCCGCTGAGGTCGGCTGCCGACTGGTCTTCGACGTGACGTCGCCCGCCGAGATCGCCCTGAAGATCGAGGCGCGGGGGGCGTCCTCGTCGTCGCTGACGACCTCCTGCGACGGGTTCCCGTTCCTGCCGGTGGGGCGGGTGGTCGTGGAGTACCGCGCGACGGGCTTCTCGCCCGAGCCGGTCGTCACGGACCGGTTGGAGGCGTTGCTGCCCAGCCGCTACTGCCCGTCGGACCGGCTGGGCGGGTTCGCGGCGACGATGTTCGGCGGCTCGGACGATCCGGTGCGGGCCGTCACCGCCTGGGTCTTCGAGCACCTCACCTACCAGGTGGGCTCGAGCGGCCCGTCGACCGACGCGATCGACACGCTGCTGTCGGCGTCCGGGGTGTGCCGGGACTACGCGCATCTGACGGCCACGCTGTGCCGGGCGTTGAACATCCCGGCCCGGGTGGCGGCCGTCTACGCGCCCGGGCTGTCGCCGATGGACTTCCACCTGGTCGTGGAGACGCTGCTGGACGGCGAGTGGCGGGTGTGGGACTCGACCCGGCTGGCGCCGCGGCAGACCCTGATCCGGATCGCGACCGGGCGGGACGCGGCGGATGTCGCGTTCGCCACCACGCTGTCCGGGGCGCTGACCCTGCCGGAGCTGGAGATCTTCGCGGTGGCGGCGGGCGACCTGCCGTTCGACGACCACACGTCGCTGGTCACGCTGCCCTGATCAGGTTGCCCTGATCAGGTTGCCCTGACGGCCCGGTTCCACAGCGCCTGCCAGCCGTGCGGCATCCACTCCGGCGGCACGGTCAGGCGGCCGCGCGGCACCGGGCGGCCGGCGAGTTCCCGGGCGTCGTCGCGGGCGGCCACCCACGGCGCGCGGTTGACCAGGCGCGGCTCCGGGCGTACCTCGTCGCCGACACCGAGCGCGGTCGCGGCCAGGGCCATCGCGCACAGCTCCGGCACCTCCGGGTCCTCGGCGAGGTGCCGGGCCAGAGCGGGGTCACCGGCGGCGATCAGCCGGCCCAGCGACGCGCGCACCCGCACGGCCACCAGGTCGACGGCGCGGGCCGTGCGTACCTCGGGAACCCGGGCCAGCGGCCGCAGCGCACCCTGCAGCGGCCGGTCCTGGGCGAGCGGTGCCAGCCGCGGCGGCATGCGGCGCAGGGCGGCGGCGAGCGGACGGGCGGCGGTGCCGTGCCACAGCTCACGCAGCGTCAGTCCGTCGGGCTCGCCTCTCGGGCCGCCCAACGCGCCTCTGGAGCCGCTCAGCACGCGGCGGCACGCCTCGTCGAGCTCGTCGGCGGAGGCGCGGCGCAGGGCGATCACGGCCTCGGTGCCGCGGGCGCGCGGTGGGTCGGTCATGGCATGAGCCAGGCGTACGAGCTCAGGAGCGCGAACGCCACCCAGCTTGCGGCGGAGCACCGGCCCGGCCTCACCGCTGATCCGCTCGGCGGGCGTCGGCCGGCGCACCGTCCGCATCGGACGGTCCCCCGGCGGCGGCAGGTCCGGGCTCTCCGCCGGGACGTGCACCGGCGGCGGCGCGACCAGGGTCGCCACCCAGGCCCGGACGGCGGCCTCCCGCGCCGGGTCGGGGTCGGCGTTGAAACGCGCCTTGATCTCGTAGACACGCCAGCCGCCGTACCGCCGCCGCAGGTCGACGTTCAGCACGATGCGCCGGTCCCGGTCCCGCAGCGCGATCACGATGCTGCGCCCCTGCCCCGTCTCCTCGGCGTAGTGGCGGCCGCTCAGGCAGTTGCCCATGTACGCGCTCCAGGACGCGAGCTGCCGCGGGCTGGTGGCGACCTCCACCCGCAGCCCGGTGCCCGGCACGATGGTCCCGTCGATGGCGGCCAGCACCTCGGGCACGGGCAGTTCGCCGGACAGCGCCTCGGCCACACCCGCCGACCGGTAGAGGCCGTCGACCAGCTCGGCCCAGGTGCGCGGCCGGTCCGGCACGACACCCCCGATCTCGGCGAGCTGGGCGGCGGAGGTCACGGCGGCGGTTATCGACGCGTACGACGGGAAGAGCGGCCGTGGCTCGTCACCCGCGTCCGGGTGGACCTCGGGGATCGGCTCGTCGTAGTCGACCCGGGCGCGCGTGTGACCGTGCAGCCGGGCAACCTGATCGGCGAGCTCGGCCATCCACAGGAAGTCGTCGATCCGCTCGATCTCGCCCGGCGCCCGGCCCGGTTCGGCGGCGAGCCGGTCGGCCAGCGGGACGCGGTTCTGGGCGGTGCCGCCCCACTCGGCGAACGGATCGGGCTGTCCCCACCCGGCAACCCGGTCGGGCGAGAGGTGACCGGCGGCGGCCCGCCACGCGGTCATCGGTTTGGCGCCCCACTGCCGCAGCTCGTCGGTCGCGTTCCGGTCGATCGAGCGCGCCTCGTCCTCGAAGAACTCCCGCAGCTCCTCGATCAGGATCGTGCCCCAGTCGCGGGCGTGGTCGATGCGCTCGGCGATGAAGTTCGCCTTCTTCCGGGTGAGCTCGCCGTCCAGCTTCCTGACGATCTCCCGCACCCACCCGGCCGGCCGCGAACCGAGCCCGCTGGGCCGCCGGCTCATCGAGATCTCGTTGTCCGACAGCATCGCGGAGACCACCCGCAGAGCCTCACCGTCAGCGGCCAGCGCCGCCGCCAGCCCCTCGCTCGCGGCGGCTTCCGCGACCCGGCCGAGCATCGTCGCGGCCAGCGAATCCTCGAACAGCCGCCGAGCCTTCTCCACCCACCCGTAGGGCGGAAAGGTGTATCGGGCGAGCTGCCCCGGCCGCGGCTTGCCGGACAGGTGCACCCACTGCATCGCGGACGCGTCGTCGTGCTCGTGGTAGCGCTGGCGCAGCTTGCCGAGGTCCCCGTTCTGCGACCGGCGCAACCACTCGACGACGCCGGCACGCACCCGATGGGCGCAGACCGCCTGCCACAGGTCGATCAGCAGGGTGAGCCGCCGGGGCCCCGGCACGGTCGCGGTGAGCCGGCGCAGGTGCGCGGAGACGTCCGAGGCGAGGCCCGGCCCGAACGGGTCGATGCCGTCCGAGACGCGGCCCGCCCCGAACGGGCCGCGGTTGTCCCAGGCGCGGCCCGGCCCGAACACGTGGCCTCCGTCCGACGCGCGGCCGTCCGAGGCGCGGCCATCTGCGGCACGGTCGTCTGCGGCACGGCCGTCTGTGACACCGCCGCCAGTGGCGCGGGCCGAGCCGGACCGGTCGCGGCCGTCCGGCGCGGTCAGGGCCAGCAACTGCTCGACCTGCTCCGGCCCGAGCACGTCACTGGCCGCGGCCGCGAACCGCAGGGCCGACCAGCGCCCGTCGGCCACGGCGGCGGTGGCGGCGGCCCCGACCCGCCGGGTGGCTCGCGGCCCGAACAGCGCGGTGACGATCGCCTCGCGGGAACCCAGCGCGGACAGGTCGGTGGTGAGCGCGGCGAGCATCGCGTCCCGCCGGTCGCCGCGGCCACCCGCCAGCAGCGCCGACCGGAAGCCATGACCCAGATCGGCGTCCGCCCCGGCGGCGAGCCGCCCACCCGCGGAGACCAGGTTGGCCAGAGCGGTGACGGCCGCCCGGATCTCGTCCGGCGTGGCCCCGGCCGCGCCGAGCGCGACCGGGGCGCCGGGCGGGGTACGGTCGCCGGCCACACCACCGCGGGCAGCGTGCCCACCCGCGGGATGCTCGCCGAGCGCGACCGGGTCGCCGGCCGGACCCGCGAGCCAGAGCCCGCGCCCGGCCGGCGGCACCACACCGCCTGCCAAACGACCATTCACGCAGTCGATGATGACGCCCCTCCCGAGGCGACCCAACCGATTTCCCGCGCGTGACCTTCCAGTGGACGGCCGGTCCGACCACCTGACCTTCCGTTCGCGCGTCCGGTGGAAGGACCGGGCGCCGCCAGCAAGGCCGTCCGCGCTGACCGCCGCGGACGCGGCCCGGCCCCGGAACTAGGTGACTGGTGTTAACGCGTTCATCGCGGTCGGTGATCGACAAAACATGGCTGTGTCGGCAGCTCGGCGCCAAACGGAGGCCGCCGAGGGTCAGGTCGACCCTTCGGCGAGGCGCGAACCCGCCTTTAACACCAGTCACCTAGGTCTCGTGGATCAGCCAGGGCTGCGGCGTGGCCCAGCACTTGGCTGATCCACGAGACACGAGCTAGCGCAGCGACTCGAAGCGGGCGCGCAAGGCCGCCGCGCCGGACGGGTCGGGGCGGCCGTGCAGGCGGAGGCGGGCCATGCCCCCGTCCGGGTAGATGTCGAGGCGTACGTGGGTGGCCGCCCTCTCGGACGCCACCCGGAAGCGGTGCGGGGTGTCCGGTGCGAGGGGCACCGGCTCGAGCAGGTCGAACCAGTCGGTCGGGTCGTCGGCCGAGCCGGCGCGGGTGTCGACGCCGCGCAGGGACGCACGGCCGGGCGCGTTGCCCTTGAAGTGGCTGGTGTCCAGGTCGGCGAGGGACAGCACGGCCGGCGCGGCGAGCTGGACGGTCACCCAGTCGTTGGCCTGGTCGCGACGGCGGGAGGTTTCCCAGCCGTCGCCCATCGAGAGGGCCAGGCCGGGCATCAGCATGTTGCCGGGGTGGCCGTAGAACATGTTGCTGCACGCGGTCACCCGGCCGCCGTGCTGCGCCGCGGCCACGTCGAAGACCTCGGGCAGCAGGTCAAGATCGGGGACCACTTCGCCGTGTACGCGCAGCCGCGCCACCCCGCCGTCCGGGTAGATGGTCAGCCGTACGTGCGTGAAGCGCCGCGGGTTGTCCACGGTGAACAGGTTCTGGGTGTCGCCGCTGAGCGCCGAGCGGGAGACGAGCGGCGTCCACGTGGCGGCCTTCAGCTGCGCCGCGTCGGGGTAGCCGGGCAGCGAGCATCCGTCGACCGACGCGTACGGCGGGAAGTTGCCGGTGAAGAACGAGGTGTCCACGTCGATGCCGCGGATCACGCCGGGAGCGCCGAGCCGGATGATCACCCAGTCGTGCCCGGGTTCGCGGCGCCGCCGGGTCTCCCAGCCGTCGTACACCTGGCCGCGGTGGTCGAACGTGCGCGGCGCGTGTGTCGGCTGTGCCGGTGACAGCAGGTGGTCGGCGGCGGCGAAGAACTCGTCGTTGACCGCGACCACCCCGCCGCCGAACGCGCGTGACGCCAGGTCGATGTCCAGGTTGTCGTCCATCAGGGCTCCCGGGTGAGGAACTGGCCGTGGGGTGTGTCGCCGGTGACCGGGCGGCCGCGCAGCCATGTCGTCCGCACGGCGCCGGTCAGGGTCTGGCCGGCGTACGGCGTGATCGGGTTGCGGTGGTGCAGGGCTGCCGGGTCGACGACGAGGGTCGCGTCCGGCGCGAAGGCGACCAGGTCGGCGTCGGCGCCCACGGCGAGCCGGCCTTTGCGGGACAGCCCGACCAGGTCGGCGGGGCGGCGGGCCATCCAGGAGACGACGTCGGCGAGGGTGTGGCCGCGGGCGCGGGCCGCCGTCCAGATCACCGGCAGGCCGAGTTGCACGGACGCGATGCCGCCCCAGGCGGCCGCGAAGTCGCCGGTGTCCTGGCGTTTGAGGTCGGGCGTGCACGGCGAGTGGTCGCTGACCACGCAGGTGATCAGGCCGTCGGCGAGTGCCGCCCAGAGCAGGTCGGCGTTGGCGGACTCGCGGATCGGCGGGCAGCATTTGTACTCGGTGGCGCCGGCCGGGATGTGTTCGGCCGCGAGGGTCAGGTAGTGCGGGCAGGTCTCCGCGGTGACCCGGACGCCGGCGGCGCGGGCCTGACGGATGAGCGGCAGCGCACCGGCCGCGGAGAGGTGCAGGATGTGGACGTGCGAGCCGGCGGCCCGGGCGGCGGCGATGGCGTTCTGGACGGCGGCGTGCTCCGCGTCGGGCGGGCGTGAGGCCAGGAAATCCGTGTAGTTCGACGAGGAGGCGGCCTCGTGCAGATGGTAGGGATCTTCCGCGTGGACGACGAACAACGCGTCCACTGCGGACAGAGCCCCCGAGAGCTGCGAAGGGGTGACGGGCGGGAACTCGGGCACACCGGAGTCGGCCAGGAACGCCTTGAAGCCGAACACCCCGGCGTCGTGCAGGCCCGGCAGTGAGCCGGCGTTGCCGGGGATCGCGCCGCCCCAGAAGCCGACGTCCACGTGGCACTGCCCGGTGGCCGCGGTTTGTTTGACGCGCAGGGCGTCGGCGTCCACGGTGGGCGGCAGGCTGTTGAGCGGCATGTCGATGATCGTGGTGACGCCCCCGGCCGCCGCGGCCCGGGTGGCGGTGGCGAAGCCCTCCCACTCGGTGCGGCCGGGCTCGTTGACGTGCACGTGCGTGTCGACCAGGCCGGGCAGCAGCGCGTCGTCGCCCAGGTCGTGTTCCTCGGCCGCGTCGAGCACGGCGTCGTAGCCGGCCACCTCGACGATGACGCCCTCGCGCACCGCGACGGCGGCCGGCCGCTCCCCCTCGGCGGTGACGGCCCGGCGGGACCGGATGACGAGGTCCATCATGTGAGGCTCACCAACTCCGCACGGGGGAAGCCGACGTCGGTCAGGGCACCGCAGTCGAGGCCGCGCAGCAGGAAGCCGGCCAGCGCCCGGGCCGTGGCGGGCTCGTCGGCGATGCCGCCGGACTGCCGGTCGAGGTAGCGGCGCAGCCTGGTGACCGCGGCGTCGCGGCCGTCGGCGTAGAAGCCGTAGACCGCCGCGTAGCGGGTGGGCAGCTGTGCCGGGTGCAGGTCCCAGCCCTGGTAGAAGCCTCGTTCCAGGGAACGCCGGACCAGCCGGTGGTGCAGCTCCCACGCCGCGCGGATCTCGGCGGGGGAACCCACCGGCAGCACGTTGGTGGAACCGTCGCTGAGACGCACGCCGGTCTGCGCGGCGGCGGCCTGCATCACCGCCTTGGCGTGGTCCGCCGCGGGGTGATCCATCGACTGGTACGCGGCCGCGACCCCGGCCGCCGCGCTGTAGTCGTACGTGCCGAAGTGCAACCCGCTGCAGCGCCCTTCCGCCGCCGTGATGAGCCGCGCGACCGTGGCCGCACCGTCCGCCCCGAGCACCGCCGCGGGCAGCTCCACCTGGATCTCGAAGTGCAGCGACGTCCCGTACGCCCGATCGAGCTTGTCGCAGAGCGCAACCATCGCCGTGACCTGCGCCGGACCGCTCACCTTGGGCAACGTGATCGTGAACGGCTCGCCGTAGGAGGTCAGGAAGAGATCGAGGCTCCGCAGCGCCCGCCGCCGGGTGGCCGCTTCCAGGGATTTGACGCGGATGCCGGCGAACGGCACCCGGATCCCCTCGTGCAGCGCGGCGGCGGCCGACTTGACCGCCGCGTCCTCGGTGGCGTCGTCGCGGACCCCGTACCCGTCCTCCAGATCGACCCGCAGATCCTCGATGGGCTCCGCGCGCAGCTTGGCCTCGACCTGGCCGGCGTGGCCGAACGGCCAGTCCTGGCCGTGGAAGGCCGCCAGGGCGCCGGCCCGCCACACGTCGACCAGGTCGGGCGTGACCTGGTCGGCGGGCACGTAGACGGTGTGCACCGGCTGCCGCCCGGCACGATCGCCGGGATAGCGCGCGGCAAGAAACGCGTCGTGCGCGGTCAGCGAAGAGTCGATCTCCTGGTAGTCGTCGTCGGTCAGGCGCATCAGTCGGTCCCGCGGAGGTCGGTCGGGCGCATCAGTCGACCTCGCGGAAGTCGTCGGTCAGGCGCATCAGTCGATGCTGTCGTATGCCGCGATGGTGAGGAAGTCGGCGAAGTCGTCGGCGAGCGCGACCCGTTCGAAGAGCTTGCGAGCGTCGTCGAAGCGGTTGCCCGGTCCCGGTGCGATCTTGGCGAGTTCCTCGTCCTCGATCCGCTGGACCAGCTCCGCGGTGATCGGGGTGCCGTCGGGCAGCGTGACACCGTTGTGGATCCACTGCCAGATCTGCGAACGGGAGATCTCGGCGGTGGCGGCGTCCTCCATCAGGTTGTTGATCGCCACCGCGCCGTTGCCGCGCAGCCACGCCTCGAGGTATTGCAAACCGACCGACACGTTGCCGCGCAGTCCGTCCTCGGTCACCGCGCCGGGGGTGGCGGCCACGTCCAGCAGTTGCCCGGCGGTCACCGACACGTCGTCGCGGCGGCGCTCGACCTGGTTGGGCCGGTCGCCGAGGACGCTGTCGAAGATCTCGGTGCAGAGGGGTACGAGGTCGGGATGCGCCACCCAGGACCCGTCGAAGCCGTCGCCCGCCTCGCGTTCCTTGTCCTCGCGCACCTTGCCCAGCGCCACCTCGTTCACCGCCGGGTCACGCCGGGACGGGATGAACGCGGCCATGCCGCCCATCGCGAACGCCCCGCGCTTGTGGCAGGTCGAGACCAGCAGCTCCGTGTACGCGCGCATGAACGGCGCCGTCATCGTCACCGACGCGCGGTCCGGCAGCACCATCGACGGGTTGTCCCGGAAGTACTTGATGATGCTGAACAGGTAGTCCCAGCGCCCGGCGTTCAGCCCGGAGATGTGCGGCCGCAGCGCGTGCAGGATCTCGTCCATCTCGAAGGCGGCCGGGATCGTCTCGATGAGCACGGTCGCGCGGATCGTGCCGACCGGGATGCCCAGCGTCTCCTGCGCGTACGTGAAGACGTCGTTCCACAGGGCCGCCTCTTTGTGCGACTCCATCTTGGGCAGGTAGAAATACGGACCCGCGCCGCGCTCCAGCAGCTCCGCGGCGTTGTGGAAGAAGTAGAGCCCGAAGTCGACCAGCGCGCCGACGGCCGGCTCGCCGTCGACCGTCAGGTGCCGCTCGTCGAGGTGCCAGCCGCGGGGACGCATGACGATCGTGGGGTACGGGCCGCCGTTCAGCTCGTACGTCTTCTTGTCGGTCTCGAGCGTCACGGTGCGGCGGATGGCGTCGTGGAGATTTTGCTGGCCGTCGACCACGTTGGCCCAGTGCGGGGTGTTCGCGTCCTCCAGGTCGGCCAGCCACACCTTGGCACCGGAGTTGAGCGCGTTGATCGTCATCTTCCGCTCGGTCGGACCGGTGATCTCCACCCGCCGGTCGGTGAGCGCGGGCGGCGCGGCCGGCACCGTCCAGTCGCCGGCCCGGATCTCGGCGGTCTCCGGCAGGAAGTCCAGGCGCGCGCCGGCGGCGATCGATGCCCGGCGCTCGGCGCGGGCGGCCAGCAGCTCGTTGCGGCGCGGCCGGAACCGCCTGTTCAGGTCCTCGACGAACGCCACGGCCTCGGCGGACAGGATCTCGGTCACGACTGACGGCTCCCCTCGCGGACTGCACCTCTCTCCACACCGTAGTGGGAAAAACCGGGAGCGGCCCGTCCTGTGGAAAACGCCCGCAGCGGCCTCCGCGAGACCGAGGTCTCTGGGGATGCGGAGGCCGCTGCTTCTCCGGGGACGGGAGGCCTCAGAAGCCGCCGGCCGAATTGCACTTGGCCTTCTGGGTGATGCAGTTGCGCACCCGCTCGGCGAACGGCTTGGTCTTCCAGGCGAACATGAAGTCGCCGTGCATCGAGGAGGCCTTGCCCGAGGCGAGCTGGAACCCGGCCGGGCTGCCCGAGGTCGGGTAGCCGATCACGAACGCCACCGACGGGATGGCCACCGGGAACTTGCCGGACGCGCAGGTGCCGTCCGGGCCGGTGCCGCCGACGTGCGACTTGTGGTCCGGGCTGTCCAGGTGCTTGCCGTCCCAGCAGTCCGGGAAGGTGAGGTGGTAGGTGATCTCGGCGGTCCTGGCGCAGATCGGCCAGTTGCCGTCGGTGCTGCGGCCGGTCTCGCCGCCCGCCCCGGCGCACCAGAACTGGCCGGGCGCGTCCTTCGGGGTGTCGACCTGCCGTTTGGCGTCGCCGACGATCATCCGGAAGCCCTCCGGGAACGGCTTGGTCACCGTCGGGTCCTCGAGGCGTGAGCCGTAGTAGACGGTCACCCCGTGCGGGTCGACCGGCTGCCCGTTCTCCAGCAGCGTGGGGATCCAGTACGCCGAGAAGTCGTCGGCGGCCGGGTCACAGCTGGTGGCGGTGCTGGCGAACAGCGACTCGTTGGTCGAACCCGCGTTGGTGCTCTCGTTGCCCCAGAACGTGTGCAGGTGCGAGGCGCCGGCCATGCCGGGGAAGACGATCGGGTCGTCCGGCAGCCGGTGGCTGATCTTGCAGGAGGCGTTGAACTCGGCCACCCGCACGTTGCCCGCGGGGACGGGCTCGGCCACGGTCGCCTCGTACTCGGCCAGCTGCTTGACCCACTTGGCGTCGTCGATCGGAACCCAGCCGTCACCGGCAACACTCTCCGCCCGCCCGGGCTCCGCCACCTCGTCGGCGCTGGCGTTCGCCACCACGATCACGCTGGCGGCGAGTGCGCCGGTAATCGTTGCGGCCAGGATGAATCTGGTCTTCTTCCTCGGCATTACGGTTTCCCTCCCTGGGGTCCTCACCAGGGAGTATGTGAATGTAAATGCCTCATATCAAGTTGCGGAGAAAGACTTAGGAATTGCTCCCGAAAGAGCCGCAGGTGGCCGCGATAAAGCCGAGCGATAACAACAAGAAGCTTTAAGTCTTCCTTAATTTGCGGGCCGCCCGGCGAGCGTCCCGGGCCAGCGCCCGCGCGTCGGCGTGCACCAGACTGCCACGCTCGACGACCGGCCGGCCACCCACCAGCGCCAGCTCCACCTCGGCCGGCGGCCCGAAGACCAGCGCGGCCACCTTGTCCTCGATGCCGTCGTGGCCCAGGTCGTCGAGCCGCCACAGCACCAGGTCGGCCAGCTTGCCCCGCTCCAGCGACCCGATGTGGTCCTGCCGGCCGAGGCAGCGCGCCCCGCCCATGGTGCCCAGCCGCAGCGCCTCCCGGGCGTCCAGCGCGCCCGGCCCGCCGCGCAGCCGGGCCGTGTAGAGCGCCTGCCGCAGCTCGGCGCCCAGGTGCGAGACCTCCTGCGAGGCGGCGCCGTCCACGCCCAGCCCGACCGGCACTGACGCGTCGAGCAGCTCGCGGACCCGGGCCATGCCCGCGCCCAGCCGGGCGTTCGACGACGGGCAGTGCGCCACGCCGGTGCCGGTCGCCCCCAGGCGCTGGATCGCCTTGTCGTCCAGGTGCACGCCGTGCGCCAGCCAGACGTCGTCGCCGAGCCAGCCGAGACGTTCCGCGTACTCGACCGGGGTGCAGCCGAACCGCTCCTGACAGAAGGCCTCCTCGTCGCCGGTCTCGGCGAGGTGCGTGTGCAGCCGTACGCCCTTGCGCCGGGCCAGCGTGGCGGCCTCGCTCATCAGCCGCTCGGTCACCGAGAAGGGTGAGCACGGCGCCACCGCGATCTGCAGCATGGCGTCGTCGGCCGGGTTGTGCCACCGGTCGATCGCCGCCTCGGTCGCCGCGAGCGCCTCGTCGGTGTCCTCGACCACGTTGTCCGGTGGCAGGCCGCCGTCCTTCTCGCTCAGGTCCATCGAGCCGCGGGTCGGGTGGAAGCGCAGCCCGACCAGGCGGGCCGCCTCGATCTCGGCGGCCAGCACGTCGCCGCCGTGCCGCGGGAAGACGTAGTGGTGGTCCATGCTGGTCGTGCAGCCGGACAGCGCCAGCCAGCCCAGCCCGGCGCCGGCGGCCGCGCCGACCACCTCGGCGTCCAGCCGGCCCCAGATCGGGTAGAGCGTGGTCAGCCAGCCGAAGAGGGTGTCGTTGAGCGCCAGCCCGCGCGTCGCCCACTGGTAGAGGTGGTGGTGGGTGTTGACCAGACCCGGGGTGACCAGGCAGCCGGTGCCGTCGACGTGCCGCTGCTTGCCCTGGTAACGCCCGGCGTGCCCGGGACCGACGGCGACGATCCGGCCGTCGTCGCCGACCACGACGTGCCCGTCCGCGTACTCGGTGCCGTCCGCGTCGACCGTGGCGACGGCGACGTTCTCGATGACGATCATCAGAACCACTCCGCGATCGCCGGTTGCGTGTCGTCCCTGGTCACGGTTCCTTCGATCAGCCCGTACGGCCGGTCGCCGGCGATGAACACCTCACCGGGGTTGTCCAGCCCGAAGGGACTCAGGTCGACCAGGTAGTGGTGCTTGTTGGGCAGCGCCAGCCGGATCTCGGCGACTTCGGGATGTTCCTCCAGGACGCGGGAACCCATGGCGTAGAGCGTCTGCTGCAGCGAATAGCTGTAGGTGCCGACGAAGGCGTCGACCAGCGACTGCTTCACCGCTGCGAAATCAGCGACACCGCGCCACCGCGCGTTGACCTCGGTCGCCAGGATGCGGTCCGTCGTCTCGGGCAGCGTCGTGTAGCGGTCGCGGGGGAAGCCGTGGAACTCCGAGTCGGTGGTGTTCATCAGCACCAGGCCCTCGATGCCCGCGACGACCTGGGACTCGTCGCCGATCACCGTCACCACGGTCAGTCTGGTGTGGTCGCCGCGACGCTGGAACGAGTGCGGGCCGAGACGCTCCCATTCGTACCCCTGGATCGTGATCTTCGCGCTCTTGATCTGTGGCTGGGTGGCGACGAAGTGGCGGGCCAGCCGGAGCCCGAACTCCTCCGGCGAGCCGATGCCGTGCTCGCGGGCGAAGGCGTAGACCGTGTTCTTCATCGTGTCGGTGGGCAGGACGCCGCCGTTGTCGCCGGTGAGGTGTGTGGCCTCGAGGTCACCGGACAGGGCGACGCTGACGTTCAGATCCTGGATCCCCGAAGAACCGCCGGCGCGGACCAGCCGCACCTCCGCCTTGCCGTACCGGTTCGGTCCGAGCCTGATCGCCACGCGTCAGCTCCCTCGATAGGTGGTGTAGCCGTAGCGGCTGAGCAGCAACGGCACGTGGTAGTGGCGTTCCGGGTCGTGCACGTGGAAGGCGACCGTGATCTCCGGGAAGAACGACTCACCCTTCAGGTACGGCTCCACATAGAACAGCAGCCGGTAACCGCCCGCCTGCCAGTCGTGCATCGGCACCCGGAAGCGCAGCCGCCCGTCGTCGTCGGTGTCACCCTCGTCGATCGTGCGCCAGCCGTCGGTGTCGCGGCGCTCCAGCCGCACGTAGACGCCGCGTGCCGCCTCACCGGCCATGGTGTCCAGGATGTGCGTCGAGATCCGGGCGTGGAACTCCGGTTCGGTACCGTCATTCGAGGGCATCCAGCAGCCTCCCCAGGCGCAGCATCGCGATCTTCTCCAGCTCACCGGCCACGACCCGGCGCTCGGTCGCCTCGTCGTTGCCCAGCCGCTGCCGGGCGGCGGCCACGATCTCGTCCTCGGTGCGGCCGCTCGCGAAGATCAGGAAGACATGGCCGAAGCGGTCCTCGTACGCCCGGTTGGCCTCGACCAGCTCCGGGCTCCTCCGGGCCGCGCTCTGCTCACGCCGCGACCAGGCCGCCTCCGTGCTGTCGCCCTTCGGCGGATCGCCGATCCGCGGGTGCGCGCTCATGGCCTGCGCGATGTCGTCCCAGGTCAAGGTCGCGAACGCGGCCATGGCCGCGGCTTCGGCGGCGGCACGATCCGGGTACGGGCCACCGCGCGCCACCGCCGCGGCCCAGGCCGGGGACGCGCAGCACGCCAGCAGTTCCTCTTCGTCGAACATCCTCACGATCAAAGCATGCGCCAGACTGTCCGCGTGCCGTTCGAGCTCCCCGATCTACCGGTCCGTGCCGCGCTGCCCGCTCTGCGGGAAACCCTGGAGGCGCACGGCGCGGCCGTCCTCGTGGCGCCGCCCGGCACCGGCAAGACCACGCTGGTGCCGCTCGCCCTCCCCGGCCGCATCATCGTCGCCGAGCCGCGGCGGGTGGCGGCCCGGGCGGCCGCCCGGCGGATGGCGTCGCTGCTCGGCACGCAGGTCGGGGCCGAGGTGGGTTATGCGGTGCGCGGCGACCGGCGGGTCTCGGCCGAGACCCGGATCGAGGTGGTCACCACGGGCGTCCTGGTGCGGCGACTGCAGCGAGACCCCGAGCTGACGGGTACGGCCACCGTCATGCTCGACGAGATCCACGAACGGCATCTCGACGCCGACCTGGCCCTGGCCTTCCTGACCGAGGTGCGCGAGACGCTCCGCCCCGATCTGAGGCTGATCGCCGCCTCGGCCACCGCGGACACCTCCCTCCTCGACGCGCCGGTGGTGACCGCGACCGCCCGGATGTTCCCGGTCGGCATCCACTGGACGCCGCCCGGCCCGTCCCGCCTCCTCGACCACGTCGCCGCGGTCGTGCGAGGCATCACCGAGCCCGGCGACGTCCTGGTCTTCCTGCCCGGTGTGCGGGAGATCGGCACGGTGGCCGGGCTGCTGCGCGGCCGGATCGACGCGGACGTGGTCCCGCTGCACGGCCGGCAGAGCGGCACCGACCAGGACGCGGCGCTGCGTCCCGGGCCCCGGCGCCGGGTCGTGCTGGCCACGGCGGTGGCGGAGAGCAGCCTGACCGTGCCCGGCGTACGCGTGGTGGTCGACGCCGGTCTGAGCCGCGTCCCCCGGATGGACCACTCCCGCGGGCTGGGCGCCCTGGTCACCGTCCCGGTCAGCCGCGCCTCGGCCGAGCAACGGGCCGGCCGCGCGGGCCGGGAGGCGCCCGGCGTCGTCTACCGATGCTGGTCCGAGGCGCAGCACGCCCGGCTGGCGCCCCAGCCCGAGCCGGAGATCGCGACCGCCGACCTGACCTCGTTCGCGCTGGATCTGGCGCTGTGGGGCCACCCCACCGGCGCCGGCCTGGCGCTGCCGGACCAGCCGCCGCCCGGCGCCCTGCAGTCGGCCGTCGCGACGCTGCACGACCTGGGCGCGGTCGCCGAGGACGGCCGTCCCACGCCACGCGGGCAGGCGCTGGCCCGGACCGGCATCCATCCCCGGCTGGCGCGCGCCCTGCTCGACGGCGCCCCGCTGGTGGGCGCCCGCCGGGCCGCCGAGGTCGTGGCCGTCCTGGACGAGGACCGCACCTCCGGCGACGACCTCCTGGCCGCCTGGCGCCAGGCCCGCCGCGACAACACCTCGGCCTGGCGCGGCGAGGTCCGCCGGCTCACCACGTCGGACGCCCCGGCCACGGCCCTGACCGACGATCTCGCGGCCGGGCTGGTCGTCGGGCTGGCCTTCCCCGAGCGGGTCGCCCGGGCGCGCGAAGCCGGCGGCCGGACCTATCTGATGGCCGGCGGGACGGCCGCGGACCTCTCCCCGAGCAGCCCGCTCGCCGGGGTGACGTGGCTGGCGGTCGCGTCCGCCGACCGGGATGCGGGAGCACGCAGCGCGCGGATCCGGTCCGCCGTACCCATCGACGAGGTCACCGCCCACGAAGCCGCCGCCACCCTGCTCACCTCGGCCACCGAGATCGTCTGGCGCGACGGCGACGTCGTCGCCCGCACCGTCGAACGGCTCGGCGCGATCACCCTCACCGAGCGCCGGCTCGACAGGCCCGACCCGGCCGCTGTCCGCGCCGCCCTGCTCGACGGCCTCCGCCGGCACGGACTCACCCTGCTGACCTGGAGCCGCGCCGCCACCGAACTCCGTGAACGGCTGGCCTTCGCCCGAGCCGCGATCGGCGAGGAGTGGCCCGCGGTCGACGACGAGTCGCTGCTGGCCGCCGCCGAGGACTGGCTGGGACCGGACCTGACCAGGGCCCGCCGCCGGACGGATCTGTCCCGCATCGACGTGGCCACGGCCCTGCGCCGCCTGCTGCCCTGGTCGGTGGCCGGCCGCCTGGACGAGGTCGCCCCGGAACGCCTCCCGGTCCCGAGCGGCTCCCGCGTCCGCGTGTCCTACGCCGATCCCGCCGCGCCGGTGCTGGCCGTCAAGCTGCAGGAGACGTTCGGCTGGCGGGACGCGCCCCGGCTGGCCGACGGCCGCATCCCGGTCCTGCTGCACCTGCTGTCGCCGGCGGGCCGCCCGGTGGCGGTGACCGCCGACCTGGCCTCGTTCTGGGCGACCGGCTACCGCCAGGTCCGGGCCGAGCTCCGCGGCCGCTACCCCCGCCACCCCTGGCCCGAGGACCCCGCGACCGCCGTTCCCACCTCCCGCATCACCAAGCGCCGGTAGCAACCCGACCGCACCGGGCGGGCAGCGCGTCCGGAAACCGCCGATCCCCAGTCTTGTCCGGTGACTGTCTCGATTACGCAGCCGATCCGGCGCCGGTGGCGTGGCTGGCCACTGATCCCCGCCGCCGCACCGCTGGTCGTCGGGCTGTTCTATCTGTTCGGCACACTCGGCGAGCAGTGGGCGGTGGTGCAGACCGCCGTCTACGTGAGCGCCAACGCGACCATGGCGGTGGCCGCGACCGTGGCGTCGCGACGGCACCCCAGCGCCCGCGCCGGCCTGCTGCTGATCGCCGCCAGCGCCGCGACCTCGGTCTTCGCCGACATCGTGTTCTACTTCCTGGCCTTCACCCAGGACCAGGCGCCGTACCCGAGCATCGCGGACATCGGCTATCTCGCCGCCTATCCGCTGCTCGCCGCCGGTCTTCTGGTCCTCGTGCGCAAGCGCACCCCCGGCTGGGACGGCGCCAGCCTGATCGACGCGACGATCGTCGCCACCGGGGTCGGGTTCATCGTGTACGCCCTGGTCATCGCCCCCACCATCCAGGTGGGCGAGGACAACGCCGCGACCCTGGCCTCGGTCCTCTACCCGATCGGCGACCTGATGCTGATCAGCGTCGGCGCGCGCCTGATGCTGGGCGCCGGCTACCGCACGGTGTCCCTGGCGGCGCTGGGCGTCTACCTGGCCGTGACGCTCTACGCCGACACCGTGTACAGCGTGCAGAGCCTCGCCGGCACCTACACGGCCGGCGGCTACCTGGACGCCTTCTGGATGACGGCGAGCTTCGTCTTCGCGGCCGGCGTCCTGCACCCGTCCTTCGGGACGCTGGTGGCGCCGTCGCCCGCGAAGACCCCCGACGCGACCGCCGGCCGCCTGCTCCTGCTGGCGGCGGCCGCCCTGGTGTCACCGACCACGCTCCTCGTGCAGCACCTCCGCGGCGAGGAGCCCCCGATCGTCTCCGGGACGCTGGTCTGCAACGTCCTGTTCCTGCTGGTCCTGGCCCGGATGGCCGGCCTGGTCCGGGCCCAGCGGCACGCCGCGATCACCGACGGGCTCACCGGCCTCTACACGCGCGGCTACCTCACCCGGACGTTGCAGACCGAGGCCGCGCGGTCGGCCCGCTCGGGTGCCCCGCTCGGCATGCTGCTGCTGGACATCGACCACTTCAAGAAGGTCAATGACGCGTACGGCCACCACGGCGGCGACGCGGTCCTGGTCGAGATCGCCGCCCGCATGCGCCGCCTGGTCCGCAACTGCGACGTCATCGCCCGGTACGGCGGCGAAGAGTTCGCGGTCATCGCGCCGGGCGCCACCCTGGCGAAGACCGCCGAACTGGCCGAGCGCATCCGCCGCGGCCTCTCGGCGACCCCGATCGCCCTCGGTAACGACCGCCTGCACACGGTCACCGCGTCGATCGGCGTGGCCGTCCTGCCGGCCAGGTCCGCCGACGCCGACGAACTGGTCCTGGCTGCCGACCGAGCCCTCTACACGGCCAAGAACAGCGGCCGCGACCGAGTCGCCTCCGCCCCGGTGGTCCTCGTCACCTGACCCCCGCCTCAGCCGGCTCCGGTGACCTCGCGCAACGGGATGTTGCGAACGACGACGGACCCTCGGGTGGACAGCGAACCGAAGATCGTCGCGAAGCTGACCGTCGCCTTGGTGGCCTCGCCCGGGAGGACGGTCCGGAAGACGACCACCCCGGACACCGTGCTGTCCGGCGGAACGTTGTCGGGCCATTCGCTGGCGAACGCGTCCGCGCTCTTCGTCGTCCGCCCAGCGGTCAGCTGGCAGTTGGAATAGAGGGGCAGGGTGAGCGCGTCGCTTCCCGAGTTGCCGGCCGACATCTCCACCCGGGTGAAATGCGGGGTCGTCTCCACTCGTTCGACAACCAGGGTCAGGGCGCCGGTCCTGCTCGATACGGGCTCGATGAGGCGGTCGAGGCCGGACTCGCGTCCGGTGACATAGCCGAACACGAAACGGACGAGGAACACACTGACGACGAGAACCGTCACGATCACCACCGCGACAACCGCCCGGGCGCCGTTGCGCCGAGGCGGAATCGGGCGAGGGCTGCCGTAGATCGCGGGCCGTTGCGACCACTGAAGGACGCCCGGGTCGGGCTGGGCCTGGCCTCCCGCCGTGGCGGCGGCGAGCAGCGCGGAGACGACCACCAGGACCACCACGATGACCCAGGGCGTGATCGAGCGCCACGAGTCCGTGGCGAAGTTGACCACGACCGCCAGGGCCGTGGAGATCAGATAGGTGGGAAGGGCCGTTCCGATCGCCCGTGCGCTCCCGCTTGCCATGGGCTTCCTCCGGCGCGCATCAGCCATGCCGTATCGAGTAATTTAGCCAGGACGCCCGTGCTCAGGTCACATGTGTCGCCAACACGACCGCGCTTTCGCACGGCGCGCCGAAAGGACCTTCCCCATGCACCCGCGACTGACCGAGTTGGACTGGGCCGCCACCCGCATCGGCGAGATCAGCCTGCGCCGGCGCCTCGAGCCCCTCACCAGGACCGAGGTGTACGAGGTCAAGCTCGGCGACGAGTACCTGATGTCCAGCATGTTCACGGTCGCCGAGGAGGAACTGTCCCGGCTCACCCTGGCCGCCCTGCCGGACGCCCCGCTGGACGCCGTCGTCGGTGGTCTCGGCCTCGGCTACACCGCCCGCACCGCCCTGACCGACGATCGGGTCCGTTCCCTGACCGTGGTCGAGGCGCTGGCCCCGGTGATCGACTGGCACCGCCGCGAACTCCTCCCGGAGGCGGGCACTCTCACCACCGATCCCCGCACCACGCTGCTGGAGGGCGACTTCTTCGCGCTGCTGCGCGACGGCACGGGCTTCGACCCGGCCGCCCCGGACCGCCGCTTCGACGCGATCCTGCTCGACATCGACCACTCACCCGTCAACGTCCTGGACGCCACCCACGCGGACCTCTACACCGCAACCGGTCTGGCCCGGCTGGCGGGCCGCCTGCGCCCGGGCGGGGCGTTCGGGCTGTGGTCCGACGACGCACCCGACGAGTCGTTCCTGGCCTTGCTGCGGCAGGGTTTCGCCACGGCGACCGCTCACGTGGTGACCTTCGCCAACCCGCTGACCGGGGGCACGTCCGCCAACACCGTCTACGTGGCGACGGTCGCGGCCGAATAGCCGATCCGGGCCGGACCGTTGGTCAGACCCACCTGACGGATTCCGGCCTGCTGCCCGGCGTCCGCGCCCTCGGCGAGTGCACCCGGGCCCACCTCCTCGAACTGCGTGGCGCCCACGGATTCCCCCTTCCTCGACCCGCACGCCTGGTCGAGGCCCGCCCAGCAGTTCGCGGCCTCGCTGTGACGGCACGCCTGAGGGTCAAGACGCTCAACCTGCTCTCGCCCGGCCCGACCATCACGTCGCCCGGCACCTGGGTCAGCTGACCGGGCTGTCCGGCACGCGGATGGTGACCGCGACCATGTCATCGCGGACATCACGGCCGCTGCCGGCCGAAGCCCGCCGGATGATCGCGTTCGCGGTGTCCCGTGCGTCCGCGGTGAGCGTCTCGGCCAGGACATCGCCGAACGGAACGAGATCCGACGCCGCCCGCGCGAGAACGGCGTTCGTGCAGAGGATCAAGCTGTCGCCGGGACGCAGGGCGGCGTCCTGGATGGCCAGTGACAGTTTGGGGAGGATGCCCAGCGGGCTGGACGTCTGCCCGACGGGTTCGAGCGCGCCGTCCCGGCGGCGGATGACCGCGGTGGGGTGACCGGCGGCGCAGATCCGGATGCCGAACCCGTTGTCGTTCGGGCGGATCGCGACGTAGGCGACGGTGACGAACCCGGGCACGTCGGTCTCGGCGAACCAGCGGTGCAGGGCGGCGTCGAGCTCGGTGAGCACGATCGCCGGGGAGGTCGCTCGCGCGGCGCCGGCCCGCAGGGTGTACCGGGCCAGCCCGGCGGTCCGGGCCGCGTGCGCTCCCTTGCCGGCGACGTCGCCGAGGAACACCGCCCATCCCGTCGGTGTCTGGACGAGGTCGTAGAAGTCGCCGAGGACGTCGCCGCCGGCGAGCTGGTAGGCGGCCGCGATGTCGAGGCCGTCGACGACGGGCAGTTCGCGGGGCAGCAGGCTCTCCTGCAGGGTGCGCGCGAGCTGCTCGTACTCGGCGGCGGCGGTCCGGGCCCGGGCGGCCTCCTGCAAGGCCTCCTCGGCTCTGATCCGCAGTCCGGCCTCGCCGCCGGCGGCCTGGGCGAGCACCTCCAACGTGCGGAGGTCCTGGGCGCTCCAGCGGCGCGGAGCGTTGTCGACGACGCAGAACGTGCCGAGGACGTACCCGTCGAGTGACCTGACGGGGAAACCGGCCCAGGCGATCACGCCCATCGAATGGATCGACGGGTTGTCCCGCGTCATCGGGTTCAGGCGGGCGTCGTCGATCACGATCGGCCCGTCGGCGGCGATGACGTACTGGCAGAACGACTCCCCGACCGGGTTCTGCCGGTCGGCGACCTCGGAGCTGGTCGTCCCGACGCAGCTCTTCCAGAACGAGCGCCGGTCGTCGACGATCGTGACGAAACCGAACGGGCTGCCCAGCAGCTCACAGGCGAGCCTGGTCAGCCGGTCGAACGGCTCCTCGGCGCCCGTGTCGAGCAACCCGCTGCGGCGGACGGCGGCCAGGCGCGCCGGAAGCATCAGCCTGTCATCCGCCACGGTCACTGGCCCAGTCTACGAACCCGCTCCGGGAAGCAACCCCTACCGCATCCTAGGAGGCTAGGCGGTCATCGACGCGCGGCCCGATGCGCCGGGGCGACGTGGGCGGCCCTGTTCACCTGAGCCGGGATGACCGCCGCCCCCAGCCGCTGCGGTGGCACCGGCTGGCCGAAGAGGTATCCCTGCCCGAGCGGGCATCCCAGATCCGCCATCGCGTGCGCCCGGGTCACCGTCTCGATCCCCTCGGCGACCACCATGAGACCCAGCGACTCGCAGATCGCCAGCACCGAGCGGCACAACGCCTCCGCCCGGTCCGGCGAGACGTCGACGTCGGTCAGGGTCGCGTCCAGCTTGACGATGTCGACGGGCAGCGAGTGCAGTTGCGCCAGCGCGTTGTAGCCGCTGCCGAAGTCGTCCAGCGCCAGGCGTACCCCCGCGGTCCGGAGCCGGGTGAGAACCTCGATGGCCCGCGGCAGGTCGGGAATCCGGCGGGTCTCGGTGATCTCCACGACGAGGCGGGACGGCCGGACGGCGTGCCGTTCCAGGGCGGCCAGCACCGCCGACTCCAGGCCCTGCTGGCCGAGCCGGGCGGCCGACACGTTGACGTGCACGTCGATCGGGCGGCCGTAGATGTTGGCGAGCGTCGCCGCGTCCGCGCACGCCCGGTCGAGCACGAAGTCGTCGATCGCCCCGACCAGGCCGGTGCGCTCGGCCACGGTGACGAAGACGTCCGGGTCGACCAGGCCGGCCACCGGGTCGTTCCATCGGGCCAGCGCCTCGACGGCCACGGTCGCGCCGTCGGCGAAGCGGACGATCGGCTGGTAGTACACCTCGAACCCGGCCGCCGCCGGATCGCCCGCCAGGGCCTGCGCCAGCTGGTGCGGGAGGTCGGCGTGCGGGCCGCCGTCCGCCCCGCCCGCGTACCTCGCCACCGTTCCCTTGCCGCGGCGCTTGCTCGCGTACATCGCGGCGTCGGCCCGGCGCAACAGGATGTCGGCGGTCAGGTCCCGGTCGCCCGGCTCGGGCACGACCAGGCCGATGCTGGCGCCGACGCCGATGGTGTGCCCGTCGATGTGGAACGGTTCGCGCAGCGCGCCGAGCATCCGGTCGCCGATCAGCTCGGCGTCGGCCGCGCGGTGCTCGAGCAGCACCGCGAACTCGTCGCCGCCCAGCCGGGCCACCAGGTCGCCGGAGGGGACGACCGCGAGCAACCGTTCGCCGATCGCGTGCAGCAGGCGGTCGCCCATCGCATGCCCGAAGCTGTCGTTGATCAGCTTGAAGTCGTCCAGGTCGGCGAAGAGCAACGCCACCGGCCGGTCGTGCAGGCGGCGGTCCTCCAGCGCGGCGTCCAGGCGTTCCCGGAAGATCGCCCGGTTGCCCAGCCCGGTCAGCGGGTCGTGGTAGGCCTGGTGCCGCATCCGCCGCTGCCCCTCGGTGACCCGGGACAGCAGCACCAGGTTGTCCACGATCGTGAACATCTGCCGGGCCACCACCAGACCCAGACCCAGCCATCCCAGGTACGCCTCGAACGACGTCAGGCGGCCGCCGGTGCCGGTGCGTACCGCGATCACCACGCCGGTCGCCACCACCGGGACGTAGGGCAGCAGCAGATGCAGCCAGTCCCGTTCCCGGTGCGCCAGCTTCAGGTCGCCGGGCACCGCGCCGGGAGCGAGCGCGGCCAGCGCGAGCAGCGCCGGGCCGAGCAGGTAACCGGCCGCCGCGACCGGGTTGAGCCCGTCGGCCCCGGGGTCGTGCAGGCGCACCGCGTCGGAGACGCCGAAGGCGACCAGCGCCGCGCAGGTCAGCTGCAGCTGCCGCCGGACCGCGCCGCCGCCCTGCCGCATCATCAGCAGCAGCACGGCCATCACGGCCAGGACCAGATCGGCGATCGGGTACGCGACGGCCAGCACCGGCGGCGTGCGCCCGGCCTGCTCGAACACCCGGCCGGGCACCAGTGACCAGACCAGCGCGATCAGCGACCCGGCGATCAGCACACTGTCGATCACCAGGATGACCAGGTCACGCCGCCCGGGCAGGGGCACCGGCCGGGGCAGGGCGGCGGCGCCGATCAGCAGGGAGGTGAAGATCAGCGCGGGCAGCACCAGGAAGCCGGCGTCACCGGGGCCCAGGGAGGCGGGGCCGTCGAAGCCGCGGATCAGCCACCACAGCCGCATCACGCTCCAGCCGGCCAGCCCGGCGCCGACCAGCAGTCGCCAGCGCCGCCCGGTGTGCTCGCGCCGCCCGGCCATGCGCAGGCAGACCACCGCGGCGCCGGCGCCGGCGAGAAGCTGCGCGACGACGTAGTAGATCCGGCGGCCGTCACCGGCGGGCACGACGTATTCACCGGCCGCGACGAGCACGCCGACCAGCGCCAGCGTCGCCGGCAGCAGCCGCGCCGTGCCTAGCCGTGCCGTCGTCATCACCACCAACCGGACGTCCGGTGACCGCCCTCGGATCAGGCCAGACCTTACTCGCTGACCAGGTCGCCGACGATGACGGTGATGTTGTCCGGGCCGCCGCCCTCCAGCGCGAGATCCAGCAGCCGCTCGCAGCAGGCCTGCGGATCGGGCACCCGGAGCAGCTCGGCCTCGATGTGCTCCGGCGACACGACGGTGGTGAGGCCGTCGCTGCAGAGCAGCCAGCGGTCGCCCGGCTGCGGTTCCACGATCACGTACGAGGGGCTGACCGGCTCGCCCTGCAACGCCTGGGTGACCACCGCCCGCCGCGGGTGCCCGGCCGCCTCCTCGGGCCGGATCAGGCCCTGGTCGACGAGCATCTGCACGTACGTGTCGTCCTTGGTGAGCTGGTTGAGCCGTCCGTCGCGCAGCAGGTACGCCCGGGAGTCGCCGACGTGCGCGAGCGCCGCCCGGTCGCCGGAGAAGATGACCGCGGTGAGCGTGGTGCCCATGCCCTGCAGGGTGGCGTCACCGGCGACCGTCTCGGCGATCCGCCCGTTGGCCACCTCGAGCGCCTTGTGCAGCGCGTCCATCTGATCCTCGTTGTCGATCGCGACATCGAGCGAAACCATGGCGTCCACCGCGAGGCGGCTGGCCACGTCTCCGGCGGCCATCCCACCCATGCCGTCGGCAACCACGAGGAGGCGTTCACCGGCGTAGAACGCGTCCTGGTTGTTGCTCCGAACGCGGCCTTGGTCGGTTACGGCGGCCCACCGCAAGTGCAAGGTCATGGCGAGAGCTTGCCAGGTCATGTCCACCGTGTCTCTAGCCGGTGGGCGGCGCGCCGCAGATGCCGCCCAGGAAAACGTTGTCAGCTGGGCGAAAGCGGCCTGCCCAGGCACCGCTGATCGATCTCGGTGACACGTCTGGTGGGTGCCACCCAGGTGAGTGCGGAGGCCTCGGCGGCCCAGCCGCGGACCACCACGACGCTGTCCGGCCCGTGCACCGGCTCGGGGCACAACGTCTTGGACCGGACCCGGTCGTTGGGCAGGAAGGTGACCTGCCCGCCCCGGTCCAGCACGGTGGTCGAGGTGTCGTCGACCGCGATCAGCTGCCCGCGGACCACGTCGGTGACCGGCCCGCCGGCAGGCCCGATCTCCACCGCGCTGTTCGGCAGGACCGGCGCCCGGAGGAAGAGCAGCCCGACGACGAGCGGTGCGACCAGGGCCGCGACCACGGCGGGCCAATGGGTGGCGAAACGCGCGGCACGGTCGGGCACGGGCCCGGTGAGGAGAGGACCCAACAGCGGGGGTACGCCGAGCAGCAACGCGGTGTCGTACTCCCCGACGGCCACGGCGTCCCGGATGCCCGGCGCCATGAAGATCAGGACCAGGATTCCGACCAGGACGGGTACGCCCAGCGTCACCCAGGGGATCAGCCACCGGTCGGCCTGGAACCGCTGCACCGCGGTCAGCCCCATGATCGCGACGACGAGCATGAACAGCACCGGCAGCAGCCGAAGCTGCCAGGTGAGCCCGGCCAGCCCGGCGGCGAGCAGCACCACCCAGTCCGGCATCCGCAGCGCGGTCACCGCGAGCAGCGACCGGCCGGCCTCGGCGGGCGCGCTGACCAGCAGGATCCCGCCGAGCACCCGGAGCACCAGGATGACCGCGGGCACCGCCCAGATCAGCGTGATGCCGAGCGCGCTGATCATGCCGAGCGGGCTGATGTACTGCACCAGCAGCAGCATGGTCGGCAGGTCCTGCCGGCTCAGGTACCAGACCCGCAGCACGAGCAGGACCAGCGGGAACGCGGGCAGCGCGGTGAGCAGCCAGTTGAGTTGCGCCCGCCGGCGCCGGGGCGCGATCCCGCCGTCCTTGACGTAGATGTCGGTCATGGGATGTCCCGCTCCCACGGCTGCTCACGCACGTCCGGTTTCACCACGTCGGGCTGCTGGCCCTGCGCGATCGGCGTGTTCACCGCGTTCACCGGCCGATTGTTGGCCGGGGCCTCGGACAGGAAGTTACGCTGGAAGGCGTCCTCCCAGCGGTTGTCGCTCGGATCCTTGAGCGACCGGTAGAAGGTGAGATCGACCAGCGTCTTCAACGCCTGGTTCTGCCCGACGTTGACGCCCCAGCGTTCGGTGGTGTCCAGGCCGAGGTCCCAGTGCGCGAACTCCTTCGGGTACTTCGCCTTGTACCCGGCCAGGATCGCCGCGTCGGTGGAGACGGCCTCGACCTTGCCCTCCCGCAGCTCCTCCACGCACTCGCTGATCCGGTTGCGCTGGTGCACGGCCGCGCCGGCCTTCTCCGGGGCGCTGACACTGGTCGCAGTGGACAGTGAGCAGACCTTCTTACCGCGGAAGTCCTCCAGCGCGGACACCTTCGAGTGACCTGCCAGGGTGAGCACCGACTGCTCGGTGTAGAGGTAGGACTGGGAGAAAGTAACCTCGTCCCGTGCCTCCCGGTCGGGCGTGATGCTGTAGCTGGCGATGACCATCTGCACCGGCACCCGCTCGCCGCGCAGATCGGTCGCCTGCATCCGGGCCCGGTCCTCACTCTCCAGCCCGTAGAAGCGCACCTCGCTGCGGCGGAACCCCAGATCCTCGGCGACCATGTAGGCGACGTCGATGTCGAACCCGGACCAGATGCCCGTGGCCGGGTCCCGGAACGCCGTGCCCGGCTGATCATCCTTGACCCCGATCACGAGCGTCGACCAGCCGTCCACCCCCGCCGTCGCCCGCAGCTCCTCGATCGACGGCGGCCCGCCGACGAACAGCCGGGCCATGGTGATCCCGATGGTCAGCACCAGGGCCAGGCCAAGCGCGGCGAGACGCACCGCGGCCAGCGTGAGCCGCGGCGGCGGCGCAGCGACGGACTCCGGCTCCGCCAACGTCGGCGGTTCCGTCGGGAAGGGGTCGGCGAGCAGATCGTCAGTGGTCTCGACGTGCTGATCGCCCCGGAGTCGGGGCGGCCAGATCCGGCGGCTCGGGTCACCCAAAGCACGCCTCCTCAGCGGTCGTGTGGGACAGGATCATGCGTTCCGTACGGCACACCCGGGCGGCAGCGACGCAGCCGGGCGGCGGCGAGGCGGAGCCCGGCGCGCGTTCCGTGCCGGTTCACCGCCTCCAGCGCGTACGCGGAACAGGACGGCTCGAAGCGGCACCGCACCGGCACCCGCGGCGAGAGGAAGCGCCGGTAGCCCCGGATGGCCGTGGTGGCGGCCCGCTCGGACATCGGCGTCCGGGCGGCCAGCAGCAGCGAGGTGGAGAGCAGGCCGAAGTCGCAGCAGGGCAGGTCGCAGTCGCAGAAGCCGCAGTCGGGAGTCCAGTCCCGCTTCTTCTTCCGCGTCCGCTTGTGGCCGTGGCTGTGCCCCCCGAGCCACGACGGCAAGTGCCTGCGCGATGACGACATGGAGCCATCGTGGCGCATGGGTGCGACATCCCGGCATCCCACCCCGGGTCACCGTCCGCTCAGCCCATCAGCGCCCGCGGCAACCCCGCCCGGCACGACACGTCCCGGCGTCACCCCGGCGCCGATCATCGCCGCGTGCGCCTGACCGACCCCGGTCCCGGCTCCACCCACCCGCGGCGTCACCCCGGCGCCGATCATCGCGGCATGCGCCTGGCCGACCCAGGTCCCGGCTCCACCCACCCGCGGCGTCACCCCGGCGCCGAGCATCGCCGGGTGCGCCTGGCCGGGCCAGGTCCCGGCTCGACCCACCCCGGCTCGACCCACCCCGGCTCGACACGCCACGGCGGCACCCGGGCCGCCGCACCCGCGCGGCCGCGTCACCCGGCCGGGCGACCCGAACCCCGGCTCAGTCCGTCAGCGGCCGTAGACCACCACGGCGGACTCGGCAGGCAGCTCGACCCGGTCGCGCTGGAGCACCACCCCGGGCTCGGTGGCGACGAGCACCTTGGACGGCACGGCCGGCAGGTGCAGGGTCTGCGCGACCGGCGCCAGGTTGACCGCCACCGCGCAACGCCCGCGGCGCATCACCACGTACTGGTCGCCGTGCTGGACCTCGACCCGGTCCAGGCGCGGGTCGGACAGGTCGGCGTAGGCGCGCCGCAGCGCGATCAGCCGCTTGTAGAGATCGAGGATCTCCTCGTGGCCGGGCTTGCCGAGCTCGGACCAGTCCAGCTTGGAGCGGGCGAAGGTCGCCGGGTCCTGCGGGTCGGGCACGTCCGTCGCGTCCCAGCCGTGGGTGGCGAACTCGCTGCGCCGCCCGTTCCGCACCGCGGCGGCGAGCTCGGGCTCGGGGTGACTGGTGAAGAACTGCCACGGGTTGCTGGCCGCCCACTCCTCACCCATGAACAGCATCGGCGTGAACGGCGACGTGAACAGCAGCGTCGCCCCGCATTTCAGCAGGCCCGGCGACAGGGTCGCGGAGATCCGGTCACCCACCGCCCGGTTGCCGATCTGGTCGTGGTTCTGCAGGTACGCGACGAAGCGGTGCCCGGCGGTCGTCTGCCGGTCGACCGTGCGGCCGTGGCGGCGGCGGCGGAAGCTGGACCACGTCCCGGCGTGGAAGAACGCCCCGGTCAGCACGGCCTCCAGGCTTTCCAGCGAGCCGAAGTCGCCGTAGTAGCCCTGCCGCTCGCCAGTCAGCAGCGCGTGCAGCACGTGATGCACGTCGTCGTCCCACTGGGCGGTCAGGCCGAAGCCGCCCGCCTCGCGCGGGGTGATCAGGGTCGGGTCGTTCAGGTCGGACTCGGCGATCAGCGACAGCGGCCGGCCCAGGTGGGTGGAGAGGCCCTCCACCTCGATCGCCATGTCCTCGAGCAGGTGGATCGCGGTCTCGTCGACGAACGCGTGCACGGCGTCGAGGCGCAGACCGTCCACGTGGTAGTCGCGAAGCCAGCCGATCATACTGTCGACGATGTACCGCCGGACGCCGTCGGAGAGCGGCCCGTCCAGGTTGACCGCGGCGCCCCACGGGTTGCTGGCGGCGGTGTGCAGGTAGGGCGCGAACCTCGGCGCGTACGCCCCGCTCGGGCCGAAGTGGTTGTAGACGACGTCGAGCAGCACGCCGAGGCCTTTGCCGTGGGCGGCGTCGACGAAGCGCTTCAGAGCGTCCGGGCCGCCGTACGCCTCGTGCGGCGCGAACCAGCAGACGCCGTCGTAGCCCCAGTTGTACTCGCCGTTGAACGAGTTGACCGGCAGCAGCTCGACCAGGTCGACGCCGAGGTCGACGAGGTGGTCCAGACGCTCGATGGCGGCGTCGAAGGTGCCCTCGGGGGTGAAGGTACCGACGTGCATCTCGTACAGGACGGAACCCGGCAGCTGGCGGCCGGTCCAGGCGCCGTCCGACCAGTCGAAGGACGAATGGTCGTAAACCCGGCTGGGTCCGTGCACGCCCTCAGGCTGCCACAGCGACCGCGGGTCGGGTAGCGGCGTGTCGTCATCCGGCAATACGTACGCGTAGTCGGTGCCCGGCCCGGCCTCGGGCACGTCGAGGCGCCACCAGCCGTCGTCGTCCCGCTCCATCGGCCGGCGACTGCCCGCGACCAGCACCTGGACGGCGTCCTTCTCGGGCGCCCACACTTCGAAGACGGTCATGATTCCTTCACCAGCAATGCCACCGGGTACGTGTCGAGAAGGTCGGCCACGGCCAGGCGGTCACCGCCGTACACCGTGTTCGTCAATACTTCCGTCCAGGTGTTGCCCCGCAGTGACAAGGTGGTGTCCTGCCACCCGCCGTGGCGTGACAATCCGACCGGCAGCCGGGTGGCCACGGTCACCGCGCCGCCCCGGTCGAAGGCCAGCACGTGCTCGCCGAGCCGGCCCTCCGCGAAGACCGGGCGGTAGCCGTCGAACAGTTCCGGCCGGCGCCGCCGCAGCCGCAGTGCACGGCTGGTGACCAGCAGCTTGGCCGCGCCGGTCTCGTCCACCGGCGGCAGCCACCCGTCGTCCAGCCGGGCCAGCAGCTCGCGCCGCGCGGCGAAGTCCACCGGGCGGCGGTTGTCCGGGTCGACCAGCGACAGGTCCCACAGCTCGGAGCCCTGGTAGACGTCGGGCACCCCGGGCATGGTCAGCTGCACGAGTTTCTGGCCCAGCGAGTTGGACCAGCCCGGCGCCGTGATCGTGGCGGCGAACCGGGCCACCTCGTCGTGCAGCGCGGGGTCGTCGTAGATCCGGTCGACCATCGCGCGCAACGCCGTCTCGAAACCCTCGTCGGGGCGGGTCCACGTGGTCGAGGCTGCGGCCTCGCGCGCGGCCTTCACCGCGTACGCGTGAAGTCTCTCCCGTGAGATCGGCCACGCACCCACCGCGGCCTGCCAGACCAGATGGGCCAGCGACGGGTCGGGCAGAGGGTTGATCCGCACCCAGCGGCGCACCAGCTCGGTCCAGTCGCCGGGCAGCTCGGCGAGCACCGCGAGCCTGGCCCGGACGTCCTCGCTGCGCTTGGTGTCGTGGGTGGACAGGCTGGTCATCGCCTCGGGCCAGGTGCGGCCGCGCTCGCCGGCGCACTCGTGGAACTCGTCGGTGGAGACACCGAACTTGGCCGGGTCGTTGCCCACCTCGTTGCGCGCGGTGAACCTGGTCCAGCGGTAGAACGCGGTGTCCTCCACGCCCTTGGCCATGACCGCGCCGGTGAACTGCTGGAACCGGATGGCCAGCTCGTCGTCCGGGTTGCGCAGCCGGCCGGTCAGCGCGTCCAGGTCGGGAATGAGGGCGGGCCGTCGCCGACCCGCCTCGGAGCGGGCCCTGGCCAGGTGCCGGGAGCCGTCCGGGAGGTAGGAGCGGTAGACCGGGAAACAGGCGGCCAGCTCGGCCAGGGCGCGAGGCGCGCTCTCGATCTCGGGTACGAGCCTGGCCATCCGCCCGAGCTCGGCGGCGAGCATCGTCGTCGCCACGTGCAGTTTGGTCTCGTGGACCAGGTCCTGCCAGGTCCGGTCGCCGCCGGTCAGGTGATGGTCGAGGGTGTCGAAGAACGCCTCCGTGGAACCGTCGACGAAGACGCCGCAGACCTCGGCCATCACGTCGTACCCGGTGGTGCCGGCGATCGGCCAGGCGGGCAGGCTCTCCCCCGGCTCCAGGATCTTCTCCACCACCAGCCAGGCCTCCGGCGCCGCGTCGCGCAGCCGCTCGAAGTACTGCCCGGGGTCGCGCAGCCCGTCCGGGTGGTCGACCCGGATGCCCTGCACCGAGCCCTCCGTGACCCAGCGCAGCACCTCGGCGTGGGTGGCCTCGAAGACCGCCGGGTCCTCGACGCGCAGGCCGGCCAGGTCGGTGATCGCGAAGAACCGCCGGTAGGTCAGGTCGGTGTCGCCGCGCGTCCAGTTGACCAGCTCGTAGTGCTGCCGGTCGTGCACCTCACGCGGCGTGCCCTCGCCGGTCCCGTCGGCGATCGGGTAGCGCTTGTCGTAGTAGCGCAGCTCCCCGTCCTCGACGCGCAACTCGTCGAGCGCCGCCGGGTCGTCGGCCAGCACCGGGATCAGGATGCGCCCGCGATCGAAGTCGATGTCGTACCAGCTCGCGTACGCGGAATCCGTGCCGTTCTTGAGGACGTCCCACCAGGACGGGTTGGCGGCGGGCACGGCCACCCCGGCGTGGTTCGGCACGATGTCGACGACCAGGCCCAGCCCGGCCGCCTCCAGCGCCTTGTTCAGCGCGAGGCGGCCCTCCTCGCCGCCGATCGCCGGGTTGACCCTTGCGTGATCGACAACGTCGTAGCCGTGCTCCGAGCCGGGCGCCGCGGTCAGCAGCGGCGCGGTGTACAGATGACTGACACCCAGGTCGGCCAGGTAATCGGCGAGTTCGGCGGTGCTCTTCAACGGGAAATCGGGACGTACCTGGACGCGATAGGTGCCGGTAGGGGTCATCAAACCGTCCTGTCCAAAACGATGAGCGAGCGGTCCGGCACGAGGATGGTGCCGCCGGCCTCGACCACGGCAGGCCGGTCCGGCGACGGCTCGGCCGTCTCGATAACCCTTTCCCACTTCTCGCCATATTCAGCCGGGGGCGTGGCGAACTCGATCGGGGCATCATGTGCGTTGAAGCACAGCAGGAACGAGCTGTCCACGTGACGCTGCCCGTACTGCCCGCGCTCGCGGATGCCCTCGCCGTTGACGAACAGGGCGACCGCCCGGCCGAAATCGTTACCCCAGTCGTCGCCGGTCATCTGCCGGCCGTCCGGGGTGAACCAGGCCAGGTCGGGCAGCGGATCGCCGCCGCCGCGCGCGGTCACCGGCAGCCCGGTGAAGAACCGGCGGCGCTGGAACACCTGGTGGCGGTGCCGGAACGCGGTCAACCGGCGGGAGAACTCGAGCAGCTGCTCGTCCGCGTTCTCCCAGTCGATCCAGGCGATCTCCGAGTCCTGGCAGTACGCGTTGTTGTTGCCGCCCTGGGTGCGGCCCAGCTCGTCGCCGTGCGAGATCATCGGCACGCCCTGGCTGAGCAGCAGCGTCGCCAGGAAGTTGCGGCGCTGCCGGGCACGCAGCGCGAGCACCTGCGGGTCGTCGGTCGGGCCCTCGACGCCGGAGTTCCACGACCGGTTGTGGCTCTCGCCGTCCCGGTTCTCCTCGCCGTTGGCCTCGTTGTGCTTGTCGTTGTACGAGACCAGGTCGTTGAGCGTGAAGCCGTCGTGGGCGGTGACGAAGTTGATCGAGTGGAAGGGCTTGCGGCCGTCGTCCTGGTAGAGGTCGGCGGACCCGGTGATGCGCGACGCGAACTCGGCCAGCGTGGCCGGCTCGCCGCGCCAGAAGTCGCGGACCGTGTCGCGGTACTTGCCGTTCCACTCCGTCCAGTTCGGCGGGAAGTTGCCCACCTGGTAACCGCCCGGGCCGACATCCCACGGCTCGGCGATCAGCTTGACCTGGCCGACCACCGGGTCCTGCTGGACCACCTCGAAGAACGTGGACAGCCGGTCGACGTCGTAGAACTCACGGGCCAGCGTGGAGGCCAGGTCGAACCGGAAGCCGTCCACGTGCATCTCGGTCACCCAGTACCGCAGCGAGTCCATGATCAGCTGGAGGCTCTGCGGGCTGCGGACGTTCAGGCTGTTACCCGTACCCGTGTAGTCCATGTAGAACAGCGGCTGATCGTCCACGAGGCGGTAGTAGGTACGGTTGTCGATGCCCTTGAGGCTCATCGTCGGGCCGAGGTGGTTGCCCTCCGCCGTGTGGTTGTAGACGACGTCCAGGATCACCTCCATCCCGGCCGCGTGCAGCGCCTTGACCATGCCCCGGAACTCCTGGGTCTGCTGGCCGAGCGCGCCCATCGCGGAATAGCCGTGGTAAGGCGCGAAGAAGCCCAGCGTGTTGTAGCCCCAGTAGTTGCGCAGGCCCAGATCGACCAGCCGGTTGTCGTGCACGAACTGGTGCACCGGCATGAGCTCGACCGCGGTCACGCCCAGGCTCTTCAGATGCTCGATGATCGCCGGGTGGCCGATGGCCGCGTACGTCCCGCGCAAGTCCCTGGGGACGTCCGGGTGGCGCTCGGTCAAGCCCTTGACGTGCGTCTCGTAGATCACCGAGTGGTGGTACGGGATGTCCGGCCGGCGGTCGTTGCCCCAGTCGAAGTACGGGTTGACCACCACGCCCTTGGCCATGTGCGGCGCCGAGTCGAGATCCGACATCTCGTCCGGGTTGTCGAAGTCGTACGCGTACAGCGACGGATGCCAGTCGATGTCCGAGTCGACCGCCCTCGCGTACGGGTCGAGCAGCAGCTTGTGCGGATTGCAGCGCAACCCGCGGTGCGGGTCGTAGGGCCCGTAGACGCGATAGCCGTACCGCTGGCCGGGCTCGACCCCCGGCAGGTAGGCGTGCCAGACGAAAGCGTCCTGCTCGTGCAGCTGGACCTTGCGCTCGTTGCCCGAGGGGTCGAAGAGGCAGAGCTCGACTGCCTCTGCCACCTCGGAGAAGATCGCGAAGTTCGTGCCGGTCCCGTCGTACGTGGCACCTAAGGGGTACCGGTGACCAGGCCAAACCTGCATGTGCGCGCTCCTTGTGTGCCGACTCGCCTTGCCACAGACATTCTCACCCAGGCGTACGACAAACCCGCGCTGCGGTCCGTTCTCCGACCGGGACGAGGGACAGCTATCCGATAACGTCGTCCTCGAAACACCAGCGCCAGGACTCGCCGGGCTCGAAACTGCGCATCACGGGGTGGCCCTCTTGCTCCCAGTGCTTGCTCATGTGGCGGCGCGGCGACGAGTCACAGCACGCCACCAGACCGCAGTTCAGGCAGAGCCGCAGGTGCACCCAGTCGGTGAAGCCGCCCTCGACGCACTGCGGGCAGCCCTGCTCGAACGGGGTCTGAGGCGCCGGGTCCGCGGCGTCCTTGAGGTGCTGGCAGATCAATCGTCACTCCGGTTCAGCTGGGACTCTTCCAGGTCCAGATCGCGCTGAGCGCGGGTCAGCACCTCTTCCGGGATGCGCCCCTCGTTCCGGGCGATCTTGAAGACGTGCCGCTCCGCGATGATCATCTCGCGCCGGAGCCTGCTGTACGCCGCGGACGGCGTTTCCTGCTCCTGACTGCCCAACCGTTCCCACGCGCCATTGTTCCGGTTCTCGGCGATCGCCCGCAGCCGCTCGACCACGGAGACGGGCGCGCCGTCGACATTCTCCTCCAACGCCTCCAGGGCCGCCCGGCTGGCCCGGTTCTGCACGGCCGCCTCCGCCAGCGCGTCAGCGGTGCTGGTGTCCTCGCGTACGCCCAGACGGTTTGCCAGGAACGGCAGCGTGGTGCCCTGGATCAGCAGGGTGAGCACGATGATCGCGAAGGCCACGAAGACGAACAGGTCACGTGGGTAGCCCCCGGGCACCTCCTCCACCGACGGCAGCGTCAGCACCGCCGCGAGCGTGACGACGCCGCGCATCCCGGCCCAGGCCACCACGGTGGGCCCGGCCGGCGACGGACGCTCCTCCCGGCTGCGGACCCGCGGGATCAGCCTGGCCAGGTACGTCGCCGGGTACATCCAGACGAACCGCAGCACCACGATCGACCCGAACACCAGCAGGGTCGCCTGGACCGTGGTGACCAGGCTGGTCTCCAGGTCGCCGACCAGCTCACGGAGTTGCAGACCGACCATCAGGAAGACCGCGCCCTCGAGCAGGAACGTGATCAGCCGCCAGACCGCCTCCATCTGCAGCCGGGACGTCGGCGACAGCAGGTAGGGGATGCGATGGCCGAGGTAGAGGCCGGTCACCACGACCGCCACCACGCTGGACGTGTGCAACTCCTCGGCGATGACCACCACGACGAACGGAGTGAGCAAGGACACGGCGTCGTCCAGCAGCGGGTCCTTGATCTTCTTGTGCAACCACGCCGCCAGCACCGCCGCCGCGAACCCGAGCGCCAGGCCACCGCCGGCGATCTGGACGACGTCCCGGCCGATGTCCCAGAATCCGACCGCCGTGCCGGTCAGCGCGCCACCGGCGATCCGCACCATGACCAGCGCCGTCGCGTCGTTGAGCAGGCTCTCGCCCTCGAGCAGGGTGACGATCCGGCGGGGCAGGCCGATCCGGCGGGCGATCGCGGTCGCCGACACGGCGTCCGGCGGTGCCACCACGGCGCCGAGCGCGACACAGGCGGCCAGCGGCACGTCCGGCAGCAGCAGGTGCAGCAGGTAACCGGTGATCAGCGCGGTGAAGATCACCAGCCCGACGGCGAGCAGCATGATCGGCCGCAGCGCCCGGCGGAAGGCGGGGATCGAGGTCTGCAGCGCGGCCACGTAGAGCAGCGGGGGAAGGATGCCGACCAGCACGAGCTCCGGCTCCACGTGAATCTCCGGCAAACCGGGCACGAAGGACAGCCCGAGCCCCGCGACCAGCAGAACCAGGGGCGCGACGAACCCCAGCCGCCGGGCCAGCGCGGCCCCCGTGACGGCGATCACGATCAGTACGACCGTGTCGACGATGCCTTCCATGGCGCACAGCTTATGCGGTACTTCCGGGCCGAGATTTAGGTCTGCTTACTCATGCCGGAGAGGTGCCTTACCGGGAAGGCTTGCCCGCATGAGATCAACCCCCGCCCGCGTGGGCATCACGGCCGTGGCCGGCTGCCTGCCGGACCACGAGCTGTCCACCGCCGACCTGCAGTCCCAGGTCGCCGGGGTCGCCCTGCCGGCCGGGCTCTTCCAGCAGACCACCGGCATCCTCAGCCGGCGCGTGGCGTCGCCGTCGCAGTACGCCTCCGACCTCGCCGTCGGCGCCGCCCGCCAGGTGCTCGACGCGGCCGATCTGGACATTCTGGACATCGACCTGCTGCTCTTCGCCTCGGCCACCCGCGACATGGTCGAGCCGGCCACCGCGCACGTGGTGCAGGCGGCGCTCGGCGGCCGGGCGCACGCCCTCGACGTGACCAACGCCTGCAACAGCTTCCTCAACGGCATCGACCTGGCCCGGTCGATGATCCTGTCCGGCCGGGCGCGGCGCGCCCTGGTGGTCACCGGCGAGACACCGACCCGGGCCATGCGCCCCCGCATCGAGGGGCTGGTCCAGGCCAGGCAGGCGTTCGCCGGTTACACGTTCGGCGACGCCGGCGCGGCCGCCCTGGTCGAGCCGGTCGCCACCGGCGGCATCCTCGACGTCGACACCGAGACCCACTCCGAGCACTGGCCGGTCGGCGGCATCTTCGGCGGCGGCTCCCGGCACCCCCGCGGCGACGAGCACACCTACTTCACCGGCGACGGCCACCGCCTGCGCGGCGTGTTCGAGAAGATCGGGCCCGGCCTGCTCGAGCGGGTCAACCACCGGGCCGGCCTGACCTTCGCCGACTACCGGCACGTCCTGGTCCACCAGGTGACGATGCCCTACCTCGAGCGTTTCGTGGAGGTCACCGGGGTGCCGGAGGACAAACTGGTGATCACGGTCACGTCGCTGGGCAACATGGCGTCGGCCACGCTGGGCGTGCAGCTGGCCCGCATCCGCGACGACCTGCGCCCCGGCGACAAGGTACTGCTGGTCGGCCTCGGCGGCGGGGTCAGCCTGATGACGATGATCTGGGAGGCGTCGTGATGTGGGTGGTGGTGCCGGCCTATCAGGAGGCGGCCCGCATCGGCTCCACCCTGGCGGCCCTGGCGGCACAGACCGACCGGGACTACCGCCTGCTGGTCGTCGACAACGGCTCGACCGACGCGACCGGCGAGATCGCCCGGTCGCTGGGGGCTGAGGTTCTGGTCGAGCTCGAGAAAGGGGTGGGTTGCGCTGTCGACACCGGTTTCCGGTACGCGATAGAGCACGGCGCAACGCACATCGCCCGCACCGACGCCGACTGCCTGCCTCGCCCCGGTTGGCTGGCAGCGGCCCGTGCGTCGCTCGACGCCGGCGCCCAGATGGTCTGCGGCCGCATCACCGCCCGCCGCGACGAGCACGGCGTCCTCGGGCGGGCGCTCTTCGCCTCCCTGGTCGCGGCGGCCGCCCTGTTCGGCCGCCTGCGTCCCGCCCACCGATCGGCGGGCTTCCAGGCCCCCTATCGCATCACGCCGGCAACAACATGGCCCTCACCGCGACCCTCTACGAGTCCTGCGGCGGCATGCCCCGCCGCCCCTCACCCACCGACCGCCTGTTCCTCAATCGCGTACGCCGCACCACCCCGTCGATCGTCCACAACCGCACCATGGTCGTCGAGAACTCCACCCGCCGCCTCCGCGCCTACGGCCTCGTGGCCACCGCCCGCTGGTACCTCGACCAGGGCAGCGGCCTCCGAACGGCAGACCCCCGCTGATGCCCGCCCTCATCCACCGCCGCTCTCCTTCCGCCGCTCTTCCACCGCCCGCGCTCCCTCATTCCCGGCGCGCTTCTCCGCCGCGCGTCCCTCATTCCACCGCGCGCACTCTCTTCGCGGCACGCTCCCTCTCTCGGGCGCACTCCTTCCTTCCGGCGCTCCTTCCTTCCGGCGCGGGCCCTCTTTGCGGCGCGGGCCCTCTTACCGGCCGATCCGCCCTTTCGGAGGTCCGCGGATGTTGAGTGAGCTGCTCGGCGGATTACGCGAGGGAGACGACCGGCCCGCTCTGCGGGGCGTGTCGCGGGCCGACCTGGGCAGGCTCGTCTCCGGGTACGCCACCGCGCTGCACGCGCACGGCCTCGTCCCCGGTGACACCGTCGGCCTGGCGGTGCGCCCCGGCGCCGGTGCGCTCGGGGTGATGCTGGCGGCGTACCGGATGGGTCTGCGCATCGCGGTCCTGGACCCGACCGCCGGGCCGGACGTGCTGCTCGCCCGGCTGACGACGGCGCAGCCGAGGCTGGTGCTGGCCGACGCCGCCGCGCAGGCCGTGGCCGGTTGGGCCGCCCCACTGGCCCGGCGCGCCCACCTGGCGCTGCCCGACCTGACGGCCGTCGCTCCCGTCCGGACGATCGGCCGGCGGCTGCCCGGCACGGCCCCCGTCCTGGCGCCTCTGAGCGGCCCGGTCCCGCCCGCCTTCGACGGCGACGGTGACGCGGTGATCGTCTTCACGTCGGGGACGACCAGCCGCCCCCGCGCCGTGGTGCACACCCGGGCGAGCCTGACCGCCGGAATGCGCGCCGTGCACGACCTCGTCCGCCCCCGGCCCGGCCGCCCGGTGCTGGGCGGAACGTTCTTCGTGCTGCTGCCTTCCCTGGCCGCCGGCGCACCCGTAGCGCTGCCGGCCCGGCGGCCCCACGCGCTGGCGCGACAGATCCGGCGCCTCGACCCCCAGGCGACCTACCTGACGCCGCCGCGGCTGAGATCCGCGTTGACCGCCGGCGTACGCTTCGCCGGGCGCGTCTACAGTGGATCCGCGCCGGTGAGCGCCTCCCTGCTCAGAGCGGTCCGAGCCGCAGGCGCCTCCGAGGCCTGGGGTGTCTACGCCCTGACCGAGGTCTTCCCCGCAGCCGCCGTCGAGTCCTCGGACAAGTCCGCCTTCACCCACGAGGGCGACCTCGTCGGCGCTCTCCTCCCCGGCGTCTCCGCCACCGTCCGCCCCAACAACCCCGCACCGTTCCCCACCCCCGGCACAGATCCGCTCCCTGGTCCCGGCGCCGCACCGCTCCCTGGTCCCGGCGCTGCACCGCTCCCTGGTCCCGGCGCTGCACCACTCTCTGGGCTGGGCGCTGCACCGCCCACGGCCTCCGGCGACGCGCCGTCTTCCGGCTCAGGCGCCCGACCGTCGCGCCCGGTCCCGCCGCCGGACGCACCGGTCGCGGGCGAAATCCTCCTGCGCGGCGCCAATGCGGCCGACCGCTATCTGGGCGAGGAGCCGTTCGACCGGGTGGCCACCGGCGACGTCGGCCGCATCATCGGTGACCGGCTCGTGCTGGGCGGACGCGCCAAGGACATGATCCTGCGCGGCGCCGAGAACATCTATCCCGGCCTCTACGAGCCTTCGCTGCACGTCCCCGGCGTCTGGCTCGCGGTCGTCGTCGGCACCCCGGCGGAGGACGGCGACGAGAAGGTGGTCGCCCTGATACAACCGGCCCCCGGCGCCGATCCCGCCCAGGTCCGCGCCGCCCTCCGCGACCCGCTGTCCCGGATGGGCACGGCCCGCCCCGACGCGGTGGTGCTGACCGAGATTCCGCTGTCCGGCCGTTCCCGCAAACCCGACCGCGCGTCCGCCGCAACCCTGGCCGCGACCCTCACCGCCCCCGGCCCGCCGACCGACCTGGACCGCCTCTACGGCAGGCGCCCCCGATGAGAGCCCGCACCCGCGACCGCGCGGTCTACCTGGCCGCCCACCCCTTCCTCTTCGCATTGCTGGCGGCAACCCGCCACCGTCCCGTGCTACGCCTCGGCCGAACCGTCCTGGTCCACGACGACGAGGCTTTCACCGCCGCGCTGACCAGACTTCCCCTGGACCGCACGGCAGCGGGCACCACCGGCGGCGCGGTAAGCGCCCTGACCACCGCCGGCGCCCTCTTCGACCAGCAGGGCGAGGCCCACCGCCAGACCCGCCGCGCATCCGCCGACCTCTTGAGCGCCACCGGCGTGGCGACCTTGCGTCCACTCTGGACGGATGTGATGAAAGAGGGCCTCCGCCCACTGGCCACAGGTGCGCAGGTCGACCTGGTCCCGCTGGCCGCCCAGATAGCCGGCGCAACGGCCCTGGCCCTGCTGTCCGCCGACGACAAGACCCAACCCCGCGCGCCAGCAACAACCGCACATGAGGAGAGTGCTGCGTGGGCTCTGGCGCAGGCCGCACGAGCAGCGGCCGCCGCAACGGCTCGCGAGCATCTGCCCGGCCTGTTCCGTGGCCAGGCGCGCGCCGCCGCAAGAACGACGGCCTCGCACCTGACAGCACTGGTGGCCCCGGACGGAGGCGACCACGCAGGCCTTCACGCGATGCTCGCGGTGGCGGCGATCAACACCACCGTCGCGGCTCTCCCCCGGGCGGCCGCGTGGGCCGCCGACGACAACCTGTGGGACGCCGCCGCGGCGGAGCCGGCCACTCTCGCCGACGAGTTGCTGCGCGTCCTCGCCCCGACCCCGCTGCTACCCAGGGCCGCCGCGGCCGACGGCGACCTGCCTCCCGGCTGCCCCGTCCACGCGGGCGACCGGCTGATGCTCATCGCCCGGCACGCGGCCGGCGCCCACCGCAGCGGCCCGGACCCGGCGTCGCCCTCCGCACCGCAGACAGGCCAGCTGGTCTTCGGCATAGGCCCGCACGCCTGCCCCGGAGCCCGCCTGGCCCGCACCCAGATGGCCGACTGGCTGACCGCGCTGGCCCCCTACCGCCCGGTCGTGACACGCGCCCGCCCCGACTGCCGCTCCGCCCTCCCCAGCTGGGCCACCCTGGTCATCCAGGCAGGCACCCCATGACCTGCCCGACGACCGCCTCCTCCCCCGGAGTGACCGTCGGGTGCCCAGCAATTGCCCGCAGGCCGCCGCCTGCCCCGATGGTCCGGCCGGTGATCGATGACCTACCTGACGGCCACGCCACTCGGCCCGAAAGACCGGCGGGCGCCCGATGACCTTCCGGGTGGCGGTCACCGGAGCGAGCGGCTTCTGCGGCGGAGCCGTCGCACAGATGGCCGCCGGGCGCGGCTGGGAGGTCGTCTGCCTGGGAAGACGGCCGGGCCCGGTCGGTACACACCGCCGATGGGACGCGGCATCGGAGACTCCGGACCTGTCCGATGTGGATGCCGTGGTGCACCTGGCCGCCGCCGTGGGTGATCCCGGCCCTTCCGAGAGGGTGTTCCAGGCGGTCAACGTGGACGGCACCGCGCGGGTCGCCGGCGCCGCGGGCTCACGTCCGTTCGTGCACGTGAGCAGCGCGAGCGTCTACGCGCCAGGCCCCTATCCCGTCCCGGTGCGCGAGGACCATCCGACCGGCGGTCAGCGGTCGGCCTACGGCCGGAGCAAGGCAGCCGCGGAACACCGGGCGCCCGGCGCCGTCATCCTCAGACCACGGGCGGTCTACGGCCCAGGCGACCCACACCTGCTGCCCCGCCTGCGTCGGGCGCAACGCGCCGGCCACGTCTGGCTACCGGGCCCCGACGTCCCTCTGAGCCTGACCTCGGTCAACCTGCTGGCCCGGGCCTGCCTGGACGCGATCGCCAACGCCTGGCCGCCGGGCGCCTACAACATCGCCGACCCGATCACCTACCGCCGCGACCAGGTCATAGCCGACGCGCTGGGCGCCCCGATCCGCCACGTGCCGGCCGCCGCGGCCAGGGCGCTGGCCTTCGCCGCCCGCGCAACGCCCACCCCGGTCCTCACCCGCTACGCCGTGGACCAGCTGACCGACGGCATGGTCCTCAACACAACGAAGTCCACCGCCGTGGGCCTCTTCGCAACGCCCCACCCAAGCCTCCCGACGCGGCACAAGCCGAAACCCGACTGACAAGCCGAAAGCCGACTGGGAAGCCAAAGCCGACTGAGAAAGGAAGGTCACGGCCCGCAAGACGGACAACGCCCTCCCGATCCGCCCGCGCGCCCGCATTCGGCGGCGCGCCCGCATTCGGCGGCGCGCACCACGCGAGAGCCTGACCGCGTCGCGCGCTGAACCCGGACAGGCGGCGATGCCGCTCAGGTGCCGCGGGTACGCACACGGAAAGACCACGTCGGGTCTGGGGCGGGTGCTGGCCCACTGAAATATCAAGCCTGACGGTTTCAGTGGGCCAGCACCCGCCCCAGACCCCCACGGTGACCACCCGCAAACCCGGGCGGAAGGCACCAAACGTCAAAGAGTCAAGCGTCAAAGGGTAGGGATGGCGGGAGACCGGAAGACCGTCGCCGAATGCGTGCCGTCACCGCTGCGGCGGGTCACCACGGCGTCCACGGAGAAGACGTAGTGGGTCTTGGGGCTCAGGTTCCCCAGCGAGGCGCTCATCTGGCCGCAAGGCGTGCGCGGCTTGACCACGGTGTAGCCGATGTCCCGCTGGCCGCCCACCTTCAGGTCCTGGCTGATCGCGTACAACCGGAACTCGACCAGGTTGTACCCGCCGATGTTGTACCAGCTCAGCGTCGCGCCTGTGGCTGACGGTGTCACGTCCAGGCCGGCGATGCGGGAGAAGTTGAAGACGTTCGGGGAGCAGATGGGCGTCGGGGTGCGGGTGGCGGCCGTGGTGCCGGTGCGCGGGAGGAAGCCGAACGACACCGACGGGGACGGTGTGCCACCGCCGGAGGTGGGCTTCGGGGACGGTGTCGCGCTGCCCTGGGCCGTCACGATCCAGCTCGGCCCGTCGGCGCCGGATGCGGAACCCGACGGGGGCGAGGACGACGAGCCCGAGATCAGGCCGCAGCCGGACAACAGCAAGGCCGGCACGATCAGTGCCAGCAGCAGTGCCCGATTCCTCTTCACGAGGCTTCAGATCGGAACCGGGGGCCGCCCCCTGAGTGCGGTTCAGTTCCCACCCGGGTGCGGAAACGACCAAGGCCGAGACAAGGCGCGGAGCGGTCAGCTCTCTTCCGGGGGCGGGACGGGCGCGGGAGTGATGGCGGGGCGGCCGTAGTACTCGCGCGTACGCCGGGCCAGGTCTTTGGTCGCGGCCGAGTTGGCCCACGTGCCGAGGATGACCGCCGCGCCGGGGATGACCTTGGCGAACATGCGTTTCGCGGCTCGGATGCCGGCCATCTGGGCGAGTTTGATGCCGAGCCGGAGCATGACGCCGCTGAGCGGGCGGTCGGCGGCGCCGGCGAAGAGGCGGGCCGCCCGTTCGCGGCCGGCTGCGACGCCGAGGGCCAGGCGTGCCGTCTCCGCCACCTTGTGCACCTTCTGCAACACGAGCAGGTCGGTGGCCCGGTCGGCGTGGTTCGGGTCGAGGCCGAACGCCGCCGCCATGTGCAGCACCATCCGGGCCTGGGTCCAGGCGAGCACGCCGACGTCGACGACCGCGCCGGGCAGGCCGGTGGCGCCGGACACCGCGCCGGAGATGCGGGCGTGGGTGGTGAAACGTCTGGCCGCCTGCTGGGCGAGTGCCGCACCGGTGATTCCGGGCTGGAGGCCGCGCTGGCGGTCGGCCCAGCGTTCCGCTTCCGGGCCGAGCCGGCGCACCGCCTCCAGGGCCAGGTGCTCGGGCGCGTACTGCGGGTCTGCCTTCATCCGTGCCCAGAGCGTGCCGGGCGGCGCGGCGGCCGCGTCGTCAGCAGCGTCGGGGTCGAGGGCGGACTGGGTGTCTGCCGGTTCACTCACCAGATCACTCCGAGGGGGAGAGGGGATCTTCACACCATTGTGCAGTGCGGATGCACGTGCACGCGAACCTCGGTCATGGCGAACAGCGGTGAACGCTCATGCCGCGCCCGAGAAGACCGATAGTTCGGACATGGCGGGAGATGAACGGCGCGTCGAGCGGTGCCGCCCTACTCCCGTGCTCATGGCCATGGCCGGAGTGCTGGCGATCTCGGTCGGGCTGTTTCTGCTGACTGTTTACGTGCCGGCTGTGCCGCCGTGGGTCAACTGGCTCCCGAGCATGGCGAGCTGCCTGATGCTGGCTCGTGCCTCGTGGCGCACCGCGAAGGTCTGCGGGCGGGACCGCGTCGCCCGGCGGCTGTGGCGTGACCTGACGGTCGTACCCCTGCTGGTGATGCTCGGGGTCGTCGGGGATCTTCGCCGCGCGGTGGTCGACCCGACCTTCGACGGCGTGACGCATGACATACCCACGGCGGTGCTGTACGGGCTGTCGATCCTGTCGCTGATCTGGATGCTGGTGCGCCTCCCGACCGCCCAGCGGCGGGAGATCAACCACACGGCCCGGTTCGCGCTGGACGCGGCCACGGTCGGCATCACCACGGGCATCTTCGCCTGGTACGCGATCACGCACGCCTTCGGCAGTGTCGAGGCGGCCGGCCCGAACGTCGTACCCATGGTGGTCCTTGCCGCTCTGGGTCTGTGCGGCTCGCTCGCCTTCGTCAAGGTCTCCATGATCGGGATGGGCGGTCTGGACCGGGTGATCACCCGGCTGCTCGCCCTGGCCGCGGCGGTCGGCGCCGCCGGCGGTGGCCTGACCCCGCTGATCTTCGACCTGCGCCCGGGCCTGAGCAGCTCGCACGTCACAATCTCGGCGACGATGCTGGTGGCCGCGTTCGCCGCGGACCGGCAGCGCCGGATCGCGGGGGTGCCGCCGGAGGTCCGCCCGCGCCGGCGCAGCAGCCTCGTCCCGTACGTCGCGGTGGCCGCCACCGACGGCCTGCTGCTCTTCGTCGGCACCGCGGCCGGCGGCATATTCCTGGTGGTGGCGATCGCCGCCGTGCTGCTGACCGCGCTGGTGGCGCTGCGTCAGGTGCACGCTCTGCTGGAGAACGACCGGCTGCTCCGCCGGGTGGACGCCGGCCAGGCGCAGCTCGCGCACCGGGCCAACCACGATCACCTCACCGATCTGGCCAACCGGACCCTGTTCGAGCAGCGCACCCGCGAGGCGCTGGCCGGGTCGGACCGGCGGGCGATGAGCCTGGCGCTGATCGACCTGGACGACTTCAAGGCGATCAACGACCGCCTGGGGCACGCGGTGGGTGACGCTCTGCTGGTGGTGGTCGCGGCGCGGCTGCGGGAGTGCGTACGCGGCGACGACCTGGTGGCCCGTCTCGGCGGCGACGAGTTCGGCCTGCTGCTGGACGGCCTGCGGGGCACCGAGGCGACCGAGGTGCTGGACCGGATCACCGAGGCGCTCCGCCGCCCGGTGCACGCGCTCGGCTACGACCTGCTGGTCAGCGCCAGTGTGGGCCTGGCCGAGGGCTGGGCCGACGCCGAGCCGCAGGAGCTGCTGCGCCGCGCCGACCTGGCGATGTACGCGGCGAAGGAGCGCGGCAAGGGCCGGCACGCGGTGTACGACGCCGAGCTGGAGAAGCACCAGGCGGCCGACGCCGAGCTGGGCGCCGCCCTGCGCACGGCCCTGGACAACGACGAGTTCACGCTGGTCTACCAGCCGATCGTGCGGCTGCCCGACGGTCACTGGACGGGCATGGAGACGCTGGTCCGCTGGCACCGGCCGGACCGTGGTTTCGTCGGCCCGGACACGTTCATCCCGATCGCCGAACGGACCGGCCTGATCGTGCCGCTGGGCGACTGGATCCTGCGGACCGCGCTGCGTCAGGCGGCCGAGTGGGACCGGACGTACGGCGCCGCGGCCCCGCGGGAGATCGGCATCAACGTGTCGGCCCGTCAGCTGCGGGAACCGGGCTTCGCCGGGGACGTGAAGGAGGCGCTGGCCGAGACCGGCTTCGACCCGGAGCGGGTGGTCGTGGAGGTCACCGAGACGGCGGTCTTCGACGGTGGTGTGGCGCTGGACACGTTGCAGAATCTGGTGGGGCTGGGTGTGAAGGTGGCGCTGGACGACTTCGGCACCGGGCATTCGTCGCTGGGCCTGCTGCGTACCTGTCCCGCGGACACCCTGAAGGTGGACAAGTCGTTCGTGGACGGCATCGGCGGCCGCTCGGAGGAGGCGGTCATCGCCACGGCCATGATCCAGATCACTAACGGGCTGCATCTGCAGGCCGTAGCCGAGGGCGTGGAGACCGCCGAGCAGGCCGAAACGCTGTACCGGCTGGGGTATCGGTTCGCCCAGGGATACCACTTCAGCCGGCCGCTGTCCCCGCAACAGGTCGCATCCCACCTCGACGGCGCTACGGTTGCTGCTTAATACCTGACCCGGTGTGCTCACGCGTGAGTTTCGGTGCTGGAATGTTCCGTAACCCCGCGGTGTTGCCGTGGGGGTCTCGCGCGCGAGCGTGAGGTGCAGCCGATCGAGGAGGATGGCCGACGTGCTCGACCCTAGCGGTCTTTACGAGCTGACCGGCGACGTGCCGACGCTGGAGGCGCCTGTGCTGCTCCAGGCGCTGACCGGTTTCGTGGACGCGGGCACCGCGATCCAGCTCTCTCGCGAGCACCTGCTGGAGAAGCTGGACTCCCAGGTGATCGCCACCTTCGACGTGGACCAGCTGCTCGACTACCGTTCCCGCCGCCCGTCCATGATCTTCGTGGAGGACCACTGGGAGAGCTACGAGGAGCCGTCGCTGGCGCTGCACCTGCTGCGCGACGAGATGGGCACCCAGTTCCTGATGCTCGCCGGCCCCGAGCCGGACGTCCAGTGGGAGCGCTTCATCGCCGCGGTGACCGGGCTGATCGATCGGTTCGGCGTACGCCTGACGGTGGGTTTGAACTCGATCCCCATGGCCGTGCCGCACACCCGGCCGGTCAGCGTCACCGCCCACGCCACCGACAAGGAACTGCTGGGCGACCGTGAGTCCTGGCTGCAGCGGGTGCAGGTGCCGGCGAGTGTCGGCAACCTGATCGAGTTCCGGCTGGGACAGACCGGGCACGACGCGATGGGGTACGCCGCCCACGTGCCGCACTATCTGGCGCAGACCACCTATCCCGCCGCCGCCGAGCTGCTGCTGGACTCGGTGTCCTCGACCACCGGCCTGGCCCTGCCGACCGGCGCCCTGCGCGAGGCGGCGACCGCGGTCCGTGCGGAGATCGACACCCAGGTCGCCGACGACGAGCAGGCCACCCGCCTGGTGCAGTCGCTGGAGCAGCAGTACGACGCGTTCGTCCGCGGCCGCGAGAGCAACCTGCTCGCGGGCGGTGGCGCGAACCTGCCGACGGCCGATGAGCTGGGGGCGGAGCTCGAGCGCTTCCTGGCCGAGCAGTCCAAGGACAACGAGAACTAGCTGTAGGTGTAGCGCGCCGCCGTGGAGGCGGGACGGGATCCGACCATTCGCGGGCGGGTAGGGCACCGGTTGTCCGACTATGAGGGCATGCCTCTCTTCCGTTCGCAATCCGGCGACAGCCAGAAAGCTCCGGTCGCGATCCCCCGCGACGTGGAGAGCCTGGAGAAGTTGATCGTCGACCTGGCGGCGGCCACCGACGAGAAGTCGGCGTGGAAGATCACCGTCGACAGCACCGCCGAGGCACACGGATTCGCGTACGGCGCGTGCTGGCTGCCGGGTCCGGACAATCAACTGCACCTGGAGTACGAGAGCGGCAGGATCGCCACCGAGGTGCGCGCGGGCGGCGGTGGCGACGGCTCGCTCCCGCCGGACGCCGGCCTGGTCGGGCGGGCGTTCCGCAGCGGCCGCCCGGTCTACGTGGGCGCGATGGAGCAGTGCGGCGACTGCAGGCGATGCCAGGCGGCGGGGCGGGCCGGGATGGCGGCGGCGATCGTCACGCCCGTCGTCCGGGACGGCCGGTCGATCGCGGTGCTGGAGTACTACTCGCCGGACCCGCTCTACATCGACGGCCCGCGTACGGAGAAATGGGCCTCCATCGCCCGGATCGCCGAGCAGGCCCGGTGGACGGTGCTGGCCTCCGCCGAGCTGCGCCAGGTGGCCGACGACCGGCTCGCGGTGACCAGCGTGGTGACCGCGCTGGGCCAGTCCACGGACAGCCAGTCCGCCCTGCGCATGGCGCTCGACTCGGTGCGGACGGCGTTCGGCTGGGCGTACGGGTCGTACTGGCAGATCGACGACTCCGCCGGGGTGCTCAAGTTCCAGCAGGAGTCGGGGTCGGCGGGTGAGGAGTTCCGCAAGGTGACGCTGGCGGCCACCTTCGCCGAGGGCGTCGGACTCTCCGGCCGGGCGTGGCGGGCCCGTGACCTGGTCTTCGTGCGGGACCTGGCGGAGTTGACCGACTGCGTGCGCGGCCCGGCGGCGATGCGGGCGGGCGTACGGTCGGGCGTCTGCTTCCCGATCCTCAGCCACGGCCGGATCATCGGCACGATGGACTTCTTCACCACCGAGTACATCGAGTTGTCCGAGTCGCGGGCGTCCGCGCTGCGCAACGTGCAGCAACTGGTGTCGCAGCGGCTGGACATCGTGCGGACCGCGGAGCAGTCGGCGGACAACGCGCGGGCGCTGCTCGACACGGTGTCCCGGCTGCGCGCCGCGTCGGACGACGCCACCCGGGTCGCCGAGGAGGCGGTCAGCAAGGCGTCCGCGATGACCCACGAGGTGGAGGCGCTGGGCCAGGCCTCGGTGGCGATCGGCGACGTCATCAAGATCATCTCGTCGATCGCGGACCAGACCAACCTGCTCGCCCTCAACGCCACCATCGAGGCGGCCCGGGCGGGCGAGGTGGGCCGCGGCTTCGCGGTCGTCGCCGGCGAGGTGAAGGATCTGGCCCGGGAGACCGCCGAGGCCACGCAGCGCGTCTCCGAGCAGATCAACGGCATTCAGAACAGCGCGCGTACGGTGAGCTCCGGCATCCTGACGACCAGCGAGACGATCGGGCAGATGGACGCGGTACAGGCCCGGATGAACGAGGTGCTCGAGGAGCAGGCCAAGATGGCGTCAGCGCTGCAGCTGTAGCAGCACCTCCGCGATCGTCCGGTCCCAGTAGCCCCACTCGTGGGCGCCCGGGGCGAACCCGCTGTCCACCGCGATGCCCCGTCCCTCCAGCGCCGCGACGACCGTGTGGTTGTAGGGCAGGGTGTGGTCCTCGGTGCCGCACCGGATGATCAGCCGCGGCAGGCTCGCCGGGTCGGCCCGCTCGATCAGATGCAGCAGGTCGTCGTCGGTGCCGCGGACACTCCGGTCCGGGAAGGACCGCCTCCTCAGCTCCTGCATGAACGCGCGGTCGTCCTGTTCCAGGATGCGGGCCAGGTCGAGCGCGCCGGAGAGCGACGCGGCGGCGGCGAAACGCCCCGGCTGTCGCAGCGCCCACTTCAGGGCGCCGTAGCCGCCCATGCTCAGGCCGGCCACGAACGTGTCGGCCCGGCGGGTGGAGACGTGGAAGAGCTGTTCGACCGTACGCGGGAGCTCCTCGCTCAGGAACGTCCAGAACGGCAGTCCGTACGCGGTGTCGCTGTAGAAGCTGCGGTGCACCTGGGGCATGACCACGGCCAGCCCGGCCTCCGCCGCATAGCGCTCGATCGAGGTGAAGCGCGACCACGCTGAGTCATCGTCGCTCAGGCCGTGGAGCAGGTAGAGGACCCTCTTCTCCCCCGGCGACTCCGGCATGAGGACGGTCATCGTGGTGCTGAGCCCGAGGGTCTCGGACGAGAGGTCGACGCGCATCCGTGCCATCCGGTCATGATCGACGATGCGTACGCGGACGGCCACCCCAGGGTTAGGAATTGTCGTACCCGTCGATTAGTATGTGTGTACTAAAACCGCTTCTGACCTGCGGGGGAAGATCACCTATGACGACGCCTGCCACCCTACCGGCCGCCTCGATCCCGCCCTACGCCACCATGCTCGGCTTCACCCGATATGTCGCCCGCACCGGCCCGTCCAAGGCCACGTTCGTCGGCGGCCTGCGGCGTCAGCGCGAGCGCCGGTCCGGCTTCAACCCGCACGGCCAGCTGGTGAAGGCGCTCAAGGCGGACATCGCTTTCCGTACGCGCGGGAGCTATCTGACCGAGGTGCCCAACCTGGTCAAGCCGCGGTGGAAGCCGCTGTACGACGCGGTCAGCGCGGGCGCCGCGCACTACCTGGCCTCGCTCGGCGACCCCGAGCAGGTGAGCCTGGCACAGACCCGCGAGGCCCTGGCCTCGGTCGGCCCGCTGGCCGTGAAGATCAACCCGCATTTCGGGTTGCGTTACGCCGACTGCCGGCGCGAGGCGGTCCGCCTGCACTTCGACGAGGACCCGCCGAGCGCCGAGGCGATCACCGCGACACTGCACCTGATGTCCCGGCACATGGACCAGATCCTCCCGAACGCGGCGCCGGTGCTCGTCGACCTGCGCCGCGGCGTCAGCCACGTCCTCGATCCGGCGACCAAACCCGGCGACGTGGAGCGCTGGCTCGCCGGAGAGGCGGCAGCCTTCACGGCCATGTGGGCAGCCTGACTTGTCCCTTTAGTCAGAAAATTTTTGGTATCGGCGCGGGAACCCCTTAGGTGCAGCCAGGTTGCGACGATGTCTTCCGGTGTAAGCGGGGGACAACGTCGGGGGGCGTTCGGTAATGAAGGCAGTCATCAAGGTCGCGGGCACGACGGCTCTGGCGGTTCTGGGAATGGCGGCCGGTGCGCTCCACGCGCCGGCCGCCGCCTCGGCCGCGGCGACGCCCACGCTGCCCAGCCTGGTCGCCTACGTTCGCGCCGGCGACGTGTACGTGAGCAAGGGCGCCGCCGAGACCCGGCTCACCAAGGACGGCGGCTACAACCGCCCGCGCTGGTCCACCGACGGCAAGCAACTGGCGTACCTGAAGGGCGGTCAGCTCTGGACCATGAAGGCCGACGGCACCGCCAAGCGCCGGCTCACCACCCGCGCCGCGTCCGGCGCCTCCTGGTCGCCCGACGGCAAGTCGATCGCCTTCGCGTCGCTGTCCTGCACCGGCGGCCCCGGCGTCTACCGCATCTCCACCGTCCTGGCGAACGCCAAGCCCGAGGTGCTGTTCCCCAGCGACTGCCGCGGCGAGGCCCTGCCCGCGTCGCCGTCCCCCGCCGCCGCCGCGTCCGGCGACCTCAACACCCGGCTCCGCACCGACGACGCCGTCGCCTGGTCGCCCGACGGCACGAAGATCGCCTTCCGCGGCGGCAACTGCGAGTCCACCTACGACGCCTGCCTGACCGTCGGCACCGTCGCCAACGGCGCCGAGCGCACCGTCGCCGCGTACGGCGGCGGCGGCCTCCAGAACTCCGGCTTCGCGGTCGTCCCCAGCTGGCGGTCCGACGGCGCCAAGCTGGCCTGGACCGCCTACCAGGAGGGCGAGACCGCCGCCGAGAGCCGCCCCGTCCACCTCGTCGAGTGGGACGCGATCTCCGGCGCCAAGCGCACCGTCGGCGCGACCCTGGACCGCGAGCTGGCCTACCTGGACGCCACCCGCGCCGTGGCCACCGGGCAGCACAACGGCGGCTCGTACGTGATGGTGGTCGGGCTGTCCGGTTCTTCGCGGGCCGCTTTCCACGCCGGCTCCCAGCCGAGCGTGCAGCCTGTCCGCTGAGGTTTTCCTGCTCTTCCGGCGCGCCTTCCTCACCCCGACTAGGAAGGCGCGCCGGCGTTTTCCCACTCCGCTTTCCCCGCCGCTTTCCCCGCCGCTTTCTCTCCGCCCCACGAGCCTCGCCGCCCCACGAGCCTCGCCGCCCCACGAGCCTCGCCGCCCCACGAGCCTCTCCGCCCCCACGAGGGGCGAGACCGCACCGACAGGACCGCGCCAAGGTGGCAGGTCAGCGCAGCAGTGGTAGGCCCCTGCGGCAGAGGCAGGGCAGAGCGGCATTTGAGCGCTGAATGCCACGTCCAGCTACCACTGCCGCGCCGAGCCACCGCCGCGACAGGCCACGGCCGGCTCCGGTGACCAAGCGCCGCCGGCCTCGCGCATGTGGCCGACGTCGCAGGCCGACGCCTGTGGACAACCGCGGAAATCGTCGGAGGCGACCGCTACGTTTGCGCCCACCCAGTGGACGGGGTGGGGGTGGCGGCGGGGGGCCGCGACCTCAAGATCGAAAACCCGTGGCCGTATCGTTGGCGGTGCGATGGATGGTGCTGTGGAGAGGGCCGTGCGGACGTTTCATCCGCGGCGGGGGCGGATGAGCGGGCGGCACGCGGATGCGCTTGCCGAGTTGTGGCCGGACTTCGGGGTGACCGTTGCCGACGGCGACCGGACTCCGCTCGATCTCGGGGAGCTCTTCGGGCGGGTGGCGCCACGGGTGCTCGAGATCGGGTTCGGGATGGGCGATGCCACGGCCGCCATGGCCGCGGCCGACCGCGGGCGGGACTATCTGGCCGTTGAGGTGCATACGCCGGGGATCGGCAATCTGCTCGCGCTCGTCCGGGAACTCGGGCTCACCAACGTGCGGGTCGCCCATGGGGATGCGATGGAGCTGGCGCACCGGATTCCGGAGGCGAGCCTCGATGCGATCCACGTGTTCTTCCCGGATCCGTGGCCCAAGGCTCGGCATCACAAGCGGCGGCTGATTCAGCCGCGCAACGTGGGGCTGCTGCGGCGGTTGTTGCGGGTGGGTGGCGTGTTGCACTGCGCTACGGACTGGCCGGAATACGCCGACGCCATGATCGCCGCTCTGGATGGGGACGCCGGCCTGGCCCGTGACACCGGCCGAGACACCGGCACCGGGCGAGACAGCGACGCCGGGCCGGAACGGAACGCCGGGCGCGACGAGCAGAAGACCGCGAACGGGCGGCCGGAGACGAAGTTCGAGCGGCGCGGAGTGCTGGCGGGGCGCCCGATCGCCGATCTTCTGTACCGCCGGGTCTGATGCATTTACCTGATGACAGGATTCGCTGATTTCGCCGCTCTAATCTGAGAGCGGAGGTCGGTCCATGCGGCGAGATGACCCCGCCCGGCTGGGCGAGGACCTGGGTACGGCAGGGCCGGCTACCACGCCCGCCCGGGCCGATGATCTGGTGCTGGACCTGTCAGGCGTCCAGCCACCGATGCGCGGTGACCGCCCGCCGCCCGCGGGAGCCGAGCCGCGAGAACAAGCCGCGGGGGGAAGGGCGCGAGAACAGGCCGCGGGGGGAAGGGCGCGAGAACAAGCCGCGGGGGAAAAGGCGCGAGAACAGCGCGGAGGGGCCGGGCCGCCGGGGCAGGGGTCGCCGGGCGCGCTGAGCGAGGGCGCCGCCGACCAGATCGCCGAGCTCGTCGCCCGGGCCGCGCGGGCCCCGACGGGGCTCATCTATTTCCTCGACGAGGGCCGGGAACGGCTGCTGCTCGCGGGCGCGCACGGGCTTCCGTCCGCGCGGGAGGACGCCGCCGCCCCGATCGCGGGGAGTCTCGGGGAGCCGATCGTCTCCGACGGGCAGCCGTTCATCATCGAGGACATCGCCGGCGACGCTCGGATCGCGCCCGAGTCGCAGCTGCGGGCCCGCGGTTGGCACGGCGCGTTCCTGGGTCATCCCGTACGCGACGAGGCCGGCGCCATCACGGGGATCTGCTGCGCGTACGACACGGCGCCGCGCCGGTGGACGCCCGAGCAGGTTGCCGCCGTGGCCGCCGCCGCGCAGGTCAGCACGTTGCTGATCGCGGAGCAGCGGGCCCGGTGGGAGGTGGACCGGCAGCGCCGCTTCCTGGACGGGGTGCTCGACTCGCTGCACGACGGCGTCACCGCCTGCGACGCGGACGGGCGGATCGTGCTGGTCAACGCACGGATGCGGGAACTGTGGGACGAGGCGGTGCCGGAGGACGCCCCGGAAGGGCTGACCGACGCCGACGGGAAGCCGATCACCTGCGAGGGCATCAGCCTGTTCCGGGCGTTGCGCGGGGAACGGCTGCGCGACCACGAGCTGGTGCTGCGCCGCAAGGGCCGGCGGACCCGCCGCTACCTGGTGGACGCCCGGCCGATCATCGGGCCGGACGGGCGTACGTCGGGGGCCGTGCAGGCCGTGCGGGACGTCACCCGGCGGCGGCGCGCCGAGCGGTTCCGCACCTGCGAGCTGGCCGTGACCACGGCGCTGGCGGGGGCGCGGACCATCGAGGAGGCCGGGCCTCGGGTGCTGGAGGCGGTGGTCGGCACGCTCGACTGGGCGCATGCCGAGCTGTGGCTGGTCGACGACGCCACGGGCGTGGTCAAGCCGGTGGCGTGCTGGAGCCGGCCGGGCTGGACCTCGGACATCGTGGTGCCCGAGGAGCTGACCTTCGGGAAGGGGCTGGCGGGCCGGGTGTGGCAGGTCCGCAAGCCGCTCTGGATCCGCGATGTCGGGCTGCCGCAGAGCCTGATCTCGGAGGAGACGGCCGCCACCTCCGACCTGCACACGGCGCTCGCTCTGCCCGTACGCCACGGCCTGGAGCCGTTGGGGGTCCTGACCGTCTTCGCCGAGAGCGTGGAGGATCCGGAGGACGAGGTGGTGGCCCTGCTGTCGGGCATCACCTCGATGGTCGCCCAGTTCGTCGACCGCCACCTCGTCGAGGACCTGCAGCGTCAGCTGACCCGGAGCAAGAACGAGTACCTGGCGCTGATCGGCCACGAGCTGCGCACCCCGCTCACGTCGATCAGCGCGTACACCGAGATCCTGCGTGAGATCGAGCCCGCCTCCCTGGCGGCGGACGGCCCCGCCCTGCTCGACGTCGTCGACCGGAACACCACCCGGCTGCGGCACATCATCGACGAACTGCTCGAGCTGTCCGCGCTGGACACCGGCCACGCGGCGATGACGATGGCGCCGGTCGACCTGGCCGATGTGGTGCGCGAGTCGGTGGACCGGACCCAGGAGGTGATCGACGGGTCGCCGCTGTCGCTGACCGCGGAGCTGCCGGAGAAGCTGGTGCTGCCCGGTGACCGGCGGCGGCTGAAGCAGATCGTGGACAACCTGCTGGGCAACGCGGTGAAGTACAGCCCGGACGGTGGCCGGATCACGGTGCGGCTGAAGCCGGTGAGCCGGGCGGCGGAACTGACGGTGTCGGACACCGGGATCGGCATCGCGCCGGAGGAACGCGAGCGGCTGTTCACCCGGCTGCATCGGGCCAGCATGGTGCGGGACAAGGCCATTCCGGGTACGGGTCTGGGGCTCGCGCTGAGCCGGGCGGTGGTCAAGCGGCACCACGGGACGATCGAGCTGGCCGACCACGAGGGGCCGGGAACCACCGTACGGGTGAGACTGCCTCTCGACGCGCGGTGACCTCCGGGGGTTTGACCCTCGACCTGCTCGAGGCACCACTGTCGCCGGCATGGACATCGAGACGTTGCGGCCGATCCTGCGCGCCGCCTGGGGCGCCGACACCTGCGACCCGCACGACCTCCCCGACTGGCATCCCGGCAACCCGTCGCGCGGCCAGTGTGGGGTGACCTCCCTGGTGGTGCAGGACCTGCTGGGCGGCGACCTCATCCTGGGCGAGGTGCACGCCGGCGGCGCCAGGGTCGGCTACCACTACTGGAACCGTCTCCCCGGCGGCGCCGAGGTCGACCTGACCGCCGACCAGTTCCACCCCGGCGAGACGGTCACCGGCGGCGAGGTGCGGCACCGGCCGCCGGACGCCCCGATCCGCCGCTGCCGCGCCCAGTACGACCTCCTCCGCCACCGCGTCCTCGAGGCCGTAGCACCGCCACAGGGTTGAAAGCGGTCGTCGTCGTGGGCGGTGCCGCGGTGCCGGCGGCCACGATGTCGGGAGACGAGCCGGTGGGGCCGGACCCAGCGGGCCCGGCCCCACCCGGCCGGATCAGTTCGGGAACTCCACGGCCGCGGCGCCGCTGCCCCGGCGGGCCGGTTCGGACGAGGCGATCACCCGGCCGTTGCGGCCGAACTCGATCGCGGTCGCCGCGCCGAGCTCCGGCACGTCCGGGCCGAAGGTGTGGCCGAGCGCCTCCAGTTCGGGACCGTACTGGGTGTGGAACGCCGGTTCGGCCTGGATGCCGGCGCTGTTGCGCTGGGAGGCGCGCGGGGCGGCCATCGCCTGCGGCAGGGTCATGCCGAGGTCGATGCGGTTGACCAGGACCTGAAGGACCGTCGTGATGATGGTCGCGCCGCCGGGCGAGCCGAGGGCCAGGAACGGCTTCCCGTCCTTCAGCACGATCGTGGGGGACATCGAGCTACGCGGGCGCTTGCCGGGGCCGGGCAGGTTGGGGTCCGGCGCGTCTCCCTGCGTACCCGTGAAGTTGAAGTCCGTCAGCTCGTTGTTGAGCAGGAACCCGCGGCCGGGCACGACGATGCCGCTGCCACCGGTCTGCTCGATGGTGAGCGTGTACTCGACGACGTTGCCCCACTTGTCGGACACGGTCAGGTTGGTCGTGCTCTGACCTTCCTCGACCGGGCCGCCGACGGGCGCGGGCGTGCATCCCGAGGCGGTGATGTCGCCGGGCGGGACCGGCTTGGTCAGCGCGTGCGCCGGGTCGATCTGGCAGGCCCGCTGCCGCGCCCAGCCGTCCGAGATGAGCCGATCCAACTTCCACTGCGGCGTGTACGCCCCGACGTAGCGGTTACGGTCCGCGAAGGACAGTGCGCTCGCCTCGAGGTACTGGTGCAGGGCCTGGACGCGGGACGCCGACGACAGGTCGGTGCGCTCGATGATGTTCAGCGCCTCGCCGACCGCGGTGCCGCCGCTGGACGGCGTCGACATGCCGTAGACGGTGAGCCCGCGGTAGCCGGATCTGGTCGGCGCCGGGGTGCGCAGCCGGTAGTTCGCCAGGTCGGACAGGCGCATGTTCGCGCCGCGGATCGGGTACGCCCACTCGCCGATCGGGTCGTCGGCGACCGGCGGGTCCTGCACGGTGCGCACGATGTCCCGGGCGACGGCGCCCCGGTAGAAGACGCCGGTGCCCTGCCGGGCGATCAGCCGGTAGGTGGCCGCCAGGTCGGGGTTGCGCTGCGTCGAGCCGACCGCGGGCGGCACGCCGCCGGGCAGGTAGATGTCGCTGGAGGACTCGAACTGGCCGAACACGGCGGCGTTGTCGGTCACCTGCTGACGGAACGTGGGGTCCACCGGGAAGCCGTTCTCGGCGACCCGGGCGGCCGGCTGCAGCAGGCTGCCGAGCGACTTCGTGCCCCACTTGCGGGCGGCCGACTCCCAGGTGGCGAGCGTGCCGGGCGTGCCGACGGACAGGCCGCTGACCCGGGCCTCCGGGAAGTCGTACGGCTGAGAGTCGGCCGGGTCGATGAACCAGTCCTTCGTCATCGACGCGGGCCCGGACTCGCGGCCGTCGATGGTCTGCACCTTGCGCGTACGCGCGTCGTAGTAGACGAAGAACCCGCCGCCGCCGATGCCGGCCGAGAACGGCTCGGTCACGCCGAGGGTGGCGGCCGCGGCGATCGCGGCGTCGACCGCGTTGCCGCCGCGGCGGAGCACCTCGATGCCGACCGCGGTGGCGGTCGGGTCGACAGTGGCGACCGCGCCGCCGTAGCCGCGGGCGGTCGGGCCGTAGGTGTCGGCGGCCTGGGCGGGCGCACCGGGAACTAGCGTGACAAGCCCGAGGGCGGCGACGGCGGTTACCGCCGTGGCACGTCGCAACGGCATCATTGCCTCCACGAATCGATGAGGGTCAGGGTCTCTGCCTACCCGTGTTCGGCCGGTCGCACAACCGGAGGGGAGTCAGCCCACGCCGGCGGCCGCCGGGAGAACGCCCGGGCAGCGTGCCCCGGCGGCGGGTTTGATGAGGTTGACCAGGTAGCGGTCGACATGACCGGTGACGCAGGCGGTCCGGCCGTACGAGACGTGTCCCCACCCGACATAGGTGAGCAGCGAGGCGGAGGAGCCGAGCTGGGCGGCGGCGCGCTGCGACCAGACGTACGGGGTGGCCGGGTCGTGGTAGGAGCCGACCAGCAGGGTGGGCACCGTGGCCGGCCGGAATTCCCGCTGCGGGTTGGCCGCCGGGCCGGTCGCCCCGAGGCAGGCGGCCACCGCCGACAGGGCGAGCGGGGAGACCGGCATGGCCGGGGCGGTGGCTCGCAGGTCGGCCAGGCGGCGGGCGTAGGAGGCGTACCCGACCCGCGGGAAGGAGAAGTCGGAGCAGAAGATGGCCGGGAAGCTGTATCTCTCCTCGTCTTCGGCGGCCCGGCGAGCGGCCGGCGTGGGCGCCGAGGCCTCGTCGATGTAGTAGGCCAGCGCGTCCCACTGCGGGCCGTAGAACGAGCCCAGCGCGATGTCCAGCAGGTCGAAGACGGTCGGCCGGAAGGCGGGGCGGTACGGGTCGACGACCGTGCCGGCGGCAGCACGGACCAGCAGCGCCGACCACATCGCACGGACGTTCCGGCCGTGCAGGACGCAGGCTTTGTACCGCGCGCACCAGCTGACGAACTGCTCGAAGGAGTCCTGCACGGCGGCCGTCCCGTCGGCCAGGAACTCCTTGGTGCCGACGCTGTGGTCGATGACGCTGTCCAGCACCAGGGCACGCACCCGGCCCGGGTAGCGCTCGGCGTACTGCGCGCCGAGCAGGGTGCCGTACGAGGCGCCGTAGAAACTGATCTGCTTCTCCCCCAGCGCCCGGCGCAGCAGTTCCATGTCGCCGGCCACGCTGAGCGAGTCGGCGTGCCGGTAGACCGGGCCGCTGCGCTTGGCACAGTCCCTGGTCAGCTCGCGGTGATGGGCGACGAGCTCCGTGTACGCGGCCTTGCTCCGCACGATCGGCGACGGGCCGGCGTCGAGCAGGGACCGGGCACACACCACCGGGGTGCTGCGCCCGACGCCGCGCGGGTCGAAGCTGACGATGTCGAACCGGGCCCGCAGCGCGGGGCTGAAGAAGCCGGCCGCGCCGAGCACCATGTCCACGCCGCTGCTGCCGGGGCCACCCGGGTTGACGATCAGCGTCCCGATCCGCAGGGCGGGGCGGGCGGCCGTCCTCCGGGCCACGGCGATCGGCAGCTTCTCCCCGTACCCGTCATCTCCGGTCCTGATCGGCACCCGCAGGGTCGCGCACTGGGCGGTGCCGTCGTCCGCGCACGGTTGCCAATCGAGCTTCTCGGAGGACGCGAGCGCCGGTGCGACGGGCAGGCCGATCAAGGGGAGGCCGAGCACGAGGAGCAGGACCACGAGAATGGGCCGGGTGTTTCGCACCCGGCCCATCCTGCGTCATGATCCCGTGCGGGATCGGTAGAAAACGGGGCTACTTCACCCCGAGGTGGCGGAACGCGCGCTTCACGAAGTCGGCGCGTGCCGCCGGCGCCAGACCCTCCAGGCCGAACCCGGTGAAGACCGAGTCCTTCGTGGTGGTCACCGCGCCCTGGTCGAACGAGTCGCCGAAGGCGTTCTGGCTACGGCTCCAGGTGTTGGCGTTCGGGCCGGAGCCCGCGGGCGGTGCGGGGACCGCCCAGCCGCCCAGGTCGGTCTCGAACGACGTCTGCGCGGTGACGGCGCCGTTCGTCTCGACCCGCACGTTGTCCAGGAAGACGCCCAGACCCTGGCTGCCCCAGTCGGACACGTAGCTGATCGACACCTCGACCTGCTTGCCCGCGTACGCGGACAGGTCGAAGCCGTACTCCTGCCATCCGCCGCTGTTGCCCGTCGCCGCGTTCCACGTGCCCGTGGTGCCGGTCGCCGAGCAGTCCGCACCCTGGTAGTGGGTGAGGAACGGGTGCAGTTCCTGGATGCCCGACTCGCAGCTGTCGCCGGTGCCGGTCTGGGTGTGGCCGCCGGTCTCCGGCAGCGTGGTCCAGTCGTCCTGGCCGACCGTGTGCGCCTCCACGAACAGGTAGTCCCAGTCCGCCTCGGTGTCGTGCGACACGTTGAACTTCAGCGCCCCGGAGGTCGCCGAGCCCAGGTCCACGGTGCGGGTGAGCCGCTTGTAACTCTCGTCGGCCTGCCCGCTCCAGAGGTACCAGCCACCGTCGTAGGGCTCGTACGGCGCCCGGCCGAGGTTCCAGTCCACCGGCCCCTGGCTGGCGAACTGCGGGAACTCGGCGACCGGCAGAACGGTGGACGTGGTCAGGAACGAGCCGGTGTGGTTCTGGTTGCCCGCCGACCCGGGTGCGTTCAGGGCCGCGGAGAACCCGTCGAACTTGCCGGCGTTGCCCGCCAGCGGGCGCGGCCCGGCGGCGGTGCTGCCGCCGTTGTCGACGTACGAGTACGCGCCCAGCCAGTACTGCTGGAAGTCGTTGAACAGCGGCAGACAGGTGGCGTCCGTGCTGGCCGGGCACTCCGCGCCGGGGTTGGGCTGGTAGACGTACTGCCCGTTGGCGGCGTTGGCGTAGCCGGCGTACTTGCCGCCGTAGACCAGCTTGCCGCCCTCGTTCAGGTAGTCCCGGACGGCGAGCTCGGTCTGCCAGGCGTTGCGCGAGGCGGTGCCGGAGCCCTGCCCCGGCGCCCGCGGGATGGTGTCGTCGCCGGTCTCCCAGACGACGGCCTTGTAGTGGGACAGCACACCGAGCGGGTGCGGCGCCTTCCGGCCGTGGGTGTCCATGTCGTAGACGTCCGCCTTGAGCCCGGCCGCCTCGATCGCGGCGACGTGCTCGTCGGCGTACCGGGACGAGGTGGCGCCGTCGGCGTTCGCCGGCGAGATGCCGGTGACGTCCTCGGCGGCGAGCACCAGCACGTCACCGCCGACGTCGGTGGAGACCGTGTAGGTGAACGGCGTGCTCGGCTGCCCGCCGGTCGCGGTGAACCAGACGGTCACCTTGTCGCCCGGCTTCTGCCCGCGGACGGTGCCGCGGAACTCGGCGAAGTACTTGTTGTGGGTCTCGCCGTACCGCTCGCCACCGTCCCAGCGGCGCACGGCCGCCGTACGCTCGGCGCCGTTGTTGATCCGGTAGTGCAGGACCTTGTCCTTGAGCGCGCGCTCGGCGGTCACGGACACGGTCTGGGTGGTGCCGTAGGAGTAGTCGAACGTGTCGGCCTCCAGGTCCGGCGCGGTACGCCCGACCACGGAGACCGGGTTCGCCGGGTCCTTGGCCGACTGCGCGATCGACAGCGCGAACGGGATGTTCTTCTCGAACTCGGCCTGGATCAGGCCCTCGTCGTCCGGGAAGTTGAAGCCGCTCTGGCAGTCGTCCGGGTTCCACTGGTCGTCCGGGTCGATCGCCGACGCGGTCTCACAGGTGGTCATCTCCGGGGTGAAGCCGATCGTGCCGAACCGGACCTGCGCGTGCGTGTCGGTGTCGCCGTTGGTGGTGTAGAGCTCGGCGGAGATGTCCGGGTCGTAGCCGGCGATCGCCGGGTGCGCGTCGTCACCGGCCATCGCGATGCTGATCTGGTCGTCCGGGCTGATCGTGTCGACCTGCCACCCGATGCCGTAGAGCAGCAGCTCGGCGGCCGAGTGGTAGTTCACGAAGAACTCGAAGCCGACCTTCTGGAACAGGCTGTTGAGCGCCTTGGTCTCCGGCTCGGAGTTCGGGCCGGTGCCGCGGTACGTCTCGTCGGCCGGGTCCTCCGCGGAACCCTCGTTGTCGTAGCCCCACTTCTCCGCGAAGTTCCGGTTCAGGTCGACGCCGTCACCCGAGGTGATCTGGCCGTCGCCGTTGTTGTCCCGGAGGTTCTTGCGCCACAGGCGGTTGCCCTCGGTGAAGGTGAAGTCGTAGCCGTCCACGTTCGCCACCGGCAGGATCCACACCTCGGTGGTGTCCAGCACCCGCGTGATCGTCTGGTCGGTGCCGTAGCCGTTGACGAGGTGGTGCATCAGCCGGCGGTTCATCTCCGGCGTGATCCACTCCCGAGCGTGCTGGGCGCCGGCGTAGAGCACCGACGGCCGGGCGCCGTCCGGCACGTTCCGGGCACCCTTGGTCAGCTTGATCGCCTGGATCGGGGTGCCGCGCAGGCTGGTGCCGATGGTGACCAGCTTGGCGATCTTCGGGAACCGCGCCGCGGTCGCGGCGAGCTCGTCGCGCAGGCCGCCGGGCGTGTTGTAGGGGCGGAAGACGGTGGGCGCGGCCGCGGCCTGCTTGCGCATGGCGGTGGTCGAGGCCTTGGCCTTCAGGGGTACGCCGTCAGCGATCAACTGTGCTGCCTGGGAGGCGCCGAGGATCGTCTGCACGGCGACCTTACCGCCGGCCGGGGGTGCGAGCGCGCTCTCGTGGCTGTCGATGCCGGCAGCCCGCAGCTTCTCCAGCTGGGTGGCGTCCAAAGTGCCGACGTAGACCCCGAGGGGGTCGGCAGTGGGAGCCGGCGCCGCGATCGCGGCCGGTGCCTGGGTGATCGCCGTGACGGCGCCCAGGAGCACGGCCGCGCCGGCGGTGAGCCAGCGTCTGGATCTCATGATGGATGGCCTCCGATGGGTGGGAAGGTCGTGAGTGGACCCTTCCGGCAGGTGGGAGGCGGTGTCAATCATTCATCCGGTTGGATCGGTCAAGATCACATAACGGAGCGTGGTCCCCGGTTGATTCCGAAGATAGCGTGGCACGGTTGTAGGCATGACCCGTTCCCGGAATCTGGCATGTGCGCTGGCCGGCGCGGTGCTGCTCACGGCATGTTCGGACGATTCGAGCCCCGCCGCGCAGCCACTTGCGCCGAGCTTCTCCCCCGCCCCGGCGCCGTCGTCAGCGCCCCCCGCCCCGGCCGGCGCGCCCGACCTGAGCGCCACCCCGGAGACCGTCGCGACCGACATCGACGTGCCGTGGGGACTCGCCTTCCTGCCGGACGGCAGCGCGCTGATCGCCCAGCGGGAGAAGGCGACGATCATGCAGGTCAAGCCCGGTTCCCCGGCCCGCGAGGCCTACCGGGTGCCGGGTGTCGACGCGGCCGGTGAGGGCGGCCTGCTCGGCCTCGCCCTGGCCGGGGACTGGGTCTACGCGTACATCACGGCCGACGACGACAACCGGATCATCCGGTTCAAACTGGGCAGCGACGCCAAGCCCGAGGTGATCTTCTCCGGGCTCGCCAAGGCCGGGAACCACAACGGCGGCCGGATCGCGTTCGGCCCGGACGGGATGCTCTACGTCGGCACCGGCGACGCCGCCGAGCCCCCGCGCTCGCAGGACGCCGGGAGCAACAACGGGAAGATCCTCCGGCTCACGCCCGAGGGGAAGCCGGCGCCGGGCAACCCCGAGGCGGGCTCGCCGATCTGGACCTCCGGCCACCGCAACGTGCAGGGCCTGGCCTGGACCGCCGACGGGACGATGTACGCCACCGAGTTCGGCCAGAACCGCCTCGACGAGGTCAACAAGATCGAGAAGGGCGAGAACTACGGCTGGCCCGAGGTCGAGGGCGACGAGGACGGCGACAGCCGCTTCACCGAGCCGCTGGTCACCTGGGCCACGTCGGACGCGTCACCGTCCGGCGCGGCGATCGCCGGCGACACCCTGTACGTGGCGGCGCTGCGCGGGCAACGGCTGTGGACCGTGCCGCTGGGCGGCGGCGAGCCACGGGCGTACTTCACCGGGAAGTGGGGCCGGCTCCGCACGGTCGCCGTGGCACCCGACGGTGCCCTGTGGCTGACCACGTCGAACACCGACCGGGACGAGAACGTCCGGGACGGTGACGATCGAATCCTGCGATTCCCGGCCGGGACGAGCTGACCAGCCGACCAGGCCGGGAACCGCAGGCGAGGGCGTGTCCTAGTCGGCCGGCGGAAGCAGCGGCAGCTGCGAGATCACCGTCGCGTACTGGGAGACCTGCCGGCCGTTCGGCACCACGCCGAACGATCGGAGCTGATCCTGGATTGCCTGCTTGACCACATCCTCGGACTGGCCGCGATGGGTCTGCATGACCTTGTTGACGACATAGTCGACGCGAAGCTGCTGCTGCCAGCCGGCCGTACGAGGGCCGCCGGTCGTGACGAAGCTGACGGAGGCGAGGGGTTCCATGCTCACGAGTATCGGAAGCCCGGAGCCGGACCGGAACATTCGAGGGATCGGTGCAACCCGACTGCACCCGGGTCGCACCGATCCCTCCCTCAAACGGATCAATCGGCGGGGGGCCGATCGCCCGGATCGGGCAGGTCCTCGGGCGTCGGGGCCACCGGTGGGCGGAGCCACTGCCAGGCCAGGAAGAACAGGCCGAGGGCGAGCATCGCCAGACCCATCCATACGTTGATGCGGATGTCCTGCGCCTTGGCGATCTCCTCCTCGTTGTCGAAGACGCCCAGCAAGGTGACGATCACGCCGTACACCACGAACAACAGACCGATCACCCGCCGTACGTCGAACAGCTTGGCGACCTTGTTCTCGTCGGCCATCAGATGCTCCTTACCAGACCGGGATGTAGAGGACGACGGCCAGCCCGACGGCGATCACGCCGAGCAGCACCGGGTTGCGCCACCAGACCTTGTCGGCGGCCAGCACCGCGGCGCCGGAGGTGTCCGAGCCGCCCAGGCCGTACACCAGGCCGCGCAGCTCGTTCTCCGGCCTGGGCTGGGTGAACAGGGTGACCACGACGGCCACCACCACCGCCGTGCCGAAGGCCAGGCCCGCCCCGTAGAAGCTCTCCTCCAGGTCGGAGTTGAACGGCACCACGTCGGCCAGGTAGAGCAGGTACAGCGTGAGCGACGAGAGCGTGCCGAGCAGCAGCGACCAGAAGCCCGCCCACGCCGACATCCGCTTCCAGAACATGCCCACGATGAAGGTGGCGAACAGCGGCGCGTTGAACAGCGAGAACAGCGCCTGGATGTAGTTCATGATGTTGCTGAAACCGGCCGCGATGAACGCGGTGCCGATCCCGACGATCACGCCGCCGACCGTGGCCCAGCGCCCGATCCGCAGGTAGTACTCGTCCGACCGCCCCTTGCGCACGTACGACTGCCAGATGTCGTACGTGAAGACGGTGTTGAACCCGGACACGTTGGCGGCCATGCCGGCCATGAACGAGGCCACCAGACCGGTCACCGCCACGCCCAGCACACCGTTGGGCAGCAGGTCGTTCATCAGCAGCGGGATGGCGTTGTTGTAGACCAGGTCGCCCGAGTCGGCGCCGAGCCCCTTGACCGTCACGATCGCGATCAGGCCGGGGATCACCGTGACGACCGGGATGAGCAGCTTGGGGAAGGCGCCGATGATCGGCGTACGCCGGGCCGCGCTCATGTCCTTGGCGCTCAGCGCACGCTGCACCTCGGCGAAGTTCGTCGTCCAGTACCCGAACGACAGCACGAAGCCGAGCCCGAACACGATGCCGATCCAGTTGGCGCCCAGCGGGTTGTCCGCCGACGATCCGGTGTTCGACCAGGTGTGCAGCGCCGCCTCGCCGAGCGGGCCGTTGCGCACCGCGTCGAACAGCCCGCCGATGCCGCCCACCTTCTTCAGACCGATGACGGTGATCGGGATCAGGCCGGCCAGGATCACGAAGAACTGCAGCACCTCGTTGTAGATCGCGGAGCTCAGACCCCCGATGCTGATGTACGTGAGCACGATCGCCGCGCCGAGCACGATCGACAGCCACAACGGCCACCCCAGCAACGCGTCCAGGATCAGCGCCAGCGCGTACAGGTTGACGCCCGCGATGAGCACCTGGGCGACCGCGAAGCTGATCGCGTTGAACAGGTGGGTCGGCCGGTTGAACCGCAGCCGCAGGAACTCGGGGACGCTGCGCACCTTGGAGCCGTAGTAGAACGGCATCATCACGATCCCCAGGAACACCATCGCCGGGACCGCGCCGATCCAGTAGTAGTGCAGTGTCAGCAACCCGTACTGCGCGCCGTTGGCCGCCATGCCGAGGATCTCGAGGGCGCCCAGGTTGGCGGAGACGAAGGCGAGACCGGTGACCCAGGCCGGCATCGATCTGCCGGAGAGGAAGAAGTCCGCGCTGGTCTTGATCGCCCGCCGGGCGGCGAACCCGATCCCGAGCACGAAGACGAAGTAGATCGTCAGAATCAGATAGTCGAAGATGTCGAGGTCCAGCCGAAGCCCTTCGGCTGCGAGAAGCACATCACCAGGCACAAGCACCTCCAGGGGGTCGCCTGGGCGTCTACCCGTCGTGAAGATCCTTCACACCCGCGGATTTCCGGCTGGTAACAAACACATCCAGGCCGTCCAGGATCCGGTCCGGCCCGAAGAGTCCCGGGGCCGCGTCGCCCAGGTGGGCGACGCGGCCTCCGGCGCCACGATCGGCGGGCAGGGCCGCGGCACCCGAGCTGACACCGCCGGGCTACAGCGCCGCCAGGGCGTCCGCCGACAGCTCGGCCAGCGACGGCACCACCAGGGCCGCCTGAGCCAGCGCGTCCTCGGCGGGTGGGTAGACGCCGTGCGGCACGCACACGACCCGCATCCCGGCCGCCGCCGCGGAGCGCAGCCCGTTGCTGGAATCCTCGACGGCCGCGCACTTCTCGGCGGGAATGCCGAGTTTCGACGCGGCGAGCAGGTAGACGTCCGGCGCCGGCTTGCCGCGCGGCACCTCCTCGGTGGAGAGCACGACCTGGAACACCGGCGCCAGCCCCGAGGAGGCCAGCACGCTGTCGATCAGGATCCGGGCCGACGAACTCGCCAGCCCGACCGGATAGGTCGCGGCGATCCGCCGGACGGCGTCCACCGCACCGGGGATCAGCGGCAGATGCTCCCGGTAGTGCTCCGCCATGGCCGCCAGCACCTCGTCGGCGACCTGCTCCGGCGGCAGGCCGACGCCGCAGTCCTCGGCCAGGTGGCGGGACCACTCGGGCGTGCTCATCCCCATCAACCGGGTCTGCGTGTCCGGCAGGAAGGAGCCGCCGTGCGCCGCGACGTAGCCGCGGCGCACCTCCTCCCAGGTCTCCTCGGAGTCGATGATGACCCCGTCGAGGTCGAAGACGACCGCCTCGACGCTCACAGCGCCTCGGCGGCGGGCACGATCTCCTTCTGGAAGATCTCGAACTGCTTGGTGTCCCAGGGGTTGCGCAGGCCACCGTGCACGACCGCGAAGCCGAGATCGTGGAAGCGGCGGATCTCGCCGAGGATCTCGCCGGCGCGCTCGCCCTTCTCCCCCAGGTCGAAGTTGTAGATGACGGTCTTCTCGATCTCGTCGTAGTCGCGGCCGACGTCGGCGCAGTGCTGGCGCAGCACGTCGAGCTTGCGGTCGATGTCCGGCACCGGGAAGAGGTTGCAGGCGTCGGCGTACTGGGCGACCAGCCGCAGCGTCTTCTTCTCCCCGCCGCCACCGATCAGGATCGGCGGGCGCGGGCTGCTCAGCGGCAGCGGCGAGTTGAGGAGCCGGCCGAGGCGGTAGTGCTTGCCCTCGAACGGGGTCTCGTCACCGGCGAACATCTGCCGGCAGATCCGCAGCGCCTCCTCGAGGCGCTCGAACCGCTCGGCGGTCGGCGGGAAGAGCAGTCCGAGGCCGCGGGACTCGTCCTCGTTCCAGGCGGCGCCGATGCCGAGGATGGCCCGGCCGCCGGAGAGCACGTCGAGCGTGGTGACCGCCTTGGCGAGCAGGCCCGGGTCGCGGTAGACGACGCCGGTCACCAGCGTCAGCAGCTTGGCACGCTTGGTGTGTCCGGCGAGGAAACCGAGCGTGGTGTACGCCTCGAGCATCTCGTGCTCGGGCGGGCCGATGACGGCGATCTGCCACAGGTGGTCCATCACGCTGATGCGCTCGAAGCCGGCCTCATCGGCGGCCGTCGCGATCTCGGCGAGGACGGGGCCCAGGCGCGGGGCGCCCTCGGGCCAGGTGAAGTTGGAGATGTGGAGGCCAAGTCTCATATCGGAACAGTATCCCCGGATCGACGGACATCCCGGACGAACGAGCGTCCGGTTTACCCGGGCTTGCCCGTCCAAGTCCGGTAGAAAGTGACTCTTCGTGTCGGTGACCTATCGGTGCGGGAAGTGAATATGCCCAGCTAGGAGACCTGGTCCGGTTGACGGAGACGGTCATCCGTTTCGGTGAGTTGACCGAGGGTAGCGGCTTGTTAGGTTGACCTTGATCCGTACGCAGAAGCATCCCGTTCGCATGCCGAGGAGCCACCGCCCATGCCTCCTTCGCCGCCCGCACCCGGTGCGCAGCGCGACGGCCCCACCGTGAGCGTGGTCCTCCCGGCGCTGGACGAAGCAGCCAACATCTCGCACGTCCTGCAAGGCCTCCCCGCGCTGGTGGACGAGGTGATCGTGGTCGACGGCGGCTCGTCCGACGACACGGTCGCCGTGGCCCGGCAGACCCGGGCGGGCACACATGTGGTCCGGCAGACCCGTTCCGGCAAGGGCAACGCTCTGGCCTGTGGCATCGCGGCGAGCCGGGGGGACATCGTGGTCCTGATGAGCGCGGACGGATCCTGCGATCCGAGCGACATCCCCCGGTTCGTGCAGGCACTGTCCGGCGGCGCGGACGCGGCGCACGGTTCCCGGTTCCGGGGCCGCGGCGGCGATCTGGAGGCCGGCCGCCTGGAGATCGCCGGGGACCACCACCTCCGCCGCCAGGTGAACAAGGCGTTCGGCACCCGTTATACCGACGTGGGCTCCGGCTACCACGCGTTCTGGCGCGCCACCCTGGACGACTTCGACCTGCCCGCCCCGGAGCAGCCCGGCCTGCGCCGCGGCCAGACCGTGTGGGGCGACGGCCCGGAGATCAACCCGATGATCGCGGTGCGGATGGCGGCGCTCGGGCTGCGGGTGGTGGAGATCGCGGTGGTGCGCTACCCGCGGATCCACGGCGCGCGGCGGCGCCGGGCCTTCGCCCGGATCATGCGGGGGCGCCGGGTCCTGCGGGCGGAGCAGCGGCGGGTCTCCCGGACCGGGAGCAAGACCGAGCAGGGGTACGCCCGGAGCACGCGAACCGCGGCCGAACGGACCACGGGCCGGCACGCCCTGCCCGAGGCCCCGCCCCAGCGGTCCCTGCCCGAGGCCCCGCCCCAGCGGTCCCTGCCCGACGCACCGCACCGGCCGTCCCTGCCCGACGCACCGCACGGGACGTCGCTGCCCGAGGCGCGGCCCCGGCGGCCGTATCCCGGCCCGCGCCCCGACTGGGCCGACTCGGTCGGTCAGCACCGCACCGAGGACCTGATCGCCAACAGCGCTCACCGCCGCAGCGGCGTCTACGAGAGCGGCGTGCACCGCGTGCAGGACGGCGCCTTGCGCAGCAGCGCCGTCTACGACACGGGCGTGCACCGCACCGGCGTGTACGACACCGGCGTGCACCGCACCGAGATCTACGACACCGGCGCCCTGCCCGTGGACGGGGTGCCCCGCGAGGTGGGCGGTGGCCGCCGCCGCCTGGACGCCGACGACCGGCGCAGCCACGAGCCGCCCCGCGCCATCGAACAGCGCCCCCACCAGCTGCCGCGCCTGGACCAGCAACCCCAGGACCAGCGCCAGCCCGACCCGCCGCGCGCTCACGACCAGCGCCGGCCCGACCCGCACGCCTACGACCGCCGCGGCCATCACCAGCCGCCGGGACTTCCCCGCGCCGGCTCGGACGACAACATGCCCTTCGCGGGACGTCCCGCGAGCCCGCGCGCGATCCCCGGCGAACGCCGGACCCGATGAGCGAGCTCATGAGCCGCCTGATGAACGCCGCCCCTCCGGCGCCGCGCGCCCTGCAGCAGGGCCGCAGCGGCGACCGGCCGTTCCCCGGCGAGCCGGGCTGGCGCCCGCACGTCCCCCGCCGGCGCGCACCCGAGCAGCCCACCCAGCGCGCACCCGAGCAGCCCGGTCAGCGCGCACCCGAACAGCCCACCCAGCGCGCACCCGAGCAGCCCGGTCAGCGCCCGCCCGAACAGCCCACCGAGCGCGCGCCAGAACAGCCCGGCCAACGCGCACCCGAGCAGGGCACGCCCGTTCACCCCAAGGCGCCCGAGCGGCCCACCCCCGAGCCGATCGAGCAGCGCGCGCCCGACGACCCCGGAGCGTCCGAGCAGCGCGCGCCCGAATGGTCAGAGCCGACCGAGCGCCCCGAGCCGACCGTGGTGCTCGGCGTGGACCTGCGCGACCCGCTGCCGGACATCGCCGGCGGCTCGGTCACGCGGGCATGGCTGCTGCTCCGGATCGGACCCGTGCCGGTCGGTGAGTTGCTGCTCCGCGTACCCCCGGAAGGTTTGTCCTCGGCCCAGGCCGGCGCCGCGATCGCCGCGCGGATCGGCGCCCGGCGGCGACGGACCGCGCGCCGGGCCTCCGACGGTCAGCCGCGCTCGCGCAGGCGGGGCAGCACCTCGGCGCTGTAGAGCTTGAGGAATTTCTCCTGGTCGGGACCCGGCGCGTGGAAGACCAGGTGCTTGAAGCCCATGTCCAGGTATTCCGCGACCTTGGCCGCGTGCTCCTCGGGGTCGGTCGAGACGATCCAGCGGGTCACCGTGCGGTCGACCGAGAGGGCGTCGGCGCGGCGCTGCATCTCGATCGGGTCCTCGACGCTGTGCTTCTCCTCCGGGGTCAGCGCCAGCGCGCCCCAGTAGTGCGTGGCCTGCCGCGCCGCCTCCAGGTCGTGGTCGAAGGAGACCTTGACCTCGATCATCAGGTCGAGATCGTCGAGCGTCTTGCCACCCTTTTCGGCGCCCTCGCGCACCGCCGGCAGCAGCGTGTCGGTGTAGAGCTCGTGGCCCTTGCCGCTGGTGGTGATGAAGCCGTCGGAGATGCGGCCGGCGAGCCGGGTGGCGGCCGGGCCGGACGCACCGATGTAGACCGGCACCGGCGTCTCCGGCTTGTCGTAGATCGTCGCCTTGTCGGTGCGGTAGTACTGACCTTCGAAGTCGACCCGGTCCTCGGCCCAGAGCTGCTTGATCAGCGTGACCGCTTCCTTGAGCCGGGCGAAGCGCTCCTTGCCGTCCGGCCACTCGGCGCCGAGCGGCACCTCGTTGAGCGACTCGCCGGAGCCGACCCCGAGGATCACCCGGCCCGGCGCCAGGCAGCCGAGCGTGGCGAAGGCCTGCGCGACCACGGCGGGGTGGTAGCGGAACGTCGGCGTGAGCACGCTGGTGCCGATCGCGACGCGCTCGGTACGCGCGGCGAGCGCACCCAGCCACGGCAGCGCCGCCGGAGCGTGCCCGCCGTCGTGCCGCCACGGCTGCAGGTGGTCGCTGACGAAAACCGAGTCGAAGCCGAGCTCCTCGGCGCGGACGCCGTAGCCGAGCAGCTCGGTGGGCGGGAACTGTTCCGCGGAGGCCTTGTAGCCGAACCGAATCATGAATCGACCCTATCCCCGCCCGTTACCGCCCGGCCCGTCCATCCACAGGCGCGATTCTGAGGCGGAGATCACCCCGCCGCGCGGTACGCCTTGCCCGCCTCGGTGGGTGTATCGCTGTCGGAGTACAACCCGAAGTCCACGCTGTCACCGACCGCCGGGAGGCCGAACCACGCGTACCGCTCGACGTACGAACGCTTCTCCAGGCCGGCCGTGCTGCCCTTGATGAACGCGACGATCTGCCCGGTGTTCGGATATTTCGGGCTGCCGCCGAAGTTGATCAGGCCGTACTCGGTGACCCAGACCGGCTTGCCGTACTTCTTGTGCACCGCGTCGACGTACCCGAGGAACTGCCCGACCGCGGCGTCGCTGAAGTCCGAGCCGTACCAGTGCACCGTGATGAAGTCGACGTCCAGGCCCTTCGCCTTCGCGCCGTCCATGAAGCGGTCCAGCCAGCCGTTCTCTTGGTCGCCGCCGAAGGCGACCGCCGGGCTGCCCAGCCGCATGCCGGTCTTCTCCAGCTCGGGCCACTTCGCCAGTGCCTGCTCGACGGTCATGTCGGCCTGGCCCTGCATGTCCGGCTCGTTGAAGCCGAGCAGCGTGCCGTCGCCCTCGCGCTTCGCCTCGGCCAGGGTGCCCGTGGTGACGTTGCGCTCGTCCCAGATTATCGGCACGAACTCGACGCCGGCCGGCCCGGGGATCTCGTTGTTGTTGGAGCCCCAGGTGTAGTACCAGCTCGCGCCGACGTCGGCGAGCGCGCCCTTGGAGCCGTCGAACTTCCAGACCGCCGCGCCCTTCTTCGGCGTGGTCCCCTTCGTGACCGGCGCCGGCTTCGCCTTGGCGCTGGTCTTCTTCGGCGTCGGCACGGCCTTGGTCGGCGGCGGCAGGCTGATCTTGGGCGCAGGCGCCTTCGAGGGTACGACCACAGCGGCGCGAGCGGCCGGTGGCTCATCGTGCTGGTTGTGCACCACGACCGCGGCGCCGCCACCGGCGACCGCCGTGGTGGACAGCACGGCGGTGAGCACCCGGCGGCTCATCCCGAAGGCGATCTTCCCCGCCAGCGCCGCGTGCCCGCCCGCGTGGGCGCCGCCGGTGATCAGGGCGGCGCCCTTGACCGCGAAGGGCGCCGGGATCAGGGCCATGCCGGCCAGCAGGCGCTCGGCCGCGACCAGGCCGTTCCAGGCTGGCGCGCACTCCCGGCAGTCCCGGGTGTGCCGGGCGATGCGCTTGCGCCACAGCGGAGTGGGGTGGCCGTCCCAGCCGGTCAGCACGACGCGCAGCTCGGGGCAGAGCGGGTCGGCGGCGAGGGCGCGCACCACCACGCGGGCGGTCTCCAGCTGGCCCTTCATCCGCTGGACGCGGACCGCGGCGTGCTGCCGGGTCACCCCGGTCGCCTCGACGATCTCGTCCCGGGTGAGCTCGCCGGAGGCCTCCAGCCACCACAGCGACAGCAGCTCGCGGTTGTCCTCGTCCAGCCAGCGGGTCGCCTCGGCGGTCTCCCGGCGCTGCCCGGACAGCTCCAGCTGGGTGATCGCCAGGTCGGTGAAGTCGGCGCCGGGGTCGCGGACGTCGTCCGGCAGCAGGACGTCCGGCGCGCCGCGGCGGGCCCGGTATCGCTCGCGTACCTGCCGGACCGTGATCGCCACCAGCCAGGACCGGAACGCGGCCGGGTCGCGCAGGTCGCCGAGGTTGCGCAGCACCCGCAGCATGACGTCCTGCACGACGTCGTCCACGTCGGCGTGCCCGTCCAGGGCCCGGCCGACGATCGTGTAGACGAGCGGCAGGTATCCGGCGACGAGCCGGTCCACCGCGTCCGGATCGCCCGCGCGGGCGGCGACGACGGTGGCGGTGTCGGGTTGCTCCGGCATGTGCTGACCTCTCCGTGGCGCATCAGATCATGACTCAGGAGGGGGAGACGGTCCAGCTCAGGGCCGATAACAGAAATCGGGGAGGGCGACCTGGGGCACGGCCGTGATTAGTCCCGGGCACGAGAGGGCATTCCTTGACCATGCGCATGTCGGTCCGGCTCGATCTGCCGCGCGAAGCGGGAAGTGTTCCCGCCGTGCGAAGGTTGCTGCGCGCCGCCCTGTCGATCATCCGGGTGGACCGGGAGTCCGGCGATGATCTGGAGATCGCCCTCACCGAGGCCTGCGCCAACGTGGTCAAGCACGCCGAGGGCGCCGCGAAGTTCGAGGTCCACCTGGACGTCACCGATCGGCGTTGCGCGATCGAGGTGCTCGACGACGGCGCCGGTTTCGATCCGGACGCCGCCGAGGACGGCAGGCCGGGCGACCGGAACGAGAACGGCCGCGGGCTGTACCTGATCAGGGCGCTCAGCGAAAACGTGCGTCTGCATTCGGTGCCCCGGCACGGCAGTCTGATCCACTTCGAGAAGTCGTTCGCCTGAGCGATCTCCAGCCCCCGCTCGGTGGGCTGCCCCATTGGCGTGCCATCATTCTTGCCCCATAGCAAATGGTGCCGCAGAGCAACTTCAGTCCCGCTCAGTCACGGAAGGAGCGTCCGCACAGTGTCCGAAGGCCCCACGCCGATCGGCGTCCTGCTGCGTGCCACGCCTCCCGACCGGCTGCCCGAGCTGGTGGCGGACCAACTGCGTCAGCACCATGCCGCCGGCCGGGTGGAGGTGCTGCTGTCCGACCTCACGCGTACCGGACTGTGGCCCGTCCTCGACCCGGACGGACCCGCGGCCGGCACCCTCGCCCTGCGCTGCTTCGGCAGCCAGCGGCCGGTCACCGACATCGGCGTCGGCCGGAGCAACCGGGTGCACCTGCCGATCACGGTCTGGGGTGAGCGGCTCGGCGTGCTGGTGGTCGACACCGCGCTGCCGGCCGGCAACGGGCTGACCGAGACGTTCGCGGGCATCGCCGACGAGCTGGCCGTCGCCCTGCGCGCCGCCAACGGCGACACCGACCGGTACGCCCGCGTGCAGCGCCGCCAGCGCCTCACCATGGCCGCCGAGTTGCAGTGGAACCTGCTGCCCGGTTCCTCCCTCGGCGACGACCGCTTCCTGCTCGCCGGTCAGCTCGAGCCGGCGTACGACGTGCACGGCGACCACTTCGACTGGTCGCTGGACGGCGACCGGCTCACCGTCACCGTGCTCAACGGATTCGGCGACGGGCTGGCCGCCGCGCTGCTCACCACCACCGCGGTCAACGCCATGCGCAACGCCCGCCGCTCCGGCGCCAACCTGGTCGAGCAGGCCGAGCTCGCTTCCGACGCGATCTGGTCCAGGGCCGGCGGCCACGGGCACGCGGCCACCCTGCTGCTGGAGATCGACCTGGTCGGCGGCCGGGTCGAGGCGGTCGACGCCGGGTCGCCCAAGGCGATGGTCGCCCGCGACGGCGAGATCCGGCCGATCGAGCTCGAGCAGCAGCTGCCGCTCGGCATGTTCGGCGACTCCCGGTACGAGCCCCAGCATTTCAGCCTCGAGCCCGGTGACCGCCTGCTCGTGGTCAGCGACGGTGTGCACGCGGCGGCCCCGTCCGGGCGCGCGGAGTTCGGCGGCTCCGGGCTGCTGAGCGCCTTGCGCCGCACTCGGCTGCAGCCCGCAACCGAGGCGATCGGTACGGTGATGCGTAGTCTGCGTGAATACCATGCGGGCACGGACCCGGCCGACGACGCAGTCATCGTGTGCCTCGACTGGCGGCGCTGATCGGCGGGGCGAGGCTTGGACCGGCCCGCGAGAGGGTAGTGACAGCGCAACCCCCGTCGACGCAGCACGAAGGATCGGCATGAATCACGCGCCCGACGCCGCCGCGGCGGCAGTCGAGTCGGCGGTCGAGTCGCTGCTGTCCGTGCTCGACACGGCGCGGATGGCACAGACTCCCGCGATACCGCCCACCCAGCTCCGCGTGCTGACGATCATCGCGCGGTCCGCCGAGACCAACATGAGCCGCCTGGCCGAGGCCTTGGACGTGGTGCCGTCCTCGGCCAGCCGGCTGTGCGACCGTCTGGAGGCCACCGGGCTGCTCCGCCGGGTGCCCGACCCACGGGACCGGCGCGAGGTGCGACTGTTGCTGACACCCGCCGCCAAGCGGCTGCTCGACGAGCTGCGCGCGGCCCGGCAGGCGGCGCTGGCCGAGGTGCTGGAACGGATGACGGCCTCGTCACGCAACGACCTGGTGCGGGCTCTCGACGCGTTCGACGCCGCCGCGGTCCGCACCCGGAGCAGTAAGGACGCGGGGTTACGCACGGCCTGATCCGCTCCCGCTCCGAGCCCGGCCCAGCCGCCCCTCTAAGTTGATCCGATGCGCATCGGCATCGTGATCCTTCCCGACGAACGCTGGTCGATCGCCGGCCGGCGCTGGCGGCGCGCCGAGGAGTACGGCTTCGACCACGCCTGGACCTACGACCACATCGGCTGGCGCGACCTGGTCGACGGGCCGTGGTTCGACGCCGTGCCGACCCTCACCGCCGCGGCGATGGCCACCCGGCGGATCAGGCTGGGCACGTACGTCGCCTCACCGAACTTCCGGCACCCGGTCCCGTTCGTCCGCTCGGTGCTGGCCCTGGACGACATCTCGCAGGGCCGGCTGCTGCTCGGCGTCGGCGCGGGCGGCACCGGCCACGACACCAGCGTGCTCGGCGGCACCGAGCTCAGCGCGCGCGAGCGGGTCGACCGGTTCGCCGAGTTCCTCGAGCTGACCGGGCGGCTGCTGGGCGAGGACCACATCTCGTTCCAGGGTGACTACTACACCGCGGTGGACGCCCGGAACCTGCCCGGCCCGGTGCAGCAGCCGCGTACGCCGATGATCGTGGCCGCCAACGGCCCGCGTTCCCTGCGGCTGGCGGCGAAGCACGGCGACGGCTGGGTGACCATCGGTGACGCCGAGGCGACCGACGCCGAGGCGTGGTGGGCGTCCGTGGCCCGGCTGCGGAGGCGTTTCGACGAGGCGCTGACCGAGGCCGGCCGCGACCCGGGCGCCGTGAACCGGTATCTCAACCTGGATTCGGCGCCGGTGTCATCGATGAGCAGCGCCGACGCATTCACCGACGCGACCGGGCGTGCGGCGGAGCTCGGTTTCACCGATGTCGTCGCACACTGGCCGCGGGCGAGCGGCTGGTACGCCGGTTCCGAGAAGACGCTGGAAACGGTCGCCGGACTGCTGCCGAAGCTGCGCAAGATTTAGCGGTCGAAGACGGCCGCCGGCGGCGCATTCACATGACGGGCTGATCCCCTGCCGTCGGCTCGTCAGGGCCGCCGCAACGATTTCACGTGGCGCGGCCGAGTCGTGGCGGGCAGGCCCGTGACGACCGCCGCACCGATCGGCCGACTCGTGGAAATTGGGCAATGCGGACTGTCAGCGGCGGTGCGCGGCGCGGTAGGCGTCGCTGACACCCTGCGGAATGCGGCCCCGCTCGGAGATCTGGTGACCGTTGGCCAGCGCCCACTCCCGAATCGCCTTGTTCTCGTCCCGGCTGGTGGCGGTGCGCCCGCCGGACGACGCCCGCACTCGCACCGCGCCGCCGCGGCCGACCCGGGTGCCCGCCGTGATGAAGGGATCCAGCGCCTTGCGCAGCTTTCCGGCATTGGCGTCGGAAAGGTCGATCGTGTAGCTCGCTCCGTCCAGACTGAACTCGACGGTGCGATCCGCCTTCTTTCCATCCAGATCGTCGATCAGAGTGGTGATTACCTGCCGCGCCATGCCGACTCCCGTTGGTTATCCGGAATAGCCGCGCCCAGTGTCGCTCTTCGGCGGCGCTGCGCGCAACTCTTCCTTAGGATTCAACCATTCTTTTTCGGCGTGGGTCGCTTGGTCATTAAATGCGCCCACGTATTCACCGGGTAATCGCCGGTCACGGCCACGGTGGTCACCGTCGGCCGAAAGGGCGGGTGGATGGGATCGTACGGATGAGGTTAGGGTCGTCGCCATGGACGACGAGCGTGCGGCCGGGGCCGACCCGGACGCCGCCGCCGGCTGGCACGAGCAGCGGCGGCAGGCGATCGCCGGGCACGCGGCCGCCCTCGAGGCCGGCCGGGCCGCCGAGGCGACCGAGGCGGCCGGGCTGATCACCGAGTTCGTCCGCGAGGCCACCGAGCGTGGCCTCGCACCCGCGGTGCTGAGCGCGCGCACGTTCGACGGCCGGTCGACGTACCGCACGCGGATCCGTGGGTGGTATCTGAAGAGCAACAAGTCCGTCGCCGTGGGCGCGGACGGCGGCTACTACGTGCTGACCGTGCCGCCTTCCCTGCGCGCCCGGTTCACCGGCGCCGACCTGCACCCGAGCGTTCCCCGGCTCGTGGTCGGCGCGGGCGGCGGCGACGGCGAGACCATCCCCCTGGCGCAGCTGCTGCGTCGCCGTCTCGACCTGGGAGCTTCCTGGCCGTGATCCCTGGCCCCACCCCTCACCCGACCCGACGCCTCGTGGCACGACGACGGATGGCCGTGGCTGCGGCCTTCTCCGCGGCCGCCGTGATGGTCCCCCTCACCGCCACCCCGGCGTCCGCCGTGACCCCTCACTCAGCCCTCGACCCGGCGTCCGCCGCCGCCCTCGACCCCGCTGCTCTCAACCCGGCGGCCCGCAAACCCGCGGGAGTCGCTGCTCGCGGCACCGCTTCGAGGGAGACGGCCAAGGCCGACGTCCCCTGCCCGAAGCCCAAGGTGAAGCCGCCGACCGGCCGCCCACCACGCCCCGTCCCGCCGCCGGACGACCCGGCACTACGCGCGGTCGGCGGGGACGCGCTGGCCACCAGCGGCCTGACCGTGCCACCGGGCAGCCCCGCGCCGCCCGCCATCACGGCCACCACCTGGCTGGTCGCCGACCTGGACACCGGCGAGGTGCTCGGCGGCTGCGGCCCGCACGTCTACCAGACCCCGGCCAGCGTGCAGAAACTCCTGCTCGCCGCCACCGTGATGCCGAAACTCAACCCGAAGCAGCCGATGACGGTCGCCGCCTCCGACCTGGACATCGAGCCCGGCAGCTCGGCGGTCGGCCTGGTCACCGGCGGCCGGTACTCGATCGCGACGCTCTGGCTCGGCCTGATCCTCAACTCCGGCAACGACGCGGCGAACGCCCTGGCCCGCCTGGGCGGTGGCAGCGGCGGCGTCCCGGCGACCGTGGCGTCGATGAACGCCGAGGCCAAGCGGCTGGGCGCATTCCAGACCCACGCGGTCACCCCGTCCGGCCTCGACGGCGAGGGCCAGTTCACCAGCGCGTACGACCTGGCCTTGATCGCCCGGGTCTGTTTCGGCCTGCCCGACTTCCGCAACTACGCGCTGGTCCGCAGCGCGAAGATGCCGGCGCAGAAGAAGCTGAAGAAGGGCGGGTTCCAGTTCCAGAACGAGAACCGCCTGATCTTCAACTACAAGGGCGCCCTGGGCGGCAAGACCGGCTTCACCAAGCTGGCCCGGCACAGCTACGTCGGCGCCGCCCAGCGCAACGGCCGCCGCCTGGTCGTCACCCTGCTCGGCGCGGAGGCGTCCCCGATCCGCGGCTGGCAGCAGGGCGCGGCCCTGCTGGACTGGGGTTTCAAGCTGCCCAAGGACGCCTCGGTGGGCAAGCTGGTCGACCCGGAGACGGTGACCACCGAGAGTACGGAGAACGCACCCGCCGCCGTGCCCGCCCCGGCCGACCAGCCTCGACCGGCGGCGGCACCCGATCGCGGCCCGTCCCGAACGTTGATGGTCGCCGCTGCCGCCGCGGTGGCCGTGGTGCTGGCGGCGACCCCGCTCCTGCTGCTGCTGACCAGCCGCCGCCGACAACGGGCCAGACGACGCAGACCGAGCGCCCAGACCTACCCCGGCCCGAGCTGAACCCAGGCGGCCATCCCACTCAGGGGTGGCCGCCTTTTCGTGCCGGCGCTGTCGCCGTGCGTGTGGCCGACCGGCCGCGTCGACAGGCGCCCGGGGTGCTCACACCCGCCTGCCGCCACTTTCGTTGCGCGCGGGTCGTGCTTGGTTGCCAGGCGCCCGGGTGCCCGCTCGCTGTTGCTGCCGCCACTATCGCCCGGCGTGGAATCAGGCCGGGATGCCAGGCTCCCAGGTGCCCACTCGCCCTTGCTGCCGCCACGCACGGCTCGGGCCGGGCGCGCGGTGGTAGAACCCGGCGCGAGTGGTGAGACCGGGATGCGAGTGGTGGGTCCGGGCGGTATCCGGGCCCATGTGCCGCTCTGAGCTACCACTCGTAGGTCCGGCTACCACCGCGAGCGGCGGCTACCACCGCGAGCTCCGGCTACCACCGCGAGCTCCGGCCAGCACCGCGAGCTCTGGCCAGCACCGCGAGCTCCGGCCAGCACCGCGAGCTCTGGCCAGCACCGCGAGCTCTGGCCAGCACCGCGAGCTCCGGCCAGCACCGCGAGCGGCCACCCCGGCCGCCTGGCAACCCGGTAAGACCCCCAGCCAAGTGAAAGGGCCGGCAGCAAGGGCGATGCAGCGGTCTCTAGGCGTTGAGCACGCCGACGAGCCAGATCACGGCGATCGCCAGCGCCGCGGCCAGCTCGATCGCCAGGGAGAGGCCGATCGCGCCCAGGGCGTGGCGCGTCGACGGCCAGGCGCGGCCCGGGCCCAGGCGCGCCCGTTCGGCCAGCCAGATGCCGAGCACGAAACCGAGGACCAGCCCGACCACCGGCACCACGAAGAAGCCGATCACGCCGAGGATGCCGCCGAGGACCAGGGACCATGTCGGAACCCCGCTGTCCTTCAGGCGCTTGCCGGGCCAGAGGTACTTGATCAGCGTGCCGGCCAGGGCGATGCCGGTGCTCAGGCCCAGGATCAGCCACTTCGCGCCGCCGGCGTCGCCGAGCAGGGCCCAGACGAGCACGCCCAGCCAGCACAGGATCAGCCCGGGGATGACGGGGATCACCACGCCGAGGATGCCGACAACGATCACGATCCCGGCGATCAGGGTGGCCGTCGTCCCGGTGTCGGTGAGATCCATGCGCCCACCCTGCCGCAGCACCCACCGAAGTCTCAACCGGGCCGGCGCGTGACCGATGGACAGGCAGCGCCGCCTCCCCCCTCGAGCCGGCCGTATTTCCGGGAGGTTCCATGCGCAGCGTGCTCGCGGTCGGTGCGCTGGCCGGGTCGGTCGAGGCGGGGTGCGCGGGCACGCTCGCCGCCCACCGCGCCGCGGGTGATTCGGTGACCCTGCTGGTGCTGGCCGGTGACGGTGGTGAGGACGCCGCCCGCGCCCTGGACTGCCTGCTGGTGCACGGTGGCTCGGCGCCGGGCGCGATCGGCACCGACCCGGTGACGATCGCCGCGATCGAGAACGTGCTGACAGGCGTCGAGGCGGACGTGATCTACGCGCCGGCGCCGGATGACGCGCTCCCCGATCTGCGGGCCACCGCGGCCGCCACGTTGTCCGCCGCCCGGCACGGCTGCCGGGTGCTGCATTACGCGGGCGCTTCCACGCTCCGCTTCGAGCCCTCGGTCTTCGTCGACGTGACGGCGTACCTGGAATTGAAGCTCTCCCTGGCCGAAGGGGCCGAAGAGCGGGAGATCGCCGCGGCCTCGGCCCGGCACCTGGGCGCTCGGGCCCGGGTCCGCTACGCGGAAGCGTTCGCGCCGACCCGGTTCGTCTGGGACCTGACAAAAGAGACCTGACAACAAGGGATCTCTAAACAACTCGGCAGCAACCCAGAGCGACCGAAGGACGAACCCAGAGTCACCGAATCTTCTCCCTGACGCCGAACAGCGAGCGCCGCACAGGGGGATCTCATATGACCAGCACCGTCACCACCGCCGTTGCCGACCTCGACGCCGACATCGCCGAGGCGACGGTGCTCTCCGCCCGCGAGCAGGAGGAGCTGATCCGTCAGCACATGCCGCTGGTCGGGCACCTCGTCCGCGACATGCTCACCCGCATCCCGAACCACATCCACCGCGACGACCTCACCAGCGCCGGCCTGCACGCGCTGGTCACCGCCGCCCGTGGCTGGGATCCGGACCGGGGCATCCCGTTCCACCGCTTCGCCACCACGCGGATCCGCGGCGCCATCCTGGACGAGCTGCGGGCGCTGGACTGGGCCACCCGCTCGGTGCGCACCAAGGCGCGGGCCACCGACTCGACGCGGCAGCACCTGACCTGCACGCTGGGCCGTACGCCCACCCCGGAGGAGCTGGCCCAGGCGCTCGGCACCACCACGACCGACCTGAACCAGACCGACACCGACGTGCAGCGCGCGACGGTCCTGTCGCTGCAGGGCTTCACCACGACGAGCGCGGACGACCTGGTCACCGAGCGCACTCCCGGCCCGGAGGACATGCTGCTGCGCCGCGAGCAGATCGGTTACCTGCACCACGCGATCGAGTCGCTGCCCGAGCGGCTGCGCGTCGTGATCACCGAGTACTTCCTGAACGAGCGCCCGATGGCCGACATCGCCGAGGACCTGGGCGTCACCGAGAGCCGGATCAGCCAGCTCCGGGCCGAGGCGCTGAGCCTGCTCAAGGACGGCATGAACACGCACCTGGACCCGGACCTGGCGCCGGTGCCGGACAACCCGGAGTCGATCGTCGCCCGGCGCCGGGCCGGCTACTTCTCGAACATCGCCGGCAACACCAGCCTGCACAGCCGGCTCGCCCTGACCAACGTCAACGGCCACACCAGGTCGGCGGTCGGCGCCTCCGTTTAGGTGGTGTTGAAACACGGCCTTACTCACGCCAGTGCGTTGAGCTCTTTCGGCAGATCAACAGTGTGGAGTACGCCGAGACGCCGCGTTGCCCGGGTGACTGCTACGTAGAGGTCACTCAGGCCGCGCGGCGATTCGGCGATGATCTCGTCGGGCTGGGCCACCAGGACGGCGTCGAACTCCAGCCCCTTGGCCTGCCGCACGGTCAGCATGACCACCTGGTTGAGCAGGTCGGGTTGCTCGCCGACGGCCGCCTCGGGCAGCGCCTTCATCAGCTCGTGGCCCAGCTCGCCCTCACGGCCCTGCGGCACGATCACGCCGACCCGGCCGTCGCCGGCCTCGGCCACCTCGGCACGGACGGCCGCGATCAGGGCGGCGGGCAGCTCGTCCTCGGTGACCCGGCGGGCCCACGGCGCGACACCGGACTCGCGGACGGACCGCGGCGGCTGCAGCGACGGGTCGACCGCGGCCAGCACGTCGGCCGCCACCGCCATCACCTCCGCGGGCGTGCGGTAGTTGACGGTCAGCTCGGCGAGGCGCCAGCGCTGCGCCACGTACGGCTCGAAGACCTGCTCCCAGGTGGTGGTGCCGGCCAGTTCCGAGGTCTGGGCCACGTCGCCGACGACGGTCAGCGACCGGCTCGGCACCCGGCGCATGAGCAGCCGCCACGCCATCGGCGACAGTTCCTGCGCCTCGTCCACGATGACGTGCCCGAAGACCCAGGTGCGGTCGGCCGCCGCGCGCTCCGCCGCGGTGCGGGTGTCGAGGACCTCGTGCCGTTCGACGAAGGCGCTCGCGTCCACCACGTCCATCGCGGAGAGGATCTCCTCCTCCTGGTCCTCGAAGTCCAGCGACCGGGAGCCCGCGACGATCTCGAGCACGCCCTCGGCGTACTCGATGGCCTCTGCTCTCTCGCGCGCAACCGCCCGCTTGCGCAACGTGTCGTCCTCGCCGAGCAACTCCGCGAGCTCGTCCAGCAGCGGCACGTCCGCCGGGGACCAGCGGGCGTCCCGGTCGCGCAACAGTTCCGCGGGGGCCTCGGCCGTCGCCAGCCGCTCGGGCGAGCACAGCAACTCGCGCAGCACCCGCCTCGGGGTGAGCACCGGCCACATCTCGAAGAGCGCGGCCTGCACGTCGATGTCCTCGCGCAGTTCCCGCCGGGTCTCCGCCAGGTCGGCCTCGGACAGCAGGTTGTCACCGCCGAGCGGGTCGGCGCCGATCCGCTCGGCGATCTGCAGGGACAGCGCGTGGATCACCTCGGTGACGAACATCGACCGGGCGATGTTGTGCGGCCGGCCGGCCCGGCGTGCGGTGGCGCGGGCGTCCTCGCAGATCGCCCGCTCGATGCGCAGCGGGTAGCCGTCGTGGTCGACCTCGACGAAGTCGTGCGGCACGGTCTGCCAGTCGGCGACCGCCCTGGCCAGCACGTCCGTCATCGCCACCTGGCCCTTGACCGCGGCGACCGCCGGCGGCTCCTCGGCGCGGGCGCGCACGCCGGGGAACATGTCACCCAGGGTGGCGAGCATCACGCCGGTCTCCGCGAGGGACGGCAGGACCTGGGAGATGTAGCGGAGGAACGTGGCGTTCGGCCCGAGGATCAGGACGCCCTGCTTGGTGAGCTGGGCACGGTGGGTGAAGAGCAGATAGGCGGCGCGGTGCAGCGCGACCGCGGTCTTGCCGGTGCCGGGTCCGCCCTGGACGACGAGTACGCCGGGCAGCCCGGACCGGATGACCTCGTCCTGCTCGGCCTGGATGGTCTCGACGATGTCCCGCATCCGGCCGGTCCGGCCCGCGGTCAGCGCGGACAGCAGCGCCGCCTCGCCGGTCACGTCCTCCCGCCCGCCGCCACCGGCCGCCAGGTCGAGCACCTCGTCGTCGATCCCGGTCAGCTGCCGGCCCTTGGTGCGCAGGTGCCGGCGGCGGGTCACGCCCTCCGGCGACACAGCCGTGGCCAGGTAGAACGGGCGTGCGGCGGGTGCGCGCCAATCGACCAGCAGCGGCTCGGCGGAGCGATCCTCGTCGAAGAGCCCCAGGCGGCCGATATAGCGCGGCTCATCGCCGGTGAAATCCAGCCGGCCGAAGCACAGGCCGTTCTCCACGGCATTCATCTGAGCGAGTTGCTCGGCGTAATGCGCGCGGGTCGCCTCGCGCTGGGAGCGGCCCTGCGGGGTGCCGCCGGCCTCCAGCAGGATGGCGCGAAGCCGCTGGTCAGACTGCTCGCGCAGCACGTCGAGACGGGCGTAGAGGCGGTCGAGATAGAGTTGTTCGTCTCGGATGTCAGCGCTTGCCAATTCCGAAGGCCTAGTGCTTGACAAAACCGCTCCTTGATGTGGTAGCATTCGCGGGTCGGCGACCATTATTGGTCGCTTTTTTCGTGTCCGTAAACGAAACACAATACCGCCTTCCCCACAGGTTACGGCCGGGGCGGCAAGTGTCCGCAATCCGTCAGTATCGGCCGTCCCCGTTACGTCGAACGGCCGCTCTCGATTAACCCGGTCATGACCAACCACCACCCGTTCCGACGTCTCGGCGCGCTGGCCCTGATCGCGGCCGCCGCCCTCAGTTTCAGCGCCGGTTGTTCCGGCGACGACGAGGCCCCGGCCGGTAACTCGGCCGCCGCGGCGGGCGGTCCCGAGCCGAAGTCCCTCGAGGGCGCGAAGGCCGCCGCCCAGACCATGTTCGACCGGTTCAGCGGCGGGGACTTCGCCGGCGCCTGGGAGATGTACACCGCCCAGGGCAAGGCGGCGATCACCAAGGACGACTACGTCAAGCTGAACGAGGCCTGCTCTCGCAAGGGCCTGGCCATCAACCTCACCAGCGCCCGGATGGAGGGCGCCGACCGGGCCGTCGTGATCGCCAAACAGCTCGTGGCGGCGCAGTCGTACACCATGGTGTACGAGAAGGACGCCTGGAAGCTGGAGCCCGCCAAGGAGGGCCTGTCCCTCTACTCGCAGGGCGCGGCGAAGGCGATCGCGGCCCAGAAGAAGGCCGGTACCTGCGCGAACGCGTAACGACGGCAAAGGGGGACGCGGCTGGAGCCGCGTCCCCCTTTCCGTGTGGTCCCTCAGGCCGCGACGGGCAGCCCGTCGACGCTGGTCACCGCGAGACGGGACCTCAGGGTGCCGCGGTCGGCGATCGACTCGAAGTACGCCGACCGGCGACGCGCCACGCAGCCCTCCTTCGCCGCAGCGGCCAGCCCCGGGTCCAGATGCGTGTTCAGACCGTCCTTGAGCAGACCCAGCGCCTCGGAGCGCAGCTGCGACACCCGCGACTCGGTGACGCCCAGCTCCACCGCGATCTGCGCCATCGGCCGCTCCTCGAAGAAGTAGCCGCGGATCACCGCCTGCAAGCGGTCCGGCAGGGCGTCGATCGCGTGCCGCAGGTAGCCCACCCGCTCCCGGCGGATCAGCATGTCCTCGGGGCCGACACCCGGCTCGGTGACCATGTCCTCGGCGCCGGCCGTGGCGAAGCCCTGCAGGCTGAACACCACGGCACGCTGCACGTCGTCGTCTGCCGACTCGATGTCCTCGGCCGAACAGCCCATCCGCTCGGCCACCTCGGCGATGGTGGGCGTGCGGCCCAGCTCGGCGGTCAGCTCCTGCCGGGCCGAGTCGGTACGCCGGGCCCGCTGCCGCACCGAGCGGCTGGCCCAGTCCAGGCCACGCAACTCGTCCAGCAGCGCGCCGCGCACCCGGGCAGCGGCGAAACGGGCGAACGGGACGCCACGCTCCTCGTCGAAGCCACGGGCGGCCGCGACCAGTGCCGCATACCCGGCGGAGAGAAGATCGTCACGGCTCACGTGGGACGGCACCCGGGCGAGCATCTCGCGGACCAGATGGCCCACGAGCGGCATGTGCGCCCGGACGGTGTCTTCACGACGGCGTTCACCACTCATGGGGGACTCCTTGCGACCAAGGGCCGGGGCGGGGGGTCCGGCACTGAGTCAAAAGGTCCGCCGCGTTGAGTGCGGCGCCGGTCACTTTCGGGTGCAGACCGGTTGCATCGGAAGAGGGCGTACACTTGATCACGCGGCCCGCACAGTCTTGCCTCGGGCCGCCTTCGGATCGACCACCACGCGCCGCGACTCGCGACCGGGTCTGCGCCGGGCAGGACGACCATCCAGACGTTGGAGAGTTCAGCACTTAATGCCTTCATTCACCGATCTCGGCGTGCCCGCAAAGCTCGCCGCGACTCTCGCCGCCCGCGGCATCACCGAGCCCTTCCCGATCCAGGCCGCGACGCTGCCGGATTCCCTCGCCGGGCGGGACGTGCTCGGCCGCGGCCGCACCGGCTCGGGCAAGACGTACGCGTTCGCCCTTCCGCTGATCGCCCGGCTGGCCGCCTCCGGCACCGCCCGCCGACCCCGCCGCCCGCGCGCGCTGATCCTGGCGCCGACCCGCGAGCTGGCCACCCAGATCGACGCAGCGCTGGCGCCCATGGCCGCCGCGTTCGGCCTTCGCACCCTCACCGTCTTCGGCGGCGTCGGGGCGAACCCGCAGATCAAGGCCCTGCGCGACGGCATCGACGTGCTGGTGGCGTGCCCCGGCCGGCTCCTCGACCACATGGAACACGGCCACGTCGACCTCGGCGGGGTCGAGGTCACCGTGCTCGACGAGGCCGACCACATGGCCGACCTCGGCTTCCTGCCCGTCGTACGCCGGCTGATGGACGCCACCCCGCGTGACGGTCAGCGGCTGCTCTTCTCGGCCACCCTCGACGGCGGCGTGGACGTGCTGGTCAAGCGCTTCATGCGCCGCCCGGTCACGCACCACGTCGACCCGGCCACCGAGGCGCCGATCGAGATGGCCCACCACGTGCTGCACGTCCGGCACGACGACCGGTTCCCGGTCCTGGTGGACCTGCTCGCCGCGCCCGGCCGCTCGGTCGTCTTCACCCGCACCAAGCGTCGCGCCAAGGTGCTGACCCGCCAGCTCATCGCCGCCGGGGTTCCCGCCGTCGAGCTGCACGGCAACCTGGCGCAGAACGCCCGCGACCGCAACCTGTCGGCCTTCTCCGACGGCTCCGCGCCGACGCTGGTGGCCACCGACATCGCGGCCCGCGGCATCCACGTCGACGACATCGCGCTGGTCATCCACGCCGACCCGCCGGTCGAGCACAAGGCCTACCTGCACCGGTCCGGCCGGACCGCACGGGCGGGCGCGGCCGGCACGGTCATCACGCTGATGACCGACGACCAGCAGAGCGACGTCCGCGACCTGACCCGCAAGGCGGGCATCCGGCCGACGACGACCCGCACCCGGCCCGGCGACAAGGTTCTCGCCGAGCTCGCGCCGGGCGACCGCGTGTTCCAGAGCGCGCCGCCGGCGGCTCCGGAGCGACCGGCTGCCAGCCGTCCGCGCCACAGCGCGCAGGCATCCTCGGGCGGCGGCTCCGCTGCCGGCGGACGCGGACGTCCTCGCCGCAGCGGCCGGGGCACCGGTGCCGGTGGTGGTGGCGGCGAGCAGCGCACGACCCAGAGCTCGCGCGGCGGTCAATCCTCGGCCCGCGCGGGGCAGCCGGCCCGGACGGCGACGACGCGGACCTCGGTGGCTCAGAGCGCCGGCGGGGCCGCCCGGCAGACCGGTCGCGGCGGCGCGGCGGCGTTCTCCGCCGGCACCCGGGCAGGCAGCCGGCGCGGCGCGCGCGTCTGATCGACGTCGCCCCTTCGCGGGGTGACGGGATTGCTTCGATGGCCCGCTCGGCATTCGTGCCGGGCGGGCCGTCTTTATCGCTGCCCCTTTTCGATGCGTGCTCACCCGTCCTGCTGGCTCTTGCGCTGAGTGCTCACCCGTCCTACGGGCGCCTGCGTCGAGCGCTCACCCATCATGCGGGCGCCTGCGTCGAGCGCTCACCCATCATGCGGGCGCCTGCGCCGAGCACTCACCCACCATGCGGCCAGTTGGTGCTGAGCGGGCGATGCGTGCCCACTCGCCCTGCGGCCGCTTGCGGTGAGGGGGTGGGCGATGTCGGATGCCAGGCCCCCGGGTGCCCGCTCGCCCTCACTGCGGCCGGTCGCGGCCGGCTGTCGAGACCGAAGTGGTAGAACCGGGCGGTATTCCGGCCCTCGATGCCGCGATGGGCTACCACTTTCTGGCGTCGTGGTAGCTGAGCGCGGCATCCGCGAATCCGAAGGCGCGCTGAGCTACCACCGCCCAACCGAGCTACCACCGCCCAACCGAGCTACCACCGCCCAACCGAGCTACCACCGCCCAACCGAGCTACCACCGCCCAACCGAGCTACCACCGCCCAACCGAGCTACCACCGCCCAACCGAGCTACCGCCACCTAACCGAGCTACCACCACGAAACCGAGCACGCCGACGCGAAGCCGAGCACGCCGACGTCTGGGGCAGGGTTCGCCGGACGTCGGTCGCGGTCCTACCGTCGCCGGATGACGAGGACCATGCCCAGCAAGGTGACCGCGGTGCCCGCGATCTGCAGGGGCGTGGGGAACAGGCTCAGATGCAGCAACGCCGAGCTGACCCCGACCAGGGGCGGGACGGCCAGTCCGAGCAGCGCCGCGTATGACGGTCCGCCGCTCAGCAGGATCCGGTGCTGCAGCAGGTAGGCGGGCACGTAGATCACGATGCCGAGGAAGGCGAGCATCCCGATCACCGGCCAGCCGACCGTGGCGCCGCCGGCGACGTCCGTACCGGCCCAGACCACGAGCGGGATCGCCCCGACCGCGAAGACCGGCATGATCCGCGGCGCCATCGCCCCTCGATGGTGCCGGTTCACGGTGGCGAAGTAGATGGTGTAGAACGCCATCGACAACATCGCCCCGGCCGCGGACAGTGCCCCGAGCGCGACGTCCCGTCCGAGGGATCCGGCGAGCCGGGGTATCACGTACAGAATGGCGCCCGCGACCGCGAGTCCGGTCCCGGCGATGGCGATTGCCGGCGGCCGGGCGCGGGCCGGCACACTTTCCGCGGCCAGGACCACCGCCGGGGTGAGGGCCAGGACCAGGGTCGGCAAGGCGGGGCCGGCAAGGTGGATCGCCATCGTCGACAACACGGTGTAGGCGGTCACGCCGGTCAGTGCGAGGAGCAAGAGCTGCCACCATCGGTACGCCGGCGCGACGGTCACGTCCTCGGAGGTGGTGGAGGCGCGTGATGCCGGCCACCAGGTGAGCGCCGCCAGGCCGAGGACGGCGAATCCGGTGCGACCCGCCGACACCACGGCCACACTCGCACCCTGCAACGACGCCCCCACGATCAGCCACGTCGAGGCCAGCAGGACGATCAGCGCGGCCGACTCCGCCAGCAGCCGGGCCCTGGAACTTCGATCGTTCACCCGGTCAGGCTAACGAATCCACAGTGGACTTATCGCTGATCCCGCGCCTGCCGTGGCACGATTGTCCGTCGAAGGCGAGTCGGTGGGAGCGGTGGGTTGGATCTGACGACAGCGAGGCGGCTCGCCTCCGACCTGATGGCCCGGCATGGGCTGACCGGGTGGCGCTTGACATTCGACAACGCCAAGACGCGGGCCGGCGTGTGCCGCTTCGACGTACAGGAGATCGGACTGTCTCGTCCCCTGATCTCGCTCTACGAGGTCGAGCAGGTCACCGAGACGGTGCTGCACGAGATCGCCCACGCCGTGACCGGGCCGGGACACGGCCACGACCGGCTCTGGCGCGCCAACGCACGGCGCATCGGCTGCTCGGGCCGGCGATGCATGCCGGCGGACGCGCCCAGCGTCGACGGCGCCTGGGTGGGTGTCTGCCCGGCCGGTCACCGCACGACGGCGCACCGCCGGCCGATCCGGGTCAAGTCGTGCCGCGCCTGCTTCTCCGGCTTCAACACGTCGGCGATCTACACGTGGTCGCATCAGGGCCGGCCCGCGGAGATGGACTCCCGGTACGAGGCCGAGCTGGCACGCATCCGGACCGGCCGATCCACGGCGGCCCCCGCCCACGTGCCGCTTCAGGTCGGCGAGCGGATCCAGGTGACCGGCACCGGCAAGTACGCGGGCCTGGCCGGCACCGTCGTCAAGCGTGGACGGACCCGCTACCAGGTCCAGACCAGGGCCGGCCTGCTGAGCGTGGCGTTCACCGCCGCGCAGCACGTCCCCTGAAAGGCTCGGCGGGGACGTCGACGGCGATCTCCTCGCCCAGCCGATGGCCGTCGCACAGGTCCAGGTCGTCGCCGCTCCAGAAGCGCCCCGGGTCGTACCAGTTGGGCTTCTTGCCGCGCGCCAGCAACCCCATGTCCTCGTAGGTCACCGCGACCACCTCGGCGCAGTACGCCGTCTCCAGCGCCGCCGCGTCCCCCGACGTCTCCTGCCAGGGCAGCCGGATCTGTGGCACCCGGCCGCGCACCCAGCGCCAGGCCAGCTGGGCCGACGACGGGAACGGGGTGCCGTCCAGCCGGGCCACCGTCCGCAGCGCCCGGTCCTCGAGTTCCTTGGAAGCGGTGGGATCGAGCTGGCGCAACCAGCCACGCTGGCCGTAGCGGTTCGCCCACACGGTGACCGCGTCCCGGAGGTCGTGCAGCTGGACCCCGCGCTGGAAGGTGCCGGACCACATGTCCGGAAGGGATCGGCCCAGCTCGGCGTGCCACATGAGCGGGGGCATGTCCTCGATGACCAGCGACATGCCCACGTGGTTGACGGGGCTGTTGGTCAGCGCCTGGATCGCACGGTCGGGGCCGGATCGACCCCGAAAGATCCAGATGTCACCCGTACGAGTCAGCTCGATGGCCTCGTCCAGCGTCAGATCGGCGTCCACGTGTCTATCCTCAGCAGATGCGTTGGTGGAAAGTAGCGGGTTTGGCCGGACTGGCCGGTGTTGCGGCGACAGGCATCGTGCTCGCCCGTGCGGAGCGGCAGCGGCGGGCGTACACCCCGGACGAGATCCGCGATCGGTTGCACGAGCGGGTCAGCGAGTCGGACGCGAGCAGCACCGACAAGTGATCACACCGCGTCCGAGTCACGCAGCAGGGACCACAGGCCCGCCCCGTCGGGCGCGCTGAACCAGGTCTTGCCGTGCGAGCCGACCGCCTCGGCGCTGCCCGACGGACCGGGGATCGCACCGGCCAGCACCGCCTGCGTGGGTGACAGACGCCGGATCGCGACCGCGGCGACGTTCTCCGGGTGGGCGTGCGCGAACTCGGAGTAGATCTCCTGGTCGTGCTGCCCGTCGTCGCCGATCAGCAGCCACTTGATGTCCGGGAACTCCTTGGACAGCCGCTGCAGCGTGGTGCGCTTGTGTTCCTGGCCGCTGCGGAACCAGCGGTCCGGCGTCGGGCCCCAGTCGGTGAGCAGCAGCGGCCCGGCCGGGTAGAGGTGCCGGGACAGGAAGCGGCTCAGCGTCGGGGCCACGTTCCACGCGCCGGTGGACAGGTAGAACACCGGGCTGCCCGGGTTGGCCGTCACCATCCGCTCGTAGAGCACCGCCATGCCGGGCACCGCCATGCGGGCGTGTTCGTCCAGCACGAACGTGTTCCACGCCGCGAGCAGCGGACGCGGCAGCGCGGTCACCATGACCGTGTCGTCGATGTCGGAGATGACGCCGAATTTAGCGGCCGGATCGACCACCCGGATCGGCGCCTCCACGGTCTCGGCGTTCTCGGCGCTCAGCTTGACCTTGCCCCAGCCCGGCGCGAGGTCGCCTTTGACCGTGCAGTCGACGTAGCCGCTGCGGTCGGTGTGCGTCTCGTGCACCTGATCGCCGATCTGGATGAGCACCCGCTCATGGTTGACCGGCGAGCTGGTGAAGCTGCGCCACCCGCGCGCCTTCTCCAGTTTCTTCCGCTGCGCCTGCGGGTTGCGCGTCAGCACGACGCGCGCCATCACCCGCGCCCAGCCGGGGGCGCCATAGCCCGTGTAGGCCGTGATCACCGGCACCCAGCCGCGCAGCCGCAGCCGGCGCTCGATCACGTCATGGATGGCATCCTCGACGCGCGCGGCACGGTGCAGCCGCACGGCCGGCGGCTTGCCCGTCGGACTCGACGTCACGCTCCTGCCTCCCAGCACCAGAGGGTTCTGCCCCGTGACGGTACCCGGCGCGTCTGACAGTTTCCCGGCGAACAGCCGTGACAACCATTCCGGTCCAAAGTCGACCCTGTTTCGCCGCGCTTGTCCGTCATGCGAGCGCACGCTCGTCTGCCATGCGGATGCTCTGCCATGCGGGTGCTCTGCCATCCGGCTGCTCTGTCATCCGGCTGCTCTGTCATGCGGCCGCGGCGCGCACGGGCTCCGCGGTCGACCACTGCCGCGACCACCACGAGACGTCCATCGACAGCGTGTCCTCCTCGTCGGTGCGCACGGTCGCCTGGCAGGCCTCGGCCCGCAGGCTGCGTAGCGCGTCCGCCGCCTTCTCGGCATCCTGCCAGGCCAGGCGCTCCCCCTCGGCGGCCTTCAGATAGAGGTCGTACCGGTGATCACGAACGGCCGCGCGCAGCGCCGACTCCTGTGCCGCCGGGTGCAGCCGCTCGTTCCAGCCCCGGTGCGCCAGCACGTCGTTGAGCTGGGCGATCGAGATCTCCCGGTGCCGGCACGCGGCCAACGCGGTGCGGTGCAGGAAGCGTTCCCGCTCGACGTTCTCACCCTTGACGCGGCGGCGGCGCTGCACCGGGTAGACGGCCGCGGCCGCGAACCGGCGCGCCTCCCGATCGGCATGCTCATAATCGGTCCAGGCGGCATCGACCGCCTCGGAGGCCTCGGACCACGCCTCCCGGGCGCGCCGGGCGGTCACGGCGGCCCGATCCGCGGCCACGGCGACCTCCCGCGCGTAGCGGACCTCCTCCTCGGTGGGCTCATCCGGCTGCGCCTCCAGCGTGAAGCCGACGGCGACATTGGCGGTGGCGAGCCGCCCGGGCAGCGCGGCCATGGCGGCCACGACCCCGACCAACAAGATCAAAATCATCCAGGCGACAGCGACGATCTCCATGCGATTCCCTCGCGGTGGCTCTGCGGTTCACGATTTACCGGTACGCCCGCAGCACTTCACAGAAGCAGGCGCGATGTGACGGATGTCCGAGCAACCGGCCCGAACCGTGTCACCGAAACGCTCAGCGGCCGGAGGCCGCTCCGATCAGCGGCCCAACAGGCCGATTCCGATCAGCGTCCCGGCGGCCCGCGCCGAGCGGGCACCCCTCCGGCGAAGAGTCCCGCCCCCGGGCCGGCCGCCCACACCACGACGACCAGCAGCCCCAGCAGCCCCGCCAGAACCAGCGGGTTGACGCCCAGCCCCACAGTCCCGTGGCGACCACCAGGCACAGCCGACACGCCCGCGGCCGCCGTGCCCGCACTGCTCACGGCCGCCGTGCCCGCACCGCTCGCGGCTTCCGTGGCCTCACCGCCCGCGGCGGCCTGGCCCTCACTGCCCGCGGCCGGCGTGCTCTTACTGCCCGCGGCCGACGTGCTCTTACTGCCCGCGGCCGGCGTGGCCTCACTGCTCGCTGCGCTCTCGACGCCGACCTTCTCCGCCAGCGTCACGCTTTCCGTCGACGCCGACGTGGCAGCGGTTCGGGCGGGTGCGGAGCCTGTGAGCTGCGCGGGAGCGGTGACCTGCGCGGGAGCCGCGAGCTGCGCGGGGCCGGCGGGCAGGGCCGAGGGGCCGATCAGCCCGGCGTTGGCCGCGAAGGCGAGCGCGAGCATGGCCAGCCCGGCGAGAAAGCGCAGGGCGCGCTGCCCGTCCCACAGACGGGGAAGCAGGCGAACGACATCGGCCACGATGACCAACTTACCGTTCTGGCCGGTAAATGGCACTACACGATAGGTCTGTCCGCTTCACCCGGCCGCCGTGTCGTGCCGTTTGCGCGCCTCCTCCACCGCCGGCAGATGCTCGCCGCCCCAGGCGGACAGCGACGCGAGGACCGGTTCCAGGCTCGCGCCGAGCGTGCTGATCTCGTACTCCACCCGCGGCGGCATCTCGGCGTAGTAAGTACGCACCACCAGACCGTCCCGCTCCAGCTGCCGGAGCCGCTGGGTCAGCACTTTCGGCGTGACGGCCGGGATGCGCCGGTCGAGCTCGCCGAAACGCTGCCGCCCGTACTCGTGCAGCGTCCACAGAATCGGCGCGGTCCACCGGCTGAGCAGCACGTCGGCCACGTCACCGATCGGGCACCGTCGCACTGTGTCCTCCGCCACCGCACCGTTACTTTCCTCTAGGTACCTACTGTCCGAACGATAGTAGCGTCGCCCGCCATGACCACGCCAATCGTCTCGATCAAGCCCGTCGTCCTCCCCGCACCCGGCCGCGGCACGGACCTGGAGGTGCGCGTCTCCGCCCCCCGCGACCGGCCGGAACCTCCCGGTGATCCTGTTCTCGCACGGCTTCGGCTGGTCGATGGACGGCTACGCCCCGCTCGCCGATCACTGGGCGGCCAACGGTTTCGTGGTCCTCCAGCCCACCCACCTCGACTCGCGCCGCCTGGGCCTGCCACCCGGCGATCCCCGCACGCCCCTCATCTGGCGCCACCGCGTGGACGACCTGAGACGCGTCCTCGACAACCTGACCACCCTCGAGTCCTCACTGCCCGGCCTGCCCGGGCGTGTCGACCGCACCCGCATCGCCGTGGCCGGCCACTCCTGGGGCGCCCAGACCGCAAGCACCCTGCTGGGCGCCCGGGTCCTGCCCCACCCCGACAGCCCGCGAGCCGACGCCCGAGCCGTCGACCCCGGCAACGGCCCGGACGCGGAGACCGTCCACCCCAAGGACGGCCCAGGCGCGGACGCCGTCTACTCCAAGCACGACACCGACGCGGATCCCGTCGACCTCGATGGCCGCCGGGGCGCAGACACCGTCCATCCCGATGACCCGGGCACGCATGCGCGGGGCGGCCACGGTGAGGACTTGTCCGACCCGCGGATCCGGGCCGGCGTACTGATCGCGATGGCCGGCGAGGGCGGCGCGAATCTGACCCCGTTCGCGAAGGAGCACTTCACTCACCTGAACGCGAGTTTCGCGGCCATGAGCACCCCGGCGCTCCTCATTACGGGCGACCGCGATCAGTCACCGTTGACGGTCCGCGGCCCCGACTGGCTCACCGACGGCTACCACCTGAGCCCGGGCGACAAGAGCCTGCTCACGGTCTTCGACGGCGAGCACTCCCTCGGCGGCATCTCCGGCTACGACGTAGCGGAGACCACCGACGAGAATCCGGACCGGGTCGCGTTCATCCAGCGGCTCACGACCGCCTACCTGCACACCGCACTCGGCGTGGACGACGCCGCCTGGCCGGCGGCCCGCAAGCGATTGGCGGACGACGCGACTCCCCTGGGCCACCTCGAGTCCAAGCACCGCAGCTCAGAGGGGTGGTGAGTATCGGTAAGCAGAGCAAAGCGGCCGCAACGGACGGCGACGACCCCGGGCGATGCGTACGTGTAAGCAGAGCAAAGCAGGACCGAGCCGACCGGCCACAAACCCGGGCGATGCGTATGTGTAAGCAGAGCAAAGCGCCGGTGTTGCAGGACAACCCGGCGCTGCTCAGGGAGCCTGACCACGACGGCGGCCGGGCGTGGGCCACGGGACTTCGGTGTGCGCGTATACCGAAAAGTGGCGGACCCCCACGAAGCGCAAGCCGGCAACGAAGCCGGACCGGGCACGCAGCGCTGCTGGAGCGGCACTCGGCGACCGCGGGGCGAGCCGGTCGCCGCAGGGACGGGCGGCGAGGCACCATTGGCGGGTGAGTGATGTGGCGGAGCGGGTGGCTGAGCTGGCGCGATGGGTTGCCGAGGGTGACGTTGTCGTGCTCAGCGGGGCGGGGCTGTCGACCGAGTCGGGGATTCCGGACTATCGCGGGCCGAGTGGGGTCGCCCGGCGGGCCACGCCGATGACCTATCAGGTGTTCACGCGGGATCCGGTGGCGCGGCGGCGGTACTGGGCGCGCAGCCATCTCGGGTGGCGGACCATCGGGGACGCGCGGCCCAACGACGGGCATCGGGCCGTGGCGCGGCTGCAGGAGCTGGGGCTGCTGCGCGGGATCATCACGCAGAACGTGGACGGGCTGCATCAGGCGGCCGGCGCCGGTGACGTGGTCGAGCTGCACGGGAACCTTGCCATGGTGACCTGCTTGGACTGCCGGGAGGCGAGCACCCGCGGTGCTCTGGAGGAACGGCTGCGGGCGGCCAATCCGACGTTCGACAAGACACCGACCGTGATCAATCCGGACGGGGATGTCGAGCTGGACGACGCGGAGCTGGACGGCTTCGTGGTGGTGGACTGTGCGGGGTGCGGCGGGATGCTGAAGCCGGACGTCGTGTACTTCGGGGAGACGGTGCCGCCGGAGCGGGTGTCGCGGAGCTTCGAGCTGGTGTGCGGTGGGCGGACGCTGCTGGTGCTGGGGTCCTCGCTGACCGTGATGTCGGGGCGGCGGTTCGTGTTGCGGGCGGCCAAGCTCGGCATCCGGGTGGCGATCGTCAACCAGGGTGTGACGCGCGGGGAGCCGTACGCGGGACTCAGTGTGGACGCGCCGCTGGGGCGGGTGCTGCCCGAGGTGGCGCGCCTCGCGGGAAGTGGCTACGCGCACGCGGGTTAGGTTCTGCCCCATGACGTTCTCCAAGAAGGGCCTCGCCGGGGCCGCCGGGCTGGCCGTCGCGACCGTGGTGGCGTGGTGGGCCTGGCTCGGTCACGACCGGACCTACCAGACCGACGCCAAGGGTGTGCAGAGCGGGCCGTACACCACGGCGCAGGTCGCGTTCTGCGTGATCACGCTGGTGGTGCTGGTGGCGGTGGCGGTCCGTTTTCTGGAGGTGCATCCGCTGCTCGCCGCCGGCACGATGTCCCTCTCCTTCACCGCGGCCTGGACGGTCGACGCCGCCGCTCAGGACGGCTCGGGGCTGTTCGTCATCGGCGGGGTGCTGGTGCTGCTCGGCTGCGCGGTGGGCTCGTCGCTGGTCGCTTTCCTCGCCGATCTGGCCCGTGGCGAACGGGCTTTCACGCGCTGAAAAGGTCGATCACGTTCGATCTCGTTCGAAGACCACGATCGATGCACGCGCGTTACAGTCTCGCAACTTAAATAAAGGGATCCTCACATTGACGTGACCCGGCTCACTGCTGTTAACTGCCCGGAACCGCTCCCGAAACCGGTTCCGAAACCGGTACGCAACGAGCGGGATACATCACGCCGGAACATGCGGAGGACCAGTGCCGATCACCATCGCCGATGTGGCGGCCCGGGCGAAGGTCAGCAAGACGACCGTGTCGCGGGTCCTCAACGGCAAGGGTGAGCTGGACGAGTCGACCGCCGCCCGGGTCCGCGCGGTGATCGACGAGCTGGGTTACGTGCCCAGTTCGCGGGCGGTCGGACTGGCCCGCGGACGCACCCGGGTCGTCGGCATGCTGGTTCCCTCGCTCACCTGGCCGTGGATCGGCGAGGTGCTGCAGGGCGCGGTCGACGTGCTGGAGACCGAGCGGTACGGGCTGCTGCTGTTCACCTGCAACCGGGGTGAGGAGTCGATGCGGCAGTTCGGCGCGCAGGTCTCCGCCAAGTCGTTCGACGGGCTGCTGGTGATCGAGCCCGAGGGCACTCTGGACTACATCGCGCAGCTGCACTCGCGCGGCCTGCCCGTGGTGCTGATCGACGACCGTGACGTGCAGACGGCACTGATTCCCAGCGTCGGCACCACCAACCACACGGGCGCCGGGGCCGCCGCCCGCCACCTGCTGTCCATCGGCCGCAACAGGCCGCTGGTGATAGCCGGCCCGTCCCACTTCGGCTGCACCCAGCAGCGCCTGGACGGCTTCGCCGCGGCGTACGCGGAAGCCGGCCACCCGATCCCGGAGGAGCGCCTGCTCCCCGGCGACTTCACCATCGCGTGCGGGTTCGAGGGCGTGCAGCACGCCTTCGACTCCGGCATCGACTTCGACGCGGTGTTCGCCCACAACGACCTCTCGGCCACCGGCGCGATGCAGGCGGTGCTCGACTCCGGTCGCCGCATCCCGCAGGACGTGGCGGTGGTGGGCTTCGACGACATCCCCCTGGCGGCGCACACCCAGCCGCCGCTCACCACCGTGCACCAACCGTTGCGCGAGATGGGTGAGGCCGCGGCTCGCACGCTGCTCGCCCACTTCGAGGGCACACCCCTGCCCAATCGACCGACCATCATCCCGGCGACGTTCATGGCCCGTGGTTCCACGGCCCCCTCGTCGACCACCGAATAAAACCTGCCCTCTTCGGGCCACCCCTGATAATCCCACCCGTTCCACCGTTGAGGAGTTTTTCGAATGCAGCGAAGGAAGTTGTTCTCGGCGGCCCTGGCGGGCGTGCTCGCCACGGGCGCCCTGGCAGCCTGTGGCGACTCGCCCAACGAGAGCCCGAACAGCGACAGCAACAAGGGCGCCGCCACCACGGTGCTGACCGTCGGCATGCCGAACGGCCCGCAGACCGAGAACCACAACCCGTTCCTGTCCACGTCCGCCGCGTCGTCGCTGGGCTACAAGTGGGTCATCTACGAGCCCCTGATGATGTGGAACCCGGTGAAGCCGGCCGACCCGTCGAAGCCGTGGCTGGCCACGGCCGCCGAGTGGGCGCCGGACAGCAAGAGCGTCAAGATCACCGTGCGGGACAACGCGACCTGGTCGGACGGGCAGAAGGTCACCGCCAACGACGTCGTCTTCACGCACAACCTGATCAAGAAGACGAAGGCTCTCAACACCAACAACACCCCGTACGGCGACATCTCCGCGCAGGGCAACGTCGTGACGATCACCTTCACGGCGTCGATGTTCGTGTACAAGGAGAAGTTCCTCGGCCAGACCCCGATCGTTCCGGAGCACCTCTGGAAGGACATCAAGGACCCGTCCACCGACACGGTCAAGAACCCGGTCGGCTCCGGCCCGTACACCCTGAAGTCCTTCACCCCGCAGACCACCACGCTGGTCGCCCGGGACAACGGTTACTGGGGCACCGCGCCGGCCGTCAAGGAGCTGCGCTACAGCTCGCCGACCGGTAACGACGCGCAGACCACGGCGCTGGCCGACGGTTCGATCGAGTGGTCGTTCGTGTTCATCCCGAACTACAAGACGGTCTACATCGGCAAGGACCCCGACCACTACAAGGTCTGGGCGCCGCCGGTGCTGGGCATCCACGGCCTCTACATCAACACCACCAAGGCCCCGTTCGACAACGTCGCGCTGCGCAAGGCCATGAGCATGGTCATCAACCGCGAGGACATCTTCAACCAGGCCGAGGCCGGCTACTTCCACCCGCTGGTGACCAGCGTGACCGGTCTGCCGTCGCCGGCCGGCGACCCGTTCGTCGCCGACGCCTACAAGGGTCAGAACCACAAGGTCGACGTCGAGGGCGCGAAGACGCTGCTGACCGGCGCCGGCTTCAAGCTGAACGGCACCACGCTGAACGACCCGAGCGGCAAGCCGGTGAAGCTGACCCTGACCGACCCGGCCGGCTGGTCCGACTACCAGACCTCGCTGGAGATCGTGAAGGACAACCTGGCGCAGATCGGCATCGCCGCGACCGTCGAGAAGGCCAACCAGGACGCGTGGTTCAAGAACGTCGAAGAGGGCAAGTTCGACGCGACGTTCCGCTGGACCAACGGTGGCTCCACGCCGTTCGACATCTACCAGACCATCATGGACGGCACGCTGCTCAAGCCGATCGGCCAGGCCTCTCCGGCCGGTAACTTCGGCCGCTTCGACAACGCCGAGGCGACCGCCGCCCTGAAGGCCTACAAGGAGGCGGCCGACGACGCCGCCCGCAAGACCGCGCTGGACACCCTCCAGAAGGTCTTCGTCGAGCAGGTCCCGATGGTCCCGGTCGGCGCCGACAACATCGGCATGGCCTACAGCACGAAGAACTGGGTCGGCTGGCCCGACGACTCCAACCCGTACGGCGCCGGACAGCCCACCCAGGCCAACGCGCTGGACGTGATCCTGCACCTCAAGCCCGCCAACAGCTGATCCCGCGGCCGCTCCCGCGCGCCTGCCCGGCGCGCGGGAGCGGCACCCCCTCCAGAAGGATTCGGCAATGACGTCTCTGCAAGACGCCGAGGCGCCGGCCGGCGAGGTGGTGCTTGAGGCCGAGGGCCTGACCAAGCACTTCCCCGTTCGCCGGGGCCTGCGTGACCTGTTCGACCGGCGTTCCCGCGCCGCTGTGCACGCCGTCGACGACGTGCATCTGATTCTGCGCCGCGGCAAGGTGACCGCCCTGGTGGGCGAGTCCGGCTCCGGCAAATCCACGGTGGCGAGGCTGCTCGCCCAGCTCTACCCGCGCACCGACGGCGACATCCGGCTGCACGGCGAGTCGACCCGGGTCAAGGGCGGCCGCAACTTCCGCCGGTACGCCGCCCGGGTCCAGATGATCTTCCAGGACCCGTTCGCGTCGCTGAACCCGGTGCACACCATCCGGTATCACCTCACGCGCGCGCTGAAGATCCACCACAACGGGGGCTCCAACGCCGCCGAGCTCGAGGACGCGCTGCACAACCTGATGAGCCGGGTCAGCATGACCCCGCCGGAGCGGTACCTGGACAAGTTCCCGCACGAGCTGTCCGGCGGCCAGCGCCAGCGCGTCGCGATCGCCCGCGCGCTGGGCGCCGACCCGGAGGCCCTGCTCGCCGACGAGCCGGTGTCCATGCTGGACGTCTCCATCCGGCTCGGCGTGCTCAACCTGCTGCGGGACCTCAAGGAGCGCCTCAACCTGGCGATCCTCTACATCACCCACGACATCGCGTCGGCCCGGTACTTCGCCGACGAGACGATGGTCATGTACGCGGGCCGGATGGTCGAGGGCGGCGACAGCGAGACGGTGACCCAGTCGCCGGCTCACCCGTACACCAGGCTTCTGATCGACTCCGCACCCGACCCGGACCGCCTGCACGGAGAGCTCGAACCGGACACCCGCGATCGTGGCAACGGCGAACCGCCGAGCCTGATCAACCCGCCGAGCGGTTGCCGTTTCCACCCGCGCTGCCCGATGGCCGGACCGCGGTGCGAGACCGAACTGCCGGTCCGTCTGGAGATCGGCGACAAGCCGGGACACTGGGCGGCCTGCTGGCTCTACGACGCGCAGGGGGTCGGCAAGTGAAGTACATCCTCCAGCGCATCGCCTTCTACGTGTTCACCGCGTGGGCCGCGATGACGCTCAACTTCTTCATCCCCCGGATGATCCCCGGCGACCCGATCAGCGCCCTGCTGGCCCGGTTCCAGGGCCAGATGAACACCGATGCGATCGAGTCTCTCTACGTCCTGTTCGGCATCGACAAGGACGCCAGCCTCTGGAGCGAGTACGTCGACTACTGGAAGCAGCTGTTCAACGGCGACCTGGGTCTGTCGTTCAGCGCGTTCCCGACGCCGGTCTCCGAGGTGATCAGCGAGGCGCTGCCGTGGACGGTGGCGCTGGTCGGCATCACCACGGTGATCAGCTTCCTGCTCGGCACCGGGCTCGGCGTGGTCGCCGGGTGGCGCCGCGGCACCTGGGTCGACGGCGTGCTGCCGGTCACCACGTTCCTCTCCTCGGTCCCGTACTTCTGGCTCGGCCTGCTGGCGATCTACGTGCTGGCCGGTCCGGACAGCTTCTTCCCGTCGTCCGGCGGGTACGACGCGGGCCTGGTCCCCTACCCCGACTGGGCCTTCATCTCCAGCGCGCTGCAGCACGGCATCCTGCCCGCCCTCACCATTCTGATCTCCTCGGTGAGCGGCTGGATCCTGGGCATGCGCAACATGATGGTCACCGTCGCCGCCGAGGACTACATCACCGTGGCGCACGCGAAGGGCCTGCCCGAGCGCCGGGTGGCGGTCGCCTACGCGGCCCGCAACGCGTTGCTGCCCAACGTGTCCGGCTTCGCGCTGGCGCTGGGCTTCATCGTCAGCGGCACGTTCGTCCTGGAGATCGTCTTCTCCTACCCCGGACTCGGCTTCCTGCTGTTCCGCGCGGTGGGCGCCAAGGACTACCCGCTGATGCAGGGCATCTTCCTGATCATCACGATCACGGTGCTGGTGGCGAACCTGCTGGCCGACATCGTCTACCTGTTGCTCGACCCGCGTACGCGGAAGGAGGGCTGAGCGATGACCATTCCCACCTCGAGCATCGACCAGGTGATCCCGGGCGAGGGCGCGATGGCGCAGCCGGAGGCCGCCACCCCGACCAAGGCCAAGCGCCAGCGGTTCCGGTTCCTGGCCAACGCCAAGGCCACCACCGGCCTGGTCATCATGGGCATCTACCTGCTCTTCGCGGTCATCGGGCCGTGGGTCGCCCCGTACGACCCGAACGCGCGCAGCAACGACCTGGTCGCGCCGCCCTCCGGCGCGCACTGGCTGGGCACCACCCACCTGGGCCAGGACGTGCTGAGCCAGTTGCTGGTCGGCACCCGCGGCGTCATGGTGGTCGGCCTGGCCGCCGGCATCGCCGCGACGATCGTGTCGGTGGTGGTCGGCGTCAGCGCCGGCTATCTCGGCGGCGGCTGGGACGACACGCTGTCCGCGCTGTCCAACGTCTTCCTGGTGATCCCGGCACTGCCGCTGATCATCATCGTGGCGTCCACCTTCGAGAACGCCGGTTCGTCGATCGTGGCGGTCACGATCGGCCTGACGGCGTGGGCGTGGGGCGCGCGAGTACTCCGGGCCCAGACGTTGTCGCTGCGCAAACGCGACTACGTGGAGGCCGCCCGGGCGTCCGGCGAGAGCACCTGGCGGGTGATCTTCTTCGAGATCCTGCCTAACCTCTCGGCGATCATCGCGTCCGGTTTCGTCGGCACCGTGATCTTCGCGGTGAGCACGGAGATCACGCTGGCCTTCATCGGCATCGGCGGCATCTCCAACTGGAACTGGGGCGAGATCCTGTTCTGGGCGCAGAGCCAGCAGGCGCTGTCCCAGGGCGCGTGGTGGTGGTTCGTGCCGGCCGGTCTTGCCATCGCGTTCCTCGGCACCGCGCTGTCCCTGATCAACTTCGGCATCGACGAGTTCGTCAGCCCCCGGCTGCGCAGCGCGGGCAAGACCAAGATCAAGACCGCCTCCGGCCACACGGTACGCATGCGCGTCGGCTTCACGCCGGTCCTGGCGAACACGGCCGCCCCGCGCACGCACGCGGTCCCGCTGCCGATCAACCTGAACGGGGCGACTCCGGTCCTGCGTTCGTCCGGGAAGGAGGGCGCACAGTGAATGAGCCCGTGCTCGAGATCCGCAACCTCAACGTCGACTACGGCCTGGGCGATCAGGCGGTGCACGCCGTCCGCGACGTCAACCTGACGCTGCACCGGGGCGAGGTGCTCGGCCTGGCCGGCGAGAGCGGCTCCGGCAAGTCGACGCTGGCGTACGGCCTGACCCGGCTGCTCGCTCCCCCGGGGGTGATCACCGGCGGCGAGGTCATCTACCACCCGGAGAAGGCCGACCCGTACGACGTCCTGGCGCTGTCCGACAACAACCTGCGCAAGTTCCGCTGGGCGGAGACCGCGATCGTGTTCCAGGGTGCGATGAACTCCCTGAACCCGGTGCACAAGATCTCCACCCAGCTGAACGACGTGCTCCAGGCGCATGAGCCGAAGATGTCCGCGCACAGCCGCAACGCCCGCTGCCGGGAGATGCTCAAGCTGGTCGGCATCTCGGCGGACCGGATGGACGCGTACCCGCACCAGCTCTCCGGCGGCATGCGGCAGCGCGTGATGATCGGCATGGCGCTGATCCTGCAGCCGCAGGTGGTCATCATGGACGAGCCGACGACCGCGCTGGACGTGGTGATGCAGCGGCAGATCCTGGGCCAGCTGATCGAGCTGCGCGAGCGGCTGGGCTTCTCGGTCATCTTCATCACCCACGACCTGTCGCTGCTGGTCGAGTTCTCCAACCGGATCGCCATCATGTACGGCGGCCGGATCGTCGAGGAGGCGCCGGCCGCGGCTCTGTACCGGGACTCGCTGCACCCGTACAGCGCCGGGCTGCTCGGTTCCTTCCCGGCTCTGCGCGGCCCGCGCCGCGAGCTGTCCGGCATCCCCGGTTCCCCACCGGACCTGAAGGGGATGCCGAGCGGCTGCTCGTTCCACCCCCGTTGCCCCAAGGCGTTCGACCCCTGCTCGGAGCACATCCCGGTGCTCGGCCGGCCCGACACCACGGACGGCAGCACGCGCACCGTCGCATGCCACCTGCACCCCGCTCAGGTGCCCGCCGGCGTCTCTTCTCCAGGAGAACGATGAACCTCCCCACCGCACCATCCCCCACCCTGCTCCTGCCCGGCGACGCGTTCCCGCCCACCTTCGAGTGGGGCGTCGCCACCAGCTCGTACCAGATCGAGGGCGCCGCGAAGGAGGGCGGCCGCACACCGTCCATCTGGGACACCTTCTGCCGCGTTCCGGGCGCCGTGCACAACGGCGACCACGGTGACGTCGCCTGCGACCACTACCACCGGATGCCGCAGGACGTGGCGCTGATCAAGAGTCTGGGCGTGGACTCGTACCGGTTCTCGGTGGCCTGGCCGCGGGTGCAGCCGCACGGCCGCGGCCCGGTCAACCCGGAGGGCCTGGCGTTCTACGACCGGCTGGTGGACGAGCTGCTCACCAACGGCATCAAGCCGTGGGTGACGCTCTACCACTGGGATCTGCCGCAGGAACTGGAGGACGCCGGCGGCTGGCCGAACCGGGACACCGCCTACCGCTTCGCCGACTACGCGATGATGGTGTTCGACAAACTGCAGGACCGGGTGGAGACCATCACCACGCTGAACGAGCCGTGGTGCTCGGCGTGGCTGGGCTACCACGTGGGGGTGCACGCGCCGGGCCGCAAGGACTTCCGGGCGTCCATCGACGCGGTGCACCACCTGCTGCTCGGGCACGGCCTGGCGACGCAGCGGATGCGGGCGGCGGAGACCACCCCGCACCGGTACGGCATCACGCTCAACATGGGCACCGCCGACCCGGCCGAGGACACCGACGCGGACCGGGACGCCGCGCGCCGCGCCGACGGGATGGGCCTGCGGCTCTACCTCGACCCGCTGCGCAAGGGCTACTACCCCCCGGACATGGTGGACGAGCTGTCCCAGCAGGGTATCGCTCTGCCCATCCAGGACGGCGACATGGAGATCATCGCCGAGCCGTTCGAGGTGCTCGGCGTGAACTTCTACTTCGGCCAGGACTTCAGCGGGGTCGACGAGCAGGGCCGGACGCACGGCGACGACGGGCAGCCGGTGGTGCGGCAGGTGTTCCCGGGCACCGCGCGGACCGCGATGGACTGGCCGATCACGCCCGAGCGGCTGACCCAGCTGCTGGTCCGGCTGCACCGGGACTACCCCGGCCTGCCGCTGGTCATCACCGAGAACGGCGCGGCCTTCGACGACACGGCCGACGAGCAGGGGTACGTGGCGGACGACGACCGCACCACCTACTTCGCCGAGCACCTGGCCGCCGTGGCCGAGGCCCGCAACCAGGGCGCGGACATCCGCGGCTACTTCGCCTGGTCGCTGATGGACAACTTCGAGTGGGCGTACGGCTACGACAAGCGGTTCGGCATCGTGCACGTCGACTACGACACGCAGAAGCGCACGCCCAAGCAGAGCGCCGTCTGGTACCGGGACACGATCGCCCAGTACCGGGACTGACGTGCGGCCGGCAGGCGGAGCTCCGGCACCAGGGGAGCTCCGCACCGCTCGGCGGGCTGCCACACCTCGTACCGTCCGACCTGCCGGTGGCTCTGCCACCGGCAGGTCGAGCGGGACAGGACCCCGTTGCGGGCATCGCCCGAGCGGAACACGAAGGCCGCCCCGGGGCCGGCCTGCACGGCGACCCGGTACGGCAGGTAGCGGTCCTGCCCCGGGCGGAGGCTGTCGCCAGGTCACTCCAAGAGGACCGCACAGATCAGGTCCTCACGGCGGAGGAAGACCAGCCGGTCGCAGTCGAAGTGCCCGCTGGAGATGTGGCTGACGCCGGTGCGGCGCAGCTCTGCGATCAGGTGCCACGCCGGCCGTTCCAGCGCGAGCAGGGTGAACCGGATCACGGCCGCCGCGGCCGGCAACAGCGTCAGCAGCAGGTCCGGTCTCGCGGCAGAGGATCTCCATGGCATGCCGTGAAGACGGCCGCCGGCACCCCTGCCGTTACATCGTCACGATCTGACGCGGCTGATCTGGCGGCGGTGCGCGGCTCGTGACACCACCGTGTGCGAGTCGGTCACCGCCATGCCGCCGTCAGCGAGCAGCCGGGCCACCGGCAGGGTGGCGGCGCCCATCGCGACCGCGTCCGGGCCGAGCTGGCAGACGTCGATGCGGGTCGTCGAGTACGGGTACCGCAGCGCGTGTTCCGCGGCGGCCGCCCGGATCTCCGGCAGGAACCGCTCACCGAGAGCCGCGCCGATCGGGCCGCCCAGCACGATGCGTTCCGGGCTGAACAGGTTGACCAGGTTCGCCACCCCGGCGCCCAGAAAGCCGACCGTCTCCGCGACGATCCCGGCCGCCGCCGCCGGCATCTCACCGACCAGCGTCCGGGCCAGCAGCCGCGGGTCGAACTCCACGTCCAGGGCCTCGGCGAGGCGGGCGCCGACCGCGTCCGACCCGATGTACGCCTCCAGGCATCCCCGGGCGCCGCAACGGCAGGGCTGTCCGTTGTACACCAGGGTGGTGTGTCCCCACTCCCCCGCGACCGAATCGGGACCGTGCCCACCGCGTCCGTCGCGCACCACCGCCGCGCCGACCCCGCGGCCGATCATCACGATCACCGCGTGCCGCGCCCCGCGGCCCGCGCCGAACCACATCTCCGCCTGCCCGACCGTCTTCGAACCGTTCTCCACGAACACCGGCAGGCCGGTCGCCGCGCCGATCAGATCGCCCAGCGGCACCGCGTCCCAGCCGGTCGTCTGCGAGTGCACCAGGCCCGCGCGGTCCACCACGCCGATCACCCCGATGCCGAAGCCGATCAGCTCGCCCGGGTCGACCCCGGCCTGCGCGGTCGTGTCGGTCAGCCCCTTGATCAGCAGCGCGGCGGCCTGCTGGTGGTCGCCCGGGTCGCTCAGCGGGTAGACGGCCGAGCCGAGCCGGGACATCGCCAGGTCGTACAGCTCGACCGCGACCCGGGTCTCGCCCAGGTCGGCGCCCACCACGTACCCGTAGCCGGGCGCGACCCGCAGCAGCGCCCGCGGCCGGCCGCCGTCCGAGCCGACCAGCCCGGCCTCCTCGACCAGGCCCTCCTCGATCATCTCGCCGATCAGGTTGCTGACGCTGGCCTGGCTGAGCGCGGTGGTGTCACCGAGTTGCTGGCGGCTCTGCCGGCCGCCGTGGAACAGGTCGGTGAGCAGGCTGGCACGATTCGCGCGCCTGACGTCACGCACCGTAGTCCGCCTGCTCTCCACTGCGTCTCCCCTGTTCATCGGCCTTACCGCGCCATCTAACGCTATGCCTGGCAGGGCTGTCTCTTCGGTACGGTCTCCCCATGAGCGACTACCGCGACGTGAACCGGGCGAACTGGGACGACCGGGCCGCCGCACACGCCGCCTCCAGCGACTACAACGTGGCGGACTTCGCCGCCGACCCCGCCTACCTGAGCGACGTGGTCAGCTTCGACCGGCCGCTGCTCGGCGACATCTCCGGCCTGCGCGGCGTGCACCTGCAATGCCACATCGGCACCGACACCGTGTCGCTGGCCCGGCTCGGCGCGTCCATGACCGGCCTGGACTTCTCGCCCCGATCGCTGGAGCAGGCGCGCGCCCTGGCTTTGACGGCCGGCGCTGAGGTCGACTTCGTCGAGGCCGAGGTGTACGCCGCCCCGGACGTACTCGGCGTCGAAGGTTTCGACCTGGTCTACACCGGGATCGGGGCGCTGTGCTGGCTGCCCGACATCAAGCGCTGGGGCGAGACGGTGGCCAGGCTGCTCAAGCCCGGCGGCCGGTTCTTCATGCGCGAGGGCCACCCGGTGCTGTGGTCGCTGGAGTGGGAACGCGACGACGACCTGCTCGTGCTGGACCACCCGTATTTCGAGCGCGAGGCGCCGCTGGTGTTCGACGAGCCCGGCACGTACGTGAGCACCGAGACCGCGTTCGAGCACAACATCACCCACGAGTGGAACCACGGCCTCGGCGAGATCGTGACGGCGCTGCTCGACGCCGGCCTGGTCGTCACCGGCCTGACCGAGCACACCACGGTCCCGTGGGACGGCCTCGGCGGCGGCCGGATGCGCCGGCTGCCCGGCGGAGAGTTCCAGGTCGCGACCCGTCCCGAGCGGCTGCCGCACACCTACACGCTGCGGGCTGAGCGGCCGGCAGTTTAGAGATCGATGCGTACGGGGTACCTCGCGGTCCATCCCCACGACCGAGGAGACCTTTGATGCGCACCGGAAGCATAGGCGGCGTGATCGTCCTGATCTGGCTGATCCTGGGCGGCGTGGCCGCCTACGCCCGCGGCTACTTCACCAGCGACAGCGACGCGAGCTGCGCGAAGGCGGGCACGGTCGTGGTGACGATCGTGGCCGGCCCGCTCAACTGGCTCGGCGTCAACCCGAAGATCAGCTGCAACGTGCCCGAGCCCAGCAAGTGACCCTGTGGACAACGGCATTTTCCGTCACTTCCCGACGCTAGAGTCAGGCCCACCCAGTGACGGGGTGGGGGAGGTGGCGGCGCCCGGTTCACAATCTTGAAAAGAGCGCGCCGGCCGCCCGGTCCCACCGACCGGGCGGCCGAACCACCGTGAGCTGTCTTCGCGGGCGGCGCCCCTGCCACCCGCGAAGACCACCCAGGAAGAGCGGCGATCCACGCGCCGGTGCCAGCAACGCGTGCTCGCCACCCCACCGAATCTCAGGTCGTGCGACCGCCGTGGGGACGACCGGGCCGCCGTGGCCGGCGTCGCGGCCGGGCCGCGGGCCGTTGCGATCGGGGCCGGGCCGGGCCGGGACGAGCAGCATCCGTACGGCAGGGCGACAACGGAGAACCTTCCAGGCGTGAGTGTCCGCGAGTCACGCGGCGCGCCTCACGCTAACCATCCGTTCAGGTCGCGTGCATCGATTAAGCCAGACCTAAGCTCAACTTAGGCGTCCACTGCGGATGACCCCGCCCAGTCCGGAGTGGTTCCAGACTGACCCTCATCGTGTCCACGGTGGACGGATGACGTCGCCGTCGGCGGTGGTCGCCTCCAGGCCGACGCTCGTGGTGACCCACATCAGAGCCGGCCCGTCGCCGCCGTTGCCGACGGCCACCGAGGACCCGGCCGGCACCAGCACCACATCGCCGGGCGCGACCTGTGCGGCGACCCCGTCGAGGGTCACGGTCAGCGCGCCGGACAGCACCAGGAACACCTCTTCCCGGCTGACCCGATGCGGGACGCCCGCCACGCCCGGCTGGACCTCGAGCCGCCACGCGCACAGTTCGGCGCTGCCTCGCGCCGGCGCCGCGTACGAGTGGAAAACCGCACCGTGCAACCGATGCGCAACCGCATCGTGTTCTTTCACCACCGGCATGACGCCTCCCCTGTAGTCAAGCTCATTGACTATATAGTCAAGCAGCTTGACTTATATGTCAAACTGTCCGGGTGGCTGCCGACGATCTCCCCGCCCTCCTGCTGAGCGCCGCGCGCGGCCTGGTCGACAGCATCGACGCCGGCGTGCGCGCGCGGGGCTTCACCGATGTGCGGCCGGCGCACGGCTTCGCCTTCACCCTCATCTCCGGGGGCGGCGCCACGGTGGTCGAGCTGGCCCGGCACCTCGACGTCACCAAGCAGGCGGCCAGCCAGATGGTCGAGGAGCTGATCTCGAAGGGCTACGTGGACCGGCGGCCGCACCCCGCCGACGCGCGCGCCCGCCTGATCGTCCTCACCGAGCGCGGCTGGGCCTGCACCCGGGCCGCCGACGAGGCAGCCGCCGAGATCCTGGCCTCCTGGTCCACCCTCATCGGCGACCGCCGCCTCACCGCGCTGCGCGCCGACCTGGCCAAGCTCGCCGTGCCCGGCCGGCTGCGCCCCACCTGGTAGGAGGGGCCATGCTTGACGGCGATAGCTAATGGCATTAGCTTTGATTCATGTCCAGGTCAGGCCTAGGCCCGGCCGCGGTGGTCGCGGCCGGCGCGGCGATCGCCGACGAGGTCGGTCTCGCGGGACTGACCATGGGCCTGCTGGCCGAGCGGGTCGGGGTGCGGCCGCCCTCGCTCTACAAGCACGTCGGCTCCCTGGCCGCCCTGCGCCACGGCATCGCGATCCAGGCCGAGCGTGAACTCGGGGACGCCCTGGCCCGGGCCGCCGCCGGCCGGTCCGGCCCGGAGGCGGTGCACGCGTTCGCCGACGCCTACCGCCGCTGGGTCCTCGACCACCCGGGCCGCTACGCCGCCACCATCCACGTGCCGCCGACCGGCGACGAGTGCCCGCGGGCCTTGCTGCGCATCCTGGCCGGTTTCGGCCTGCGGGAGACCGGCGCCGTCGAGGCGGCCCGCACGGTGCGATCCGTCCTCCACGGTTTCGTCAGCCTCGAGGGCGCCGGGGGGTTCGGGCTGCCCCGCGACATCGACCGCAGCTACCGCATCCTGATCGACGCCCTGGTGACCGGGCTGCGATCGCCGGGCCACGCGGGCAGCGCACCCGCCGCTCACCCGTCGCGGCCCTCAGGCCGCGCCTCCGTCGCGCCTCCGTCGCAGCCCTCAGGCGGCGCAGGCGGCGGGCACCCGGCGCAGGAATGACTCCAGGCCGGCCAGGTCGTCGGTGTTGATGTGGTCCACGTCGGCGGCCACCAGCTCGCACCAGACCGCGTTCCGGGCCGGGCCGGCCACGTCCGGGGTCGCCCAGAAACGCACCCGCTGCCGGTCCGCGTGCGCGTCCCCGACGAACTGCCGCAGCTTCGCCCGCTCGGCCGCCGGGATCGGCCCGACACCTTGCCAGGTGAAGAGGGTGGTCCAGTTGTCGCTGATCAGCGGCACGAACGAGGCCCGCGCGCCGGAGTTCAGGTCGGTACTGCGACCGTCGTAGAAGGCGTACCGCACCCGCTGCGCCGCCATCAGCTCGCGCGGCCGGTCACCGCTGACCACGACGGTCACCGCGCCCGGCAGGACCCGGCCGTTGCGGTAGGAGGTCAGCATCCTCCGGTACGACCGCAACACCCGGTCCAGCTCGGTGTAGGTCGCCGCGCCGGTGTTCTTGATGTCCACCAGCAACTGCAACGGCCGAGGGTGGGCACGGTGGGCGAGCGGGTCCAGATAAAGGCTCTGGAGGGTACGCCCGGGCACGACGTCCCCGGGGTCGTGTGCGACGAGCAGTTCGCCGTCCACCAGGTAGACGTCCGCCTCCACACTGGTGAACCCGTGCGCCAGCGCGTCGAACAACGGCCGCTCGTGCTCGTAGTCGTTGTGCGCATGCGCGCGGGCGAGCGGCCGGACACCATGTGCCTGCGCGGCCGAGGGAACCGCCAGCCCGGCCGAGGGGGGAACCGCCAGCCCGGCCGACGGAACCGCCAGCGCGGCCGACGGAGCGAGGAACAGGACCGCGCAGACGCTGAGCAGGACGGCAAGAGCACGACGAGTCATGCGCCCCACGCTAGGCAGGGCAGATGATGATCGCCATGAATACCCGGTGATCAATCCCTTTCGATGTGGTGACCGACGATCTGCGGGCCCATCAGCACGGCCTCGCCCGACCCGTCGCGGCGGGCGTCCGGCTCGGGCAGGGCGACAGGCTCGCCGGTGCTCGAAGCCGCCGCCGGGCGCGGGCCCACCCAGGCCACGGTCAGGCGCGTCTCTCCCTTGAGGAAGCGCTGCGCCCGGACGCCGCCGGTGGCCCGGCCCTTCGCCGGGTAGGACGCGAACGGCGACACCTTGGTCTGCGTGCCGGTCGACGTGACCACCATGGGCTCGCCGTGCTCGGTGTCCCTCGTGTCGACCACGTTGAACGAGAGCACCTCGTTGTCCGCGGTGACGTTGATGCCCGCCATGCCGCCGCCCTTGAGGCCCTGCGGGCGTACCAGCTTGGCCGGGAAGCGCAGCAGCGACGCGTCGGAGGTGACGAAGACCAGCGTCTCGGCGCCGTCGGTGAGCCACGTCGCCTGCAGCACCTCGTCGCCGTCCTTGAGCGAGATCACCTCGAACTCGTCGGACCGCACCGGCCACTCCGGCGTGCACACCTTCACCACGCCCTGCCTGGTGCCCAGCGCCAGGCCGGGCGAGCCGTCGCCGGACAGCGGGGACAGGCCGACGACCTTCTCCCCCTTGTCCAGCGGGATCAGCTCGGACACCGACATGCCGCCACGCACCGAGACGGTGCCGGACTGCTCGGGCAGCACCGGCAGCGGCAGCACGTCCACCTTGAACGCCCGCCCCCGGTTCGTCACCAGCAGCACGCGCCCGCGGGCCGTGGAGTGCACCACCGCCCGGACGGCGTCGTGCTTGACCCGGCCGGAGCGGCGGCGGCCCTCGGCGGACTCCTCGCTCTCCGCCGCGGTCCGCGCGATCAGCCCGGTCGCCGACAGGATCACCTGGCACGGGTCGTCGGCCACCTCGAGCGGACCGGCCGGCACCGAGGCGGCCAGCACCTCCTTGAGGTCGCCGTCGATGAGCGTGGTGCGCCGGGGGCCGCCGAACTCCGACGCCACCACGGCCAGTTCGTCCGAGACCACGCCCTTGAGCACGGCGTCGTCGTCCAGGATGCGGCTCAGCTCGGCGATCTCCGTACGCAGGCGCTCCTGCTCGGTCTCCAGCTCGATCCGGTCGAAGCGGGTCAGCCGCCGCAGCGGGGTGTCCAGGATGTACGTCGCCTGGATGTCGCTCAGCCCGAACTCGCTCATCAGCGACGCCTTGGCCGCGGCCGCGTCGTCGCTGGCCCGGATGATCGCCACCACCCGGTCGATGTCGATCAGCGCGATCAGCAGGCCGTCGACCAGGTGCAGGCGGTCCTCCCGCTTGGTGCGCCGGTGCAGGGTCCGCCGGGTGACCACCTCGTACCGGTGCTTGAGGAAGACCTCCAGCAGCTCCTTGAGCCCGAGCGTCCGCGGCTGGCCGTCGACCAGCACCAGATTGTTGATGCCGAACGAGCTTTCCAGCGGGGTCAGCCGGTACAGGTCGGCGAGCAGGGCCTGCGGGTTGACGCCGACCTTGCACTCGATCACCAGCCGGGTGCCGTGCTCGCGGTCGGTGAGGTCCTTGACGTCGGCGATGCCCTGGAGCCGGGCGGCCTGACGCTGCCCCTTGCGCGGCCCGGAGACGATCAGCTTGCCCTTCACCTCGTCGGTGATCGCCTCGATGATCTTCTCGGTGCCTACGCCGTACGGCAGCTCGGTGACCGTGATCGCCTGCCGCCCGCGGCCGCCCTCGAGCAGCCCGGTGACGGCCCGCGCGCGCATCCGCACCACACCGCGCCCGGTCTCGTACGCCCGGCGCACCTCGTCCAGTCCGAGCAGCTGCCCACCGGTCGGCAGGTCCGGGCCGGGGACGATGCGCATGATCTCGTCGAGGTCCGCCTCGGGCTTGGTGATCAGGTGACGCGCGGCGGCGACCACCTCGCCGAGGTTGTGCGGGATCATGTTGGTGGCCATGCCGACCGCGATGCCCGACGTGCCGTTGACCAGCAGGTTGGGGAAGGCCGCCGGCAGCACCTTGGGCTCCAGCTCGGAGCCGTCGTAGTTGGGCTTGAAGTCGACCGTGCCCTCGCCCAGCTCCCCGACCAGCAGCATCGCCTCACGCGACATCCGTGACTCGGTATAACGCTCTGCTGCCGGTCCGTCATCCGGGCTACCGAAGTTGCCGTGCCCGTCGATCAGGGGGGCGTTCAGCGAGAAGGGCTGGGCCAGCCGGACCAGGGCGTCGTAGATGGCCAGGTTGCCGTGCGGGTGGTAGCGGCCCATCACGTCGCCGACCACGCGGGCGGACTTCACGTACGGGCGGTCGGGGCGGTGGCCCTGCTCGGTCATCGACCAGAGGATCCGCCGGTGCACCGGTTTGAGGCCGTCGCGTGCGTCCGGCAGGGCGCGCGCGTGGATCACCGAGTACGCGTACTCCAGGTAGGAGTCCTCGACCTCGGTGGTCAGCGAGTTGTCGATGACGTGGGCGCCTGCCTGGTCGAACGCGGACAGGTCCACCCGCTGCGATTCGTTCTTGCGGCGTGCCATGAACGTGTCCCTCTCAGGCGTCGATCGTCTCCTGGTCGATCCGGCCGGCGGCCTCGATCAACCAGTTCTTCCGCGGTTCCACGCGCTCACCCATCAGCAGTTCGAGGGTGGCCTCGGCCTGCTCGACGTCGTTGAGCGTGATCCGCCGGACGGTCCGGGTGGACGGGTTCATCGTGGTGTCCCACAGCTCGTCGGCGTCCATCTCGCCGAGGCCCTTGAACCGGGGCACCGGTTTCTGGACCTGCTTGCCGGATTTCTCCAGCCGGGCGATGGTCGTCTCCATCTCCTGCTGTGTGTACGTGTAGAGCGTCTCGCTGTTGCGCCCCTTGGTGACCACCTTGTGCAGCGGCGGCATGGCGGCGAAGAGCCGGCCCTGCTCGATGACCGGCCGCATGTACTTGGCGAAGAGCGTGATCAGCAGGGTCCGGATGTGCGAGCCGTCGACATCGGCGTCGGCCATGATCATCACGCGGCCGTAGCGCATGGTGCTCAGGTCGAAGGTGCGGCCGGACCCGGCGCCGAGCACCTGCACGATGGCCGAGCACTCCTGGTTGTCGAGGACCTGCTGCAGGCTCGCCTTCTGCACGTTCAGGATCTTGCCGCGGATCGGCAGCAGCGCCTGGTACTCCGAGCTGCGGGCCATCCGGGCGGTGCCGAGCGCGCTGTCACCCTCGACGATGTAGATCTCGCTGCGGGCGATGCCCGTGCTGCGGCAGTCGACCAGCTTGGGCGGCATCGACGCGCCCTCGAGCGCGGTCTTGCGGCGGGCCGCGTCCTTCTGCTGTTTCTGGGTCAGCCGGACCCGGGCGGCGTCCACGACCTTCTGCAGGACGGTCCGCGCCTCGGACTTGGTGCGCCGGCCGTCCACGTACTCCTTGAGGTGTTGCTCCACCAGGCCCTGCAGCACGCGGGTGATCCCGGCGGTGGACAGCTCGTCCTTGGTCTGCGAGGTGAACTGCGGCTCGGGCAGCCGGACGTGGATGACCGCGGTCATGCCCTCGAGGTAGTCGTCGAGAACCGGCGCCTCCTCCTTGGGCTTGAGCAGGCCACGGGTGTTGCGGACCGCGTCGGAGAGGCCGCGCACGAGGGCGCGCTCGAAGCCCTTGCGGTGGGTGCCGCCGTGCACGTTGCGGATCGTGTTGGTGAAGCACTCGACCGTACGGTCGTAGCCCGTCCCCCAGCGGAACGCGATCTCCACCTCGGCGCGGCGCACGACGTTGGACTGCATCACGCCGTTCTCGTCGGCGGCGTTCTCCTTGTAGGTGCCCTCGCCGGTCACCATCAGGATCTGCGACACCGGCTTGTCCGCCGCGGGCGTGAGGAACTCGACCATGTCGGTGAGCCCGTTCGGGAAGTGGAACGCCTCGGTGACCGGCTCCTCGGCCGTGTCGTCGCGCAGCGTGTACGCCACCCCGGGCACCAGGAACGCGGTGTTGCGCAGTTTCGCCCGGACCACGTCGACGTCGAGCCGCGCGCCGGTCTCGAAGTACCGGGCGTCGTACCAGTACCTGATCGAGGTGCCGCTCGCCTCGCCGCGTTTCATCTTCCGCACGGTCCGTAGGCCGGACTCGGGGTGGAAGCGCGCCCGGGGACCGTCGCCGTCGAAGACGCCGGGCACGCCACGCTGGAAGGAGAGCGCGTGGACCTTGCCCTCACGTTTCACCGTGACGTCGAAGCGCAGCGACAGGGCGTTGACCGCCGAGGCGCCGACGCCGTGCAGGCCGCCGGACGTCTTGTAGCCCGACCCGCCGAACTTGCCGCCGGCGTGCAGCCGGGTCAGCACGAGCTCGACGCCGTTCATCCCGCTCTTGGTGTTGATCGCCGTCGGGATGCCCCGGCCGTCGTCGTCGATCTGCACCGAGCCGTCGGCGTGCAGCCACACCGCGACGTTCGTCGCGTGACCGCCGGCGCCCTCGTCGGTGCAGTTGTCGATGATCTCGTTGGCCAGGTGGTTGACGCCACGGCTGTCGGTCGAGCCGATGTACATGCCCGGTCGCTTGCGGACGGCGTCGAGGCCCTCGAGATGCGTGAGGTCGTCGGCGCCGTACAAGATCTCGGGTTGCGCGGTCACGGTGCGTTACTCCCCGCTCGGCTGTGGGCTGTGAGGTCGCGGCGAGCCTACCGGGGCGCCCTGACGAGTTCGCGCCGACGAGCCGATGCGGGAAGCGCACGTCGTGGTACAAACGGGACTAAAGTCACGCCTGGTGAGCTAGAACACAAGTTCGAACGTCCTGCGAGAGCGCCCGGAAGAGGTCGACCGGGCGCGAACGGCCGGCCAGCAGGACAGGCGGCAACTCCTGGTAGGCGGTCCTCCGGTCGGAACAGGCGCGGGTCGCGTCGTCGACCACGACCGTGTCGTGCGGCGCGTACGCCTGCAACCGGGCCGCCGTGGTCACCACGCTGCCGCTGATCATGCCGAAGCCGCCGTCCCGCGCCGCCGCCACGTCGACCATCACCTCGCCGGTGGCCACACCCACCCGCGTGCTGATCTCGTGCCGGCCGGCCAGGCGTACCCCGGAAAGGGCCTGCTGGATCGCCAGGCCGCACCCGACCGCCGCCGCGGCGCCCCCTCCGGACGCCGCGACGACAGGCCGAACACCGCCATCACGGCGTCGCCGACGTACTTCTCGACGACTCCGCCGTGCTCGCGGACCACAGCCGACACCGCGGTGAAATAGTCCATCTGCACCGCACGCACCTCCGCGCAGTCCAGCTCGTCGACCAGCGTCGTGAATCCGACGATGTCGACGAACAGGACGGACACGGTCTGCCTGCGTACGTCTGTCGCGATGATGGCCATCTCCCACGCTCCCCAGATCGGCGTTGGTGAGGACAAACCTTGGCAGCCGGGCGCCGGGCGCCGGATCGGCAGAACTACTTAGAAGGCCGTGATACACGATCGGGCGGTCAGTTTTGTGACGCAGATCAGCCTGAACCGACGAGCAGGTGATACGTGGATCCGGTTTAGGCTCCCCTGCATGGCCAGCGAAGCGGACGACACGCCCCTTGTCGGGCGCGCCGACACGCTGGACAAGATCTGCCACGACCTGGCCGACACCGGGCCGGGCGGGACCGCCGCGGTCTTCGTGACCGGCGAGAGCGGCGTCGGCAAGAGCCGGCTGCTGCGCGAGGTGGCCGCCCGCGCCACCCCGGGGCGCACGGCCGTGCTGACCGGCGCCTGCCTGGACATCGGCGACGCCTCCCCGCTGCACCCGGTGCTGGCCGCGCTGCGCCGGGAGGACCGGGGCTTCGACACCGACGGCCCCGATGCCGGCGCCCTGCTCGACCGGGTCTCCCGTGCCCTGCGCGAGGTGGCCGGCGACCGGCGGCTGCTGCTCGTCCTCGACGACCTGCAGTGGGCCGACCGCAGCACCCGCCAGCTGCTGCTCTACCTGCTGGCCGGTCTCGGCGAGGTGCGGCTGTCGGTGCTGGCCGCGGTGCGCGCCGAGTCGCTGCAGGGCACCCACCCGCTGCGCCGGGTGCTGGCCGAGCTGCGCCGGTTGCGGTCGGTGCGGGTGGTCGACCTCAGCCCACTGGACCAGGCCGCCACCCGGGAACTGGTCACCACGATCGCCGGTGACACCCTCGCCGAGGACGCCGACCGGGTGTTCAAGCGCAGCGGCGGCAACCCGTTCGTGGCCGAGGAGCTGTCCCGCGACCTGCGCGACGGCCGCGTGGAGCTGTCCGACACGCTGCGTGAGATCTTCCTGTCCCGGGTGGATGAGCTGCCCCGGCCGGCGCACGAGGTGGTCCGCGCGGTGGCGGCCGGGGTCGAGCCGGTGCCGCACGACCTGCTCGCCGCGGTCGTGCCGCTGCCCGGCGACGAGCTGATCGCGGCGGTCCGCGCGGCGGTCGCACACCGCATCGTGACCAGCGCGGGCGACGGCTACCGGCTGCGCCACCGCCTGGTCGCCGAGATCCTCGAGCACGAGGTGCTGCCGGTCGAGAACGCCGGCCTGCACCGGCGGTACGCGGAGGCGCTGACCGGCGGCGACGATCACGCCCGGCTGGCCCTGCACTGGCAGCGGGCCGGCGAGCGGGAGCGCGCGCTGCCCTCGGTCGTCGCGGCGGCCCGGGCGGCCGAGTCGCTCTACGGCTTCGCCGAGGCGCACCGCCACTGGACCCTGGCTCTCGATCTCACGGCCGAGGACGACCCGGGCCGTACCGAGCTGCTCGGGCACGCCGCCGAGTCGGCCCACCACAACGGCGAGCACCAGCGCGCGCTGGCCCGGCTGGAGGAGCTGGCCGCCCGCCCCGACGGCCCCGGCGCCTGCCAGATCCACCTGCGCCGGGCGCGTTACCTGGCCGCCGCCGGGCGCTCGGCCACCGCCGAGACGGAGTACCGCAACGCCCTGGCCGTGCCCGGTTGCACCCCCGCCGAGAAGGTCACGGCCGCCGCCTACCTCGCCGAGCTCCTGCTGCACCTGGGCCGTTACGCCGACGCCGGTGAGCGGGCGCGCGAGGCGCTCGAGCTGGCCGAGCAGCTCGAGGGATCAACCGCCGATCGGGTACGCGCGTCGGCGGCGCTCGGCTTCAGTCAGGCGTTCCGGGCCGACCCGGACGCGGGCCTGGCCGTGATCCGGCAGGCGGTGGCGATCGCCGAGGAGTCCGGCCACCCGGACGACCTGGGCTGTGCCTATCTGCACCTGGCTGAGCTGCTCACCGGACCGCTCAACTCGCTGGAGGAGGGCGTCCTGGTCGCCCGGCGGGGCGCGGCGCGGCTGGCCGAGGACGGCGTGGGCCGCTCGTACCAGCTGCGGCTGCTGGCCATCGCGGCGAACGGGCTGTTCCGGGTCGGGCAGTGGGCCGAGGCCGATCGGATGCTCGACGCGGCGATGCGGCAGCGGCCGTCCGGCGCGGACGCGGTCGAAATCCTGCTGGCCCGCTGCCGGCTGTGGGTCGGCTTCGGCGACGTCGAGGCGGCCGAACGCGACCTGGACGCGGTGGCGACCGTCCTGGCCGGTGGCGGCGCCCGGCACGTGCTGCCGATGCTCACGTTGCGCGCCGGCCTGGCCATGTGGCTGGGCCGGCACGACGAGGCCCGCGCGGCGGTGCAGCGCGGCCTCACCGAGACCCGCTCCGACGACCTGGTGCTGCTCGGCGTGCTCGCCTGGCACGGCCTGCGCGCCGAGGCGGAGGCGCACAGCGGCGGCGAGGTGCCCGTCGACCGGTCCGCGATCCGCCGGTTGACCGTGGTCGTGGAACGCATGGCCAAGGGCGTCGACAGCGCGGCGCCGCCGGTCCGCGCGGTGATCGACGGCTACCTCGACCTCTGCGCGGCCGAGCTGAGCCGGATCCACGACCAGCACGACCCGGCCGTCTGGGCGCGCGCGGCCACCGCCTGGGACAAGCGCAACCACCCTTACCCCGCTGCGTACTCACGGCTGCGCCAGGCCGAGACGCTGCTGCACCACCGGCGCAGGGCCGCCGCGACCGCCGCTCTGCGGGCGGCGTGGACGACCGCGCAGTCGATGGGCGCCAGGCCGCTCGCGGCGGAGATCGGCACGGTGGCCGCCCGCGCCCGGATCGCCCTCGCCGAGGACGAGGAGACCCCGGCCCCGGCGGCGCCGGTGGCGGAGAGCGGCGAGCTCGCGGCCCTCACCGGCCGCGAACGCGAGGTGCTCGGCGCGGTCGCCGAGGGCCTGACCAACCGGGAGATCGGCCAGCGGCTGTTCATCAGCGAACGGACCGTCGGCGTCCACGTCGGCCACATCTTCGACAAGTTGCAGGTACGCACCCGGGTCCAGGCCAGCCGGGTCTTCCTGGAGAACCGCGCGGCCTGATACCCACGCAAGCGGATATACGTCGTTCTACCGATTCCTACGTACGCCCACGGTGCAAGGCTTCGCATCACGGGGGAGCACCGCCCGGGCGTCGTCCGGACGTCCGGGCGGTGCTTGGGGGCCGGCCCCCTCCCGGTCAGACATGGAGGATCCGATGACCGAGTCGGTCTGGGGACCTGTGCATCAGGACATGTGCGCCCTGCTGACGCGTCATCCCGAGGACGTGCCGGCGGTGGTCGACCAGCTCGCCAAGTTGCAGGACGTCCTGGAGCGGATTCCACCGCTGATGGACGGCAACCCGCTGGCCGACTTCAACCGGCTCTATCTGCGCATCACCACCAGCGTGCTGGAACGGCTCTACGAGGGCCGGTTCGCCGACCCGCAGTTCCTGTCCCGGCTGGATGTCGAGTTCGCGGCGCGGTACTTCGACGCCCTGCGCAGCTTCGGCGACGGCAGCAGCGGGTGCCCGCGCGTGTGGAGCGTGCTCTTCACCAGGATGGCCGGGCCGGATCCGCGCCCGCTGCCGTCCGCCGCCGCCGGTGTGAACGCGCACATCAACTTCGACCTGCCGTTCGCGCTGGTCACGACCTTCGACCACATCGGATCCGACCCGGTCGACGACAACGACCAGCACCTCGACTACCTGCAGATCAACGACATCTTCGCGGAGGCGATCCCGGATCTGCGCCGCGGCTACCTGGAGAAGTGGCAGCTGCTGCTGGACACCATGAACGGCGACCTGGACGACTGGTGGCAGGGCGAGGTGGTGGAGTACACCCGCAACGTCGCCTGGCGCAACGCGCAGAAGCTCTGGGCCTGCCGCCACGACCTGGCGTCGACGGCGAAGGAGCGGGAGCGGCTGGACGGCACCGCGGCGGCGCTGGGCCGGCTGCTGCTCTCGCCCCTGGGGACGTTCCTGCAGTAAGACCCGCCGGCAACGGCCCGTCCACCGGGGGGATGGGCGGGTCGTCCCGGGAGGCCCGGACCGCGGCAACGGCCGGGCCTCCCGGGGAGCGGAGGCCCGGCCGCACATCAGAGCGGCTCAGCCGATGACCACGAGGCGCGCGGTGGTGGCCGGGCCGTCCTTCGCTCCGGCCACGCCGATCGCGGTGCCGGTCTTGATCGCCGCGGCGTCGGCCTTCTTCTTGTCCTGGACGACGCGCAGGTCGGAGGCGGCGGTCCAGGTGAGCGTGAAGCCGTCCGTGGACTTGACCGTCAGCGTCCTGCCGTCCGTGGCGGTGACCGTGCCGCGCTGCACCACGACGGTCCGGGCGCCGTCCTTGCCCTGCACGGTCATCTCGCCGTGCAACGTGTTCTTGCGCAGGAACTTGCGGGCCGCGACCCGGCGCTCCTGCCGCCGCTCCTTACGGCCGGGCGCGGCCGAGGGCTCGCCGGACGCCGACGGGTCGGGAGCGAGCACGGTCTCGTAACCGACTGCCTGCAGGGCGGCGGCCTCATCACCCAGAGACGCGTCGAGGGAGGCGGCGGCGGACGCTGCGGACGGCTGCGGCGAAGCGCCGCAGGCGGACAGGCCGAGCACGGCGGCGAGTCCGAGCGAGGTGGCGGTCAACGCCAGACGAGTGCGAGTCATGCCGGTAAGAGTGGGCGGCCGAGCGCAGAGCCCGGTCAGGACAACGTTCGGGTCAGGTAAGGGCGGGCGAGGAGGGAACGCGCAAACGAGGTCACACGCGCGGAAGCGTCACCGTGAACTGCGCGCCGCCCTCGGGGGCGTGACCTGCGGTGATCGTTCCACCCAGCCGGCCGACCAGCCGCTCCGCCAGGGCCAGGCCCAGGCCGCTGCCCACCTTGCGGATCCCCCGATAGCGCTGGTGCAACGCCCCGCGCTGGAAGGCGACCGCGAGATCCTCGTCGGTGAAGCCGGGACCGCCGTCCCGCACCTCGACGACGCCGCCCTCGGCGGAGGACCGGACGGCGAGGATCAGAGGCGCGCCCTCCGGCACCACGCGCAGGGCGTTCTCGCACAGGCCGTCGATCACCTGCCGGATCCGGCCCGGGTCGGTACTCACGACGACCGGTCGCGAGGGCAGCTCGACACGAAAGGACAGGGAAGGCCGGCAGCGCGGCGCCCACGCCTCTCCCGCCGTGCGGATCAGCTCGGTGAGATCCACCTCGACGATGTCCAGGGGCAGGTCGGCGGCCTCCAGCCGGGACAGCACGAGCAGGTCGGAGATCAGGCGGTCGAGCCGGTCCGCCTCGGCGAGCATGGTGGCTCCGGCCTTCGGGGCGCCGTCCGCGCCGACGACACCGTCGGCGAGTGCTTCGGCGTACCCCCGGATGGTGGAAAGGGGTGTGCGGAGCTCGTGCGAGACGCTGAGCAGGAAGTCACGCTCGCGGCCCTCGCTGACCTGAAGGGCGCTGGCCAGCTGGTTGAAGGCCGTCGCCAGCTCGGCGGCCTCGGCGGGGCCCTCGGTGACCAGCCGGATCGAGCGGTCGCCGGCGGAGAGGTGACCGGCGGCGACGGCGGCCCGGCGGATCGGGCGGACGGTGAGGCGGGCCAGCAGCGCGCCCATCAACAGGCCGCCGACCAGGCCGGCGGCGAGCGCGAACCAGACGCCGCCGAGCAGGCCGCCCGCGATGCCCGTCGCGGCCGGCTTGGTCAGGATCACGCCGCTGCTGTTGCCGGTGAGCGGGCGGCCGACGATGAACATGACCCGGCCGCCGACCAGGCCGCGGGTGTCCACCGAGGCGCCCTCGGACACCTGCTGGACGAGGCGTTGCGGCAGGCCGGGCGTGTCGACGACGCCGCGCCGGATCAGGTAGACGGAGGTCTCGTCGCGGCGCAGCTCGCGGACGATGCGTTCGCGGGCGGCCGGGCGTTCGGGGAGCAGCTCCACGGCGAGGGCGACGCGTTCGTTGAGCTCGGCGCGGGCCTGGCGGTTCGCCGCGCGCACGGCCAGGGGCACCGCGACCAGGGCGGTGAGGACCACGGCGATCATCGCGGTCGCGGCCGTGACCAGCACGACGCGGGCCGTCAGCGTACGGAACAGGCCGGGCATCACGAGGTCAGGCATCGGCGGTGTAGCCGACCCCGCGGACGGTGCGGATCAGCCCGGCCGCGTCACCGAGCTTGGCGCGCACCTGGGCGACGTGCACGTCGACGGTCCGGGTGCCGGCGTGCGAGGCGTACCCCCAGACCGAGGCCAGCAGCTCCTCCCGGGTGAACACCCGGCCCGGCCGCCCGAGCAGGTGGCCGAGCAGGTCGAACTCGGTCGGCGTCAGGGACAGCGCGCTGCCGGACACGGTGACCTGGCGACGCCCCGGGTCGAGGGTGAGCGGGCCGAGCACCCGTACGCGCTCCCCCTGGTCCGGACCGGCCGCGCGCCGCAGCAGCGCCTTGACCCGGGCGACCAGCTCGCGCGGGCTGAACGGCTTGGTGACGTAGTCGTCGGCGCCCAGCTCCAGCCCGAGGATCCGGTCCACCTCGTCGTCGCGGGCGGTGAGGAAGATGACCGGCGTCCAGTCGCCGTCGGCGCGCATCCGGCGGCAGATCTCGGTGCCCTCCAGTCCGGGCAGGGCGATGTCCAGGATGCAGGCGACCGGGCGCATCCGGCGGGCGGCGGCCAGCCCGGCGGCGCCGTCGTGCTCGACCTGCACGCCGAAGCCGTCCCGGGTCAGGTAGAGCCGGACCAGGTCGGCGATCGGCCGCTCGTCCTCGACGACCAGCACCAGGCCCTTGGAGTCCACGACCCCATCTTGCCCGGCCTAGTGTTCGGGCGTTGTAAGAGATGCGCGCAGGGTCAGGTAACGCTGCTCCGGGACGCTGGTGGTGAGCGCGGCGGCCCGTACATAGGCCTCGTGCGCCCCGGGCCGGTCGCCGGCGCGTTCCAGCAGGTGGGCGCGGACGGCCTCGACCCGGTGGTTGCCGGTCATCCGCTCGTCGCCGTCCAGTCCGCCGAGCACCGCCAGCCCGGCGAGCGGCCCGCGCGCCCAGCCCATCGCGACCGCCTTGTTGAGGGTGACGATCGGTCCCGGCACCAGTCGCTCGATCACCTCGTAGAGCGCCAGGATCTGCGGCCAGTCGGTGTCCGCGGCCTCGGCCGCCTCGTCGTGCAGCGCGGCGATCGCGGCCTGCAGCTGGTACGGGCCGACCGGCCCCTTGCCCAGGCACGCCGACACCAGCGCCACACCCTCGGCGATCCGGGCCGTGTCCCAGAGCGACCGTTCCTGCTCGTGCAGCGGCACCAGCGCACCCTGCGCGTCGGTGCGCGCGTCCCGCCGCGCGTCGGTGAGCAGCATCAACGCCAGCAGCCCGCCGGTCTCCACGTCGTCCGGGGCGAGCGCGCGCAGCATCCGGGTGATCCGGATCGCCTCCACGGTCAGGTCGTCCCGTTTCAGATCCGGCCCGCCGCTGGTCGTGTAGCCCTCGTTGAACACCAGGTAGAGCGTCTGCCGCACGACCCGCAGCCGCTCGGCGCGTTCGCCGGCCGGCGGCATCGCGAACGGCAGCCCGCTGGAGGAGATCGTCGCCTTGGCCCGGCTGATCCGCTGCGCCATCGTCGACTCGGGCACCAGGAACGCCTTGGCGATCTCCGCGGTGCTCAGGCCGCCGACCGCGCGCAGGGTCAGCGCCAGCTGCGAGGGCGGCGACAGCGACGGGTGACAGCAGAGGAACAGCAGCGTGAGCGTGTCGTCCTCGGCGCTCACGTGGGCCGGGCCGGGTTCGAGCCGGAAGACGTTCTCCTCCCGGCGGCGCCGCGCGGACTCGCTGCGGAACTCGTCGGCCAGTCGCCGGCCGGCCACCGTGAGCAGCCACGACCGCGGGTTGTCCGGCACGCCGTCGACCGGCCACTGGGTCGCGGCGGCGAGCAGCGCCTCCTGCACCGCGTCTTCGGCGGCGTCGAACTGGCCGTACCGCCGGGCCAGCGCACCCAGGACCTGGGGCGCCAGCTCGCGCAGCGTGAACTCGATGTCCAAGGTCAGACCTCGGGCGGTCCGGCCGGGACCTCGCGCAGCTCGACCCGCCGCGCCCACGGCAGGATCTTGGTGGCGAGCTCGATCGCGCGGGCCTCGTCCTTGACGTCCCAGATCCAGAAGCCGGCCAGCGACTCCTTGGCCTCGGCGAACGGCCCGTCGGTCACCACGACCTGCCCGTCGGTGAGGGTGAGCGTCTTGGCGGTGGTGGGGTCGGCGAGCCCCTCCGCGGAGACCCACTCGCCGCTGGCGGTGATCTCCTCGTTGAAACTACCCATGAACTGGATCATGTCGCGCACCCACTGGTCGTCATGCGCCTCCATCATGGTCGAGCCGTCACCGAACATCATCAGCATGTACTTCACAGTCATCCCTCGCTTCATTGCGTCTGTGACCGGTGGTCGGAGCGGTCGGCCTGTTCTCGACATCCTTGCGAGAAAGAACTTCAAGATCTTTATTTTCCCACGTCCGTCGTGGTCCAGACCGCTTGCTCCCGCGGGCTCTCGGTTCGTGCGTGGTCGAGGCGGCTTTCGCCGCATCGCTTGGAGAGCGCTTTCCAAGCGCTCAGAACAGCGTCCGATTCGTACACATACTCGCCGTTAGGCATTGACAGAGGCGAAACCCGCGCGTAACACTGCGGCTCTCATGGAGAGCGCTTTCCCCGAGCGCTACGAAGGAGTCCCCATGCATCCCCGCCGCCAGAAATTCATCGAGCGTCGCAGGACGCTCCTCCTCGTCCTCACCGTGCTGGCCGCCTGGCTCGCCGTCCCCAGCGGCGCCGCCGTCGCCGCCGACACGCTGCTCTCGCAGGGCAGACCCGCCACCGCCTCGTCCATCGAGGGCAACGACGTCGTCGCGGGCAACGCCGTCGACGGCAACACCGGGACACGCTGGTCGAGCGTGTTCAGCGACCCGCAGTGGCTGCAGGTCGACCTCGGCGCCACCGCGACCGTCTCCCAGGTCGTGCTGCGCTGGGAGAACGCCTACGGCAGCGCGTACCAGATCCAGACCTCCGCCGACGGCACCGCCTGGACCACCATCCACACGCAGGCCGCCGGCACCGGCGGCACCGAGACCCTGAACGTCACCGGCAGCGGCCGCTACGTCCGGATGTACGGCACCGCCCGGGGCACCGGCTACGGCTACTCGCTGTGGGAGTTCCAGGTGTACGGCTCGACCGGCAGCACACCCGACCCGGACCCGGACCCCGAGCCGGGCTGGACCAACGTCTGGCAGGACACGTTCGACGGCCCGGCCGGCTCCCCCGCCGCCGCCAACTGGCTGCTGCGCACCGGCACCCAGTACCCGGGCGGCGCCGCTAACTGGGGCACCGGCTCGGTCGAGACCGCCACCAACGCGACGGCCAACGTGTCGCTGGACGGCGCGGGCAAACTCACCATCACGGCGCTGCGGGACGGCGCCGGGCGGTGGACGTCCGGTCGCATCGAGACCCAGCGGACCGACTTCACCCCGCAGCGCGGCGAGCAGATCAAGTTCGCGGCAGTGCTCAAGCAGCCCGGCGTCGCCAACGGACTGGGTTACTGGCCGGGCTTCCGGGCGACCGGCGCGGCGTACCGCGGCAACTTCAACAACTGGCCGGGCGTCGGCGAGACCGACATCATGACCGACGTCAACGGGCGTGGCCAGCTGGCACAGACGCTGCACTGCGGCACCGCTCCGGACGGGCCGTGCGCCGAGTACAACGGACGGTCCAGCGGGCTGGCGTCATGCACCGGCTGCGCGACCGGGTACCACGAGTTCTCCCAGGTCATCGACCGGACGAAGACCGACGAGGAGATCCGGTTCTACCTGGACGGCCGGCAGACCTGGATCGTCCGCGAGTCGCAGGTCGGCGTGACCGCGTGGGCGGCGGCCGTGCAGCACGGCTTCTACCTGCGGCTGGACCTGGCCGTCGGCGGCTCGCTGCCGAACGCGATCGCGGGCCGCACGACGCCGACGGCCGAGACGACCAGCGGCGGCGTGCTCAGCGTCGACTCGGTGACCGTCTCCAAGGCCACCGGCACGACGCCGACCGCGATGACCGACCCGGCCACCCCCGCCGGGCCGAGCACGGTGCGGGTCACCGGATCGCAGGGCGACTGGCAGCTGCAGGTCAACGGCGCGCCCTACGAGGTCAAGGGCATCACGTACGGGCCTCCGCAGGCGGCCGCCGACGGCTACACGCGGGACCTGAAGAACATGGGCGTCAACACGATCCGCACCTGGGGCGTGGACGACGCGAACACCCCGGCGCTGCTCGACCGGGCGGCCCAGCAGGGCATCAAGGTGGTCGTCGGGCACTGGCTCAACCAGGGCGCCGACTACGTCGGCGACACGGCGTACAAGAACGCCGCCAAGACCGAGATCGTCAACCGGGTCAACGCGCTGAAGAACCGCCAGGGCGTGCTGATGTGGGACGTCGGCAACGAGGTCATCCTGACCATGCAGGACCACGGGCTGGCCGCCGACGTGGTGGAGGCGCGCCGGGTGGCGTACGCCCGGTTCGTCAACGAGGTGGCGGTGGCCATCCACGCCGCCGACCCGAACCACCCGGTCACGTCGACCGACGCGTACACCCAGGCCTGGACCTATTACAAGCAGTACTCCCCCGCGCTGGACCTGCTCGCGGTGAACTCGTACGGCGCGGTCGACACGATCAAGCGGGACTGGATCGCCGGCGGCTACACCAAGCCGTACATCCTGACCGAGGGCGGGCCGGACGGCGAGTGGGAAGTGCCCGACGACGCGAACGGGGTGCCGACCGAGCCGACCGACCTGCAGAAGCGGCAGGGCTACACGGACAGCTGGAACGCGATCAAGGGGCACCCGGGCGTGGCGCTGGGCGCGACCGAGTTCCACTACGGGCTGGAGAACGACTTCGGCGGCGTCTGGCTGAACACCACCACCGGCGGGTGGCGGCGGCTCGGCTACCACGCGCTGCGGCAGGCGTACACCGGGCAGGCCGCGCCGAACACACCGCCGGAGATCACCGCGATGACCGTCAGCTCACCCGCCGCGGTCCCCGCCGGCGGCACGTTCACGGTGAGTGCCACCGCGTCCGATCCGCAGGGTGACCTGATCCGCTACAACCTGATGGCCAGTGACAAGCACATCACCGGGAACACCGGCCTGAAGAACCTCTCGTTCACCCAGAACGGCAGCGGCTTCACGGTGCGGGCGCCCGATCAGCTCGGCGTGTGGAAGGTGTACGTGTACGCCTTCGACGGGCACGGCAACGTCGGCATCGAGCAGCGCTCGTTCCGGGTCGTCCCGCCGGCCGTACCCGGCACCAACCTGTCCCGCGGCAGGCCGGCCACCGCGTCGTCGTACCAGCCGACCGGCACCAACGGGCCGCAGTTGCCGGCGCTCGCGGTCGACGGCGACTACGGCACCCGGTGGGCGTCGGAGTGGCTGGACACCGCGTGGTTCCAGGTCGATCTGGGTTCGGTGCAGTCGTTCAACCACGTGCAGCTGGCGTGGGAGGCGGCGTACGCGACCGGGTACCAGGTGCAGACCTCGAACGACGGCGGCTCCTGGACCACCGTCTACGCCACGACCAGCGGCGACGGCGGCTTCGACTCGCTGAACGTCAGCGGGTCCGGGCGCTACGTGCGGGTCAACGGCACCGCCAAGGCGACCGGCTGGGGCTACTCGCTGTGGGAAATGGGTGTCTATCGCAGCTAGGTGAACGGTAGAACGGAGGCGTGCGCCTCGTTTATTGCGATGAGTCGGGGTACGAGGGCGAGAAGCTCATCGACTCCACGAAACCGCTGTTCGCGCACGCCTCCGTCCTCATGTCCGACGCCGGCGCCGCGGCGCTGATCGCCGAGCTCCGCGCACGGGTGCGATCCCCCGCGTCGTCCTACCGCGCCGGCCACCTGCTGCGCGAGAAACACCGGGCGACGCTGGCCTGGTTCCTGTCCCCCGAGGGCCCGGTCGCCGGCCGTGGCAGCGTCTTCCTGCTGGACAAGGCGCACTGGGTGGCGACCCGCACGGCTTCGCTGCTCGACATTCCGGTGGAGACGCTGGACCGCTCGCCGTACGTGCTGGCCGCCGCCAACGACATGCTCCGCGGCAAGGACCAGCCCGGGGTGGTTGACGAGTTCTTCCGGGTGAGCGGGCTCACCGAGGGCCGCGAGCGGGCCGAGCTCTTCCGCGAGTGGCTGGCCACCGACCGGGTGGCGAACTCGGTGCTCGACCCGCTGGTCCCGGCGCTGGTCTCGGCGGTCAGGCACTGGGGCCCGGCCACGGTGGTGCACGACCGGCAGATCATGCTGCCGGAGCGGCGCATCGAGCTGATCCGCGAGCAGGTCGACGGGTTGCTGACCGGCCTGCGTTTCGGGGCCGTCGAGTCCTGCCCGCAGATCCAGGTGGCCGACATGCTGGCCGGCACGGTCCGCGCCCTCACCGAACGCCCGGACGACGAGTTGTTCCCGCTCGCCGCCCGGTTCGTGGCACCCGGCTCGTTCCGCTCGTAGGCCCGATTCAGGCGGCGGTCTCCTCGAGTACTTCCCCGGCGCTCCGGGCTGCCCTCGGCCGGGCCGCGGCGCTCGATCCCCCGCAGCAGGCTCGAGACGCTCGCCGCGCCGGTGCGGGTGATCGTCTTGAATGGCGGGGTGCTTTCCGTACGCCGCGAAGGCGGCTTCCTGCTGACCGACGACCGCAACGCCATCGACCTGGACCGGGTGCACCACTGGCTCTCCACCGACGCGTGGTGGGCGCTCGGCCGCACACCGGAGCAGACCCGCACGATCGTCGCCGCCTCCCAGCCCTACGGCGTGTACCGCGGTGACGAGCAGGTGGCGTTCACCCGGGTGCTCACCGACGGCGTCGCGTTCGCCTACGTCGCCGACGTCTACGTCGACCGGGCGGCCCGCGGTCTGGGCATCGGCACCTGGATGACCCGGCAGATCTGCGCCCACCTGGACACCCGCGAGATCCGCACGGTGGCCCTGGCCACGACGGACGCGCACGACATCTACGCCAAGGCGGGCTTCGAGGACGTCCCGCCGCGCCGCTGGATGTGGCGCCGGCGTCCGTCATAGCCCGTAGCCCGCGGCGCCGGAGGACGGCAGACGCGAGCGCTGCACGGCGTGAACGCTTCGAGGGCTGCGACCAAGGACTGCGCTGACCCGGGTGCCGGGCCTGGACGTCACGTCGGACGTGGTGAACCTGGACGGCCGCCGCGGCGTGGGCCTGGGCATGACGAGGGGCGGGACCCGGCTGGAGCTGGTGATCGACCCGGCCGGCGGCCGGCTGATCGGCCAACGCCTCGTGCTGACCGAGCCGGGCACCGGGATGTGGGCGGGTCTGCCGGCCGGGACGGTCGCGGAGTACTCGGCCGTGACGACGAGCGTGGTGCAGCAGCCCGCCGCCTGATCGGCACGGCGCGGAGGCCCCCGCAGGGACGTGGTGCAGCAGCCCGCCGCCTGATCGGCACGGCGCGGAGGCCCTCGCAAGGACGATGCGAGGGCCTCCGCCTTACCGGGAGCGGATCACGGACCCGTTGTCAGGTATTGCGTTTCGGCGCCGCGTACGGCGGGAGCGCCCTTGTCGTTGATGATGCGGTTGATCGTGCCTTGGCCGCCCAGGCTGACCGTCACCATGTTGGTGAAACGGATGCCCGGCTTGACCGGCGCCTCGAAGGCACGTTCGCCGACGACCGACTGATCCAGGGTGAAGACGCAGTAGCTGCCGAGTCCGAACGCCTGATGGTCGTTGACCGAGTCGGCCACCTTGTAGGCCGCGTAGCCGCGCGTCGAGCCGTTCATCCAGGCGGCCTGGTTGGGCATCTCGTACGGCATCTCGTTCTGGTAGAAGTAGGTCCGGCCGCGTTCGCCGTTCCAGACCGTCTGGTACTTCTGGAAGTGCTCGACGAACAGGCCGTACATGCTCACGTCGTCGCCGTTGACCACCAGGCCCTGGTCGGCGGTGTTGACGTTCCAGCCGACGCCGTCGCCGTGGTCGGCACGCCACAGCCACATGTGGTCGCCGATCACGTCGTCGCTGTTGATGATCAGCGTGTTGGTGGCCTTGCCGACGCCCGGCCCGCCGATCCGGAAGAACACGTCGTGCAGCGAGGTCGGGTTGGCGCTGTGGTCGGCACCGGAGCCGGGCGCGCCGACCTCCATGAGCGACGGCGAGTTGGTGGCGCCGGCGTCGAACATGATGCCGGCCACCTTCACACCGTCCACGTCGGCGATCTTCAGCGGCGTGACGCCGTTGTCGGCGAAGAACGTGGCCAGGCCCAGACCCAGGATCACGGTGTTGGGGCGGGTCACGTTGATGGTCTGGTTGACGTGGTGCGTGCCCGGGGTGACGAGCAGGTGCTTGCCCGCGGCCAGCGCGTTGTTGATGGTCGCCGCGGTCGTGCCGGGCCGGACGATGAAGAAGTCGGCCAGCGAGATCGAGGAGCCGGCGGGCGTCTTGTTGTACCAGCTCGTGCCCGTGCTGTTCTGCCGTACCGCGGGGACGAACACCCGGTACTCACCGTTGGCGAAGTACAGGAACGGCTTCTCGCGTACGACCGGGGAGGTGTTGATCACCGTGTGGGACGGGTTGGGGAAGTGCGGCGGCGGGGCGCCCTGCACGCCCTGGAACACCATGTTCCAGACCGAGCCGGACCAGCTGCCGAACTCGCTGTTGCGCGAGTACCACTGCTGCTGCGAGCCGGAGACGACCGCGCCGTCCACTTTGGTGTCGGCCATCAGGCCGCCGGACGACCAGCCGTCGCCACCGTTCCAGAGCTGGATCTGGTTCTGCGCGCCGCGCAGGTGCATGCGGCGGTAGGGCGCGGCCTGGGAGACCGCGTAGCGCTCCACGGTGGTGCCGGCCGGGAGCGTGACGGACAGGTTCTCCGCGGTACGCCAGAAGTTCTGCGTCGCGTTGCCGTTCATCCAGAACGCCTCGACCCGCACGTGGCCGTTGATGTTCACGTCGTCCGGGGACATCCCGAGCCCCGCCACCTGCTCGAAGAAGCCCAGGTTGACGTCGGCGGTGTAGTTGCCCGGCTTGAACAGCACGGCGTACCGCTCGGGGCCGAACTGGTTGCGTTCCTGCGCGGTGAACAGCTGGTTGAGCCGGTTCTGGATGGTGGCCGTGGGCGTCGTCGGGTCGTAGACGTTGACGTTCGGCCCGAAGTTGGGGTTGCGCGGGTCGGTGGGCTCGACCGGGTCGGTCGTTCCTCCGTCACCGGTGAAGGCCCGCAGCTCCCACAGGGAGTAGCCGTAGCCGGTGCCCCGGGCGGTGCCGTAGACACGCAGGTAGCGGCCGCTGCCCGCGACGGTCAGGCTCTGCGTGCCGCCGGTCCCGGTCGTCGTCGAGTAGACGTCCGTCCAGCTCGTGCCGTTCGTACTGGTCTGGATCTGGAAGTTCTTGCCGTACGCGCCCTCCCACTGCAGGTCGACCTGGCAGAGCGAGACGGTGCTGCCGAGGTCCACCTGGATCCACTGCGGGTCGCTGAACGCGCTCGACCAGCGGGTGCCGGTGTTGCCGTCGACGGCCAGGCCGGCCGCGTAGCCGGCGCCTTCGGCCGAGCTCGCCGTGGCGGGTTTGTTGAGGGCGACGTTGGTGGTGCCGCAGGCGGCGGCTTGGGCCTGCGAAACCCCGGCGATGGTCAGGCCGAGCGCGGTGGTGAGGGCCGCGGCGGCTGCGATGAGGGTACGGCGGGTACGCCGCCTGGTATCCGGTGTCATGGTCCTGCCTGTCGTGGGGATGTGAGGCGCCCGGCCCGCGGGGAAACGGGCCGGGTCGCCGTGGGGACGGTCCCGGGAAAGTGGGGATTGGAAAGCGCTCTCCTAGTTGATTGGATTGTTTCCGCCACGTTGCAGGACGTCAATACGTTCCCGGTTCCGGAAATTGCCCGGCACATTGACACCTTCGCCCGAAAGGGCCGAGACTCCGGGTGTGTCCCCCCGCACCCTCGCCCCCGCCCTGGCCCTGCTGATGGCCGCCGGTCTGTGCGCGTGCGCCCGCGACGCGCCACCCGCTCCGTCACCGCCGGCGCCCGCCGCGGCCACCGCCGCGCCCGCCTTCGGCGGTACCGACCGAGCCTGGATCGAGATCAACGTCGCGATGAACGAGGAGCTCGCCCCGCTGCTCGCGCTGGCCCCCGCACAGAGCCGTGACCAGGCGATCAAGGAGCTCGCGGCGCAGGTGGACACCGTCCGCCTGCGCGAGCTGGAGGACCTGCGCGGGCTGCACGACGCGGCCGGGCTGCCCGCCGAGAACCCGCACAAGGGCATGCCGATGCCCGGCATGGTGACGCCGGACATCGTGCGCGAGGCGGCCGCCGCCGAGGGCCCGGCGTTCGATCTGATCTTCCGGCGGCAGGTGAAGGCGCATCTGGACCAGGGCGTGAAGCTGGCGAGAAGCGAGTCCACGGCCGGGGTCGAACCTCGTACCAAAGCCCTCGCGGAACGTATGATCACCGACCGCGAAACCTTTTTGCCGAAGTTCACCCCGGCCGTGAAATAAGTAGCCGGAATTTCTGTTATCCGAGCACTTTTACGTCATCGGGGCAGTTCGTAGTTCTCGTTCAGCGCCGCCCCGCGGTCCGGCTTGTAGAGGTCGAACCCACGCGGGTCGCACTGCAGGCCGCCGTTGATGCAATGGGTGGTCAGCGCGGCCAGCGTCGGCGAGTCCCACACGTTGTAGAAGTCGTAGTGGAACGAATAGCCGCGTCCGCTGGACAGCCGCACGCCTGCCATGTTGCCGCTGACCGGCCAGGCCATCTTGAACTCGATCATCGGCACGGCGACCGGGTGGCTCGCCGGGCAGACCCCGAGCACCGGGTACGCCATGTGGCTCTTGTGGTCCGGCGTGTCCAGGTGGATGCCGTTCCAGCAGCTCGGCGCCTGCATCCGGATGTTCAGCTGGCTGCCGGCCGGGCAGTTCGCCGGGAAGTCCCAGTTGAACGTGCTGTCACCGCACTCCCAGCCCTCGACCGCGCCGGGCGCGTTGCGGAACTCGTCCTGCGTGGCGCTCGGGCTGCCGACCAGGTACCGCAGCCCCGGCGGGGACGGCCGCACGCTGCGGTAGTCGATCACGCCGGACTTGTAGTAGATGACCTGCCGGCCCGACGGCTGCACCGCGGTGTCGCCGTTGAGCAGGGTCGGCATCCAGTAGCCGGTCTTGTCGCCGGGCGTGATGCACGACGTCCCACCGGCCTGCAGGCTGTTCAGCGTCGACATCGCGTTCGTGCTGTTGTTGCCCATGAACGTGTGCGAGTGCGACGCGCCGGGCAGGCCCGGGAAGACGATCGGGTCGTCCGGCAGGTTGGACCGGCTGACCGAGCAGTTCATCTGGAACTCGTGGTGCGTGGTCGGCGGGTTGGTGGCGGGCGGGACCTGCGTCGACGGGACGACACCGGTGACCGGCGGGTTGGCCAGGACGTAGCCGTCGCCGCCGGGCGCGGTCGGCCCGGTGCCGTAGACCTGGAACTCGTAGAGCGAGTAGCCGTAGCCGGTCCCGCGCTGGGTGCCGTGGACCCGGACGTAGCGGCCGCTGCCGCTGACGGTCAGCGACTGGTTGCCGCCACTCGCGGTGGTCGTCGAGTAGATCGTCGTCCAGTTGTTGCCGTCCGGGCTCGTCTGGAGCTGGAAGGCCTTGGCGTACGCGGCCTCCCAGCGCAGGTCCACGCGGGAGATCGTGGAGGTCCCGCCCAGGTCGACGCGCAGCCACTGCGGGTCACTCCAGACGCTGCCCCACCGGGTGTCGTTGCGTCCGTCCACCGCCGCGGCGGCCGGGGCGCCACCGTTCTCGGTCGACGAGGCGAGCGTGGGCCGGCCCTGTGACAGCAGCGAGTCGGCGGCCTGCGCCTGCGGGATCGCCACGAACAGCGTCCCGGCAATGGTGGCCGCCGCGCAGGTGGCGAGCAGCCGTCTTCTTCTCGTTCGCATGACTTCTCCAAGGGGATTGCGGGGGATGGTTGGAGAGCGCTTTCCGAAGTGTTACGCCCCGGTTGCCTGGAGGTCAAGGGATGGGGGTCTTTGTCCGTTTCACTGCTCCTCGGGGGAGAGCGCTCTCCAATTCGCTGTGTTATAACTGCGTCCATGACCGCCACGAGGGGACACACTCCGGTCGGCGAGCGCCTGCCGACGCTGGAAGACGTTGCCCGCGTCGCCGGTGTCTCCCGGGCCACCGCGTCCCGGGTCATCAACGGCATCCGCAACGTCGACCCGCAGCTCAACGAGCAGGTGTGGAACGCGGTGGGCGCCACCGGCTACGTGCCCAACCGGCTCGCCCGGTCACTGGTCACCCGGCGCACGGGCACGGTCGCGCTGGTGGTGTCCGACTCGGAGGCGCACGACGACGACCCGTTCCTGGGCCGGTTCTTCGCCGACCCCTACTTCGGCCGGGTCGTCGGCGGCTTGATGAGCGTGCTCCGGCAGGCCGGGGTGCAACTCGCCCTCCAGATCGTGGGTACGCCCGACCAGCGCACCCGCCTCGTCGGCGACCTCCGGCACGGCCAGGCCGACGGCGCGGTGGTGCTGTCGCTGCCCGCACACGACCCGCTGCCCCGCATGCTCACCGACGCCGGCGTCCCCGCGGTGCTGATCGGCCGCCCGCCCGAGCCGGTGCCCATCGACTACGTCGACCTGGCCAACGACACCGGCGCCGCGCTGGCCGCCGACCACCTCGTCGGCCGGGGCGCCCGCCAGATCGCGATGATCTCCGGTCCCGCCGACGTGCCCGCCAGCAGCGACCGGGTGTCCGGCTTCCGGCGCGCGATGGCCCGCCACGGCCACGGCTGGGTTCCGATCGAGCACGGCAACTTCACCCGCGAGTCCGGCGAGGCCGCCATGCGGACGCTGCTGGCCGCCCAGCCCGGCCTGGACGGTGTCTTCGTCGCCAACGACCTGATGGCGCTGGGCGCCCAGACCGCCCTGCGCAACGCCGGCCGCCGCGTACCGGACGACGTCCGGGTGGTCGGCTTCGACGACAGCAGCGCCGCCACCGCCGCGAGCCCGGCGCTGACCACGATCCGGCACCCGCTGGAGGACATGGCGGCGGAGGGTGCGCGCCTGCTGCTGGCCCGCGTCGAGGACCGCACGATGCGGGTGTCCTCGGTGATCTACGAGCCCACCCTGGTCGTCCGTGACTCCGCCTGAGACTTGGCGAGCCAATATCTGACGAATGACGGGGTCCACGTTGGACACTGAGGGACGTGCCGTCGTGTATTACGGTTCAGGATGTGTCGGAATCGGCTGTCGCGCTTTCCAGAGATGACCTACCTGCTAGCTACTGGGCAGCATCAGAACATTCGACTCGTGGGCAACGAGTAGCAATCCGCTGGCTCGCCGCACAGTTGATCCTGCTGAGCGGCGGCGCCGTCCTCGGAGCAGTCGACGGTGTGAACGCCGGTGGCATCGACCTCGGTGCGGCCTCGGCCGCGGCGGCTCTGCTGGTCTCCCTGGTGCCGGCAGCATGGCTCGCGGCCCGAAATCCTCAGCGGGCATGGTACGAGGGCAGGGCCGCCGCAGAGTCGATCAAGACACTGGCATGGAAATACGCCATACGAGCCGAACCATTCGACTGCGGCGACCAGGCGGCAATAATTCGGTTGAAGAACGATCTGACGGCGATCCGTCTAGATCTGAGTACCATCGCCTGGCCGCAGCACGAAACCATAGCGACTCCAGCGATGAGCGCCTTGCGAGCAGCGAGCCTGCCAACACGCAGATCGGTCTATCGTATGGGCCGCATCGACGCGGAGCGCCGCTGGTATGCCGAGAAGACCGATAACTATATCCGGATGAGCCGACGTTGGAGCGCCTTGGCTGTCATCGCAACAGTGGCCGGTTTGACCGGTGGCGTTCTCAAGGCAACCGGAGTCTTGGCCTATGACGGCCTCGGCGCCGCTTCATCGATCGCCGCCGCAGCGACAGCTTGGCTGCAGATGAAGCAATTTCGCCCTCTCGCCGCTGCATACCGGCTGACCGGCAGGGAACTCTCGGCGGTTGACCATCAACTGGAACATGTGACGGACGAACCGGATTGGGCGCAGCGGGCTGCCAGTGCGGAGGATGCGATCTCCCGAGAACACACCATGTGGCTGGCACGCCGTGAGGCGGTCTAATTCTGCGTCCCCGGTAAGTTGAACGTCGACGACTGGCTAGGGAAAGGCGATCCAACCATGACGGCGCAGCTCCGAGTCGTAGACGGCGGACCGTCGGATGAAACGGTCATGATCTCTGTACGTCAGATCCTCGCCGGGCGTGACCTCATGTCGATGGCGACCTACTCGACGGATCTCGGTCCACACGTGAACTCAGCGTTCTTCGCCGCCGATGACGATCTCATCATGTGGTTCGTCAGTGAACGTACCACCAGGCACAGTCTCAATATCGCTGCTGAGCCCCGGGTTTCAGCGTCCGTCTTCCTCGATCCACCGACGTACGGAGAAGGACTCTGCGGTATCCAGGTCTGGGGCACGGCTCGGGAGGCTCGGCAGGACGAACGTGCCCACGCAGTCGCTGTACTTCGCCTGCGATTCCCGTCTTTCGCCGCCGACACGAAGGTCCTGGAAGGCTTCCTGAATGCGAGCCTGCCATCGACGTTCTACCGACTCGAGGTAAGCGAACTGACGGTTCTGGATGAGCCTCGCTTCGGGCGCCGCGTCTACGTGCGCGCGGCCGTAGCCCGTTGACGCAACCTAATCGTTCTCGATGTCGATCTCCGGCACATCGACATTCGCGAACAGGGCAAGGCTGTCGGCCGGATCAAGATCTTTGGCGAGGCGCTGAAGCTCGCGTAGCGGATCGACATCGATGGGAAGTGACCCCGATCGAAGCTCGGCCACCCAGTCCACCGGGAGTGAGTCGGAAGGATCGGCCATCTACACACCTCGATCATGTACTATCGCGAAACGCTACTCTAGTCTGAGACTTCGCCGAGGGTCCACTGTGTCCACCGGAGGCCGGATGAGCTTAACAGGCAAGAGAGTGAGACTACGGCGCATCCTTGGACGCGGTCGTGTGGTCATGCTCCCGTTCGACGACGACTTGATCAACGGTCCCTCCGACGGCCTGAAGGACCCCATCGGGCGAATCCACGAGGCGTCGGGCCATGTCGACGCGATACTGGGCTACCGCAGGCTCTTTGACGACTGCGCCCGCGCGGATATCGCGACTCCGTTCGTACTGAACCTGAGTGCCAGCACCGTCCACCGAGATCACACAAATAAGGTGCTGGCCGGATCCGTCGGATCCGGTCTTCGCGCGGGTTGTGACGCCGTGGCGGTACATGTGAACGTCTCTTCGAAATTCGAATCGTCCATGCTGGCCGCCCTCGGCGCGGTCGGAGAGGAATGCGATCAGGCAGGCATGCCCCTTTTAGCCATCATGTATCCCCGGCGGGAAGACAATGGCCGCGACGACAACTATATGGACCTGAAAGAACGCGATAACGGGGCCTACACCGAATTGATCCAGCACTGCGTACGCATCGGAGTCGAACTAGTGCCTCGTCATGCGGCCTTGGAGGGATAATCCGGGCGGCGGATTTTGGAGTGGGTGGCGTATCCGGTTTTCGGTCGGGCGCGCTGGTTATGCCAGCGTATGTAGTCGCCGATCGCGGCGTCTTGTTCTTCGTGGGTGCGGTGGTCGGTGCCGT
>NZ_BSTL01000007.1:13203-403944 GCF_030269485.1 Actinoplanes sp. NBRC 103695 | reverse complement strand
GCCAGCGGAGCTCCCGTGTTCAGGGCGTCTTAGAGTGACCACCCTCTATACAGGAGCTCCGCTGCTTACGTCTCAGACACGCCTTGACGATCACCACACCGGCTTAACTGAACGACGTTGGGTCTAGCAGTAGGTCTTGCCCTTGCCGACCTTGCTCCAGCCGCAGCTGTCGATCAGCTTGTTCGAGCCGCTCCGCAGGTAGGCGCTGTCGCCGCCGTTGTTCCAGACGAACGAGCCGCGACCCCAGTAGCGGTAGTTGGACGGCTTGCCGTTGGTGCCCTTGCCGGTCGGGATGTAGAGGTTCTTGTAGCCGCGCAGGTAGACGTTCGTGGTGAACCGGTAGGTGGCGCCGGCCCGGTCCTTGATCGTCCAGTACTTCAGGTTGAACGTCTTGGTCGTGTAGTTCGTGATCCGGACGTACTCCTGGTTGAGCTTCTTCGTGGTGTCCTTGCCCGCGGGGTCGTAGACGACCAGCGAGAAGCGGACGTCACCGGCCTTCGGCGTGATCGTCCCGGGCGTCGTCGGCTTCGGCGGCGTCACGACCGGCGGCTTGGGCGTCGTAGGGGTGGTGGGGGTGGTCGGCGGCGTGGTCGGATCGGTCGGCGGGTTCGGCACGCCGCCGTTGATGCCCACGACCACCGAGGCGCCGATCAGCACCATGTTCGTCGGGTCCGGGCCGACCAGTGCGCGGTAGTTCTGCGCGCCGCTCTGGCCGGTCAGCACGGTCGAGTACCTGCCGCTCTCCGCGGTCTGGCCCTCGACCAGGGTCGTCCACGTGCTGCCCGACTGGCGTTGAACCTGCACCGGCAGGAACGCCTGGCCCGGCTCGGACTCCACGGTCACGGTCACGTTGGTGCCGGACACGCTCAGGTCCAGGCTGGGCTTGACCACGATGCCGACGTTGATCGGCGCCGACCGCAGGCTGGCGTTGTTGTCCGCCTCGGCGACGAACGTGAAGCCCGAGTCCAGCCGGCGCTTCAGCGTGAAGTTGCCGCTGCTGTCGGCGGTGGTCTGGACGACGTCCTCCGGGAAGAACTGCGTGGCGTAGTCCATGTCGTCGCGGTAGACGTAGGCCGCCTCGCGCAGCCGGATCGTCGCGCCGGGGTCGGCCTTGCCGTGCAGGGTCGCCCAGGTCCAGCCGACCACGCTCGCCGGGCCGGTCAGGGTGGGGACGGTGGCGGCCATGGCCGGGCTCGCGCCGATCAGCGCCGTGCCCAGTCCCAGCGCCCCCGCGACCAGCGAGGCGGCAAGCCGCGTGGAACGTACGCGCATCACAGGTTCTCCTACGGCAGGGCGACTGCCATCGCTCGGGTGTCCCGGGCAGCGTATGGGAAATAACTCTGTGTATTGATCATCCGGGGCGGTCACGCTTATTGGCTGGTCGTACTAGGTGTTGCAACCGGATCGACAGTACGGAGCGTTAAATGCTAAACCTGGACTCATGCCTTCAAAGCCGGTGGAACTCGCCGCCGATTGCGCCCGATGTGCGGGCCTCTGCTGCGTTGCTCCCGCCTTCGCGAAGTCCTCCGACTTCGCTATCGACAAGCCGGCCGGCCGAGCCTGCCCCAACCTTCAGGACGATTTCCGGTGCGGCATCCACGACCGGCTCCCCGAGCGCGGCTTCCCCGGCTGCGTGGTGTTCGACTGCTTCGGGGCCGGTCAGCACGTGACCCAGGACACCTTCGGCGGCCGGGACTGGCGGTCGACGCCCGGGATCGCCGGTGCGATGTTCGCCACCCTGCCCCGGATGCGGCAACTGCACGAGCTGCTCTGGTACCTGACCGAGGCGCTCGCTCTGGACGCCGCCGCTCGCGTACACGACAAGCTGCGCGCAGCGCTCGCCGAGACCGAGCAGCTGACCCGGGGCACGGCCGACGAGCTCGCCGCCCTCGACCTGGACGCACACCGGCGGCGGGTGAATCCGCTGCTCCAGCGGGCCAGCGAACTCGCGCGGGCCGGGTCCGGGCCGCGACCGGACCACCGCGGCGCCAACCTGATCGGCCGCAAGTTCCGCGGCCGCGACCTGCGCGGCGCCAACTTCCGGGGCGCGCTGCTGATCGGCGCCGACCTCAGAGAGGCCGACCTGAGGCGGGCGGATTTCACCGGAGCCGACCTGCGGGGTGCCGACCTGCGGGACGCAGACCTCCGTGAAACCCTGTTCCTGACGGCCTCGCAGCTGAGATCATCGCGCCGCGAGTGACAGCCGCGGTGCACGTTTGGGGAGTGGCGCGATGCAGGTGTCCGGACTGGTCTGGGCGTTGACTCTGGCCGGCATTGCCGGCCTGGTGGCTTTCGACTTCTACTTCCACGTCCGCCGAGCACACATCCCCTCCCTCAAGGAGGCGACGTTGTGGAGTTCGATCTACGTCGGCATCGCCCTGCTCTTCGGCCTGGGCGTGTTCGTCTTCGGCGGCCAGGACGCCGGCGCCGAGTACTACGCCGGCTGGGTCACCGAGAAGGCGTTGTCCGTCGACAACCTCTTCGTCTTCCTGGTCCTGCTGGGCAGCTTCAAGGTGCCGCGCGCCGACCAGCAGAAGGTCCTGCTCTTCGGCATCGTCTTCTCGCTGATCGCCCGCACCGGCTTCATCTTCCTGGGCGCGGCCCTGATCAACCGGTTCGCCTGGGTGTTCTACCTCTTCGGCCTGATCCTGCTGGTCACCGCCGGCAACCTGCTGAAGAGCGACGACGGCGACGAGCGTTCCTCCGACAACATCATGATCCGCCTCGCGCGACGCTTCCTGCGCACCTCGGACACGTACGACGGCGACAAGCTCTTCACCGTGCAGGACGGCAAGCGCGTGATGACCCCCATGCTCCTGGTCATGGTGGCCATCGGCGGCACCGACATCCTGTTCGCCCTGGACTCGATCCCCGCGATCTTCGGCCTCACCCAGAGCGTCTACCTGGTCTTCACCGCGACGGCGTTCTCCCTGCTGGGCCTGCGCCAGCTCTACTTCCTGCTGGACGGCCTCCTGGACCGGCTCATCTACCTGTCGTACGGCCTGGCGGCGATCCTGGCCTTCATCGGCGTGAAGCTGATCCTGCACGCCATGCACGAGAACAACATCCCGTTCATCAACAGCGGCGAGCACATCGACGTGGTCGAGATCAGCACCAGCCTCTCCCTCGCCGTGATCATCCTCGTCCTCGTCGTCACCGTCGTGGCGAGCCTGCTGAGCCCCAAGGGCCGAGCCCAGACGTACGTGGCGGCGGCCCGCCGCCACGCCAACGAGTTCCTCAGCATCGAGCAGGACCCGGCCTACTGCGACGAGATCTTCCACAAGCTCCAGGTCGAGGAGGGCCACATCAAGCAGCTCCCCGAGAAGTACCGCAAGCGCATCCGCGAGGAGGACGAGCTGATGCTCCTGCTGGGCCGGGCCCACGCGGCCCACGAGGAACGCATCGCCGACGGCCGCTGCTTCGTCCCGGCCCGCTGAGCCGGCCCGCTGACCCGGGTCAGACCCGGGTCAGTTCCCGCTCGTCCGGCGAAGCCCTGACCCGCAGCTCGGCGCCCTCGATGTCGACGTGCGGGGTGCTCGGTCGAGCCAGCAGGGTCGCGCCACGACGGCGGCCACCTGATTCTTGACCGCCGCCGTGGCCGGCGTGGTCCCAGCCGGCGCCCGCACGACAACGGTCAGCGAGGCGCCCGCGGCGGCGGGCAGATCCGCCTGGAGATCGTCGAGCGCCTGCTGCGACTCGGTCCCCGGATGAATCGGCAGGTCAGGCGGGCGGAAGGATCAGATGTGCGGTCGGGGCGTAGTCGATCTTCCAGTCGGCGTAGACGCCGAGGATGCCGTCGATCTGACAGCGCAGGCCCAGGCTCAGCCAGCGGACCTCGCCGTCGTCGCCGATGGCGTAGCCGATCACCGCCGAGAAGGACTCGTTGCCGCACGGGCAGGCGCACTCGCCCAGGTCGACGTCCGTGTCGGCGATGTGGTCGGCGCTGTCGCCGACCGGGACCTGCGCGCCGCACGACAGACAGCCGGCGACGGCCACGCCCTCGTCGTCGTCGACCATCACGCCGAAGGTGGACGAGCCGCAGGCGGGGCACGTCAGCCCGCGAGTCTCCGCCACGTCGTGGCCGCCCGCCCGGAACGAGCGGACGTACACGGCCAGGTCGTCGTCGTTCTCGCCCTGCCACCAGTCGCCGGAGCGGGAGACGGCCACGGCGGGTCAGGCCTTGGTCAGCGAACGGGTGCGGAGCATGCGGGAGACCTCGTCTGCTCGTTCCGCCAAGGTCTTGCGGACCACCGGCGCCACGTCGCCGGCCGCCGCCTCGCGAGCCCGGGCCAGCCACGCCTCGTCGATCGTGAAGACCGGGAACAGCCGGCGGGTGAAGTACATCGCCACGATCATGCCGCTGCGGTGCAGGTTGGGCAGCAGGTCCAGGTACTTGTCGGCGTACGGGGCGAGGACGTCGTCCTGGCCGGGACGCCACAGGGCGGTGGCCACCAGGCCGAAGGAGCCGATCGGCACCGAACGGTCGACGGTCAGCGCCTGCCAGATCTCCGCCTTCGCCGCCGGGTCCGGCGACGCCGCCCGGACCGTGAGGGCACGGAACTTGGCGTCCGGGTCGGGGTCGCGGGCCAGCAGCGCATCCACCTCGGCGGCCGTGTCGCCGCCCAGCTCGGACTTGCGGACCAGCGCGCGCCAGCCCAGGTCGACGTCGTCGCCGGCGGCCGCGATCAGCTCGTCGACGTCCGTGGTGACGCGGGCCAGGGCGCGCAGCGCGATCTGCCGTCGGGGCGGCTGACCGGCCAGCGCGCGGCACACGTCGGCCACCTCGGTGGCGATCGCGGCGCGGTCGAAGCCGGCCCAGTACTCGGCCACGTCGCCGGCCAGGCGCAGGTACGGCTCGATCACGGCGGGCGCCGTCTCGACCCGCAGCACGGCGGCCAGGCAGGCGGCGGTCTCGGCGGCGGTCGCCTCGCCGGTGACGAGCGCGTCCCAGCTGGTCGCCACGCCGACCCCGCGGGCGATCGCCGTGGGCAGCAGCGGGGTCAGGTCGGGCGCCGCGGGGCGGATCGTCGCGAAGGTCAGGTCATCGTCGTTGACCAGGTAGAAGTCGGCGCCCACCGGCAGGTCGACGGGGGTCCGCTCGGACTGGATCTCGACGCGCACCTGCTCCGTGCGTACCAGAGCCTGATCTTGCCGTTGATAGGCGCTCACCGCGAGCACCTGCGGGCGGGGCGGGCCCGCCGGACCGCGACCGACCAGGATCAGCTGGTCGCCGGCCGTCTCCAGCGAGAGCCGGTCGGTGCCGGCCGTGGCCAGCCAGCCGTCCCGCCACGCGTTCAGGTCCTTGCCGCTCACCGCGGCGAGCTCGTCGATCAGGTCCTGCAGCGTGGTGTTCTGCCAGGCGTGGCGCGCGAAGTACGCGGTCATGCCGGTGCGGAACGCCTCCTCGCCGACGTAGACCTGCAGCTGGCGCAGCACCGAGGCGCCCTTGGGGTAGGTGATCGAGTCGAAGATCGACGCGGCCTCGGCGACATCGGAGATCTCGACGCTGATCGGGTGCGAGGTGGGGCCCTGGTCGGCGATGTACGCCTCGAGCTTGTCGTCGGCGAGGTGCCCGGCCCAGGCGTCGGTGTACTCGGTGGCCTCCGCGGCCGCCCAGTTGCAGGCGAACTCGGCGAACGCCTCGTTCAGCCAGAGGTCGTCCCACCAGCGCATGGTGACGATGTTGCCGAACCACATGTGCGCCATCTCGTGCAGCAGCACCTTGGCCAGCAGCTCGTCCTCGGCTGGGGTCGGCTCGGCCCGGCGCAGGAACGAGTCGGCCCAGGTGACGCAGCCGTAGTTCTCCATCGCGCCGCCGTACTCGGGCATGAACACCTGGTCGTAGCGGGCCTGCGGGAACGGCATGCCGAACTGCTCGCCGAAGAAGCGCAGGCCCTGTTCGGTCACCGTGAACAGCTTGTCCGCGTCCCGGTCGAGGACGGCCGCCAGCGACCGGCGGCAGAACAGGCCCAGGTCGTACCCCTCGACCTGACGCCGCAGCTCGTAGAACGGCCCGGCGTTGATCACGGTGTTGTACGGCGACAGCCGCGGCGTCGCCGGGAACGCCCAGACCTGCGACGACCCGGACGCGGTCACCTTCGCGGCGCCGGAGTTGCTGGTCACCGTCCAGCCGGCCGGCGCGGTCACGGTGAACGCGTGCGGCGCCTTCAGGTCGGGCTGGTCGAAGCAGGCCCACACCCAGCGGGCCTCGTCCGGCTCGAACGTCATCCACAGGTAGACCTCGCCGTCGGCCGGGTCCACCGCCTTGTGCACGCCGGACCCGTCGTGGGTGTCCGCCTGCTCGCACTCGACGACCAGCGTGTTGGTCGCGGCGAGGTCGGTGAGCGGCACCCGGCCGTCGGCGGCGGGACCGAGCTCGCGACCGTTCAGGGTGGCGTGCAGCACGGTGGCGGCGGCGTCCACGAAGGTCGCCGCCCCGGGTGTGCGGCAGGTGAACGTGATCGTCGAGACGCTGCGCACCCGTGGACCGGTGGGCAGGTCGGTGAGGTCCACCGCGATGTCGTACCGCTCCACCTCGAGCAGGGCGGCGCGCTCCTGGGCCTCGGCCTGGGTCAAGCTCTTGACGTCGTTCACGCGATCCACCCTAGGTGTTCTTCGCCCGGAGCGCTCCCGCGGCGACGGCCATCGCGGCGAGCAGGACCGCGACCAGGATGAACGAGATCGTCAGCGACGAGACGTGCGCGATGCCGCCGAGCACGCCGGGGGCGATCAGACCACTTCCGTACGCGATGCCGGCCACCCCGGCGATGTTGCGACCCGGCTGCCCGTCCAGGCGTCCGGCGGCCGCGAAGACCAGTGGCACCACGACGGCGATGCCGACCCCGATCAGCCCGAACCCGACGATCGCGAGCAGCACCCGGTCGCCGAGCACGACGGTCACCGCACCGGCCAGCGCGCACGCCGCGGAGATCCGTACGGTCCGCGCCGCACCGAGCCGGCGCACCACCGCGTCGCCGGCGAACCGGGTCGCCGCCATGCTCACCGAGAAGATGGCCACGGTCAGCGCGGCGGTGCTGGCCGCGCCGCCGAGGACGTTGCGCACGTACACCGCGGACCAGTCCAGCCCGGCCGCCTCGGCGAACACCGCGCACAGCCCGACCACTCCGATCGCCAGCACGGCCCGGGACGGCAAGGCGAAGGCGGGCGGCTCCTCGCTGCCCGGCTCGGGCCGGTGCGGAAGCAGCCAGACGGCGCTGACCAGGGCGATCAGGCACAGCACCACGGCCGTGACGGCGAAGTGCACCCGCCCGTCCACGCCGAACTTCGCCGCCAGCGCGGCCGCCGACGACCCGGCCAGGCCGCCGACGCTCCACCAGCCGTGGAAGCCGGACATCACCGACCGGCCGTAACCTTCCTCGATCACCACGGCGTGCGCGTTCATCGCCACGTCGGCGAGTCCGGCGGTCGCGCCGTAGAGCACCAGGACCGCGCAGAGCAGCGGCAAGGAGGTGGGCAGCGACGGCAGGACCAGGGCGGCGCACCAGAACAGCATCAGGATCCGGGTGAGGGTGCGCAGGTCGTAGCGGTGCACCAGACGGCCGGACAGCGGCATGGCGATCAGCGCGCCGACGCCGGGCATCAGCAGCGCCACACCCAGGCCTCCGGCCGCAACGCCGACGTGGTCGGAGATCCAGGGCAGCCGGGCCGCGAACGTCCCGGTCACCGACCCGTGCACCACGAACATGATCGAGGTCGCCACGCGGGCCCGGGTCAACATGGGAGGTCAATCTAGTGGCGCGGATACTTGTCCGCGTGCCCAGACGTCAGAGGGTGATCAGCGCCGGCCGGGCCGAGCTGGTGCCCGATCCGGACCGCTCCGCCTCGTGGACCCTGCGCATCGACGGCACCCCGCAGTCGTATGTCGATCTCGCCGATCCCACCCATCTGGAGTTCGAGTACGTGCGCCGGATGGCGACCGCTCTCGACCTGCTGGCGCCGCCCGGGCAACCGCTGCGGGCACTGCATCTGGGTGGCGGCGCGCTGACGCTGCCGCGCTACCTGGCCGCGACGCGGCCCGGTTCGCCGCAGCGGGTGGTGGAGATCGACGGTGAGCTGGTCGAGCTGGTGCGGCGCGAGCTTCCCTGGGATCAAAAGGCCAAGATTCGGGTACGCGTCGGCGACGCGCGCGAGGTCGTCAGCGGGGCCACGAGCGGCGGGTACGACGTGATCGTGCTGGACGTCTTCGCCGGTGCGCGGACGCCGGCGCATCTGGCGTCGGCCGAGTTCTTCGCCGAGGTGGCCCGGGTTCTGGGCCCCGGCGGTTTCCTGATCGCGAACGTCGCGGACGGACCGCCCCTGCGGCACGCCCGGGCACAGATCGCCACGATCCGGTCCGCGTTGCCGGAGGCGTGCCTGATCGCGGACGCCGGGGTGCTGCGCGGCCGCCGGTTCGGCAACGTGGTCGTGGTGGCCGGGCGGACTCCGCCGCCGGTCGCCGATCTTGCCCGGCGGGCGGCGGGCGATTGGTTCCCGGGGCGCGTTGAGTCTGATCTGGACCGTTTTGCCGGGGGCGCCGCCGCTGTCGCCGACGCGAACGCGGTCGCCTCGCCGGAACCGCCGGCGGGACTTTTCAGCGCCCGTGGGTGACCATGTCATCGCTCACGGGTGACCATGGGGCGCGAACCTTATCGTCCGAAGGTGCCGATTCGCCAGGCTCCAAGTGTCGTCTATTTGCCAACCGGCAATTTACCGGCGCGCGGACTTGTCGTCGTCGATGTTGCACCGATGTAATCGATGCGGCCACGGCGAACCGGACCGTGGTGCCGACGGGAGGGCGCGCGCATGTTCGATCAGCACTTCCTGTCCCCCTCCGCGCCCTCTTCCGGCGGGGGCGACGTGTTCGGCCCTCTTGAGGGCGGCGAGCGGGAGATGTGGCGCGGGCGTTGCGGCGTCGCGGAGTACGCGTTCGACGAGGCGGCCTCGATGCCGCGCTGGACCCTCCCCGAGACGACCGAAGTCCTGGTCACCGACCGCCGGGTGATCTACGCACACGCTCCGGAGGGGCGCGGGTTCTCGACGCCGTCCGACGGACCAGGCGCCGGCGACGGCACAGCCGGCAAGGTGCGCTCCGGCGAGCTGCGCTGGCTCTGGCCGCAGCACCTGCGCGTGCAGCCCGGCGACCGCAGCGGCACGCGCGGCGCGGCGGCCACCCAGATCCAGTTGGTCTGCAACGGCGCCGACGGCACCTTCCCTGCCCTGGTCTTCGCGGGCGGCGACCTGGCGACCGTGTCCGACGCCGACCGGGTGGCCAACACCATCCGTCAGGTGATCACGCGCTTCCGGATCGACAACGCGGCGAAGCTGGGCCTCGACACCAGCAAGATCCGGATGCTGTCGCGTCTGCTGATCGGCCCCGAGTTCCGCAACCATCAGGGCGGCGAGGGCCAGACCGTGTCGATGCTCGGCGCGATGCTGGTGGCCCGCCCCGCTGCGCGAGGCCAGGTCACCGAGCCGGCGCCTCTCGATCAGGCGACGCCTCTCCTCGATCGGGCGGAGAGCACCCGCCTGATCAACTACCGTCCCGGCCAGGCCGCCGACGCGGCGCGTGCGCTGCTCGCGGAGCGGGCCGAGCAGGAGGCCCTCCGGTCTGAGCCGGAGGTCGCCACGCGTGCGGCCGATCTCGCGGCCCGCATCGCCGACATGGTGAGCGCGACGGCGGCCGAGCCCGAGCCCGTCGAGCCTCCGGCCGAAGCCTCAGGCGGCGTGGTGATCGAGTTCCCGCTGCGGATGCCGCGTCACTCCGAACCACGCATCGAGGACGGCCCGACGACCAACCTGGCCGCACGCGCCGAGTCGATGCGGAAGACCGCCGCCCGCATGGCCGGCAACCGGGGCAAGGCCATCGGCCGGCCCACCTCCGACCGGGAGCCCGGGGTCAGCAGCCGCGGCAACCGCAACCGCTGAACCCCGGATCAACCCTCGATCAGCAGGACGCCTTGTAGGCGGCGTCCTTCTGGTCCCCGTCGATGTTCTGCTGGGTGATGATCGAGAACCCGGTCTGGACCTTCTTGGTCACCTGACCGCCGTCCAGCGCCGCCACGGCCTCGCCGAGGCCGACCTTGCCGATGTAGCCCGGCTGCTGCGCGATGAGTGCCTGCACCGTGCCGTCCTTCAGTGCCTTGACCTGGTCCGGGCCGGCGTCGAAGCCGATGACGCTGACCTTGCCCTTCTTGCCGGCCTGCTGGATGCCGGTCGCCGAACCCTGCGCGGCGAAGAGGTTCGCCGCGAAGACGCCGACGATGTCCGGGTCCTTCTGCAGCGCCGCGGTGACGAGCTGGGCCGCGGTGGCCGGGTCGTTGTGCGAGTACTGCACACCCACGTACGGGTACTTGCCGTCCGCCGCGGCCGCCTCGGAGAAGCCCTTGACCCGGGCGTCCGTGGTGGAGATGCCGGGGTCGACCGAGATGGCCAGCACCTTGCCGCCCTGCGGGGCGAGCTGCTTGATCGCGTCGAAGGCCGCCTTGCCGCCGCCCTCGTTGTCCGAGGCGATCGCGGAGACCGCGTACGACGGGTCCTCGGTCGAGGTGTCCACCAGCACGATCTTGGTGTTGGCCGCGGCCGCCTGCAGCGGCGCCTGCATCGCCTTGACGTCGGTCGGCGCGATCAGGATCGCGTCCGGCTTGGCGTTCACCGCCGAGTCGAAGATCGGCTTCTGCAGGGTCGGGTCGAACTTCTGCGGGCCCTGGGTGTTGACGGTGACGCCGAGCTTGGCCGCCTCCTCCTGGATGCCGCACTGCATGCTGATGTAGAACGCGTCGCCCTGAACGCCCTGGATGAACGTGATGTTGTAGTTCTTGCTGGCCTTGGTGGGCAGCGGGATCTCCGGGGCGGCCGACGACTCGGACGTCGACGGCTGGGTGACGACGCCGGTACCACCGCCGGTCGACTCGTCCTTGGTGGACGAGCACGCCGCCGAGGAGGCCACGACCGCGGCACTCAGGGTGATGATCCCCAGAATGTTCGCTCTCTTCATTACTTCGTACCTTCCTTTGCTTGCTTCACACGGGGGGCGCCACGCTGTGCTGCGGCGCGGCGGGTCTGGTCGACATAGACGGCGGCGATGAGCACGGCTCCCACGGCGACGCCCTGCCAGAAGGGGTCGACGCCGATGATCACGAAGCCGGACTGCAGGATCGCCGGGATGAAGAGACCGACGATCGTGCCGAACATCGAGCCGTAGCCGCCGAAGATCGAGGTGCCCCCGATCACCACGGCGGCGATCACATTGAGGTTGGTCAGCGACTGTCCGCCGATCGTGGTGGTGCCGAACTGAGCCAGGTACATCACCGCGCCGATGCCGCCGAGCACCCCGGTGATCAGGTAGATCAGCATGAGGTGGCGGTCGACGCGGATGCCCACCCGGCGGGCCGCCTCCTGGTTGGAGCCGATCGCGAAGGTGTGCCGGCCGAACCGGGTCCGGTGCAGCACGATGCCGAAGATGACCACGATCACCAGCGCCAGCAGTGGCAGCGCAGGCAACCCGGCGAAACGGGTGTAGATGCCGAAGTCGGTCAGCGACTCGGCGCCCACCGTGATGTTGATGCCCTTGCTCAGCACGTAGGCCAGCCCCAGCGCCGCCGACAGCGTGCCGAGAGTGACGATCAAGGCCGGGATCTTCGCGTACGCGATGAGAAAACCGTTCAAGAAGCCCCAGGCCGCGCCGGCCACCACCGCGGCCAGAATGCCCACGATGACGACGCCCGCGCCGTCCCCGCCCATCTCGGACATCAGCTTGGCCGAGATCACCGAGGCGAAGACCAGCACCGAACCGATCGACAGGTCGATGCCGGACGTGATGATCACGAAGGTCATCCCGGCGCCGAGCACCGCCAGCACGGCCAGGTTCTGGCTGATCAGCGAGAAGTTGGCGGTGGACAGGAACCGGTCGCCGCCGGAGATCGCGAAGAACGCGACGATCACCACCAGCACCCCGAGGATCCACACCGCCTGGGTGCCGGCCAGCCGCTGAAGGACGGTGCCCGACTCGTCGTCGTCCGTCGTCTTCTCGACGTCGGTCGCAGCCGTGGTGGTCACGCCGCCTCCTTTCCGTTGCTTACTTCACCGAGGCTCAAAGCGCCGGTCATGGCGCCGACAAGCTGCTCGACGTTGGTCTCCTTGCCGTCGTACGTGGCGACCCGCCGACCCAGCCGCATCACCTGGACCCGGTCGGCGATCTCCAGCACCTCGGGCATCGAGTGCGAGATCAGCACCACGGCGATGCCGCGGTCCCGCACCCGCTTGATCGAATCGAGGACGTTCTTGGTCTGCACCACGCCCAGCGCGGCGGTCGGCTCGTCCAGGAAGACCACCTTGTCGGCCCACGCGATCGCCCGGGCAATGGCGATCTGCTGCCGCTGACCGCCGGACATCGAGCCGACCGGGGAGCTCAGGGAGCGCACGGTGCCGCCCAGATCGGCCAGCCGCTCGCGCGTCCGGTCCCGCATCTCCTTGTTGTCCATGAAGCCCAGCCACCCGAGCACACCCTTGGCCGGGATCTCCCGCCCCAGGAACATGTTCTGTGCCGGGTTCAGATGCGGCGCCAGGGCCAGATCCTGGTGCACCACCTCGATGCCCAGCCGGCTCGCGGTCGTCGGCGAGTCCAGTGTCACCGGCCGCCCGTCGAACTCGATCACCCCCGAGTCCAGCGCCAGGTTGCCCGTGAGCGCCTTGACCAGAGTGGACTTACCGGCGCCGTTGTCCCCGATCAGGGCGACCACCTCGCCCAGCCCGACCTCGAAATCAGCGCCGTTCAGGGCCATCACATGTCCGAAGGACCTGGTCAGGCCCTCCGCTTTGAGAACTGCTGTCATATGTCGCACCTCCGTCGGGGGGAACTACAAGTGCTTCACGTCAGGTCGGGCCACCCCACGCCGGGCCGGCAGATCGCCAGCCGCGTCGAGCCCGAAACCGTCCAGTCGCCGAGGCCGGCCGGCACCGCGTACACCTGGCCTTTGGTCATGCTCCGCACACCGCCGGACCAGCCCACCTCGCCGGAACCGTCCAGCACGATCGCGACGGCGAAGCCGCGCGGCACCTCGACCGAGCCGCCGGCCGGGGCAGCCACCTCGACCCGGAAGAACGCATCCGCCGCGGCCGGCAGCGCCCGCATCAGCCCACCGTCGCGCGCCGCCGGATCGAGGTGATGCCGCAGCGTCGCCAGCTCGTCCGGCCCGACCGCCCGATGGCTCACCCCGCGCAACGCCGTCCCGAACCCCAGGTCCAGGTGCGACTCGTCGCGCGTAGCCGTGGTCACCGACCACTCCAGCAGGATCGAGAAGTCCGTCGGCTCCTGCACCTCGACCAGGAAGATCCCCGCGCCGGTGGCATGCGGCTGCCCCGCCGGCACCAGAATCCCGTCACCCGGCCGCACCGCGATCTTGTTCATGTGGCCGAGCAGCCACTCCGAGTCCTGAGCGTCCACCCGCGCGGCCAGCTCACCGGCGTCGACGTCCTCCCGGAAACCCACCCACACAGCCGGATCGTCCCCGCGCACATCGAGGATGTGCCACGCCTCGGTCTTGCCATAACACGAGTGCAGATGATCAAGAGCAAAAGACCGCGTCGGGTGTACGTGCACAGGAAGGCGCTGCCCCGCGTCCAGGAACTTCACCAGCAGTCCCGTGTCGGCGGGCCCCGCACCCGGGCCGCCGTGCGCGAACCCCGTCCAGCCCTCCGGATCAGCCTCCACCAGCTTCGCGAACAGCGACCCGTCGGCCAGCCGGCTCAACCCGACACCCGGGTCACCGGCCCGGTGCACGGTCGCCGCCAGCCACTCCTCCGGGCTCCGCTCCGAGGACTGCACGGTGTTCCGGAACGCGGCCAGCCGCTCCCCACCGAGATAGAAGTGGTCGATGATGTTCGGCGGCATCAAGACGGGCTGCATGACAACTCCCCGGATCCCCGCTTCACCAGCGGCGTCGGCAACAGAATCTCGGTCGGCACCAGATCGGTCCCACCGATCCGGGCCAGCAGCCGATCCACGGCCGCCGTTGCGATCAAGGCCGGATCGTGGTCGACCACGGTGATGCCCGGCTCCAGCGCGTCCGCCAGATCGAAGTCCCCGAAGCTGATCATCGCGACGTCGGTCCTCCTGCGCTTGTGCAGCGCACGCACCGCGCCCAGGCTGGTCCGCGAGTTGGACGAGAACAACGCGGTCGGCGGCTCATCCAGCTCGAGCAGCTCGAACACGGCCTTGCCGCCCGGATCGGCCATCAGCAACGAGTGCCGGTCCAGTTCCGGCGGCACCGACAGACCCGCGGCGTCCAGCGCGTCCAGATATCCCGCACGCCGATGCGCGGTAGTCGTCAGCTTCGAGTCGTCGCCCAGGAACGCGATCCGCCGATGCCCCAGCCCCAGCAACTGCTCCACAGCGGCCCGAGCGCCGGCACGGTCATTCACCCCGACCACGTCCAGCCCCGAGCCCGGCCACCCCCGGTCGACCAGCACGGCCGGCACATCCTTGACGGTCGCGGCGAAGTAGTCGTGGTCACCCATCGTCGGCGCCAGCAACAGACCGCTGATGTTCTCCCGCGTCATCCGCAGCAGCTGATCCCGCTCCAGCTGCGGATCCCGCCACGTCGAAGCCACCTGCGTGCTGAACCCGGCCGCCAGCGCCCGCACCTCAACCACCGAAACCAGCGAGGCGAAGAACGGGTCAGCGATCGAATCCACGATCACGCCGATCGTGGAACTGCTGCCGGTGACCAGGCTCCGAGCTGCCGGATTGACGACATAGCCGAGGTCGTTGACCACCTCGAGCACCAGCCGCCGGGTCTTGTCGGAGACACCCGAGGACCGGTTGACGACCCGCGACACGGTCTTGATGGAGACGCCTGCCACCCGGGCGACGTCGTAGACGGTCGGGCGCCCGGTGGGGAACTCGGTCATCGCTCAACCACCTCCACCGCGAGCGCCGTCCGGCCTTAACACACCGGAAACATCAGGTCCTGGGGGGGATCCTGCGCTTGGTTAGACAGCGCTGTCAACAGGGAGGGCGAGAAAGTCTCGGTTGGGGGGTGGTGGGAGCGCACCCAGCTGGGAAAAGGCTGGGTGACAGCGCTGTCCGTCCTGGATCATTCGTGCCTGGTTCTGGTCTGCGGTCCGGGCCTTCTCCGCGACTCCCCGCCTCCTTGACCTTCGCCTCCCGTCTCTCAAGGTCAACCCACTAAGACACCGGGCCGTCGGTCCGTTTGATGTCCGATCCGCGAGGCCGCCCACTCCTCTGGGAGTCGTCGCGGTCAGGTCAAGACCCTCACCGGCGGAGGGGAGGGTGCAGGCGCGGGGCTGGGCTTCGACTCCCGCGCTGGGCGGCCTGCCGGTGCCGGTTGGGTCAAACCCGGGGCACAGCGGTGGCTTCCAGTGGTGGGGCGCGCTGGCTCTCGCAGTGCGGCTCGGCGGTGGGCGCGGGGGCAAGCCGATCACCCTGGGTGCTCCGCTCGCCGCCGTAGCCGGTGACGGCCCTCGCGTGAGATCCCGAAATCAGCTCCGGCTAGCCGGCCCTCAACGCTGGGGGCAGAGATGCAAAAGACCCCGGTCCAGCTGTTCGCTGGACCGGGGTCTTTCGTTCGTAGCGGGGACAGGATTTGAACCTGCGACCTCTGGGTTATGAGCCCAGCGAGCTACCGAGCTGCTCCACCCCGCGTCGCCTCGTTAACAGTAGCGCAGACCAGATTCCACCGCGCCCGCGGTAGCCCCTTGGTCCATCCCACCCACCCCTAGCTGCCAAAACTCCGCCAACCGCCACTCAAGTCCACTCTCACCCACTCCGATCAACTCCAGCCCACCCGCCGCGCCATCGTCGTCGATCGCCCCTTCAGCCCCGGCCCTCGCTCTACCCCCACCGGTGGGCCCGACCTCTGCCAGAGGCCGATCTTGGCCTTCGCCCACGCCCGGGCCCTGCCTCTTCCCAAGAAGGTGTCAGAGCCAAGCGCGACCTCAAGAAGGGTGTCAAGGCAGGCGCGGCCTCAAGAAAGGTGTCAAGGCAGGCGAAAGCCGCACCATCCCCGCCTACCGCAACCATTCCCACCCACCGCAACCATTCCCACCCACCGCAACCATCGCAACGCGGGGTGTCCGGGGCTCGGCCCCGGAGAAGGAATAGCGAAAGAGACCCCGGTCCAGCGGTTAGCTGGACAGGGGTCTCCTGTCTCTGTAGCGGGGACAGGATTTGAACCTGCGACCTCTGGGTTATGAGCCCAGCGAGCTACCGAGCTGCTCCACCCCGCGTCGGCTCGTTAACAGTAGCGCAGGGGGTGTTGTGGCTGCAAAACGGCCCCCTGTGGCCCGCCCCAGAGGGCGGGCCACCTGGTGTTTGTCAGCCGCTGGGGCTGGGGTTGGGGGCCGGCGCGCTGCCGGACGGGGCCGGGTTGGGTGGGGTGCTGGGGGTGGCCGCCTGTTGGGCCTGCTGGAACTTGGTCATGGCGGTGTCGAGTTGTTGGAGGGCCTGGCCGTAGCGGGCGAAGTCGCCGCTCTTCTGGGCTTCCTTGGCGTTGTTGATAGCGGTGTCCAGTTCGGCTGCCGCCTGTGCCACGGGGCCGGTCAGGCCGGGGGTGTTGGTGCCGGTGCTGGGTGGGTTGGTGCCTGTTGGCGGCGGGTTGTTGGTGCCGCTTGCCCGGCCCAGCTCTATCAGCCTCTGCAGGCCCTCTTCGAGGTTGTCGGCCAGGGTTACGTACTGGCTGCCGTCGCCGAAGGACATGAGGACCTTCTGCAGCAGGGGGATGGCGTTCTGCTGGGTGCCCTTCACGTACACCGGTTCCACGTAGAGCATGCCGTCGCCTACGGGCAGGGATATCAGGTTGCCGTAGAGGACGTTGGATTGTGTGCTGGTGGACAGAAGGGTCAGTTGGGATCTGACCTCGGCGTTGTTGGCCATGCGTTGGTGGACCTGGACGGGGCCTGGGATGGCTGTCTGGTCGGGTAGTTCCAGGACCTCTAGTTTGGGCTGGCCGTTGACGTAGCTGCCGGAGATGAGGGCTGCCAGGTTGTCGCGGTTGCGTGGTGTCACCGCTGAGGTCAGCTGGAATCTGGTCGCGGTCTGGCCCGGCAGTTGCACGTTCAGGTAGAACGGCGGCTGCTTGACCTGTTCCTGCGGCGCGTCTGGGGTGTTGGGGACCTGCCAGAAGTCCTGGCCGGAGAAGTACTCGCCGGCGTCGGTCACGTGGAACGAGGCGAGCAGGTTGCGCTGCACCTTGAACAGGTCGGCGGGATAGCGGAAGTGCGCCTCCAGCGAGGGCGAGATCTCCGCCTTGGGGATGATCAGGTCGCCGCCGAACGCCTTGTTCCACGCCTTCAGGACGGGGTCCTGGCCGTCGAACTCGTACAGCTTGACCGTGCCGTCGTACGCGTCGACGGTGGCCTTGACCGAGTTCCGCATGTAGTTGACGTTGTCCCGGGCCAGGGCGAAGGTGCCCTGGTTGGTGGTCTCGTCGCGGGTTTCCTGGGCCAGGTTGATGCGCTGGGAGTACGGGTAGCTGTTGCTGGTCGTGTAGCCGTCGAGGATCCACTGGATGCGGCCGTCGACGACGGCGGGGTACGGGTCTCCGTCGATGGTGAGGAACGGCGCGACCTTCTCGACGCGGTCGCGCGGGTTGCGCACGTACATGAGGCGGCTGTCGTTGTTGACCGCGTCGGACAGGACGAAGTTGCTCTCGGTGTTCTTGATGGCGAACACGAGGCGGCGGAAGGACGACCCGATCGGGACGCCGCCCTGGCCCTGGTAGGTGTAGCGCTCCTCGGCGTTGCTGTTGTCGGGTTGCGGCCGGTCGAACTCGACGTTCCGGTTCTTGTCGGCCTGTCCGACGATCGCGTACTCGGTGGCCTGCTCGCCGTAGTAGACGCGCGGCTGCTCGACCTTGATCTGCTCGGTCGGCGCGCACGCCGCGTCCTGGCTGGGGTCGGCTTTCTGCTCGCCGAGGAAGCCGGAGACGAAGTGCGGCAGGCCGCTGCACACCTGGTTGGCGGGGGCGGCGACGAGGCCGTACCCGTGGGTGAAGACGGTGTGCCGGTTGAGCCAGTTGCGCTGCTGCGCGGTGAGCTGGGCGTCGTTGACCTCGCGGACGCCGACCACGTAGTCGCGGGTGGAGCCGTTGACGGTGTAGCGGTCGACGTCCAGCTTGGCGCCGAAGTCGTAGAAGCCGCGGACCTGCTGCGACTGGGTGAACGCCTCGGAGACCAGTTGCGGGTCCATCAGCCGGACGTTCTGCGCGCTCGGGTTCTGGGCCAGGTTCGCCGGCGCCCTGGTGTTGCCCGCGGCGTACGGACGTATGTCGGTCTGGGCTATGCCGAAGGCATCTCGGGTCGAGTCGATGGAGCGCTGGATGTATGGCGCTTCCTTGTCGGCGAGGCTCGGCTGGACGGTGAAGTTCTGCACGGCGAGCGGGTAGATGCCGCCGATCGCGACGGCCGAGATGGCCAGCAGCGCCAGCGAGACGCCCGGCCAGACGAGGTTCCGCATGACCGCGTTGGAGAACACGATGATCGCCACCGCGACCACGATGGAGATGTAGGCGAGGATCTCCTTGGCCGGCAGCAGCGCGTTGACGTCGGTGTACCCGGCGCCGTAGAGGCCCGGCGACACGTGCTGCTCGAGCAGCAGCGCCCGCCGGTCCAGGATGTACGCGACCGCCTTGAGCAGCACGAACACCGCCACCAGCGAGGTCAGGTGTGCTCGTGCGGCGGACGTCATCCGGTCGCCGACGCCCTGTAGGCGTACGCCGCCGAAGATGTAGTGCACGGCGAGCGCGCCGATGACCGCCAGCACGACCGCGGTGAAGCCGACACCGAGGAGGTAGCGCCACAGCGGATAGTCGAAGACGTAGAAGCCGATGTCCACGTTGAACTGCGGGTCGCGGATGCCGAAGGGCTGCGCGTTCTGGAAGAGCAGCCACTCCTTCCAGCGGTTCTGTGCGCTCAGCCCGGCGAAGAAGCCGATGATCACGGAGATGGCGGCGATCCAGGTGCCGAGGCGCGGCGCCAGGACCATCCGGTACCGCTCCAGCGTGGCCTGTTCCGCCGAGTGTGGCCGGAGCAGTGGACGCAGCCGGTACGCCAGGTAGAGGTTGGCCGCCACCAGCAGTGCCATTGCCGCGCCGACGGCGAGGAACAGCAGCACTCTGGTGAACAGCTGGCCGGTGTACACCTGGGTGTAGTCGACCTCGCGGAACCAGAGCAGATCGGTGTACTGGTCGATGCCCCAGCCCAGCAGTGTGAAGAGAAGGAATACTCCGACGAGGACGCCGACGGTCACGCGACCGCGCCGGCTCATCCTCGGCAGAGGCGTATTACGCATGACCAACGGAAACTCCAGCCACTCGATTGCAACGCATTGTCACGTGGCGGTACACGGTTTCGGCGTGCCACCCGACGTGAAGGTCTTGAGCGCGGTCAGCGCGTCGTCCACGGTGGCCACCTCGGCCATCGGCAGGCCGGACACCGCGTTGCGCAGCGCCTCGGCGCAGTTGTCCTTGGGCACCAGGAAGAGCTGGGCTCCGGCGGCGTCCGCGCCGACCAGCTTCTGCGGGATGCCGCCGATCGGACCGACGTTGCCCTCGTCGTCGATCGTCCCGGTACCCGCGATGATCTTGCCGCCGGTGAGGTCCTCCGGGCGGAGCTTGTCGATGATGCCGAGCGAGAACATCAGGCCGGCGCTGGGGCCGCCGATCTCGCCCAGGTCGATCGTGACGTCGAAGGGGTGCGGCTGTTTCTTGTCGATCTGCACGCCGACCCGGGGCGTCCCCTTGTCGTCGGCGGTCTTCACCCGCACGGTCGCGGCCTTGCCGGCCCGGGTGTAGCCCAGCGTCAGCTCGGTGCCGGCGGGCTTGGCCTGGATCAGCTCGGTCAGTTTCGCGGGGCTGGTCACCGGCGTGCCGTCGACCGAGGTGAGGATGTCGTCCTTGGCCAGCTTGCCGGTCGAGGGGCCGCCGTCGGTGACCGCGGCGACGTACGTCTGGATGGGGTAACCGAGCTCGCGCAGCGCGACCGTCTCCGCGCTGGACTGCGAGCCCTGGAACTCCTGTTTGTTGTTCTCCTCGACCTGTTCCTCGGTCTGGTCCGGCGGGTAGATCACATCGCGCGGCACGACCGCCTGCTGGTTGCTGAACCAGCCGCGGATCGCCCAGACGAGCTCGACGTCGTTCTGCACCCCTACGGTGGTCAACCTGAGCTGACCCTTGGACGTCGACGTGGGCGCCTTCGTCACCTGGATCACTTCTTTGCCGTTGTCCGAACCGAGCGTGTTGACGGTCGGTCCGGGCTTCAGCACGACGTACGGCATCGGGACGGCCATGACCCCGATGGCGAGCAGAGCGGTGATCAGGGCGCCGAGGATGACCGTGACACCGCGACGTCTCATGCGCGTGAGCGTACCCACCCACCCTGAGTTCTCTCTGAGCTGACACCTGCATCGGTACCGGGAAGGTATTTCGCGCGTACCTTTGACCACGTGCCTGATATCCCATTCGGCTTCTCCCTGCCGGGGGCCCAGCCGCCCGATCCCTCCGATCCGCAGCAGATGCAGCAGTTCATGAACCAGCTGCAGCATATGTTCGCCGGCGCCGGCGAAGGCCCGGTGAACTGGGACCTCGCCCGCCAGGTGGCGGCGAGCCAGCTCCAGACGGCCGGCGACCCGGCCGTGACGATCGTCGAGCGCAACCAGATCGAGGAGAGCCTGCGGCTCGCCGATCTCTGGCTCGACCCGGCGTCCGCGCTGCCCAGCGGCATCCGCTCGGCAGCCGGATGGAACCGCAACGAGTGGATCTACAACACGCTCGAGGTGTGGAAGAAGCTGTGCGACCCGATCGCCGGTCGGATGGTGGGCGCGATGAGCGACCTGGTGCCCGAGGAGGCCCGCGCCCAGCTCGGCCCGATGCAGTCGATGGTGGCCACGCTCGGCGGCGCGCTGTTCGGCGGCCAGCTCGGCCAGGCGCTCGGCCAGCTCGCGGCGGAGGTGCTCTCGGCCGGTGACATCGGCCTGCCGCTCGGCCCGGGCGGCACGGCGGCGCTCATCCCGGCCAACATCAAGGCGTACGGCGAGGGCCTGGAGATCCCCGAGGATCAGGTCCGGCTCTACGTCGCCCTGCGCGAGGCGGCCCACCAGCGGCTGTTCCAGCACGTGCCGTGGCTGCGTGCGCACGTGCTGAACGCGGTGGAGACATACGCGAACGGCATCACCGTCAACCGGGAGGCGATCGAGGAGGCGATGAGCCGCGTCGACCCGTCCGACCCGGAGTCGATGCAGGCCATGGCCCTCGAGGGCATCTTCACGCCGGAGGACACGCCGCAGCAGAAGGCGAGCCTGGCCCGTCTCGAGACGGCGCTCGCGCTGGTCGAGGGCTGGGTGGGCCACGTGGTCGACTCGGCCGCCGGCGACCGGCTGCCGTCGGTGAACGCGCTGGGTGAGGCGTTCCGGCGCCGTCGTGCGGCCGGTGGCCCGGCGGAGCAGACCTTCGCCGCACTGGTCGGTCTGGAGCTGCGGCCGCGCCGGTTGCGCGAGGCCGGCGCGCTGTGGGCGGCGGTGGCCGACAAACGCGGCATCGCCGGCCGGGACGCGCTCTGGGATCACCCCGACCTGCTGCCCACCGACGAGGACTTCGCCAACCCGGCGGCGTTCGCCGAGGCGAAACTGGACTGGGACATCTCCGAACTGGACAAGCCGTCTTCTTCGGGTGAAGGCGACGCGAAGAAGGACGAAGACCCCAAACCTTAAACCGATGTCGTAGCTCGGCGGGTGGTGCTGACCGCAGCTCCCGCCGAGGGTCGCTTCGCTCCACGTCCGTGCGTGGTTGCGCTTTTTTCTAACCGCCCAGGATCGCCCGGGTGTTCTCCCAGCCCTCCAGGGCGGGGTCGAGCATGCCCAGCTCGGCGGGGCCGCGCAGGCGCCGCCACTCCGGGGTCGACTCGACGTCGCCCGGCTGTGGTGCGCCCTTGCGCAGCGTCATCGGCGTGGCGGAGTCCAGGTCGTGGTCGGCCAACCAGTCCGGCGGCGGCAGGTGGGTCGCCACGCCCAGCAGCGGCGACACGGCCACCGCCTTGCGTTCCAGGGGCCGCAGCAGCTTGCCCAGGATCATGCCGGGCAGGTCGGGCGCGTCCGCGGCGATGACGGCGGCCTGATCGAAGCCGTCGGAGGCGGCCGCCTCCAGCACGGGCCGCACGGTGGCCGTCGCGATGTCGTAGATGGTCGTCCCCGGCCAGGCGATCTCCTCGGCCAGCCCCCGGTCGGCCGGGATCGCGGCGATGGCCGGCGTCGCCTGCGCCAGCCGGGCCAGCAGGTCCACCACGTCCTCGGCCATCGCGGCCCGCCAGGCCGTCAGCTCGACGCCGGGCGGCGACCACGTCACCGGCACCAACAGGACCACCACCACACGCCGCGTCACGAGCGCGAGGCTACCCGGGCCGTGGGTCGGAGAAGAGGGTGACCACTTACGCAGGTGGAGCGAAGCGACCCTCGGCGTGAGCGACGGTCTGGACCACCCACCCGGCTACGACATCAAGCTCTTGATCTTCAATCGTCCAGCACCAGTCCTGTGGCCGCGCTGATGCCCTCCAGGTAGCCGCGGGCGCGTTCGGCCTTGGGGTAGCGGTTGACCAGGTCCCAGAAGCGGGCCGAGTGGCTGGGGACGACGAGGTGCGCGAGCTCGTGCAGCAGGACGTAATCGATCACCCAGTCGGGCATCTCCTGGATGCGGTGTGAGATGCGGATGGTGCCGTCGTCGGGGGTGCAGCTGCCCCAGCGGCCGTTCTGGTTGGTGACCCAGCGGACGCTCGCGGTGGCGACCTTGCGGGTGTGGTCGGCCAGGTAGCGGGCGGTGAGACGCTGGGCGCGGGCGCACAACTCGTCATCGCTACGCTGGAGGCGGTCCTCACGGGCCGCCAGGCGGGCCAGCATGCGCTCGACCCACTCCATCTCCTCGGCACGGGAGAAGCGGTCCGGGATGAGCACGACGACGCGCTCGCCGTCCCGGTACGCGGACACGGTCCGACGCCGGCGCTGACTTCGGCGCACCTCGACGACAGGCTTGCGTGTCCGGGCCATCAGCGGCTCGCGGGGCCCAGATTCGGGTTCACATAAAGACGCTAATCCGTGAGACCCATGTCACCGCAAGGGTATGCCAAACGACACGCGCCGGAAAAACGAGCTTCGTCCCCGACTGACCGAAAAGATTTTCTCAGACCGCAACCCCGCAACCCGTACCTCATCACAAAACGGGTCACCGAACCGCATGATCGTCCGGTTTGTGAGCTTCTGAGCGTATTCCTCGGCGTGTCCCGACATATCTGCCTAAAAAGGCCGCGGCGGCGACGCACACTCTCGTCGTCGGCAACTCAGCCGACGTTGCGCTGACATGGAAACGGCCTGACCTGGGTATCGTCCGCCGCGGAAAGGCGGCCGCATCCCGTGGTCGCGGAGCGGTCCAGCGCCGAACACAGGTCGCGGCGGAGCGCCGCGAGCCGGGCACCGGGCCGGCCGGGCCGGCATACATGACGAGGAGGAACCGTGGCCGACAACACGTACAACGGCTACTGCGTGAAGTGCAAGGAGAAGCGTGACTTCCAGGGCACCGTGGAAGTCTCGAAGACGGGCATGAACATGGCCAAGGGCAAGTGCCCGGTCTGTGGCACGACCGTCAACCGGATCCTGGGCAAGGCCAAGGCCTGACCAGGAACGATCTGACGAGGGGCGGCTTCGGCCGCCCCTCACTCGTTCAGGGCATAACGCGTGGCCATGCACACACGTTGAGTAAGTAGGCACAGGCCTGTGGATAACTTGTCCACCTCTGTGGATAACCGTGCGTGGACCCTCCGCCACCCTGTGGATAACCCGGTCTGATCGCGAGGGCGCAGTGACACGCTGTCACGCATGCGTCCGCTTTTGATCCCGGGCATCCCCCGCCTCCGCCGCGGCCCGCACACCCTGCAACTGGGCACGTCGCGGCCGGTCCTGGTGGATCTGCCGGGCCAGGACCCGGCGGCGATCCTCGACCTGATCGACGGCACCCGGACCGATCGTCTGCTCGTCCACCACGCGGCCCGGCACGGGCTGGCGCCGGCGGCGACCCGCGCGCTGCTGGAAACGCTGACGTCCGCCGGGCTCGTGGTCCCGGCGCTGCCCCGGGACTTCCTGGGCGAGGCGGCGGCGCTGGCGCACCTGGGCCACACCGCGCCCGACCGGGTGCTGCGGCAACGGGCCGGGGCCGTGGTGCGGGTGACCGGCGAGAGCCGGCTGGGCGCCGGAGTGGCGGCCGCGCTGGCGGCGGCCGGGGTCGGGCACGTCGAGCTGGACCTTCCCGGCACCGTCACGGCCGCTGAGCTGCCCGGTGGGCCGCTGAGCGCGGCCGACACGGGCCGGGAGCGGGGCGAGGCGGTCGCGGCGGCCCTGCGGCGGGCGGCGCCGGGCATCAGGACCCACCCGATCCGCCACCGGGCGGTCAGCCTGCAGATCCAGCTCCGGTACCGGGAGCCGGTGGGCCTGCTCGCGGCGGCGTTGTCCCGCCGCCGGCGTCCGCACCTGTCCCTGCGCTTGCGTGAGGGCCTGGCGGTGATCGGCCCTTTCGTGCCCGCGACGGGCGGCCCGTGCCTGCTCTGCGTCGACCTGCACCGCCGCGACCGGGATCCGGGCTGGTCCGAGCCGTCGGTCACCGCCGAGCCGGCCACGGTCGCGACGATCCTGGCCGCGACCGCCTACGCCGCGGCCGAGGCGCTGGCCTTCCTGGACGGCGACACACCGGAGTCGCTCGGCGCGGTGGTCGAGATCGACCGCCCCGGCCATCACCGCCGCCGATCCTGGCCGCCGCATCCGGCCTGCCACTGCTCTCGCGAACGGCAGAGCCTCCGATGACGAACGCCGCCGCATCCAGCCTGCCGGCGCTCCCACGAGCGGCAGAGCCTCCGCTGACCGAAGTGGTGGCTCGGCGCGGTATCGAGCGCTCGGATCCCGCGCTGAGCTACCACTTTCCCAAAGCGGACCTTCGGTCGGTTACCCGGCAAATAGTGCGCTCCGGGCGGGCGGTCCTCTCCGGGTCGGTAACAATGATCGGGTGAGCGACATACCGAGACGAGCCGCGGCCCGGACAGCACGGCTGGCCGCACTGCCGCTCGGGTTCGCCGGCCGGACCGCCCTCGGGCTGGGCAAGCGAGCCGTGGGCGCGGCCGCCGACATCGTCTCCGCCGACATCCAGCAGCGCACCGCCGAGCAGCTCTTCAGCGTGCTGGGGCAGCTCAAGGGCGGCGCGATGAAGTTCGGGCAGGCGCTGTCCGTGCTCGAGGCCGCGATGCCCGACGAGATGGCCGGCCCCTACCGGCAGGCCCTGACCAAGCTTCAGGAGGCGGCGCCGCCAATGCCGGTGGCGAACGTCCACAAGGCGCTCGCCGAGCAGCTGGGCCCGGACTGGCGGGAGCGGTTCGCGGAGTTCGACGACTCGCCGGCCGCCGCGGCCAGCATCGGCCAGGTGCACCGGGCTGTCTGGAAACTACCGCCGAGCCGCAAGGGCGCGAAGCCCAAGACGCTGCCGGTGGCGGTGAAGATCCAGTACCCGGGCGCGGCGCAGGCGTTGCTCTCCGACCTCAAGCAGCTCGGCCGGCTGGCCGGCATGTTCAAGATCATCCAGCCGGGGATGGACATCAAGCCGCTGGTCAACGAGCTGCGCGAGCGGATCGTCGAGGAACTCGACTACGCGATGGAGGCGGAGTCGCAGACCACCTTCGCCGAGGCGTTCGCCGGCGACGAGGACATCTTCGTGCCCCGGGTGGTGGCGCACTCCGAGCGGGTGCTGGTCACCGAGTGGGTGGACGGCACCCCACTGGCGAAAGTGATCAGCGACGGGACGCCCGAGGAACGCGACGAGGCGGGCCGGCTGATGGCCATCCTGCACTTCTCCGCGCCCGCCCGCTGCGGCCTGCTGCACGCCGACCCGCACCCGGGCAACTTCCGGATCCTGCCGGACGGGCGGCTCGGCGTGATCGACTTCGGGGCGGTGGCGCGGCTGCCCGGCGGCCACCCGGAACCCATCGGGCGGCTGGTCCGGCTGGCGCTGTCCGGCGACGCGCAGGCCGTCGCGGACGGGCTGCGCGACGAGGGCTTCATCAAGCCGGACGACGACCTGGACGCGGAGGCCGTCCTGACCTTCCTGCGGCCGATGATCGAGCCGGTCGCGGTGGACGAGTTCCGGTTCACCCGGACGTGGTTGCGCGGCGAGGCGCAGCGGCTGTCCAACCCGCGGTCGCCGGCCTTCCAGCTCAGCCGCAAACTGAACCTGCCGCCGTCCTACCTGCTGATCCACCGGGTGACGATCGGCTCGATCGGGGTGCTGTCGCAGCTCGAGGCCAAGGCGCCGTACCGGGCCATCCTGCAGAAGTGGCTGCCCGGCTTCGCGCCCGTGGCGTAGGCGTGCGGCGGGACGGACCAACGCCGCCGAGGGAACACGGGAAAGGCCCCGTCCGCTCGGCGGACGGGGCCTTTCTCATCACTAGGTGCGGCCAGGTGCGGCCCGTTGAGGCTGGTCAGAGCGGACGACCACCCAGCTCCCGAGCGGCGCGCTGACGCGCCTCCATGGCTACTCGGCGAGCGGAGCGGTGCGCCTCAGGGTCGGCCTGAGGCCGACGCATTCGGGCTCGTGACAGCGCTTCTTGGATGAGTCTCATCTTCGGGGCTCCATTCAAAGTCATCTCGGTCGTCTCTCGCGTCGGGTTGTGGATGGTGATGGTGGTCATGTCGTCATGCCGCCAGTCGGACGGCGTCGCGCTCGAGGCCGGTGGCCGCGAGACGCTCCTCGGTCTGAGCCTTCAGCTCGGCGTCGCGAGCGACGTCGGCCTTACGCGGACGACCACGGGGCCGCTTACGCGGAACCACGGCGCCACGCTCGAAGATCTCTCCGCCCCAGACACCCCAGGGCTCAGCACGCTCGACCGCACCGGCGAGGCACTCGACGCGCAGCGGGCAGTCCCCGCAGAGCGACTTCGCCAGCTCCAACTGGGCCGGCGAATCCGAGAACCACAGGTCCGGGTCGAACTTCCGACAGGGCAGGTTTGCCTCCATCTCGACGCTCACGTCGAGGGGGGCCAGCGCCAGACTCATAAAGCCCGGTCACCTCTCTCTTTCTCGATCTTCTGGATCGCCGTACAGGTTGTGCACCGGCTGGGTGGCCGGCAAATAAGAAAGGCCGCGGATCCCGGTTACGGGTTCCGCGGCCTCGAGGTGAGCCGGAGGTCTGTGAATCAGACCGGCCTTCCTCGAGGCGGGACACCGCTGGCACCATCCGTCTTGACGACAGAGCCATTGCTGCCCACGAACCCATCGCGTCCCATCGGGGACACCGTGTTGCTGGTGGTGCTGGTGGTGCTGCCGCCGCGCGCCACATTCCGAGCCAGCTCGGCCTGGATCTGGACCTGGTGCACCTGCGAGAGCGGAGCCCGCCGTGCGGCCACGAGCGACTCGGGGCCATAGGCGAACGGAGCGCAGGCAGGAGCCAGCAACACGGACGGTCGTCCTGTCGTGTAGATCTCCATCGGTGCCACCTCCTCCAGAAACATGCGCTCGATCTTGAATGGAAACCCCTTGGGCCGTGACCGGCCCTCAAGGTGTGCGTTGAGGCTATGCCGCGCGTAGCAGCGAGAGCAAACGAATTAACGGACTAGTTTTCAAAGTTTTCCTGAGCAAGATCATCTGGGCTTTCACCAGCCACCAGAGCGAACACCGCGGCGCCGTACTGACCCAGCTTGCGAGGCCCTATCCCGGCGATCGCGAGCAGCTCCGCAGGGGTGCCCGGCTTGCGTTCGGCAAGGGCCACCAGGGTCGCGTCGGTGAACACCACGTACGCGGGAACGTCCAGTTCAGATGCGGTCCTCCGGCGCCAGTCGAGGAGCCGATCGTAGAGATCCTGGTCGATGTCCGACGGACAGGTGGGGCAGCGGCCGAGCTTGCGGTCAGCGCCGGCGAGCAGGGTGGCGCCGCAGATCCGGCAGGACGACACCTTCGAGCGGCGGTCGGGTTTGCGACTGACACTGGACACGCCCGCACGCTCCGGTCCGCCGGTGCCGCGCCGCTCCAGCTGCGGCAGGAAACGACAGGGACGCCGGGCCCGGCCACCGCCCGAGCGGGTCTGCCCGTACGACAGCCAGAGCCACTGCCGCGCCCGGGTCACCCCGACATAGAGCAGCCGCCGCTCCTCCTCGATCTGTTCGGTGGTCTTCGCGTACGTGGTCGGCAGCGTCCCGTCGGAGAGCCCGACCAGAAACACCGCGTCCCACTCCAGTCCCTTGGCGGAGTGCAGCGAGGCTAGCGTCACCCCCTCGACGGTGGGCGCGTGCTGCTGCTCGGCCCGGCGCTGCAGCTCGGCCACGAAGTCGGACAGCGACGGATCGCGCTGTATCGCCGCGCCGTCGCCGACCGGCTCGATGGCCGGCGTCTTGGCGTGCTCCTCGGCGAGCGCGACCAGGGCGGCCAGCGCCTCCCACTGCTCACGCGCGGCGCCACCGGCTGGGGGCTGGCCGCGGGCCCAGCCGAGCGCGCTCAGCGCCTCGACGACGGCCTCGACCAGCGGCGTCTCGCCGGAGATGGACCGGGTCGCCGAGCGCAGCGCGATCATCGCCCGCCGCACCTCGGCCCGCTCGAAGAACCGCTCGGCGCCCCGGACGACGTACGGCACCTCGGCCTCGGCCAGCACCTTCTCATACGTCTCGGACTGCGCGTTGGTGCGGAACAGCACCGCGATCTCGCTGGCCGGGGTGCCGGTGCCGATCAGCTCCTTGCAGCGCCGGGCGACCGCGGCCGCCTCGCCGGGCTCGTCCGGGAAGATCTTCAGCTCCGGCTCGGCACCGGCCGGTCGCTGCCCGACCAGCTCCAGCCGCAGCCTGGCCTCGCTGCCGCGGGCCTGCTTGATCACCGCGTTGGCCAGGCCGACCACCTGCGGCGTGGAGCGGTAGTCGCGGACCAGCCGGACCACCACGGCGTCGCGGCGCTGCCGGGGGAAGTCGATCAGGTAGGCCGAGGTGGCGCCGGTGAACGAGTAGATGGTCTGGCTGGCGTCGCCGACCACGGTCAGGTCGTCGCGGCCGCCCAGCCAGGACTCCAGCAGGCGCTGCTGGAGCGGGTTGACGTCCTGGTACTCGTCGACCACGAAGTGCCTGTACTGCGCGCGGATCTGCTCGGCGACGTCGGAGTGCTCCTCGATGCCCCAGACCGCGGCGCGCAGCATGTCCTCGAAGTCGATCACGCCCTGCCGGCGCTTGAGCTCCTCGTACGCCGCGAAGACCTCGGCGACCTTGGCCGGGTCGTACGGCGGCTCGCGCAGCGCCTTGGCCGCGGCCACCGGGTACTCCCCCGGCTCGACCAGGGACGACTTGGACCACTCGATCTCGGCGGCGAGGTCGCGCGCGCCGGTGCGGTCGGCCCGCACGTTGACCCGGGCGGCGGCCAGGCCGACCAGCCGGGCCTTGCTCTCCAGCAGCTCGGGCATCGCCCGGCCCTCGAGCAGCCGCGGCGCGAAGTAGCGCACCTGGCGCAGCGCGGCGGAGTGGAAGGTGCGCGCCTGCACCCCGGCGGCGCCCAGCGCGGTGAGCCGGGCGCGCATCTCGGCGGCGGCCCGCGCGGTGAACGTGACAGCCAGCACGTGCCGGCCGCTGATCTCGCCGTTGATCGCGCGGTAGGCGATGCGGTGGGTGATCGCCCGGGTCTTGCCGGTGCCCGCGCCGGCGAGGATGCAGACCGGACCCGCGGGGGCGGTCACCGCCTTACGCTGATCGGGGTCGAGCCCGGCGAGCACACGTTCCGCTGTCACAGTCGGGAATCATGACACCCGGGTACGACGTTCCCTGGGATGGCACCGTGCCGAGTGACACAGGCCGAGAGGAACGCGACCGATGTTGACCATGTACTCCACCACGTGGTGCGGCTACTGCTATCGGCTCAAGACACAGCTGGACCGCGAGGGCATCGCCTACGAGGTGGTCGACATCGAGCAGGACCCGGCCGCCGCCGAGTTCGTGATGGGTGTCAACGGCGGCAACCAGACGGTTCCCACGATTCGCATAGTCCCCGATGGGGGCGGCGCCGAGATCGTGCTGACGAACCCCTCGATCATCCAGCTGAAGAGCGCTTTGGCCGGCGCCGGCGTCAGCGGCTGATCGAACGCCCTCGGCGCCGGGCACGCGGCCCGGTGACAGCGCGGGCAGGCCCCGGCTCATCGCCGGGGCCTTTCGCGTTTCGCAGGACTCGCGTCTCGCCGGACCTTTCGCTCCTCGCCGGCGCCCACAACGCAACGGCGGGCCGAGAATCCCGGCCCGCCGCTACACGCTTTGCTCTGAGCACATATACGCATCACCCACCCGGACGCCGCGGCTCGGCGATCAGGCTCAGCGCACGCGTCGCCGCGGCCTGCCCACGGCGACCAGGCCGGTGCCGCCCATCGCGAGCAGGATGCCGCTGAGCAGCAGCACGCTGACCGACGGACCGGTGACCGGCAGGCCGGCCCCGCCACCGACGGAGACCGTGAGCACCATCGCCCGCGGGCTGCCGTCAGGCGCGATCCCTTGCGCCGCGACGGTGTGCTTCCCCGCCGACAAGTTCTCCGGCAGCGTGACCGGCGCCTCGAAAGAGCCGATCGCGTTGGTGGTGAAGCTGCCGAGCAGGACCGGCTCCGAGTAGAGCGTCACCACGACCGTGGAGAACGGCGCGAAGCCGGTGCCGATGAACACCAGGCGCTGACCGGGCTCCGCGACGGTGATGTCCCCGTCGGTGGTGGTCAGCGTCAGGTCGGTCGTGGGCGGTTCGGACGGCGGCGTCGGGGCCACGACGGTGACCTCGTTCGACGGCTCGCTGGCCGGTGAGTCACCCACGGCCGAATGGGCGACAACGGTCACCGTGTAGGTGGTTCCCGCGGTCCCGCCCAGCAGACAGCTCGTCTCGCCGGTCGTGGTGCAGACGGCGGGGCCGGGGCCGGCGGTAGCGGTGTAACCGGTCACCGCCGCGCCCGTGGACGGCGGCTGCCAGCTCACGACGACCGACGAGACACCACCGACCGCCGTGACGTTGCCCGGCGCGCTGGGAACGCTCGGCGGCACGGTCTCCGTGTCCGTCGAACCGGCAATGCCGGCGTCGCCGGAGTACGTGGCGGTGGCCGTGCCCCCGGCGACATCGGTCACCGTGACGCAGGCCTTCCCGTCGGAGTCCAGGACGGCCGTCTGGTTGAGCCCGCCGAGCCCTGTGAAGGTGACGGTCCCGGTCGGCGCGCCGGAGCCACCCATCGAGACCGCGCCGTCCCGGCCCGCCTTGTCGGCGATCAGGGCGACGGCGGAGTTCGCGAGCGAGGCCGGGGCGGCATCGAAGGTCACGGTGGCACACAGCTCGACCGAGGCGCCGGTACGGACGGCGGTCAGCACGGTCGTCGTGGTCGGCGCCGGGTTTACCGTGACGGCCGCCGTGCCCGTCGATCCGGCCATCCCGGAGTCACCGTTGTAGGTGGCCGTGACGGTTCCCGTCGCCAGGCTGGTGGTCGTGATGCAGGCCTCGCCGGCCCCGTCCAGAGCGACGGTCTGGTTCAGCCCACCAGGGCCGGTGAAAGTCACCGTGCCCGTCGGCATGCCTGTACCGGGGGCCGTCACGGTGACGGCGGTGCAGATCTCGACCGATTCACTGGTCACCGACGGATCCGGCGTCGCCGTGACCGCCGTGCTGGTGTCGGCGGGATTGACCGTCACACTCGCTGTACCTGTCGACCCGGTCACCACCGAGTCGCCGCCATAGGTGGCCGTGACGGTTCCCGTCGCCAGGCTGGTGGTCGTGATGCAGGCCTCGCCGGCCCCGTCCAGAGCGACGGTCTGGTTCAGCCCGCCCGGACCCGTGAAGGTCACCGACCCGGTCGGCGTACCCGAACCAGGCGGGGTAGTCGCGACAGTGGCGCACACCTCGACCGACTCACCCGTCACCGAAGGCTCGGGCGCCGACACCACCGTCGTGGTCGTAGCCGCAGGATCGACCGTGACACTGACCGTTCCAGTCGACCCGGCCCTCCCGGAGTCACCGTTATACGTGCCCGTCACCGTCCCGGTCGCCAAAGTCGCCGTCGTCAGACAACCCTCACCAGTCCCATCCAGAGCAACCGTCTGATTCAGCCCACCCGGACCCGTGAGAGTCACCGTCCCGGTCGGCGTTCCCGAACCAGGCGCTTCCACCGTCACCACGGCACACACCTCGACCGGCTCCCCCGACACCGACGGATCCGGCGACGCGGTCACCGCCGTGCTCGTAGCCGCAGGATTGACCGTGACAGTCGCCGTACCGGTCGACCCGGCCATCCCGCCGCCACCGTTATACGTGCCGGTGACCGTCCCGGTCGCCAAAGTCGCCGTCGTCAGACAACCCTCACCAGTCCCATCCAAAGCGACCGTCTGATTCAGCCCACCCGGACCCGTGAAAGTCACCGACCCGGTCGGCGTACCCGAACCAGGCGGCGTCGCCGCGACAGTGGCGCACACCTCGACCGACTGGCCGGTCACCGAAGGCTCGGGCGCCGACACGACCGTCGTGGTCGTGGCGGCCGGATTCACGGTGACGCTCACGGTCCCGACGGATCCGGCCATCCCGGAGTCACCGTTGTACGTGCCGGTGACCGTCCCGGTCGCCAAAGTCGCCGTCGTCAGACAACCCTCACCAGTCCCATCCAAAGCGACCGTCTGATTCAGCCCACCCGGACCCGTGAGAGTCACCGTCCCGGTCGGCGTTCCCGAACCAGGCGCTTCGACCGTCACCACGGCACACACCTCGACCGGCTCCCCCGACACCGACGGATCCGGCGACGCGGTCACCGCCGTGCTCGTAGCCGCAGGATTGACCGTGACAGTCGCCGTACCGGTCGACCCGGCCATCCCGCCGCCACCGTTATACGTGCCGGTGACCGTCCCCGTCACCAGAGTCGCCGTCGTCAGACAACCCTCACCAGTCCCATCCAAAGCGACCGTCTGATTCAGCCCACCCGGACCCGTGAAAGTCACCGACCCGGTCGGCGTACCCGAACCAGGCGGCGTCGCCGCGACAGTGGCGCACACCTCGACCGACTCACCCGTCACCGAAGGCTCGGGCGCCGACACCACCGTCGTGGTCGTAGCCGCAGGATCGACCGTGACACTGACCGTTCCAGTCGACCCAGCCCTCCCGGAGTCACCGTTATACGTGCCCGTCACCGTCCCCGTCGCCAAAGTCGCCGTCGTCAGACAACCCTCACCAGTCCCATCCAAAGCAACCGTCTGATTCAGCCCACCCGGACCCGTGAAAGTCACCGTCCCCGTAGGCGTACCCGAACCAGGCGCCTCCACCGTCACCACGGCACACACCTCAACCGACTCCCCCGACACCGACGGATCCGGCGACGCGGTCACCGCCGTACTCGTAGCCGCAGGATCGACCGTCACCGCCTCCGAGTCGGTGGCCGGGTCGTATGTTCCGTCACCGCTGTACGTCGCGGTGACCGTGCCCGTGGTCAGCACGGTGGTGGTCGCGCAGCCCTCGCCTGCCCCGTCGAGCGGCACTGTCGAGTTCAGCCCGCCCGGGCCGGTGAAGGTGACCGTCCCCGTGGGGGTGTCGGGCAGGCCCGGTGCTCGGGCCTCTGGTGCCGGTGCCGTGACGGTGGCGCAGAGAGTCACTGTCTCCCCGGTCACCGACGGGTCGGGCGAGGCGGTGAGCGCGACGGTCGTGGACGGCGGCTCGGCGAAGGCCGGCATCACGCCGACCGACAGGGCGACGATGCTGAACACGAGTGCCAGCGCGCCCCCGGTGCTGAGCCTCCGTGCCCGCCGACGGCCGCGGATGCGCCCTTGCCAGCTGTCCCACGCCGAACTTGTCAGGGAGCCCCAGTTTCGGGCCTCCACCGCCCACCGACGCCACTCGCTCAGGCGGCGGCGACAGAATTCTGTCACGCCCATTTACTGCTTCCCCCGTAGTGCTTCCATATGTTAACGGTTTGTACATGGTGCACTACAGAGGGTCATATCGCCTAGTAGTGCAGAAATAACACTTCTAGAGCGCCGCGATCAGCTCGTCCAGCTCGTCGTCGGTCAGCGCCAGCTCCTCGACCAGCGTGGCGAAGAGCAGGACGTGCACCTTGACCGCGGACGCCCGGTCGATCTCGCCGGTCGGCACCTTCTCACCGAGGGCCGACCGGATCAGCATCTCCGCCTCCCGCACCGGCACGAGTTCGGCGTGCCGGCGGGTGGCGGCGCGGACCGAGCCGGTGATCGCGGCGAGCGGCGCGTCCGTACGGAATCGCAGCTTGACCGCCGCCCGGAAGGCCGCGGCGAAGATCTCGTCGGCGTCCTCCCCAGGAGGCTCGGGCGCGACCGTGTTGGTCGCCGTGGCCCGCAGGAACTCGGTGGCCGCGCTCATCGCGGGCCCCGGACCGGCCGCGGCGAGGAACGGCGCCAGGGCCGCCCGTCCGGCGGCGGATCGAACCGCGCCACCCGGGTCTCGGCCTGGGCGACCAGCGCCTCCAGCAGCTCGGCGCCGGTGATCGCGCCGTCCGCCGCCGCGCCCTGGGCGAGGTCGCCGACCACCACGATCATCATGCCGACGCGGCGCTCGTCCGGGATGCCGGCGACCAGTTCCGGTTCGCCCAGCACGGAACGGATGACGGCCTCGAGCTCGCGGGCGGCGACGCCGTCGGACGACACCCCGCGCCGTTCGAGCAGGCCGCGGACGTACGGCGTGACGTCCCGCGGGTCGCGGCCGGCGAAGCATCGCCGGACCGCGACCGCGAACACCTCACGCATCAGCCGGGCCGGTCCCGGGCGCACCTCGACGGGCGCACGGTCCTCGTCCCGCAGTGAGGTCAGCACGAGCTGACCGGCTGAAGTCGAGATCACATAGCGGACTTTACGGACTTTATGGAATCAAGGCCGGGATACTGGCAAACCACCCAGCCAGGTCTCGATCAGATAGAGCGCGATCGAGGCACTCATCGGTAGCCGTACAGATACTCCGGTCGCCGGATCGCGGTAATCATCGGCACGCATCGCGGTGATGTCGGTGCGGGTGAACCATCGCGCCTCGGCGATCTCCGCCGGGTCCACCACGATCGGGTCGCTCGCGTCGGCACGGGCGGTGAACCCCAGCATCAGGGAGCCCGGGTACGGCCAGGCCTGACTGCCCTCGTACCGCAGATCGCGGACCTTGACCCCGACCTCCTCGAGCACCTCGCGGTGCACGGCGGCCTCCGCCGACTCGCCCGGCTCCACGAAACCGGCCAGCGTGGAGAAGCGCAGCGTGCCGTCCGGCATCCGCCACTGGGCGTTGCGGCCGAGCAGGCAGCGACCGTCCGGCCCGGCGACGCCGTCGTGGATCAGCACGATCATCGCCGGGTCGGTGCGCGGCCACATCTGCCGGCCGTCCGGGTCGGTCCGCGACCAGCCCGCCTCGGTGATGGTGGTGGGCAGCCCCGACCGCGGCGAGAACAGATGCGAGGCGTGCCAATTGACCAGGGCGGCCGCCGCGCTGAACAGCCCGGCGTCCCGGTCGTCCAGCCGATGCCCGACATCCCGCAACGTCACGCCGGTGGCCTCGGTCATCGCCGGGAGCGGCGCGTCCACCGTGAAGACCGGGGTGCCGTCCGCGTCCAAGCCGAGGAAATGCCGGTCGCCGCCCGGGGCGGTCGCGTGGTCCAGCAGGACCAGGCTCGCCGTGCCGTCCTCGTTGTCCCGGGCCAGCGCGCGGCCACCGGCCTCGGTGTCCACCACCAGGACCAGGGCGGATTTCTCCGCCTCGGCCAGCCAGTCCGGGTCGCGCCGGTGATGCGCGGCCCGGTCCAGCGTGCTGCGCGCCAGCGGCGGGATGTGCTCGGCCATCAGGCGTCGCGCTCCACCGCGGTCAGGGCGGCCAGCTGGCCCTCGATCCGCTCGGCGTCACCGAGCACCACGGTCACCGCCTTGGCCGGGGCGAGGTACCGCGAGGCGACCTCGGCCACCTGCTCGCGGGTCGCCGCGGCCAGCGCCGCCGAGTGCTCGACCAGGTAGTCCAGGCGCAGGCCGAAGCTGGCGTACATGCTGGCGAGCGCGGCCAGCCCGGCCTGGGTGGACATGCCCAGCCGCAGGGTGCCCAGGGCGTACCGCCGGGCCTGCTCCAGTTCCTCCTCGCCGGGCGGGAGGCTGGCGATGCGGCCCAGCTCGTACACCGTCTCCAGCAGAGACGGGCCGGTCACCTCGGTGGCCACCTCGACCGACGCGACCAGCGACGAACCCGCCAGGAAGTGCTCGATCGAGCTGCCCGGCCCGTACGTGTAGCCCTTGTCCTCCCGGATGTTCTCCACCCAGCGGGACGAGAAGTAGCCGCCGAACACCAGGTTGGCCAGCAGCAGCGGGGCGTAATCCGGATCGGTGCGCGGCACCGCCGGCATCGCCAGCCGCAGCGACGACTGCACCGAGCCGGGCCGGTCGACCAGCAGCAGCGGGCCGGTCTCCAGCGCCGGGATGGCCGGGACGTTGCCGTCCTTGCCGGGGCCGGTCCAGCTGCCCAGCGCCTTGTCGGCGGCGTCGATCGCCTTCTCCGGGTTGATGTCGCCGACCAGCACCAGCACCGCGCCGTCCGGGCGGACCCGGTCGGCGTGCAGGGCACGGAGCTGGGCCGGGCGGACGCCGCGGACCTGCTCGGGCTCGGGGGTCTGCACCGCGTACGGGTGCCGGCCGTAGATCCGCTTGAGCAGCGCCGTGCGGGCCAGGTGGGCGGGCTGGCTCTGGGCGACCTGGATGTGGTCGACCAGCCGTTCCCGCTCGGTGCCCACCTCGTCGGCCGGGTACGCCGGGTCGGTCAGCACCGCGGCCAGGATCTCCAGCGTCCGTTCCAGACCGGCGGCGAGCGTGTTGCCGGTGACCAGCAGCCGGTCCGGGTCGAGGCCGGCGGACAGCCCGCCGCCGACGGCCTGCAGCTCGGAAGCGATCTCCAGGCTGGACATGCTGCCCGTACCCGTGAACAGGGCCTGGGACAGCAGCGTGGCCCGGGGCAGCGGCGCCCGGCCGAACGGCACCCGCAGGCGCAGCTCGACCAGCGGGACCGCGGGCCGCCGGATGGCGATCACGGTCAGCCCGCTGGCCAGCGTGCGCTCGGCCGAGCGGGGCAGTTTGATCTTGCTGTCCGGCGCCAGGCCGGGAAGGACGTGCGTGCTCATGCTCCGGCTCCCGGCTTGACCTCGACGGTGGCGCGACGCTCCGGGCGCAGGGTGGCGGCGGCGGCCACGACCTGCTCCTCGGTCACCTCACCGATCAGTTTCGGCACCTCGTTGATCAGCTCGGGCCGGCCACGCTGCTGTTCCAGCACGGCCATGGGCTGCGCCCGGCCGAGGACCGCGTCGATCTCACGCAGGTGGTGGGTCGCGATCCGGGCTTGGGTACGGGCGAGCTCGCCCGGCCGCAGTCCGTCGGTGGCCAGCCGGTCCAGTTCCTCGTCGACGGTCCGCAGCACCTTCTCCGCGTCGCCGCCGGGTGGCAGATGCGCCTGCAGCAGCAGGGCGGTCGGGTTGCGGACCGCGTACTCGTCGCCCATGAAGCCGAGGTAGCCGCCGATGCTGGTGACGGTGCGGTCGCGCTGCACCAGGCGGTCGACCAGGCGCGAGGCGTCGCCGTCGGTGAGCACCTCGGCGAGCACCGTGTAGGGCAGGTAGCCGGTGAAGTCGCCGATCGGGTCCGGCACCCGCCAGCCGCTGGCCACCGCGGGCAGCGGGGCGAGCCGGTCGGTGTACGACTCGCGGCGCTCGGCGGTGAGGTCGGGCTCGTCGAAGTCCGGGCGCGCCGGGGCCGGCCGGGCGGGCACGTCGCCGAAGTGCCGCTTGATCAGCTCGGTGGTCTTGGCCAGGTCGAAGTCGCCGGCCACCGCGAGCACGGCGTTGCCGCAGGCGTAGTAGCGCTCGAAGAACTCCTCGGCGTCGGCCAGCGTCGCGCTCTCCAGGTCGGCGAAGGAGCCGTACCCGTCGTGCTCGTTGGGGAACGTCGAGAACATCACCGGCGGCAGTTTCAGCCAGGGAAATCCGCCGTACGGCCGGTTGAGGACGTTGACCCGGATCTCTTCCTTGACCACGTCGACCTGGTTGCGCAGGTTCTCCTCGGTGAGCCGCGGACCGCGCATCCGGTCGGCCTCGAGGAAGAGCGCGCGTTCCAGGCCACCGGCCGGGAGCACCTCGTAGTAGTCGGTGTAGTCCAGATGGGTGGATCCGTTGAAACTGCCGCCCGCCCCCTGCACGTGCCGGGCGTGCTCCAGCTTGTCGATGTTGCCCGATCCCTGGAACATCAGATGCTCGAAGAGGTGCGCGAACCCGGTGCGCCCCTCCGGCTCGGACCGGATGCCGACGTCGTAGACCACGGCAACGCCGACCACCGGGGCACTGCGATCGGGTGACAGAACCACCCGCAGCCCGTTGTCGAGCGTGAGTCGTTCGACCGGATACTTGGTCGCGGGAATCTTCATTTTGCGCACCACTCCATGAATCTAGCCCGGCGGCCGGCGGTGCATGCCAGGGCAGGTCGTGTCTCGTGGGTCGGCCACGTGCGAGGCGAGGTCCACGAGACACGACCTGGAAGCGCGGTGCTAACTTTCGCAAGGTCCGGGCAACGAAAGGGTTCAATCTCCCGATGGCCGTTCAGCTGCAACTGACGTGTGAGTCCGAGGCGGATGCCGAGTCGCTGTTCCGATGGCTGCGCGACGAGCCCGGCGCGCGTTCGGACGGGCGGCTGGCCCGCGCCGAGAACCCCGACCCGGAGGAACTCGGCCCCCTGATCGACGTGCTGACCCTGGTCATCGGCACCGGGTTCTCGGCGGCCCAGCTGGTGCTCGCCGTCAAGCAGTGGCGCGAGTCCCGGCCGCGCCCGCCGGAGTTGGTGGTGACCCACGTTCACCCGGACGGTGGCACCACCCGGATCGAAGCGTCCACGCCGGAGGCTCTGGAGACCGCGCTGCGGGAGCTGGAGCGGGCATAGCCGATGAGTGAGGTCGCCAACCCGGCGCTGTCCCAGGTCGTCCTGATCGGCGTGTCCGGCTATCAGCACCTGCCGGAGCTGCCCGCGGTCCGCAACAACGTGGCCGGCTTCGGCGACCTGCTGGCCGACGCCGACTTCTGGGGCATTCCGCCGGAGAACTGCCACGTGCTGCTCGACCCGGCCAGCCCGGGCGAGGTCAGCCGGGTGGTGCGCGAGGCGGCCGCGGCGACCGAACGCGACGGCCTGCTGCTGGTCTACTTCTCCGGGCACGGGCTGGTCGACCCGGCCGACGACGAGAAACTCATCCTGGCGCTGCCCGCCTGCGACCCGGACGCCCCGCACGAGGAGGGCCTGCCGTACGACTGGATCCGCTGGGCGGTGGCCGGCACCCGGGCACGGCGCCGGCTGGTGATCCTGGACTGCTGCTACTCCGGGCGCGCCGACGCCGAACTGGGCACCGGCTTCACCGGCACCGACGCGGTCGCCGACAAGGCCGCCACCGACGGCACCTGCCTGCTGGTCTCGGCGCCGGCCAACCGGCGCGCGCGTGCTCCGCACGGCGAGATCCACACCGCGTTCACCGGCGAGCTGTTGCGGTTCCTGCGCGAGGGTTATCAGCCCGGCCCGCGCGAGGCGACGCCGCCGGCTCTGACCGTGGAGACCATCTGGCGTTCGGTACGCGACGCGATGCTGCACCGCGGCTTCGAGCGGCCGGAGATGCGCGCCCGCGATTTCGGCGCCGCGATCGCGCTGGTGCACAACGCCCGCCTCCCCCGGCGTGACCTGGCCGGGACGGTGCTCTACGCGGCGCCCTGGTTCATCGACGACGAGCTGGGCCAGCGGGCCATCCTGGTGCTGCGGCACAACGCGACCGGGGCGCTGGGCGTCTGCCTGACCCGCCCGGACCGGGAGATCCCGGCTGACTTCCCGGCCGCCTGGCGCTCCCTGATCAGCACCCCCACGCTGCTCTTCCACGGCGGCCCGGTGGCCCGGGACGGCTACATCGTGCTGACCATGTTGCGGTCGGGCGCGCCGCACCCGTTGCGCTTCACCCCCTTACGCGAGCGGGACGACGAGGAGCGGCTGGGCACGATGGCGCTGACCGAGGCGCTGGGCGAGTTGGAGGACACCGTCGACACCGTGCGCATCTTCGTCGGCTATCTCGGCTGGCGGCCCGGCGAGCTGGAGGACTACATCGAGCGCGGCGAGCTGATCGTCAGCCGGCGGCCGACCCGGCAGGTGTTCACGGCGCGCCCCGGCGAACTGTGGCAGTCGCTGCAGGCCGGCCGGTGACGGCCATGACTGACTGGTCCGGCGGAGACGGTCCCGAGGAGGAGCTCAGCGCGGGCGAGGCGATGCTGCTCGGCCGGCTGTCGGCGAGCCTTTCCGGTTCGGAGCAGATCACGCTGATGGTCGGCTCGGGCGTGTCGGCGAGCGTGGTGCCGCGGGTGCCGGGCCTGCTGGAGATCGCCGACCAGTACGCGGCCGGCCGCAACGACGAGGGATCGTTGCAACGCGCGCTGGCGCAGGCTCGGGCGCGGCTCGGTCCGGTACCGGCGATCGACGTCTACCGCGCGTACCGGAGGGTCTTCTCCGACTGGGTCTCGGCCGGCGCCTTCGACGTGATCGCGCAGCAGGCCGTGCTGAAGGCGTACGCGCCGGAGGACCCGATGGAGTCGCCGCTGGCCACCCGCGGTCTGGGGCAGCGGGTGGAGCGCGGCGTCGGCGAGGCGCTGGAGAACGAGCGGTACGGCTGGCAGCTCCCGCGCGGCGTGGAGGCGCTCGGCCACCTGCTCGCGCAGACCGCGGTCGCCTTCGACAACCGGGTGATCACCACCAACTTCGACCCGCTGATCGAGATCGCCGTCCGGCACGCCGGTGGTCTGGCGGTGAGCCTGCCGCTGGACCTGAGCGGCGGGTACGGCGCGTCGGCCGGCGCGGACGGCGCGATCCGGGTCTTCCACACGCACGGCTTCTGGCGGCCGACGCTGCACGTCCGCGGTCCCCGGCTGCTGCACGACCCGGCCCGGATCACCGCCGCCACCGACCTGGTCGACGGCACCGCCGCGCTGATCCGCGGCGACACCGTGTGCGTGCTCGGCACCACCGACTGGGCGGGCACGCTGGCCTCGGCGATCGCGCTGGTCGCCCGGCGCCGCCGGCTGCGGGTGCTGTGGGGCCTCTTCGACGCCGACCCGGACCAGGCGCTGCGGACCGGCGAGCGGCTCAAGCAGCTGACCGGCACCGAGGTGGAGTGTTTCCCGGGCATCGACACCGAGCGGCTGTTCCCGGCGCTGGCCGACCGGGCCGGGGTGATCGTGCCGGCCCGCGAGACCGGGCGGCGGCACGTGGCCCGGCACCACAAGTGGGAACGGGAGCTGGTCACCCAGCCCGACTCGACGCCGCCGGCCGACGTTCCCGGGCTGCTGCTGCAGCTGGAACGCCGGTTCGGCTGGGTGAACCAGCAGCAGGGCACGCGGCGGCCGGCCCGGGTGCTGTGGCCGGTGCGGCTGCGGCCGCGGGCGTCGGTGATCCACATGGTGCAGGCGTTCGTGGCCGGGGCGCTGGCCCGGCTCGGCGTCGAGGTGCGGATGGTGCTGGACGACGTGGGCACCCGGACCGCCGAGTCCGGCGACAGCTTCCGCGCCGACCTGCAGCACTGGATCGGCCGGACCGGGCACGGCGCCCAGGTGCGGTTCGTCAGCCTGGGCGAGTTCGTCGAACAGAGCCAGCGCCTGCCGCGTACGCCGTCGCCGGAGTCCCTGCTCCGGCCGACCGACCCGTGGGGCGTGGCCCGGCGGATCTTCTACAGCGACCGGAACCCGTCGCTGTACAGCATGCTCGCCGCGGTGAAGGCGGTGCCGCACCTGGCCGACTGGGATGCGCTGGAGGCCAACGCCTGGCCGATCGTGCAGGCGATGTTGCGCACCGACGCGAGCCGGCTGCTGATCCCGCTGACCCTGTGGCCGTACCTGAACAGCATGCTGCTGGAGAGCCAGACCGGGGACGTGCTGACGCTGGGCGGCCGGGACGAGGCGCTGCTCTGGGCGTCGTGGCGGCAGACGTTCGGGTTCGGGCCGGGGCACCTCTACAACCCGTACATCAAGAATCTGAAGCACGACGCGCACATGCTGAGCTGGTCCACCCGCGAGGAACTGCGGGAACACCTCTATCGCACGCGCGAGCTGCGCGGCTGGGACTCGGACGGCAGCTACGTGCCGTGGCTCTTCCACAACGCGATGCTGCTGCCGGTCTATCTGACGTCGGCGACGATGCCGCGGGTGGACGACTTCCCGCTGGACTCGTGGGCGGCGTTCGTGGCGGCGATCGAGATGGGCCGGCCGGCGCTGGACGTGCTGGCCGACCACGTGAACGACCTTTATCTGGGCGCTCGCCCCGATGGTCGCGGAGAAGTAACGTAGTGGGCATGACTGCGACCGCGTTACGCGCCGCTCCTCGGGAAGGCTCGGCTTTCCTTCGGGAGAGCGGGGTCTCGGCGAACATCGAGGTCTGCGACGAGGTGCTGGGCGAGGACCTGACCGCCTACCTGGCCGGCGCCAACACCATCGACGAGTTCCGGTCGTGGTCCGCCGGCCCGGTGCTGAGCAGCGACACGGCCGCCCGGCGGCTGTCCGCCGCGGTCGAGCTGATCAGCATCTTCCACACCGTCAACCGCACCTCGCAGGCCGCCTCCTGGCTGCGTGAGGTGGGTGTGGGCGGGCTCGTGCCGGCGCGCGCGCTGCGCGAGTCGACGGGCGACCCGGCGACGGTCAAGGCGCTGCACGAGGCCGCGGAGGCATTCACCGCCGCCTCTTGAGGCCACCCATTATTCCTATCCGCATGGTAGGTTTACTGTCGTGTACGTCTCGGCACGCACCGACTATGCCGTCCGAGCCATGCTCTCGGTGGCCGCCGACGGTCCCCACCTGGTGAAGGCTGCGACGCTGGCCGCCGCCCAGGACATCCCACTCAGCTTCCTGCAGGGCATCCTGCTCGACCTGCGCCGGGCCGGGCTGCTGCACAGCCACCGCGGCGTCGACGGCGGATACCAGCTGGCCCGCCCGGCCGACGAGATCACCATCGGCGACGTGGTGCGCGCGGTCGGCGGCGCCCTGACCACGGTCCGCGGGCTGCCCACGGCCACCACCACCTACCACGGCGCGGCCATCGGCCTGCGGGACGTCTGGGTCGCCGTCGAGGAGGCGATCGAGGGCGTGGTCGACCACCGGACGCTGGCCGAGCTACAGAGCGGGAACACGACGCTGCGGAGCGGGAACACTTCGCTTCAGAGCGGGCGTACGGAGGACAGCACGTCGTCTATGACGTAGTCGAACTGCTTGTGCGTACCCGGGATCGAGATGTAGAGCACCGCGGCGGTCGGCTTGCCGACATCGATCACGGCCACCGCGGAGAGCTCGTCCTTGGCCTGCAGCCCGGCCGCCGAGAAGTGCAGCCGGAACTCGGCCAGATAGGCCGGACGGCCACCCAGCCTGGTCAGCCCGTCACGGATCGGCTCCATCGTGTTCGGCTGCGGGTAGTACTCGGCGCGGACGTCCGCCGCCACCTGCCGGCCCACACACTCCATGTCGAAGGTGACCGCGTCGTTGTCCGCGGCCGGGACCGCCGCCGACAGGATCGAGGCGTGGTACTGCCCGGCCGAGTACTCCTCGGTCACGAAGTGCTGCCCGACCTTGTACGGCACCTCCAGCGTCCCGGCCCGCCACACCTCGTTCCAGGCGACCCAGGGCGAGCCGTACGCGTTGTACGAGATCCCGGCCTCCTCGTCGACCGTCCGCTGCCCGGTCGGGGCGGGTGGCGCGGCGCTCGGACCGGCGGGCGGCGGATCGCTGGGTGCCACGGTCGGCGCCGGGCACATCTGGGCCAGCGGCGGGCGGACGTCCGAGGGCGCGTCGGCCTTGCCGCTGCCGAACGGGTCGCCGCTGCCGGAGAACACCACGACCAGGATGATGATCAGACCGGTGGCGAGGATCGCGCCGGCGACACCACCGAAGACGAACATCTGACGCTTGCGCCTGGCCGGGCCGTCGCCACCGGGTTTCGGCGGGGCGGGCGGCGGGGGCAGGTCCGGCGGCGGGGGCGGCGCGGTGACCGTGCCTGATCCCCACGACCCACCTGGACGCTGCCAACGCTCACTCACACCTACCAGTGAACACCACGTCGGGTGTGAGGCGGTGAAGCCCTCGCGTCAGCTCAGCACCAGGCTGTCGTACCAGGGGGCAAAAGCCACCAGGGTCACCAGCATCAAGCCCACCAGGGCGACACCGAGCACGAAGGTCAACTCGCGGCGTGCGGTTTCCATACCCCTATGACGTCAGTGATCATCAGTTGGTTGCCTCGAAGTGCGAACAAATGCAAGCGGCGCCGTGCCCCCACTTGGGGAGACGGCGCCGACCTGGTGTTTCAGCTGACAAGGGCCACTTGTCAGACGGGGCGGATGTTGGCGGCCTGCGGGCCCTTCTGGCCCGTGGTCACCTCGAACTCGACCCGCTGGTTCTCCTCGAGGCTGCGGTAGCCCGAGCTCTGGATCGCGGAGAAGTGGGCGAACACGTCAGCGCCGCCGTCCTCCGGGGTGATGAATCCGTAGCCCTTGTCCGCGTTGAACCACTTCACTACGCCGAAAACCATGATCGTGTCCTCCACGGTCGAACGCGCCCGCTTCGGCGGCGGGAGCGAGGGTGGTAAGAGCCGCACTTCGCGGATCTCGTGCTGTCGTACTGATCGCCCGACCGGAAGACCCGGGTTACGACAAAGAGCGCCTGGGGCAGACTTCCCCCACAGGCGCTCCTGAGTACTTGGGAACCAAACTGACAACGGGGCGAGCGTAGCACGGTGAAGGAGGCCGCCAAGTGATCGGCGTGCAGATGGCACAGCAGCTCAAGGACGCTGGACTGGTGTGGAAACCGGGCCCCGGCGACCGGTTCACCATCCCCGATCGAGACCTCGACGACGAGGTGTTCGTGCTGAGCAACATGACCATCGAGGTGCATCAGGTGCCGGAGGGCCGGGTGATCGGATTCAACGGCACCACCGAGTGGGCGCTGGACGACGTGGAGATCGAGGAGACCCTCTGGCTGCCCCGCGAGAACCAGCTCCGGGACCTCCTCGGCGGGACGTTCCGGAGCCTTCACCGCACCGATGACGGATATTCGGTCGAGACCACCGAGGTGTTCACCGCGCCCACCGCCGAGGAGGCCTACGCGACCGCGCTGCTAGCTCTGCTCGGGGAGGTCTTCGAGTAACGCCGCCAGCTCGGCCGGGTCCATCAGGTCGGCGGGCCGCACCGTGGCGCCCTCCCCGACGTAGTGGAAGCCGGCCCGCACATGCGTCACCGGCACGTTCGCCAGAGAGGCCCAGGCGATCCGGTACGCGGACAGCTGCACCGCCGCCGCGGACGCCTCGGCCGGTCCCGGCTGACGGCCCGTCTTCCAGTCGATCACGTCGTACCGGCCGCCCGGATCGGCGAACACCGCGTCCATCCGGCCCCGGACGACCACCCCGGCGATCGTGGTCGCGAACGGGACCTCCACCTCGACCGGGGAACGGTTCGCCCACTCGCCGGCCAGGAACGCCTCCTGCAGGGCGGCCAGCTGCTCGTCGCCGGCCGCGTCCTCGTCCGCCGCGCCGGGCAGCTCGTCCAGGTCGAGCAGGCGGACCGAGCCGAAGCGCTGCTCCAGCCAGGCGTGGAAGGCGGTGCCGCGGCGGGCGTACGGGGCCGGGGTCTGCGGCAGCGGCCGGCGCAGCGAGCGGGCCAGCCGCTGCGGGTCGCGGCGCAGCACCACGAGCTGGGACACGGACAGGTGCGGTGGCACGGCGACCTCGAGCGGCCCGTCCCGGCGGGCGCGTTCGGAGCGCTCGGCCAGCAGCATGGTCGCCTCGGTACGCCAGCGCTCGACCGCCGGGTCGCCGGCCTCCTTCGCCTCCGGGAGCCCGACCAGGTCGGCGGCCATGCCCGCCCGCTCGGCGATCTCCGGGTCGGCCTCGGCCAGTTCGGCGAACGCGACCGCGGCGTCCGGCTCCGGCATGGTGATCATCCGGCGGATCAGGTCGGCGGCCGCCTGCATCGCCGGGCGGCGCAGACCCAGCGGGTCAGCCGGCCACTCCGCCGACGCCACCAGCTCGGCGCTCGGGTTCGTCGCGTCCGGGGCCGGCTCCGGCGTCCACACGTCCACCACGCCGGCGCCGGCCAGGCAGCTCTCCCGCACCTCGTTCAGGAACACCGACGGGCCACGGGGCTTCTTCACACCGTCACCCCACCAGTACGCCGAACACAGCAGCAGCCGGCGGGGACGGGTCACCGCCACGTACGCGAGCCTCCGCTCCTCCCGCTCGTCATGCCCGCGCCAATCCGCGGCGAACGTGCCCAGCGCGGTCGCGACATCCTTCTGATCCGCCGCCTCCGACAGGTCCAGCAGCGGCAACCCGTCCCGGTCGCCGCGCAGCGGGAACGGCAGCACGCCCATTCCCATCAGGTAGTGGTCCGAGCTGCGCACCAGGCCCGGCCACACGCCCTTGGCCAGGCCGGCCACCGCGACCACGTCCCACTCCAGGCCCTTCGCCGCGTGCGCGGTCAGGATCTGCACGGCGCCCTCGACGACATCCACCTGCCCCGGCTCCAGGCCGCGCTCCTCCTCCTCGGCCGCGGTCAGGAAGGCCAGGAAACCGGCGAGCGTGCCGCCGTCGGTGTCACCCGCGTAGCGCGCCGCCACATCACCCAGGGTGTCCAGGTGACCGCGGGCCAGCCCGGCGTCGCCCGTCTGCCATCCGCGGACCGCCACCTCGACGTCCAGGCCGATCGTGCGCTCGATGTCCGCGACCAGGTCCGGGAGCGGCTGGTCGAGACGTTTGCGCAGCTCGGCAAGCTCCCGCGCGTACGACCGCAGCCGGGCGTACGCCTCCGCCGAGTACTGCTGCGCCGCGCCCAGGTCGGCCATGGCCTCGACCAGCGTGGCGTCGTCCAGCCGGTCGCCCACCACCTCGTCCGGCTCCTCGTCGTTCACGGCGGCCGCCCGGGCCGCGGCCAGCGACCGGGCACGCCGGTGCAGGGCCACCAGGTCGCGCGGGCCGATCCGCCAGCGGGCGCCGGTGAGCAGGCGCAACAGGGACGCGCCGTCCGCCGGGTCGGCCAGCACCCGCAGCGTGCACACCACGTCGCGTACCTCGGGGGTGTCCAGCAGACCACCCAGGCCGACCACCTCGACCGGCAGGCCGCGCGCCCGCAGCGCCTCCTCCAGCACCGCGATCTGACTGCGCACCCGGACCAGGACCGCGCTCGTCGGCCGCTTCTCCACCGGGATCTCGGCGGCGGGCTTGTCCGGCATCCCGGCGCTGATCCGCCAGGCGGTGAGCATCGAGTCGGCGATCCACTCGGCCTCTTGCACGTACGTGGGCAGCAGCGCGCACGCCACCGTCCGGCCGCCCACCCCCTCCGCGGTCCGCTGCGCCGGCACCAGCTCGGAGACCCGGGCGCCCGCCGCGCGCAGCGGTGCGGACAACGCGTTCGCCACGTCCAGGATCTCCGGCCGGTTCCGCCACGACTTGCTCAGCGTCAGCACCGCGGCGTCCCGGCCGTCCCGCCGCGCGAACTCGCCCGGGAACCTGTCCAGCGTCCCCGCCGAGGCGCCCCGCCAGCCGTAGATCGACTGGCAGGGGTCGCCCACCGCGGTCACCGGATGGCCGCCGCCGAACAGCGCGTTCAGCATCGTCACCTGGGCGTGGCTGGTGTCCTGGTACTCGTCCAGCAGCACCACCCGGAACCGGCCGCGCTCGATCTCGCCGACCTCCGGATGATCCCGCGCCACCCGCGCCGCCCGGGCCATCTGGTCGCCGAAGTCCATCGCCTCCAGGTCGAGTTTGCGCTGCTCGTAGCGGCGCACCAGGGGCAGCAGGGTGAGCCGGTGGCGCTGCCGCTGGAGCATGTCCGACACGTCCTTGTAGACCCGGCCCGGCAGCGACTGCACCTCCCCGGTGAACCGCCCGGTCCAGGCCGCCAGCTCGTCCGGCGTGACCAGGTGCTCGGCTAGCTCGCCGGCCAGCGCGAGCACGTCGTCGGTCACCGTGCCCGGGGCGCGGTTCAGGCCGGTCATCTCCCCCGTGTACGACCTGACCAGCGAATCCACGATCTGCCAGCGGGCCGCCTCGGTGAGCAGCCGGGCGGACGGCTCGAAGCCCGCTCGCAGGCCGTGCTCGGTGACGACGCGGGCGGCGTACGAGTGGTAGGTGGCGACGGTCGCCTCGCCGGCCAGCGCGTCGTCCCGGCCCAGGCGGCGGACCAGCTGGCCCAGCCGGGTGCGGATCCGGTGGGCGAGTTCGCCTGCGGCCTTCCGGGTGAAGGTCAGGCCGAGGATCTGGTCCGGGTGGGCGTACCCGTTGGCGACCAGCCAGACCACCCGCGACGCCATCGTCTCGGTCTTGCCGGAACCCGCGCCCGCGACCACCAGGATCGGCTCCACCGGCGCGGCGATGATGTCGGTCTGCTCCCGCGTCGGCGGGTGCAGGCGCAGCAGGCGGGCCAGCTCGAGCGGGGTGTAGCGCGGTCCGGCGTCGGCTTGCCGGCGTGGCCGGGGCGGCCCCTCGGTGAACAGGGACGGTTGGGTCACGGTTCCTCTTTTTTCACGGTTCCACTACCTGGCGCCCTCGCCCCGAGACCGGGCAGCTGGTCTGGACCGGGCAGATCCGGCAACGGTTGTTCGCCACCGCGGAGAACGTCGCGGCGGCCATCGTGTCGGCGGTGCGGCGGACCATCGCGTACGCCCAGTCCGGATCGTCCGCCTCGGCCAGCGGCACTTGCATCTGCTCGCGCGCGTCCTTGCTCGGTCCCAGCTGGACCAGGGCGGCGCCGCCACTCTCCCGGCCGCCGTGCAACTCGTCGAAGGCGCCCGCGTCCACCGCCGCCTGATAACCCGCGAGCTGCGCGTGCTCGGTCAGATCGGATGCGGTGACCGCCGTCGTCTTGCCCGTCTTCAGGTCGATCACGACCAGCCGGCCCTGCTCGTCGACCTCCAGCCGGTCCACCCGGCCGGTCAGCTGGATCGGCCGCTGCGGGTCGTCCAGCCGCACGGTGAACTCGTGCTCGATCGCGAGCAGCCGGCGCGGGTTCTTCGCCAGCCAGCGCAACAGCTTGTCCACCATGGCCTGGGCCCGGTCGTGCTCCGGTCCGGCCAGCCAGCGGGCGGCCAGCTCGATCGCGTCGAAGCGGGCCGACACGTACTCGACCAGCTGCTCCCGATCCGCGTTGGCATCCTCGGCGAGCATGGCGGCCGCGTGCACCAGATTGCCGACGCCCTGAGCCGGCCCGGGCGGCGCCGCACCGCCGTGCCGTTCCAGCAGCCAGCGCAGGCTGCAACGCAACGCGCTCTCCATGGAGGAAGGCGTGACCTTGACCGGATCACCCGGGTCGACGAGCGGCCGGTCGTCGGACAACCCGCGCAGGCCCCACCACTGGTCCGGATGCGCGCCCGGCACTCCGGCGGCCGCCAGCTTGGCGAGCTCGGCGGCCGCGGCGCGCCGCCGGGCAGGATTCTGGTCCGGCGAGACCACGACGGTACGCAGCTCAGCCACCAGCGCCGCCAGCGTCAGAGCCCGGGGTGCCCGCCCCGCACCCACCTCGACGGCGAGGTGGTCGTCGCCGCGCCGCTGCTCCGGCACCCGCCCGTCCGCACCGGGCCGGCTGCCGTCGACCTTCTCGTCGACGGCAGCCGGACCCGGATCCGCGGGATCGGCCGGATCGGTCGGATCGGTGGGATCGCTGGGATCGGCCGGATCAGTGGGATCGAGCGGGTCCGCCGGATCGACGGGGTCGCCGGGATCGGTGGGGTCGGGCGGGCCGGGGTCGGGCGGCTCGGGTGGGCCCGGGTCCTCCGGATCGGCCGGGGGCGGGGTGGCGCCGGGCGGGCCGTAGGTGCCGGCCAGCTCGGTGAGGAAGCGGGACGGCTGCTCCTCGCCGTCGGCGCCACCGACACCGGCGGAGGCCACGGCCGTGACGACCAGCTTGCGGCGGGCCCGGGTCGCCGCCACGTAGAACAGGCGGCGCTCCTCGTCGAGCAGCGCGGACGTCTCGCCGACCACGGCCGCGGCACCCGAGGAGGCGCGGCCGGCCAGGAAGTCGACCAGCCGTTCGGAGCCGAGCAGGCTGCCACGCAGACGCAGGTCCGGCCAGATGCCCTCCTGGACACCGGCCAGCACCACGACATCCCACTCCAGGCCCTTGGCGGCGTGGGCGGTGAGCAGCCGGACCGCTTCACCGCGGTCGGCGCTCGGGGCGATCGAATCCGCCGGCAGGTCCTGGCCGAGCACATGGTCGAGGAAGACCTCGGTGCGCGCGCCGGGCAACCGGTCCACGAACCGGGCGGCTGCGTCGAAGAGCACCACCATCGCGTCCAGGTCACGGTCGGCGGCTTCGGCACGCCACTGCCGGGCACGGCCGCCGTCCGCCGCCGGGTCGATGGTGGTGGTGCGGGTGCTGAGGGCGTACCAGCGTTCGGAAAGCCCGCTGGCCCGCCAGACCGTCCACAGCACCTGCTCGGCCGACGCCCCCGGCTCGGCCGCGGCCTCCCGCGCCACGGCGAGCAGCCGCGACACCTGCTGCGCGGGCGCCGCCCACCGGCGCTCGACCATGTCCAGCCCCGCCGGGTCGCGGACCGCGTCGACCAGCAGCTCGCCGGAGGGCCGCCGGTCACCCGCCGACAGCGCCAGCGCCCGCAGACCCTGCCGGAGCCGCCGCTCGGCCAGCGGATCGGCTCCGCCCAGCGGCGAGTGCAGCAGGGCGACGGCGGCTTCCTCGTCGAGAAGCTCCGGTTCCAGCGCACAGCGGAGCAGCAACAGGAACGGCGCCACCGCCGGCTGCAGATGAAGCGGCAGATCCTCCGCGTGGGTGACGGTGGGCACCCCCGAGGCGGTCAGCCCCCGCTGCAACGAAGCCAGCTGCAACGACGTCGATCGCATCAGGACAGCCATCCGCGACCAGGGCACGCCGTGGATGAGGTGCGCCTCCCGCAGAACGTGCGCGACGTAGGCGGTCTCGCTGCCCGGAGTCCGAAACGTCCGCACCTCCGCCGCAGCCCCGAGCCCGCCCGGGGTCGCGGAGTCACCCGGGGTCGCGAAGTCACCCGAGGTCGCGAAGTCACCCGAGGTCGCGAAGTCACCCGAGGTCGCGAAGTCACCCGAGGTCGCGAAGTCACCCGAGGTCGCGAAGTCACCCGAGGTCGCGGGACTTGGCGAGGTGAGTGCCGCGGTGGAAGGAGGAGTGCCGTCGTCGCCGGGAGAAGGGGCGTCGGTGGGCAGCGGGCCATCGGTGGATGGCGGCGCGGCGGCGGGTGGCGAGGCGGCGGCGGGTGGCAGCGCGGCGGACGGGGGCGCGTTGGACGGGGGCGCGGCGGGTGGGGTGGGGGCGTGCAGGTAGCGGTGGCGTTGGGGGCCGCGCATGTGGGTGGTGACGTTTGCGGTGGCCGTGAGCATCGGGGTGGTCGCTCGGTAGCTGGTGTGCAATGTCAGGGTCTCGGCCAGAGCACCGGATGCGGTGCGGAAGTGGTGGGGGAATTCAGCCACCACGGTGGGATCGGCGCCTCGGAAGCCGTAGATGGAGGAGTCCGGATCGGCGAACGCGACCAGGGGGACTCCGCCGCCGGCGACGAGCGACAACAACTCGATCTGGGCGGGGTCGGTCTCGGCCAGCTCGTCGACGTAGATGTGGGAGAGTCGGCGGCGCTCCGCGTCCAGGAGGGACGGGTCGTCGGTGAGCAGGCCCGAGGCGGCGCGCACCAGCTCGGCGGGGTCGTAGGCGGTGGAGCCCCGGGTGGTGGCGTCGCGCAGGGCGAGGACCGCGACGTACTCCCGGATGAACCGGGCGGCGGCCGGCCAGTCGTCGCGGCCCAGGCGCTCGCCGAGGCGGGCCAGGTCGACCGGGCCGACGCCGCGCTCGGCCGCTCGCTGCATCAGGTCGCGGAGCTGCTGGGCGAACGCCCTGGTGGGCAGCGCGGGGCGTAGAGCGTCGGGCCAGCCGTACGGGTCGAGCGCCTCGCCGATGACGGACAGCAGCTCGCGGATGATCAGGTCCTGTTCGGGGCCGGTGAGCAGGCGCGGGGACGGTTCGCCGCGCTCGGCGGCGGCGCGGCGGAGCAGGCCGAAGGCGTACGCATGAAAGGTCCTGACCAACGGCTCGTGCACGATGCGGCTCTCGTCGCCGGCGATCCGCGCCTCGATCCGGTCGCGCAGGGACGCGGCGCCGCGGCGGCCGAAGGTGAGAACCAGGATGCGCTCGGGGTCGACGCCGGAGGCGATCCGCGCGGCGACCGCCTCGACCAGCGTCGACGTCTTGCCGGTGCCGGGGCCGCCGAGGACGAGCATCGGGCCGTCGGTGTGGCCGATCACATGCTCCTGGAGGGGGTCCGCCCGCAGCGGGACAACCGCCTCGGGCAGGCGCCGCACCAGACGAAACGCCGGGCGGCGGGCCGCCGGAGAGGTCGCCTGAGTGCTCACGGCATCAATCAGACCACGCGGGTACGACAGCCCTCACCACAGGTCAGCCCGGGGGTTCGTCGTCGTCGCCGGTCAGTGGCGGCGGCTGGGCGACGGGGTCGCCGGTCGACAGGGGTGGCGGCGCGGAGACCTGCACGACGGGCTTACGGATCGTGAGCGGGTCCGGCCGGCCCGACGTGGTAGCCGGTCCCGCCGGAGTGGACAGGGCCGGAGTGGACAGGACGGGCGTGGCCAGGGCGGGCGGCAACGTGGTGACCACCACCTCGGTGACCGGCGCCGCCGAGACGGGCGCGGGAGTTCCGGCGACGATCGGCTGGACCGCGGGCTGGACCGGCTGGGTGGCGATCCGGGGCGGCGCGGGCGGCGGGTCGGTCGCGTCGCGGTGATCGGACATCAGGATCATCGTGGTGGGCGCGCCGACGCCGGCCACGGCCAGGAGGGCGCCGAGCAGCAGGACACGTTTCCGGGTCACCGCGCACCTCCGATCAGGGAATCACAGTGGACCGTAGCCCCGCGGCGGGGCGGGTGTCTGTCGCCCGTCAGGTCAGGTCGACCGGCTTACCGACCGATGCCCTGGCGCGCACGGGCATCGGCACCCGCACCACGCCCGGCTCGGCATCGGGGCTGAGCAGCAGTTCCACCGCCCGCCACCCCATCTGGTAGTGCGGCAGCGCGATGCTGGTCAGCGGCGGCCGGAGCCACGCGGCCAGGTCGGAGTCATCGAAAGAGAGCACCGAGACGTCATCCGGGACGGTGAATCCGGCCTCCCGCAACGCCTGGTAGGCGCCCAGCGCGATCCGGTCGTTGAGGCAGATCAGCACCCGCGGCCGCAGCCCTCCGGCGAGCGCCGCGTGGACCGCCTCGTACGCCGGGTCGGGCCACCAGTCGCAGTCGATCGTCCCGGCCGGTCGGGCCCCTGCCTGCGCCAGCCCCTCGCGGATGCCGGCCACCCGCTCGCGCCCCGCGAACACGTGCTCGGCAAGGTTTCCGACCAGGTGGATGCCGGTGCGGTGGCCGGCCTCGACGACCACCTGCGCGGCGCTCCAGCCGGCCGCGACCTCGTCGGGGATGACCGCGTGCTGGGCCGGGGCGGCCGCCCGGGTGAGGCAGTTGAGCAGGGCCACCTTGGAGCCGCGCAACAGTTTCGGCAGGCGTACGTAGCGGGTGGACATGCTCGCGTAGACGAACGCGTCGACCTGCCGGTCGAGCAGGTCGGAGATCAGTTTCTCCTCGATCACCGGGTCGCCCTCGGTCTCGCCGATGAAGAGCAGATGCCCGTGCGCGACGGCGGCGGCGAGACTGCCGTGGATGGCGCGGCCGGCGTACGGATCGGAGGCGATGGTGTCGGAGACCAGCGCGATCGTCTTGGTCACCTTGGTGCGCAGGCTGCGCGCCATCAGGTTGGGCCGGTAGTCGAGTTCCTCCGCCGCGCGCAGCACCCGCTGCCGGGCCTCCTCGGAGATCCGCATGTCCACATGGCGTCCGGCCAGGACGAACGAGGCCGTGCTGCGGGAGACCCCCGCCCGTTGGGCGACCTGGAGAAGAGTCGGCCGTTGCGACGGCATGGCACGCAGTGTAGTCAGGTGAGAGCGGCGCCGATGGTGTCGAAGGCGGCCGGGACCGAACCGGCGACGGTGACCATGGCCAGGGCCTCGCGGCGGATGAAGGCGTCCTCGGTGAGGCCGGACAGCCAGGCGAAGAGGCCCTCGTAGAAGCCGTCCGGGTCGAGCACGACCATCGGCTTGGCGTGCAGGGCCAGGGTGGCTGTCGTCCAGACCTCGAAGAGCTCGTCCAGGGTGCCGAGTCCGCCCGGCAGGGTGATGAAGGCGTCCGAGCGCTCGATCATCAGATCTTTCCGCGCGGACATCGACCCGGTGACGACGAGCTCGTCCGAGTCCTGATCGGCGACCTCCCAGTCGACCAGCGTCTGCGGGATGATCCCGAGGGTGTGCGCCCGGCCCGAGCGGGCGCCGGCCGCGACCGCACCCATCATGCCGACCTTGCCGCCGCCGGAGACCAGGGTGTGGCCGCGAGCGGCCAGTTCCTTGCCGGTCGCGGCGGCGAGTTCCAGCCAGCGCTCGTCGAGCCGGGTGGACGACGCGCAGAAGACGCCGATCGCCGCCACTCAGTCCTCTTCCATGACGACGGAGTTCGAGGAGGAGATCGGCGCCGCGTCGACGATGATCCGCACCGCCTCGTCGACGTCGTCGGTCACCTGGATCAGGTCGAGATCCGTCGGGCTGATCTTGCCGTCGTCGAGCACCGTGCGTTTCATCCAGTCGAGAAGGCCACCCCAGTACGCCGCGCCCATCAGGATCACCGGGAACCGGGTGACCTTCTTGGTCTGCACGAGTGTGATCGCCTCGAACAGTTCGTCGAGGGTGCCGAATCCGCCGGGCAGGACGACGAAAGCCTGCGCGTACTTGACGAACATGGTCTTGCGGACGAAGAAGTAGCGGAAGTCGATCCCGACGTCGACCCAGTCGTTGAGGCCCTGCTCGAACGGGAGCTCGATGCCCAGTCCGACGGACATCCCACCGGCCTCGGTGGCGCCCCGGTTGGCCGCCTCCATCACGCCGGGACCGCCGCCGGTGATCACCGCGTAGCCCGCCTCGGCGAGGGCCGCGCCCAGGTCGGCGGCCATCTCGCACTCGGGGCTGTCCGGCTTGCTGCGCGCCGAGCCGAACACGCTGACCGCCGGGGGCAGATCGGCGAGCGTGTCGAATCCCTCGACGAACTCGGAGAGGATCCGCAACGCCCGCCAGGCGTCCTTCGTTTTCCACTCACGGCGGTAGTGCGAATCGAGCAGTTTCTCGTCGGCGGTGCTCGGCGGGATCGATTCGCGCCGCAGGGTGACCGCGCCGCGATGACGCTCCGGTGTCCTTCGGGGTCGCCCGTTGGTGCTGTCTGTCATGGCACCAACGGTAGTGCGAGGGTGCATGACCCGGTGAATAAGCTGACGTGTTTCGGCAAGAGGATTGCGGCGCCGGGACCTTTTTGCCAGATTGAGGCAACGGACGGTGCCTGTCGCGCGTCTGTTTCAGTAGTCCGATTTCCCACGGGCAGGCAGGGGAGCCACCGTGACGACGCGATATGAGCGCATCAAGGAGCAGCGCCGCATGCAGCGGCGCATCCGACTCGTGGTCGAGGAACGGCGGATGGCGATGGCCCTGCGGCCGCACGAACGTGCCCTGGAGAGCGAAGCGACGATCGAGATCCGGCCGCGGGCCATCGGCAGGGTCGCCGTACCCCTGATCTGAAGGGCCGGCCAGCGGCTAGAGGGCCGGCCAGCGGCTAGAGGGCCAGCCAGCGGTGCAGCGTGGCGGCGCCGTCGCGGATCTTGCCGATCTCGACGTGCTCGTCCGGCGCGTGCGCGAGCAGCGGGTCGCCCGGGCCGTAGTTGAGCGCCGGGATGCCGAGCGCCGCGAACCGCGCCACATCGGTCCAGCCGAGCTTCGCGTCCGGCTGCTCCCCGACCGCGGCGAGGAACTCCCGGGCGGGCGCGGCGCCCAGCCCCGGCATGGCCCCGGGCGCCGAGTCGGTGAGCTCGACGTCGAAACCCTCGAACACCTCGTGTACGTGTTCGAGCGCCTGCTTCTCGGTCCGGTCCGGCGCGAAGCGCAGGTTGACCTCGATCTCGCACGCGTCCGGTACGACGTTCCCGGCCACCCCGCCGCTGATCCGGACCGCGTTGAGCCCCTCACGATACGTACACCCATCGATGGCAATCGTGCGCGGACGGTAGTCCTTGAGTCGCTGCAGCAGATCGCCCATCGCGTGGATCGCGTTGACGCCGCGCCAGGCCCGCGCGGTGTGCGCCCGGCGCCCGGTGGTGCGGACCAGCGCGCGCAGGGTGCCCTGGCAGCCCGCCTCGACGATGCCGTAGGTCGGCTCGAGCAGCACCGCGAAGTCGGCCCGCAGCCACTCCGGGCGGTCCTCGGCGAGCAGCCGGAGCCCGTTGTACCGCGAGTCGATCTCCTCCGCCTCGTAGAAGAGGAAGGTGAGGTCGTAGCGCGGGTCGGGCAGGGTGGCCGCCAGGTGCAGGGCCAGCGCGACGCCGGACTTCATGTCGGACGTGCCGCAGCCGAAGATCAGATCGTCCTGGACGGTCGACGGGAAGTTGTCGTTGATCGGCACGGTGTCCAGGTGGCCGGCCAGCACCACGCGCTGTTCACGCCCCAGGTCGGTCCGCGCCATCACGGTGTTGCCCAGCCGGTCCACGCTCAGGTGCGGCGCCTGCCTGAGCACCTCCTCGACACAGTCCGCGATCTCTTTCTCCTCGCGGGACACGGACTGGAGGTCGACCAGGGCGCGGGTCAGCACGACCGGATCGACCAGGACGTCCTGGGTAAGCGGGTTGGCCATGGGCCGCACGATACCGGCCGCCGGTGAACCCGCCTGCGGATGACCGGTATCGTCGGCTCCGTGACCCCCGAGATCTCGACCTCGCCCGCATGGGGCGTCGGCCTGGCCACCGTGACCGCCGAGGGACAGGTGCTCGACACCTGGTTCCCGGCCGGGTCGCTGGGCCTGGGCGAGACGCCCGCCGACGCCGAGTCCGCACTGCCGGCCGGCCTGACCGGTCCCCGCCCTCTCGCCGGGCTGGAGACCGTCGCCGTGCAGGTGGTGATCGGCTCGCTGGCCGACCCGATCAAGGACGCCTCCGACGCGTACCTGAGATTGCACCTGCTCTCGCATCGCCTGGTCCGGCCGAACGAGCTGAACCTGGACGGGATCTTCGCGCACCTGGCGAACGTGGCCTGGACCTCGGCCGGCCCGTGCCCGCCGGCGCGGGTGGACGAGCTGCGGCTGATCGAGCGGACGGCCGGGCGCCACCTGACCGTCTTCGGGGTGGACAAGTTCCCGCGGATGACCGACTACGTGGTGCCGACCGGCGTGCGGATCGCCGACGCCGACCGGGTGCGACTCGGCGCGCACCTGGCCACCGGCACGACGGTCATGCAGGAGGGCTTCGTCAACTTCAACGCGGGCACGCTGGGCGCCTCGATGGTCGAGGGACGCATCGTGCAGGGCGTGGTGGTCGGCGACGGGTCGGACATCGGCGGCGGCAGCTCGATCCTCGGCACGCTCTCCGGCGGCGGCAAGGACAAGCTGGTGATCGGCGAGCGAAGCCTGCTGGGCGCGAACGCCGGGGTGGGCATCTCGCTGGGCGACGACTGCGTGGTCGAGGCCGGGACCTACATAACGCCCGGCTCGAAGATCACACTGCCGGACGGCCGGGTGGTCAAGGCGCGCGAGCTGGCCGGGGTGAACAACCTGCTGTTCTGGCGCAACTCGGTGACCGGGGCGCTGGAGGCCCGCCCCCGCAAGGGCACCGGGATCGAGCTCAACACCGTGCTACACGCGAACGACTAGCGTCACGGCGATCACCGCCATCACGGCGCCGATCAGGCCGTCGAGCACCCGCCAGGCGACCGGTCGCGCGAGCACGGGGGCGAGCTTGCGCGCGCCGGCGCCCAGGGCGGTGAACCAGACCAGGCTGGCCGTCGCGGCTCCCAGACCGAAGACCCAGCGGTACGCGTGCTGCTGCGCGATCGAGCCCAGCAGCAGAACCGTGTCCAGGTAGACGTGCGGGTTCAGGTACGTGAAGGCTAGGCAGGTCAGCAATGTCGCCCGCAGGGTCGCCGGGGCCGCGTCGGCGGGGGTGAGCCCGGTCGGCCGGAGGGCGCGGCGGGCGGCGAGGACCGCGTACCCGAGAAGGAAGATCGCCCCCGCCCAGCGCGCGACCGACACGGCCGTGGGGTGTGCCGTGATCAGGGCGCCGAGGCCGCCGATGCCGGCCAGAATCAGCGCCAGATCGGACAGTGCGCAGGTCAGCACCACCACCAGGACGTGTTCCCGGCGAAGTCCCTGGCGCAGCACGAAGGCGTTCTGCGCCCCGATGGCGACGATCAGGACGAGGGCGGCGGCGAACCCGGCGAGGGCGGAACTGAGCACGAACCCGAAGCTACGGTCGTCGCCGCTGTAAGAACAGCTCAAGTTTCTACAGAACCATTAGCATCGCTTACGTGGATGCGATGCAGCTGGCGACCTTCCAGGCGGTGATCGAGGAGGGCAGCTTCGACGCCGCCGCGCGGGCGATGCACGTCACGCCGTCGGCGGTCAGCCAGCGCATCAAGGCCCTGGAGCAGGACGTCGGCCAGGTGCTGGTGCGCCGCGCCAAGCCGTGCGAGCCGACCGAGGCCGGGCGGGCGCTGGTCCGCTTCGCCGGCCAGGTGAGCCTGCTGGAACGGGAGGCGCTCGCGGCCGCGCGCGGCGGGCTCGCCGGGGAACGCGTCCGGGTGTCCGTGGTGGTGAACGCGGACTCGCTGCACACCTGGTTCCTGCCGGCCCTGACCCGGCTGCCGCACCTGGCCTTCGACCTGCACCAGGACGACCAGGAGTACACCGCCGACCTGCTCCGCGCCGGGACCGTGATGGCCGCGGTGACCTCACAGCACGTGGCGGTGCAGGGCTGCCGAGTGGAACGGCTCGGCGCGATGCGCTACCTCGCGGTGGCCGCGCCGTCCCTGGACCACGACTTCGCGACCACGCCGGTGATCCTGCTCAACCGCAAGGACGAGCTCCAGCATCAGTTCCTGAGCCGGGTGAGCCGCCGGAAGCTCGACCCGCCGGTGCACTACATCCCGGCGGCGGCCGCGTTCGTCGACGCCGTCCGGCTCGGCCTGGGCTGGGCGCTGGTGCCCGAGCGGATCGCCCGCGACGACATCGCCGCCGGCCGGGTGGTCGACCTGACCCCGGGCCGCCACCTGGACGTTCCGCTCTACTGGCAGTGCTGGCGGATAGAGTCCGACGTCCTGGCCGACCTGACCACGGCGGTCAAGGAAGTGGCGGCCGAGGCACTGCGGGGTTGACCCTCGACCTGGTCGAGGCGACAGCGTGATCAGGGTGGAGAGCGACATGCGCGGGATCGGTGACATGGCCCGGGTCAGCGGGCTCACGGTCAGCGCCCTGCGGTTCTACGACAGCGCCGGGGTGCTGGTGCCGGCCGAAGTGGACCCGTTCACCGGGTACCGGCGTTACCGCGACGACCAGGTGCGCGCCGCGCGGCTGGTCGCCAGCCTGCGCCGGGTGGGCATGCCGATCGCGGAGATCACCGCGGCGGTACGCGCCCTGCCCGACGCCACGGCCGTCGACGCGCTGATCGAGAGGCATCTGCGCCGGCTCGAGGACGGCCTCGCCGATGCCCGCCGGGAGCTCTCCCACGCCCGCACCCTGCTGGAGCTGGAGATTCTCATGACGACTGTCACCCTGCCCGCCGGAGCGTTCGCCGCCGCTGTCGCCGCCGTCCGGTTCGCCGCCGGCACCGACCCCGGACTGCTCGGCGGCGTCCTCCTCGAAGCCGGCGACGGCTCGCTGACGCTGGTGGCCACCGACCGCTTCCGGCTGGCGGTGGCCTCGGCGACGGCCGAGGTCGAAGGGCCGCCGATCCGGGTGGTGGTGCCGGCCGGCGAGCTGCCGGACAAAGCCGGGACGCTGACCCTGGAACCCGGGCGGGTCACGGTCGACGGCGCCGAGATCACCCCGATCGAGGGCGACTACCCGGACTTCCGGCGGCTGGTCCGGCGGCCGGGCGGCCCGCGGGTTCAGGTCGACGTGGCGGAACTGCGCGCCGCTGTGGAGTCGCAACCGGTCGTGATGCGGGAACACGACGGATCCCCGTACCCCCTCGTGATCTTGAACCAGGAATTGCGGACGGCGACCGAGCAGGAGTGGGCGGCGGATGTCGACGGACATGTCGCGGTGAACCGGGACTACCTGCTGCAGGCGCTGGACGCCGGTGGGGCCGGGCAGCTCGTGCTGGAACTCGACGGGCCGATCCACCCGCTGGCCGTCCGGGTGCCGGAACAAGATCGATTCTCGCTATTGATGCCGGTGCGACACTGACAGACTGGTCGGCGTGGATGACGAGATCAGGCTGCGGCGCGCCAACTGCACGGACTCCTTTCACGGCAACGGCCTGCAGCGGCCCACCGACCTGCTGAGATCCATCCCACCGGACACAGTCGAGGATGTGTACGGCGACGGCGGCGCGGTCACCGACCTGGAACGGCACCTCGCCGGCCTGCTCGGTAAACCCGCCGCCGTCTTCCTGCCCAGCGGCACCATGGCCCAGCCGGCGATGCTGCGGGTGCACGCCGACCGGCGCACCACCCGGACCGTGGTCTGGCATCCGTACTGCCACGTCCAGGAGCACGAGAACGGCGCGTACGCCCGGCTGCACCAGCTGGTCGGCCGCCCGACCGGCCACCGGGAGAAGCTGCTCACCTCGGCCGACCTGGCCGGGGTCGCCGAGCCGGTCGCCGCGCTGGTGATCGAGCTGCCGCAGCGCGACCTCGGCGGCCAGCTGCCGCCCTGGGACGAGCTCGTCGCGCAGACCGCCTGGGCCGGCGACCGCGGCGCCGCCGCCCACCTGGACGGCGCGCGGCTGTGGGAGGCCAGCGCCGGGTACGGCCGGACACCCGCCGAGATCGCCGACCTCTTCGACACCGTGTACGTGTCCTTCTACAAGGGCGTCGGCGCGCTGTCCGGGTGCTGCCTCGCGGGCAGCGAGCAGGACATGGCCGAGGTGCGCGAGTGGCGGCACCGGCTCGGCGGCACGCTGTTCGGGCTGTGGCCGGCCGCCGCCTCCGCCCTCAACCTGCTGCCCGGGGCGCTGGCCGAGATGCCCGCCCGGATGGAGCACGCCCGGGCGATCGCGGCGGCGCTGGCCGACGTGCTGACCGTGCGCGTGGTGCCCGATCCGCCGCAGACGCCGATGATGCACCTGCTGCTGGACACGACCGTGGAGGCGTACTCGGCCCGCGCCAAGCAGCTCGCCGACGAGCAGCGGTTCTGGGTGTGGCCGCGGGTGGAGCCCACCGGCGACCCGGACGTGGCCCGGACCGAGCTGAGCGTGGGCAGCGCCACGCTGCGGCACAAGCCGTCCTTCATCGCCGAGACGCTGGCCTGGCTGACCGCCTCGTAGGCCTGTCCTGTCGATCGGCGAGGTCGTCTCGTTCCTCGGCGTCGACCCGGCCGATTACGGACTGCCGGTCACGGACGCCTGGCCGCCACCAGGAAGCGATGCGCCGTCGTCCTGAACTCGCCGGCCGTGCGGATCATCGCGTCGAGGCGGCGCAGCTGCCGGTCGTACCGCTGGGTGGAGAAGTCCCGCACCTGCCACGGCACGGCTCGCAGCTGGTAGACGATCGCGCCCACGTCGTGGAAGACGACCTCCGGCCGCTCCTCGTGGACGTCGGTCACCTCGAGCCCGGCCGCCTCCAGGGCCGCCACCGCCACGTCGGCCGTCCACCGCTTCGAGTACGGCGCCGGCGCGCCCAGGGCGGCGTTCAGCTCGGCCAGGTCGTCGCTGCCCACCTGCTGGGTGAGCACCGTCCCGCCGGGGGCGAGCAGCCGGGCGATGTCGTCCGCCGGGAGGCGGCCGTGCCGGCTGAGCACCACGTCGAACTCGTTCTCGCCGCCGGGCAGCTCGGTGACCACCGACACCCCGAAGGGCGTGAGCCGGTCGCGGGCCACCGGGGTGTTCGCCGCCCAGGTCTCCACCGCGACCGTGTGCGCGGGCAAAGGGGCCAGTTCGGCGAGCAGTTCGCCGCCGCCGGTGTCCAGGTCGAGCAGGCTGGTCGCCCGCCGGACCAGGGGCCGGGCCAGATCCGGGTACGACCAGGACGGGTCGAAACCGACCGCGCGGCCGTCCTGCCAGCCGAACTCCCAGCCCACCAGGGTCACGCCCTCGGCCTCGCCGACCAGCTCGTCATACTCCGGAATTGTCTGCACCCCACGACGGTAACCATGGGTCATCGAGATTCGGCCGCAGTTGTGCGTGCTCTTCAGGCACGCTCTGGTTACACCCCGATAACGGCATCGTCACCAGACGCGCCGCTCAGGTCCTGTCTCGGCTGCGCCCGCTGACCTGGATCGGGATGGTGAACGTGGCGCCGCGGCAGGCAGCCGGCGCGTTCGCGGCCATGGTCAGGCCATCCGGGATGGTGAAGGCGCCGATGGTGTTGCGCGACACGTTCCACTCCACGTCGTACGACACCCGGCTCATCGAGACCCGGGGATCCTTGCACCCGGCGTCACGGTGCTCGTCGTCGGCGACCGGACCGCCCGGAGCCGGCCGCACCGAGGTGATGGTGATCGGGAAGTCGTAGTCGTTGGTCAGCGTGACGGTCAGGTTGCCGGTCTCGCCCGGGCCGAGCGGCCGGTTGAAGTCGGACCGCCCGCGCAGCGTGAGCTCCACGGCGGTGCCGGACTGGGCGGCCGGCTCGGAGCCGGTGACCTTCCAGTACGTCCAGGCGACGCCCGCGTTCACCACGATGGCGACGACCGCCGCCACGGTGAGGATCGACCGCGTACGGCCGTCGAACCTGCGCATCCCGGACCGTCCCGATGTCGGCTGCCTGACTTCCCATGTGGGCTCGTCCGGTTCCGGAACCACCGTCATGCTGGGCTGCCGGTCGGCGCTCATGTTTCGCATACGGCGCATTCCTCCTGCGTACCGGTTCCGGACTACTCCAGACAACCTGATGAGCAGGCATTTCGTGATCGGGATTCCGTACGCTGTTGACGCACAAATGCGGCGCGCGGGAACTGTCCGGCTTAACCCCAACGAGGGAGGCGGGGCCACCGGAAATCCACCGATGCCCCCGCCCTCAGACATTTCCTCATGCGCCCTGAGCTGCGGAAACAAGCTCCTAGCATTTGACGGCTACGCTTTCAAACTGCCAGGTGGCCAGTTACCAGAAATAGGGTTCGTATTAACCCGCCAGGGTCGGCCTGTCACTCCTCAGGGATCCAGGCCATCGTGTCGGGGTTGCCGCCGGTACGACCCTTCTCCCCCTTGTCCAGGGAACTGATCGCCGCCATGGCGCCCGCGTCGAGTTCGAAGTCGAAGATCGCGGCGTTCTCGCGTACCCGAGCCTCGGTCTTGCTCTTGGGAAAAATGATGTCGCCGCGCTGGATGTGCCAGCGCAGCACCACCTGCGCCGGCGTGCGGGACACCTCCCGCGCGATGGACTCGATCGTCGGGTCGCTCAGCACCTCACCCTGGGCGATCGGCGAATAGGCCTCGTTGGCGATCTCGTTGGCGGTGTTGTACGCCCGGAGCTGCTCGTTCGTCAGGTACGGGTGGATCTCGATCTGGTTGACCGCCGGCCGGACCTGCGTCTCCGCGCGCAACCGGCCCAGGTGGTGCGGGGTGAAGTTGGAGACGCCGATCGAGCGGGCGCGCCCCTCACGGTAGAACTCCTCCAGGGCGAGCCACGTCTGCACGAAGTCGCCGTTGTACCGGGTCGGCAGCGGCCAGTGGATCAGGAACAGGTCGAGGTGGTCGGTGCCGAGCTCCTCGAGCGTCCGGTCGAACGCCCGGCGCGCGTCGTCCGGCAGGTGCGCCGCGTTGCTCAGCTTGCTGGTCAGGAAGAACTCGGAGCGGTCCAGCCCGGAATCGGCGATCGCCTCGCCGACACCCTTCTCGTTCCCGTACATCTGCGCGGTGTCGATGTGCCGGTAGCCGGCCTCGATCGCCATCGTGACCGCGGCGCGGGTCTCTGGCGGCGGGACCTGGAACACCCCGAAACCGAGCTGCGGAATGGTACGGCCGTCATTCAGCGTGATGGTCGGGATGTCTGTGGTCATCCACCACACTTACCCGAATCGGGGACGCGTGCACCTGTGATCCGCAAGACTCGGCTGCATGCCGAGGCGCCGGGACGTCCTGCTCAGGGTTGCCAACGTCAACCCGGAGAGCGTGACCACCCACTCCGACCGGGTGCTCTACAGCGCGATCGGCGTCTTCGTGCTGCTCTACTTCGTGTACGCGACGGTCGGCGGGGCGGCGTTCGTGGACGCCAGCGCCAACTACACCCACCCGTGGTGGCAGTGGCTGGTCGGGCCGCTGGTGGCGGTGGGCGTGGTCGCCTACGACCGGGCGGTCGTCGGGCGGGTCGCGATCAGCTACCAGAACCTGGACTCGGCCGACCCCAGCCACCTGCTGAAACGGCCGACGCTCGGGCTCTACCTGGGCCGGGTCGGGCTGGCGCTGCTCTTCGCGGTGATCATCACCGAGCCGCTGATGCTGGCGCGCTACCGCGGTGAGATCGACGCGTACCTGAACCGGGTGCACAACGAGCAGATCCTGGCGCTGTCGTCGACCGGCGCGATCGGGGCGTACGACCAGCGGCTGGCCTACCTGCGGCAGCGCGCCGGCGAGGACGACCAGGCGGTGACCCGGCTGGGTGTCCAGGCGATCGCGAAACGACGCGACGCCCGCGCGCTCTACCAGCAGGCGCTGGCCGATTCCGAGGGCGACGGGATCTCCCGCCGGGCCGGCTGCCCCACCGGCGGCGACTGCGACAAGCTGGTCCGCAGGTCGCGCATCCTGGACGACCAGGCGACCGCACTGGACCGGCAGGCCGCGACGTTGCGGTCGGCACAGCGGCCGGCCCGGGACGCGCGCACCGCGGAGATGGTGTCGCTGACGAAGTTGATCGCCGACCAGCGCGAACAGAACGCGGCCGCCGTCCGGGCCGACGCCGGCTTCGGCGCGCGGACCAAAGCGATGGCGTACCTGGTGGCCGACGACTTCTGGGGCATCGGCGTGTTCTACATCGGGATCGCGCTCCTGCTCGTCGCCCTGGACTGCGCGGCGGTAGGGCTCAAATTCGTCTCCCGGGGCAACGCGTACGAGCGCGCCGAGGCCCGCGCGGCCCGCGAACGCGAACACGCTGCGTTGATCGCCTACGAGCGCGGGGTCGCCGACGCGCGGGTCTACGGCGAGGCCACGATGCGCGTGGTCGCCGATGGGGTGGACGCGGCGACCAGAGACGAGCAGCTCACCGAGATGGCGACCGAGCGGGCCCGCAACGTCCTCCGGGCCAATGTGGCCGCCGGCGAAGCTCCTACGTCCCGGTTACGGCGTACTGATCGGCATATATCTGTCCAGCCCGAACGCCCGGTCGATCGCCTGGCGGAGAAGAAACCCGTTCGGACTTAACGCAAGTTGCACAGAGGCGCTACTATGTGCTCCGGCGCATCGCCTGCCCACGCTCTGTTGATCGGCGGCCAGGCCGCTCTGGCGACTTGCGCCGTGGTGACGGGCCCCTGTTTCAGGGGCCCGTTTCTGCTGCTCCTGCCCGATCTGTGCCAAGGGCCCGCCGAGTCGCGTAAAGACCGCTCAAGATGTCACGTATCGGTAACAACGGCACCGAGCGTGATCAGCGCGAGGGCTGATCCGAATCGGACAGTCCGTCACCGTGCACCGCGGTCGGCTCAGTGATCGAGACCCGCACCACCACCGAGGCCTGCACCGTCTGCGGCGCCGGATCCAACTCGAGATCCAGGTCAGCGGACTCGGCCTTCGCGGCGAACGCCATCCCCCGGGCCATCATCGGCTGCACACCCCCGACCCCCTCGTCGGCGATCTCGATCAGGCGGTCCACCCGGGCCCCCACCGCCGCCGCATACTCCCGGGCCCGCTGCAACGCGTCCGCGATCGCCTCGGCCCGCACGTCCCCGCCGGCCCGGCTGCCCCGCCGCAGCTGCCACCACGGCCCGTCCACACTCGCCGAGTCCAGCCGCCCCAGCCGCAGCAGCAGATCCCCCAGCGCCGCGAAGTCAGCCACCGTCACCGAGGTCGTCACCGAGCCCCGATAGGCGACCACTCTGCCGCCGCCCCGCTTCAGCTCCGGATGAATCTGCACCCCGCCGGTCTCCCGCCGCTCCACCGCCTCGGCGAAGTCATCCAGGTGACTCCGAAGCTCGGCGGCCCGCTCGGTGAGCCGGGTCAGCACCAGCTCCCGCTCCCCCTCCCGCGCCGACACGGTCACCTGCACCACCGCCACCTCGGGCGGCACCTCCCGCACCGCCTCACCCCGAACCACCACGGTCGCCGGGCCGCCGCTCCGCTGCTCACTCATCGCCCGAACCTACCCGCCTCCGCTCCCCCTCCCCCGAAGATCAACCGCCACCTTCCGTCGCCCTCGCCCTCGCGCCGAACATCAACCGCCGTCTTCCGTCGCCCTCCCGCAAACATCAACCGCCGCCTTCCGTCGCCCTCGCCCTCGCCTCGCCCTCGCCCTCGCCCGAAAGCCAAAGACAGAAACGATGACTACGTGTGACCGAAGAGTCCCGTCATCGAGGCCGGCCAGGCGCGGGGAGACCTCCGCGCCCCACCATCCGGGTTGTCCCGCCCGGTCCCGGCCACACCACTCCCCCGGACAGCCCCCGCCGCGCCCCGCTACCACTACCGCCTACCACCGCCGCAGCGAGCGGTAGCCCAGAACGCCATCCACGGGCCTGATACCGCGCCTCGCTACCACCACAACATCCGGTGGTAGGGAAGAGCGCCATCCACGGATTCGATACCGCGCTGCACTACCACCGCCGAGCGGAGCCACCACCGCGCGGAACCGCCCCTCGCTGAGCTACCACTGACAACCGCGAGCGGCGGGACCAGCGCGAGCGGGCAGTTCCGCCGGCCTGGTGCGCTTGCCTGTCCACCTCGGCCGCGGGTGGCGGCACCCAGCGCGAGTAGGCAGCGCCACGCGGGGTCGCCGAGCCCGCTACGGAAGCCGCGCCCATAGCGAAAGTCGCGCCCATAGCGAAAGTCGCGCGCGGCCGCGGGAGCGACGCGCGCCTGCCGGAGCGGCGCCTCGCGCCCGAGAACGGCGCGCCCAGCGCGAGACCAGCGCGCCCAGCGCGCTAGTGGAAGCCGCGCGCCGCGAGAGCGACGCGCGCCTGCCGGAGCGGCGCCGTCCCGCCCGAGCGGCGCGTCCAGCCCGGGAGCAGGACGTCCAGCGCAAAGCGCCGCGTCCAGCGCAAGACCGACGCGTCCAGCGCAAGACCGACGCGTCCAGCGCAAGACCGACGCGTCCAGCGCGTCCAGCGCGTCCAGCGCATCCAGCGCATCCAGCGCATCCAGCGCATCCAGCGCATCCAGCGCATCCAGCGCATCCAGCGCATCCAGCGCATCCAGCGCATCCAGCGCATCCAGCGCATCCAGCGCATCCAGCGCGTCCAGCAAGAGAGTCGCGCGTCAGGCGCGGGAGCGGCGGATCGCCATCGTGACGGCGAGAACGGCGAGGAGCAGAAGCAGCAAGCCTGCGCCGATGAACACCAGGGGCGGAATGCCGCCGTCAGAGTCGCTCGCCGAGGTTGGCGGGGCCGCGGCCGGAGCACCGGCCGTCGGTGGGGCCGAGGAGGAAGAGGGCTGGGGTGCGGTCAGCGCTTTGACCAGGTCGAGTTCGCCGTGGCCGTAGTAGTCGTCGCGGCCTTTGTCGCCCTTGTCCTTCGCGGTGCTGGACAGCCGGTCGGCCACCTGCTGCGGGGTGAGGTCGGGGAACTCGGCAAGGATCAGCGCCGCCGCCCCGGACACCACGGCGGCCGAGTTGCTGCTGCCGAAGCCGTTGCGGTATGTGCCGTAGAGGCCGGCCTGCTCGATGTCGACGCCCGGCGCGACCAAGTCGACCTGGGGGCCGTGCTGGGAGAACTTCGCGACCTTGCCGTCTCGGCCGACCGCGCCTACGCCGATGACCTCGGGATAGGCGCCGGGATAGTCGGGCTTGTTGTCCTTGTCGCCGGTGTTGCCTACTGACGAGACCAGCACCACGCCTGCGTCCGAGGCTTCGCGGATCGCCGAGTGCAGCGTCTCCGAGTCGGGCAGGCCGAACGACATGTTGATGACCTTCGCGCCGTGCCGCACCGCCCAGCGGATCCCGTCGGCGGCGAAGTACGGATCGTCGGCGGGCCGGATCGGCAGGATCTTGGCGGCCGGGGCGATGCCGACCACGCCGCGGTCGCCGCGCCCGCGGGCCGCGATGATGCCGGCCATGCCGGTGCCGTGGCCCTCGGTGTCGGCGTTGCCCGTGGCGCCGGGCCGGGTCGTGTTGTTGCCGGCCAGCACCGCGCCCTTCAGGTCGGGGTGCTTGGCGTCGACGCCGGTGTCCAGCACGGCCACGACCACATCGGAACCTTTGCTGATCCGCTGCGCCGCCGCCACGTCGAGCGAGTCGAGATACCACAGTTTGTCGCGCACCGAGTCGGCCCGCGCGGGCGCCGGCGCCGGCGCCACCAGCGCAACCGCCGCCAGCATCGCACCCACCCGCCGTACCCAGCCCGCCGCGCCGACACCCGAGGCCCAGCCCGCCGCGCCTCCACGCGAGCCCCGCCCCGCCACGCCTCCACGCGAGCCCCGCCCCGCCGCGCCTCCACGCGAACCCGAACCCGAACCCGCCGCGCTTTCACGCGAACCCGAACCCGCCGCGTCCACATGTAAGGCCCCGCCGGCCGCGCCGCCCCGGCCGATCGCCGGACGCAGGCGCGAGCGCCGGGCGGGTGGCAGAGCGTCAAGGCGCTCACCACCCACGGCAGACAAGCCGACCACCGTGCCCGCCGCCGACACAGAAGGCAGGCCCGGCCGTGGATCAAGGCCGGCGCCAGCGGCGAAGGCCGAACCCGACGCCGGGGCCGGAGGCTCGGCCGGAGGCTCGGCCAGGGGCTCGGCCAGGGGCTCGGCGATCACCCGCGGTAGCCGCCGATCACGTTGGGGCCGGGGTCGTGGCGTGGGGTGCCGGTCGGGGGCTTGATCACTGGCGCTACGCCGGACTCGACCTCCCACGGGTTGTCGGGGTCGAAGCGCTTGCCCTCGGGCTCGTCGCCCTGCTGGTTGCCTCGGCGGGCGCCGGACATCGCGGTCTGTGACGTTGCGCTTCGGGTGCCCGCGTGGTCGTCGGGCGGCAGCCAGGACGGGCGCGGCGGCTTCTGGCCGGAGCGGGCGGTGGGGGAGTTCGCCCGGCCGGGAGCGGTGGTGCTGCGGCCGACGTTGCCGGCCGCGACGCCGCCGGGGCGGGCGTTGCCGCTGCGGCCGACCGTCTCGCCGATGACCGCGCCGGAGGGCAGCGCCCCTCGACCGCCGCTGCGGCCGAAGGGGGCGGTGGGCGGTGGCTTGCCGGCACCGCCAGGGCCGCCGGGGCCGCCGCCGATGCCGGTGACGGTGGGCGGCACGCCGAGGATCGGCGGGGGCAGGATCGTCGGTGGCGGTGCGGGCGGCAACGGCTGCCCGATGATCGGCGGCACACCGGGCGGCGGCGCGGGCAGCGGCGGCGGAACTGGCAGCGGCGTCACGCCGGCCAGGTCGGGACCGGTGCCACCGCCACCACCGCCGGAGCCACCACTGCCGGAGCCAGCACTGCCGGGGACGCCGGCGCCAGGGCCGCCGGGGCCGGAACCACCGCCACCGCCGGAGCCGTCGCTGGGGTCGATCGGGTCCATGCCGGGCATCGGCGGCACCGGCTCGTGCGGGACCGGGATCTCCCCGTCCTGGCCGCCGCCGGATGACGAGCTGGTCGTGGCGTGAGTCGAGCCGACCCCGCCGCTGTACCGGGTGCCGTCGCCTGCGGTGTTCTCCTTCGGCGGGGTGTAGCCGGACTTCGCGTTCGGGTCCATCTTGTACGGCTCGGGCACCTTGATCGACGGCACGTTCTGCTCGACGGCCTGCTCGGCTGCGATCAGGGCCTTGCGCGCCTTCTCGTCGATCTCGTCCTCGGCGTTGTCGAACCAGCCGGGCACCCAGTCGTCGTTCTTCTGCTTGTACTCCTCGTACAGCGGCTGGACCTGGTTTTTCGCCTGCCGCAGCGCCTCGAGGATGTTGGCGTAGCCGTCGGCCGTGGCGTTGGCGTCCTGGTGGGCGCGGTCCATCCGGCTGAGCAGGTCGTCGAGCTCGGTGACGAAGGCGTCGGCCGACGCGTTCTGCGAGGGCGGCCACGCGGCGATCAGCGCCGCCTTGGCCGCGACCAGGCGGCTGCGCTGGTCCTTGACCGACGTGGCGACGTCACCCCACGCGGCGACCTGGCGCCACGCGTCCGGGTTGTCCTCGTCGGCGACCATCGCCCACAGCCGCGGCGTGTTGAACGATCCCCAGGCGGTGCACCAGCTCGACGTCAGCGGCGGCTCGCTCACACCGCACCCCCGGTGCCGTACGCCTGCTCGAAGGCCTTGCGGTGCGCCTCGTCGGTGGCCGACCGCAGCATCGCGTTGACCCGGGCGGCGGCCTCGGCGTTGTTGGCGTCGACGGCGTCGAACTCCTTGGCGACCAGCTCGGCCGCGGCGGCCATGATGCCGGCCGCCTCGACATACGCGTTCAGGTTGCGGACGTGCGCGCTCATCGCCTGGGAATACCGGGTCTTCGCCGCGTGCACCGCGCCACTCGCGTTCTTCTGCCCGAAGTTGATGCCGGACAGGCTCACCGCCGCGCGGCTCACCGCCGGACGGAACACCTCATCGGCCTCGAACCGGACGTCCTTGGCGAAGTTGTTCAACTCGCCGGTCTCCACATTGATGGAGGGGTCACTCACCGCTGCCTCCCCGTGATCGCGCTCAACGGCAACGCATCGAGAGTAACCGCAGCGTGCGACGCAGGGGTACCCGTCACGGACCCGCTGTGGATAACCTGGCCCCGTCTCGGCGGATCAGGGGGCGAGACGCTCCGCGGCGGCGGCCACGCGCTCGTCCGAGGCGGTCAGCGCGACCCGCACGTGGCGGCTGCCGGACGGGCCGTAAAAGGCGCCCGGAGCTGCGAGGATGCCCCGCTCGGCGAGCCACTGCACGGTCGCCCAGCAGTCCTCGTCACGGGTGGACCAGAGGTAGAGACCGGCCTCGGAGTGTTCGATGCGGAATCCCGCACGGAGCAGCGCCTCGCGCAGGATCACCCGGCGGGAGGAGTACCGGGCGCGCTGCTCGGCCACGTGGTCCTCGTCGCCGAGACCGGCGACCATCGCGGCCTGCACCGGCGCCGGCATGATCATCCCGGCGTGTTTACGGACCGCGAGCAACTCGCCGATCAGCGCCGGGTCGCCGGCCACGAACCCGGCGCGGTAACCGGCCAGGTTGGACCGTTTCGACAGGGAGTGAACGGACAGCAACCCGGTGACGTCGCCGTCGCACACCTCGTCGGCCAGGATCGAGACCGGCTCGGCCTCCCAGCCCAGCGTGAGGTAACACTCGTCGCTCACCACGGTCACGCCCCGCTCACGCGCCCAGGCGACCACCTTGCGCAGGTGCGGGACCGGGAGGACCTTGCCGGTCGGGTTCGAGGGCGAATTGATCCAGAGCAGGCGTACGCGAGGGTCCGGTCCCAGGGCGGTCAGCGAGTCGGCACGCACCATCGTGGCGCCGGCGAGCTGCACGCCCACCTCGTACGTCGGGTAGCAGACCTCGGGGATGGCCACCACGTCGCCGGGACCGAGCCCGAGCAGGGTCGGCAGCCAGCCGACCAGCTCCTTGGAGCCGATCGTGGGCAGCACGCCGACCGACGCGGTGCTGGCGCAGGAACGCGCCACCCAGGCGGCCATCGCCGCGCGCAGGGCGGGCGTCCCCGCGGTCAGCGGGTAACCCGGGGCGTCCGACGCGTCGGCCAGCGCGGCCCGGATCGCCGGTGGCACCGGGTCGACCGGCGTGCCGATGGACAGGTCGACGATGCCGCCGGGGTGCGCGGCCGCCACGGTCTTGGCCGGCTCCAGTAGATCCCAGGGGAAGTCCGGCAGCTTCGACGACAGTGGCACGGGTCAGTGCTCGCCGTTCAGGCCCGCCGGCTGCGAGATCACGAACGGGGTGTCCTTGTCCAACTTGCCGACCTTCGAGGCGCCGCCGGGCGAGCCCAGGTCCTCGAAGAACTCGTAGTTGGCGTTGGTGTAGTTCTTCCACTGCTCCGGCACGTCGTCCTCGTAGAAGATCGCCTCGACGGGGCAGACGGGTTCGCAGGCACCGCAGTCAACGCACTCATCGGGGTGGATGTAGAGCATCCGGTTGCCCTCATAGATGCAGTCGACCGGGCACTCCTCGATGCATGCCTTGTCGAGCACATCGACGCAGGGCTCAGCGATGATGTATGTCACGGCAGTAGTTCCTCTCAGGCCCTTCGGCAGCGCGGATCTGGCGCGGGCAGTGCGGCAGCAATTGCAAAGCCTAGTATCTCGCCGGAGGGAGGTCGCGCGTGCTCCGACGGCAGGATGTGGGACACCGGGTGGTGGTGCGCCGAATTGTAGGCGTTTCTGCCGATCGCACGCTGTTCTCCGACGCGCTCGGCGAGCTCGTCGACCTCACCGAGACAGATCTCACCATCGCGACCGCGCACGGCACCGTGCGGGTTCCGCTGCACGAGGTGCACCGGGCCAAGCGGGTGCCGATCGCCCGGCGGCCGCCGGCCGCCGAGGTCATCGCGCTGGAACTCGCCGCCAACGACGCCTGGCCGGCGCCGGTGCAGGCCAGGCTGGGCAGCTGGATCCTGCGCTCGGCGGAGAACTGGACCGGGCGTGCCAATTCGGCGCTGGCCGTCGGCGACCCGGACCGCCCGCTGGAGGAGGCCATCGACGCGGTGGTGCGGTGGTACGCCGATCGTGGTCAGCAGGCGCTGATCAACGCTCCGATGCCACTGGCCGCTCCGGTCAACGCGGCCCTCGACGAGCGGGGCTGGGCGGCGCGGCCGCTCACCCTGGTGCAGATCGCGCCGCTCACGCGGCTGCTGGCCGAGCCGGTGCGCACCGATCTGCCGCCGGTCGCGCTCGCCGACGCTCCGTCCGATGACTGGTACGCGATGGTCGCCGACCACAAGGGCACGCTCCCCGCGGCGGCGCGGCGGGTGCTCACGGGCGTACCCCAGACGGTTTTTGCCCAGGTCCGTGACGCCGAGGGTGACCTGCTCGCGGTGGCCCGGGGTGTGGTGACCGGCCAACCTGGCCGGCTCGGGGTGTCGCTGCTCCAGACGGCGCCGAACGCGCGGCGCACCGGGCTGGGCGCCCACGTGGTCCGCGCGATGGCCCAGTGGGCGAGCCAGCACGGCGCGACCAGGTCCTACCTGCAGGTCGAGGAGCGCAACACACCGGCGGTCACGCTGTACGGCAAGCTCGGCTTCGCCACCCACCACACCTACCTGACGCGGGTGGAGCCCGGGTACGCTACTTGAGAGTTCAAGTAGCCGAGGAGTGGCCGTGACAGTTCCCGCAGGCGCCTACGACGATCTCCTGGCCCGCGTGCTGCCACAGGCTCACGACCAGCGTGTCTGGGAGCCTGCCGACGGACCGATGCCGGCGCTGTTCGTCAGCCACGGCGCGCCGCCCACGCTGGACGACCCGCAGTGGCTCGCCGACCTGTACGCCTGGGGCCGGTCGATGCCCAAGCCACGGGCGATCGTGGTGGTGTCGGCGCACTGGGAGAACGCGCCGGTCGCCATCTGCGGCGCCACGGCCGGCACCCCGCTGTTCTACGACTTCGGCGGCTTCCACCAGCGTTACTACACCCTTCCGTACGCGACTCCGGACGCGTCGGACCTGGCCCGCCGCCTGGCCGGCACCCTCGGCCCGGTCCACCAGGACCCACGGCGCGGCCTCGACCACGGCGCGTTCATCCCGCTGATGGCGATGTACCCGGCCGCGGACGTACCGGTCGTGCAGGTGTCGATGCCGAGCCTCGACCCGGCGGCGCTGCTGGCGCTGGGCGAGCGCCTGCGGTCACTGCGCGACGAGGGTGTGCTGGTCATCGGCTCCGGATTCATGACACACAGCTTCGCGGCGATGCGGAACCCGGCGCTGGCCGGACACACCCGCGCCTTCGACGAGTGGGCGGCCGACGCCCTCACCCGCGGCGACGTCGACACGCTCGCCGACTACCGGGTGAAGGCGCCGGCCGCACACGTCTCACATCCGACGGCCGACCACTACGTGCCACTGCTGCTGACGCTGGGCGCGGCGTCCGACCCGGCCACCGCGGCGTCGGTGATCACCAGCACCCGCTACAACAATTCGATCCGCTCCATTCAGGTGAACTGACCGGCTCGCATTTGCTTTTGCTCTCGATTCGGGAGACAAAACAGGGCTCCCGTGCGCGATGAGACAGCCGTGCCGGACAGCATTCCGCCAGTCGTCGATCGACGTGGTTCGGGTTTCCGACGGATGTGGCGGAGACTGGGCACGGCGCGGATCGTGACCGCCGCAACGGTGATCGGCACCCTCGCCGGAGTGCTTTCCGCGATGGTCGTCGTGCTGGATCACAACGGCGCCTTCACGGCCCTCCGAGCCTCGCGACGTCGCCGGCGGCCACCGCGACGGACGTCCCCGGAGGGACCTAGCCCGACGAGCCGGCCGCCGATGAAGGTCGAGGTGATCGCCATCGTGCCGAGTAATCGGTTAAGCGACGAATATGAGAGAACGGCTGCCACAACGAATCGGCTGCCGGTGAAATCAGCCGTTCCGGCGGGCGAAGTCCTGGACAGGTTCACGGTTTCCCGGGCCGGCTAATACGTGCCCTGTCGGTAGGGTGACGCGCATGGTCGAGTTGCGCGCCGCGCGAGACACGGACGCCGATGCGGTCGGGACGATCTGGGCCTCGGCGTGGCGCGACGGGCATCTCGGGCACGTGCCGGAAGAGCTGGTCGCCGTACGGACGCACGCGTCGTTCCTGGACCGTGCCGCGCAACGGATCACGGACACCACAGTCGCCGAGGTCGACGGGGTGGTGGCCGGGTTCATCATGGTCGCCGACGACGAGGTGGAGCAGGTCTTCGTCGACGCCGGCCATCGGGGCAGCGGCGTGGCGGCGGTGCTGCTCGCCGAGGCGGAGCGGCAGGTCGCCGGCAACGGGCACGCGTCCGCCTGGCTGGCCGTCGTCGAGGGCAACGCGCGGGCTCGCCGGTTCTACGAGCGCCTCGGCTGGCACGACGAGGGCGCGTTCCAGTACGCCGCACGGCACGGCGACACGACGATCCCGGTGCCGTGCCGGCGATACGTCAAGAAGCTCTAACCCTCTCCTGACCCTCTACGGGCCTTGGGTTCGCTTGGGTCTGCCAGGCGCCCGGGTGCCTGCTCACTGTTGCTGCCGCCGCTCGCGGCCGTGGCCGGGCGCGGTCGGTGGTAGGAGCGGGCTCGGGTGGTAGGACATGCGCGCAGTGGTGGGTCAGGGCGGTATCCGGGCCGAAATGCCGCCCTGAGCCACCACGGTCCGCGCGCGTGGTAGCTCAGAGCGGCGAAAGCTGAGTGGATAGCGCCCGGTCCTACCACCGGCCGCCCGGTGCGGGCGGCACACAAAGACCAGGCCGGCCGTCAACACCGCAGATGGCGCCTTCAGCTACCACTGCCGTGCCCGGCTACCACTAATGCGTGCCCGGCTACCACCGCGAGCTGCGGCAGCGACGATGAGCGGGCACCCGGGCGCCTGGCAGACCCGGCCCGACCCCACACCCAGCGGAGACGCCGGCAACAACGCCTCGCACCCGAAGGACGGCGGCACCGCCACACACCAGAAAGGACGGCCGATCAGACCGCCACCCGTGAACGATCGCTAGCGGCGGACAACCCGGCGGGGCTTGGTCGCGCGGGACTGGGCGTACGCGCTCAAGGAGCGTGACCGGTAGTCCCGGCCCAGCGCCGTCGCGATCCAGTAACCGAGCAGCGTGCCCACGATGGCGAAGCCGCCGTAGAGCCACACCTGGGAGAAGAAGTTGCCCGCGCCGCCGCCGAACGGGGTGTCGCCGCTGACGAACGGGCCGATCAGGATCGTGAGCAGCATCCCGAGGGCGGCCGCCGCGGCCAGGTCGGGGAGCCACTCGGCCGGCCGGTGCCGCTGTGACCGGATGAACGTGATCACCGCGAGGGCCAGGCCGATCACGCCGAACATGATCAAGGAGACGTTGCCCTCCGCCTGATCGTTACCGTCGAAGCCCAGCCGGATGATCAACCGTGCGACCACATTGATCGCGAACAGCCCGACCGCCACCAACGCGATCGTCGTCCACCGTCGTTTCACCGCGCCCTCCCCGTCACTACTCGTCGTTGTCCCCGCCGCACACGAACCGTGGCTCGGGATCGTACTTCCAAGTGAACTTCTCCCGCTGGATCTCCTTGCCATCCTTGCGGATGACGCGCCAAGCGTCCTGGGTGAAGCCCGGGAGCCCGCCGGTGGCGATGCACCTCGGCCCGGCCTCGCGCTGGATGGTCGGCGGCGACGTGAAGTTGCGGCGCGGGCTCCGCTCGGTCTTGACGCTGTCGAAGTGCTTCGTGCTCCACATCGACACGGTCACCGAGCTGCCGGTGGTCGCGGTGTCGATCAGGATCCCGTACGGCGTGATGTTCTTGAACTTGAGATCGAGCGTCGGGTAGAAGATCGTCGACTCGATGACGCTCGGATAGCGGGAGAAGTAGAACGAGTGCGGCTTGTGCTCGACGTCCTCCAGCCCGGCGTAGTAGGCGGCGTTGAACAGCGTCGTGGTGAACTGCGACGCGCCACCGCCGACGCCGGGCTCGAGCTTGCCGCCGACGATCACCGGCGCGTCCTTGTAGCCGTTGGAGTAGGTGCGCTCGCCGGTGTGCTTGTTCAGGGAGAACGTCTCGCCGGGCAGGACCATCGCGCCGTCCACGTCCTTGGCGATGGTGATGATGTTCTGGCTGCGCGGTGAGCCGCGTCCGCCGGTGAAGTTGGTGGTGAACGTGGACACCCGCTCCTTGATGCCGAGTTTCACCACCCGGTCGTCGCCGACCGCCGCCTCCTTGGTGACCAGTGACGCCTCGACCGTGCGCGGGCCGGCGGAGGGCAGCACGTCGAGTAGCGCGGGGGCGAGCTTGGTCAGATCGATCGCCCTGCCGGGTGTGCTCGCGACGACCTTCGGCTTGCCGCCGGCCAGGGTGACCGTGGCGTTCTCGGCGGCCACCTCGACCTTGGCGAAGTCGGCGGCGGCCGCGGCGTGCAGCTTCCTGCCGTCGACGGCGGCGCTCAGCCGGCCGGCGTCGTCGGCGGTGAACACCAGGCCCTTGGCGATCGCGGCCGGTTTCAGCGTGAACGACTTGCCGTCCGCGTTGACCGTCACGGGCGCGGCCACGGCCGGGGCGGCGAGCGTCCGCACCAGCTCGTCGACCTGTTCCTTGGTGGTGGCCGGCGGCAGCTCGGTGAGCTCGACGGTGGCCGGGCGCCCGGTCAGCCAGGCGCCGCGCACGGCGGTCGCGGCGGCTGCCGGGTCCAGCGTGCGGCCCGGCGCCGGGTAGGTGGGTTTCGGGGTGAGGCCGGCGTACGCGATGCCGGGCCGTTTCAGCGTGATCCGTTTCGGGTCGACCTCGGCCCGCAGAGCCTTGTCGAGCAGCGCCTGGTCGAGCCGGACGACCGGGGCGACCTCCCAGGTGCCCCACAGCCGGCGCCCGCCCGCTGCCGCCGCCGCGACGGTGGCGTCGACGTCCAGTGTCATCCCGATCGCCTCGGGTTTGACCTGCACCGTCTTGCCGTCCAGCGCCACGTCGACCGGTTCGCCGGTGCGGTCGCCGAACGCGCCGGTCAGCGCCCGGGTGGCCTCGGCCAGCGATTTCGCACCGAGGTCGACGCCGAGCACCCTGGTGCCGCGTGGCACGTCGCCGTGGGTGGTCCACAGCACGACCGCGGCGCCGGCGGCCACCAGCACGCCCGCGGTGGAGGCGGCCACGATGATCCACGTCTTCCGGCGTGGTTCCGGCCCACCGATCGCCTCGGTGGTGGGTTCCTGCTGCTCAACGGTCGTCACGGCACACCCTTGGGGGGAAGGTGAGAAAGTCGAGCAATTCTGCCGGTGATCAGTTGCCCGTGACAACAAACCTGGACAGGTTCACAGCCGGATTTTTCCGAGAATCATCCGGTACGCGAAGACAGCGAACGACAGGCTGCCCACCAGGATCATGACCAGCGCGATCCAGTCGTCGCCGCCGAGCAGGTAGTCCCCCTCGGTCGTGCGGGCACCGGCCGCGAACAGCATGATCACGGTCCACAGCACCCAGGGCACGCCGACCGCCCACGGCCGCCGGCTGGTGTGCAGGACGAACCAGGCGAGCGCCCAGTTCACCGCCACCGCGAAGATCACCGAGGCGCCGATCGGCACCCCGGCGATCCGCAGCGGCGTCAGGTACAGCTCGACGACGGCGGTGACCATGGTCGCCACGATCGTGACGACCAGCCCGGCCGCCCGGATCAGGGCGCTGTCGGCCGGTGGAGGCGGCGGCTCCTCGGACGACTGCACCAGCGACGGCGACGTGGACACCGTCATCGACGGTCCCCGGCGAACAAGCCGCTGAACAGGTCACTCTCCCACGAGTGAGGCCCGCCCACCTCGCCTCGCTCGCCCTTGGCCAGGGTGAAGTACTCGACACCCATGAACTCGCCGCCGAAGTCCCCGGCGATGCCGTACAGCCAGGAGTTGTCCGGGATCTGGGTGGCGTGCGCGCGCATCGCGGCGACCTTCCTCTCGTACTGGTCGGTGCCGTCGATCCGGGCGGCGATCTCCTCGTCCGGATGCCCGAACGGCAGGTCCTCGACCTTCTCCACGTCGGCGAACGGGTTGTCGTCCAGCCCGCGGAACGCCTCCATGCCACCGATCAGCACGCTGCGCGGCATCGCGGTGAAGTAGATCTTGCTGGGGGCGTCGGGGCCGGCCAGCTCCGCCGCCCGCATCGCCACCCGGTGGGACATGATGTGGTCCGGGTGGCCGTAGAAGCCGTTCTCGTCATACGTGATCATGACCTGCGGGCGTACCTCACGAATGGTCTCCAGAAGGAGCCCCGCGGCCTCGTCGAGATCCGCCTGCCAGAAGCACCGCGGGTGGTTGTTGGTCTCCAGACCCATCATCCCGGAGTCGCGGTAGCGACCCGCACCGCCGAGGAACCGGTGGTCCGTCACGCCCAGCGCGGCACACGCCCGCTCGAGCTCGGCGATCCGCCAGCCGCCGAGCTGGTCGGCCTGCCTGGCCTCCAGCTGCGCCAGCGCCGGAACGTGGATCTCGCCTTCCTCACCGAGGGTGCACGTGACCAGGGTGACGCGCGCGCCCTCCGCCGCGTAGTGGGCCATCGTGGCGCCGGTTCCGGTCACCTCGTCGTCGGGGTGCGCGTGCACCAGCAGCAGGCTCCGGGGGTCTTCCTCAATCACCCGGGCAACTCTACGGGCAACTCATACCAACGACAGGCGCGGAGGGGCCTTGATCAGGGATGCTGGTCTCCGTGGACTTTCCCGATCTCGCGCGGCGCACCGGCGGCTTCCGGCACGGCGCGCCACACGACGTGATGGTCGGCGGTGACGGCGCGCGCGTGGTGTTCCTGCGTTCGGCCGGGCGGTTCGAGGCGGCCGCCTCACTCTGGGTGCTGAGCGTCACCGCGGGCGTGGAGCAGCAGGTGGCGCCCGGTCCGGTGGAGCGGTACGGCGTCGACCGGGACGCCACCGTCGCCGCGTACGCGATCGACGGCCGGCTCTTCCGGGCCGACCTGCGCACCGGCGACGTGACCGCGATGCACACCGAGGCGCCCGCGATCGACCCGCATCCGGACCCGGCCGGGGCGAGCATCGGCTACACCACGCCGGACGGCTGCCTGCGGATCGCCGGCCCGGACGGCAGCGACGAGCTGCTGGCCGGGGAGCCCGGGGACAGCTCGTGGCGAGACCCGGGCGGCGTCCGGTGGGGCGTCACCGACCCGGCCGGGCTGGAGTTCGGGCGGCGGCGGGGCTGGTGGTGGTCGCCGGACGGCGCTCAGGTGCTCGCCTCGCGTACCGCCGGGTCGATCTCCTTGCACCTGCTGGACCTGGACGGCGGCTGGGTGGATGTGCACTGGGACCGGGAGACCTACCCCTACCTGGTGGACGTGCACTGGGGCGACGGCGGGAACCCGCTGATCACCGTGCTGCGCCGGCTCCAGCAGCACGGGCTGGTGCTGTCGGTGGACCCGCGCACCGGTGAGACGCAGGTGCACGCCGAGCTCGCCGACGCGCGCTGGGTGGAGCCCGTCGCGGGCACGCCGCGGCACCTGCCGGACGGCCGGGTTCTGGTCGGTGGCGAGCTGGCGCACGACGGCTTCGACGCGCGCTGCCTGTTCGCGGACGGCAGCCTGCTGACCCCGCCCGGCCTCTACGTCCGCCGGGTGATCGGGGTGCTGCCCGGCGCCGAGCTCGTCGTCGAGGCCACCGAGGGCGACCCGGCGACCAGCGACATCTTCCGGGTACGCGGTTCGCTCGGCGGCGGTGGCGCCTCGGCCGAGCGGGTGGCCGTCGCGCGACCGGCGGCGGTCGGCGGCGACGTCCTGGTCATCGGGGAGGAGGTGCGGCGCGACAACCGCGTGGTGCACCGCCTGCGGTCGTCCGCCGAGCCGCTGCCATACTCCCCGCGCCCCATCCTGGAACGGGTCACCGATCGTCGGCTGCCCGCCTCGGTCCTCTACCCGCCCGACCACGTCGGCGGGACGCGTCTGCCGGTGCTGCTCACCTTCGGCGACGGCCCCGGCCACCAGCAGGTCACCCAGGACCCGGCCGGGTGGCAGGAGCGGGCCTGGTGGGCCGGTTCCGGCTTCGCGGTGGTCAGTGTCGATCCCCGGGGTACGCCCGGATTGGCGCCCAGCTTCGAGAAGGCGGTGCATCGCCGGCTGGCCGACGTCACGCTGGCCGACGTCCTCGACGCGCTCCGCGACCTCACCGGCAAGCACCCCGACCTGGACATCGGCCGGGTGGCCGCGCACGGCGCAGGCCTCGGCGGCTGGCTGGCCGGCCTGGCCGTGGTCCGCCGCGGCGACGAGGTCCGCTGCGGCGTGGCCCGCGATCCGGTCACCGACTGGCACGACCTGCCCGCCCCGCTCGCGGAGCGTTACCTGGGCCGTGCCACCGACGCCCCCGAGATGTACGCCCACCACGCGCTCACCGCCGAGCTGCCGCACCCCGCCCTGCTGATCACCGACTCCTCGGATCTGGAAGCGGAGCTGACCTTCGTCCGGGAGCAGCTGCGATGAACGAGGTGTGGGACGGCAACGTGGTGCTCCGGCCCGGCCCGAGCCCCCGGCACCAGCTGATCATCGAGGCCCTGGCCGGCGCCCTGCGAGTCGGCCGGCGCGACCTCAACGTCCTGGTCGGCGTCACGGTCCGCCTCGGCGAGCAGCGTTTCGTCATCCCCGACATCGTGGTCACCGGCCCGATCGACATCGACGACCCGGTGGTCGACGCCGCCGACGTGCACCTGGTCGTCGAGGTGGTCTCGCCGGTCAGCACGACGCTCGACCACACCCTCAAGATGCACGGCTACGCCGAGGCGGGCATCCCCTGGTACCTGCTGGTCGAGCAGGACAGCAACGCGCTGCGCGGCCACTACCTGGTCGGCGGGGCCTATCAAGAACGCTCGGTCATGCAGCTCGAGCAGATCCTGGCCGGGTAGCGCTCGACGCCGGCCGAGGGATGCGCCGGCCGAGCCCGCCCGGTGGTAGCTCAGAGCGGCATCTCCGGCGTTGACGGCCCGCCACGACCGAGGCGGCCTGCCGATCTCCGCGGCCGGTGGTAGGGCCGGGCGCTATCCACTGCTCTGAGCTACCACGCGTGCGGACAGTGGTGGTTCAGGGCGGTATTTCGGGGTCGGATGCCGCGCTGTCCCACCACTGCGTGCCTGGTCCTACCACTCGCGCCCGCTGCTACCACCGGACCGTTTTGCAGGAGGCGGGGCCGGGCAGGTGAAGGGTTTACCTACTGGTCGAACTCTCCGTCCTTGGCACCGCCGATGAAGGCTGCCCACTCGGCTTCGGTGTAGATGATCACTTCGGCGTCGGGCCGCTTGCTGTGCCGAACAGCAACAATGCCGCTCAGGTTGGTGGCGACCTCGACGCACTGGCCACTGCCACCGGACCGTGACGACGTGCGCCACTCAGCCCCGGTCAGGTCCTGACTCACGATCATTCAACTCCTTCATTCTTCGGGATATCAGCTCGATGGATTCGGTCTTGCTGAGTGAGGCGGCCGCCAGCGCCGCCCAGACTCCGTCATAAGCGGCGATCTCCGAGGAAGCATCCAGGTAGATCGCCCCGGTCAAGCTTTCGCCGTAGACCGTGCTCGCCGCGACACCTCCGTCCTCCGCGGGGAAGTCCAGCATCGTGAACGGACCGGCCACCGCCGCCTGGTGAAGTCCGGCCGACAAAGGAAGTACCCGAACTTGCACATGCGGGAGCTCGCTCGCCTGCAGCAGGTGCCATAGCTGAGCGCGCATCACCCCTTCGGGCAGCTCAGCCAGGAGGACGGCTTCGGCGATGATGACTTCCAGCCGCAGAGGATCGGGGAACCTCGCCAGCAACCGCTGCCGGGAACGGCGCAGCTCGGCTCGGGCGTCAACATCCTCCTCGGACAACTCGGGCTCGATCGCCCGGATTGCCTCCGCCATGTAGGCGTCGCCCTGCAGTAGGCCGTTGACCAGCAACGGGTCGAAGCACCTCAGCCGGCAGGCGGTGGCCTCCAGGGCCACGTACAGCTCGAACCAGGCAGGCACCACGTCGGCATAGGAGTGCCACCAGCAGGCGGCTGTGCTCTTGGTCTCCTTGGCCAAGCCCAGCAGCGCCTGGCGAGTCTGCGCAGGCACTGCGTACAGCTCGCAGAGATTGGCCACCTTGCCGGTGGGTGTTGACACTGTGCCTTGCTCGATGCGGCGTACCGACTGCTCGGACTGACCGATGACGTCGGCGGCCTCTCGCATCGTCTTACCCGCTCTCGTGCGGAACCGCCGTAGCGCAATGCCGAGGATGCGCCGAGGGACCGTCGAGGCTACGGCCACGCCTGTCACGTGGGCCGCCTCCCTTCCACATCGGCTTTTCGCACCTTACAGATCGGAAGGTGACAGGGCTCGGTATGTAACGTCATCTGACTTTTCACCCATTCGTGAAGATCAATCCCAAGATAAGTGTTCCGGAAGATTGACCCCATCACCTTACGGAATGAACATCTACAAACACAGATGACAGGCAACGGTATCGATGGGGGATTCCGATGGATCTATGCCACCGGCCGTCCCGGCCGGGCTGGCAATGTCAGGACTGCGACCTGCCCTGGCCTTGCGAGGCCCAGAGGCGATCACTCCATGCGGAAACCGGCGGCAACCGGCTCTACCTCTCGATATACGTGGGTCTCCACCTCGCCGACGCGATCGCCGACGGCCTGGCGGCGGGTGACGATCTCCACGACCGGTTCTTCGGATGGATAACCGACTCGGCGCGACGATCCGCGCCGGCAACCACCTAGGAGCGATGCCCCATGGCAGTCGTCACGACAATGACCGAGGCCATCGCCGACGTCATCGAGCACCACCTCGACCTGCCCGTGACCGAGGCACACGTCGAGGAACTGGGGAAACTGCTGGATCGGTTCCTGGCGGCCCTTGCCTCGGAGGCCACCGGCCGAACCACCGCTGTCAGGAACGAACTCTCCGCTCGGCGAACGCCATCACATCAGGGGGTCAACTCACCTTGATGGAGCGGGAGGTACTGGTCGGTCCCGGCGGCGTGCCGCACTCGCGCAACGCTGCGACCGACCCGCCGACGGACACCCCCGATCGGGGTGGCCACGAGCACGGCGGGCCGGCGCAGCGAGGGTTACCTACTTGTCGAACTCGCCGTCCTTGGCGCCGCCGATGAAGGCGTCCCACTCGGCCGGCGTGAACCGCAGGGCGGCCCCGGCCGGGTTCTTCGAGTCCCGGACGGCGACCTCACCCTCAGTCAGGAACGCCACCTCGACACAGTTCTCGAGCCCGCTCCGGGTGCTCTTGATCCACTTCGCGTTGGCGATTTCCATCGCGCACTCCTCCCCTAGGCGGCTTTCGCCGCATCCTCGATCATTCGCGTCGTCTGCTCGACGCTGCCGGCCTGCGCGGTGAGCTGTCGGAAATTCTCCCGATAGCGGACGACGTCCCGTTCGGCTTCCATGAACAGGCCGCCAGCTGCACTTTCCGCGTAGACCATTGGCGGGTCGGGCTCGACGTAATCCATGATAGTGAATTGGCCGGGCATTCCGGTATGCGCCCCCGCGTCGAACGGGATTATTTGCAAAATGATATTGGGCGATCGGGAGGCTTGCAGCAGTCGACGAAGTTGATCTCGATGAACTGCCGGGTCACCGACAACCCGCCGGACCACCGCCTCATCCAGGACCGCCCACAACTTCGGCGCCGGGACCGCGGCAAGCACCGCCTGCCGACGCAGCCGCACCTCGACGCGATCATCGATGTCACTTTCGGTCGCTCCCGGCAGAAGGGCCCGCGAAAGGGCTTCCGCGTAGGCTTGCGTCTGCAAAAGCCCTGGTACGAAGCTTCCCTCATACACGGAGATCTGCACTGCGTCGGCCTCGAAGCTGATCAGGTGCTGGAGACTGCGAGGCAGGTTGTCCTCGAAGCGCTGCAGCCAGTGCGTCTCGTCGGATCGGCGCAGCAGGTCGAGAAGATCCTGCCGTCGACGCTGGTCCTCGACCTGGTAAAAGTCGAGGAGCTGCAGGAGGGTGCGTCGCTGCGGGCGGGTCTGCGCCTTCTCAATCTTGAAGAGGGCGCCGGTGCTGATGCCCGTGTGAGCCGACACCTGCTCCCGGGTAATAGTGCCGCGGAGCTGCAGCAATTCCATCGCCAGCCGGCGGCGTCCGACCGTCGGTAGGTTCTTACGAGCAGGCATTGACTCCCCTTCGCGCTTCGAGCACGAACAGTATGCCCACTTCTCGGAACGTTCACCCTTTCAGGCGACATTGATACGCGTCATAAAAGTACAACTTCCATTTTTATGACTTGCCTTTTGGTGGGGACTTCTCAGGCACACGAACGGGCCGCGTACGCCCGCGCTGAAACGCTCGGCGGCCTGCAGGGCGCTGATCACCCTGCGTCGCGGCTTCAGGCCGGTGCCGGCGGTCGCGAATGTCATCTCAGACGTTGAGCCACGCCGTGGTCGAGCCCGAGAAGCCGGCCGGTTCGAAGCCGAGCGCGCGCAGCACCTCGCCCGCGGGCTCGGGGGTCAGGGCGTAGTGGCTGACCAGCAGGCGCCCGCCCGGCTCGACGAGGGTCAGGCCGTGCCGGATCAGGTCGGCCCGGCGGGCTCGCGGCACGGCATCGAGCAGCACGTGGACGAAGGTGAAGCGCCGCCCGTCGGCCGGCGCCCAGTCGATGGCGTTGCCCTCCTCGATGCGGTCGGCCCACTGCGGCAAGCGGCGCCGGGCCAGCTCGACCAGGCCCGGCGCGAGGTCGATCCCGTACGGCTCGAGGGTGATGCCCCGCTCGGCCGCCCACTCCCGCACCGACTCCATGAGCAGGCCGTTCGCGCAGCCCACGTCGAGGAAGGTGCCGTCGCGGTGCACGCCGTCCACGATCATCCCGCGCCGGGAGCGCCAGCGCGCCGCGTCACCGCCGAAGCCGGAACCCGCCTGCGGGGTGGTGCCACGGAGGTAGGCGGGTTCGAGCAGGCGCACGTTGTCGGCGTAGTAGCTCGCGTCCGTCTGCGTACGGAAGGAGGTGAGGGCGTCGCGGACGACCGGCAACTCGGCCGCCGCCTCGTCGGCGTCGACGACCAGCACGCCGGGACGATCGTCCACGCGGTCGCCGTCCAGCCAGACGTAGAGGTGGTCGCCGTCCCTCGCGAACGGGTGCACCCGCTGGGCGCGGAATCCGAGGTCCGGGAGGCGCAGGCTCGCGTCCAGCAGGTAGTGCTCGCCGTCCCGGACGACGCCGGCCGGGAGGGCCGGTCCGGGCAGCAGGACGCAGCGTCCGTCCGGGAGGAACGGCACGAAGGTCAGCCGGCGGACCTCCGCGGGGTCCGGATCTCCGGTGATCAAGCGATACGGCATCAGATCGGCCTCTCCACCTGGACATCGAGGCGAGTTGATCGAACACTTCTCCGACGCCCCATGATCCTCGCGCCGGGGAAACGCATAGGGTCGGCGATATGACTGAGTTCGACGCGGCGTGCGCGGCGGTTCAAGCCGCCCTCGACGCCGGAGCGCGATATGCCGACGCGAGGGTGATGATCCGCCGCACCGAGTCGATGACCGCGCGCGACGGCGACGTGGAGGCGCTGACCTCCGACGAGAGCGCCGGCCTGGGCGTACGCGCGCTGGTCGGATCGGGTTGGGGTTTTTATGCCGTGCCCGACCTGACCGACTCGGCGGCCCGGGCGGCCGGGCGGCGCGCCACGCAGATCGCCACGGCGAGCTCGCGGGTGCCGGGGCCGCCGATCGACCTGGTGCCCACCGGCGCCGGGGAGGCGAGCTGGGCCAGCCCGTGCGAGGTCGACCCGCTGTCGGTGCCGCTGTCGACCAAGGGTGACCTGCTGGTCGAGGCGACCCGGGTGGCCAAGGACGCCGGCGCGGACATGGCCGAGGGCATCTATCAGGTGTGGGACACGCGCAAGTGGTTCGCCTCCAGCGACGGGCACCGCATCGACCAGCACCTGCGCGAGTGCGGCGCGGGCGTGACGGCCAGCGCGTTCGGCGACGGCGAGATCCAGCGCCGGTCCTGGCCGTCGCACCGCGGGCAGTACGGCACCAGTGGCTGGGAACTGGTCGACGAGCTGGCGCTGGTGGAGAACGCGCCGCGGATGGCCGAGGAGGCCCGCGCGCTGCTGACCGCGCCGCTCTGCCCGGCGGGCGAGACGACGCTGGTGCTCGGTGGCGAGCAGATGGCGCTGCAGATCCACGAGTCGGTCGGCCACGCGATCGAGCTGGACCGGATCCTCGGCTGGGAGGCGGCCTTCGCGGGCACCTCCTGGCTGGACCTGGACCAGCTGGGCACGCTGCGGTACGGCTCCGAGCTGATGAACATCACCATCGACCCGACCATCCCGGGCGCGCTGGGCAGCTTCGGGTACGACGACGAGGGCACCCCGGCGGCGAAGCGGGACGCGGTGCGCGACGGGCGCTGGGTCGGCGTGCTGGCCGGGCGCGACTCGGCGGCGATGGCCGGGCTGGACTACGCCGGCAGTGTCCGCTCGGACGGCTGGTCGCGGCTGCCGATGGTGCGGATGACCAATGTGGGCCTGGAGCCCGGGCCGCACACGCTCGACGAGATCATCGCGGCCACCGACGACGGGGTGTTCATGGACATCAACCGCTCCTGGTCGATCGACGACCGGCGGCTCAACTTCCAGTTCGGCTGCGAGATCGGCTGGGAGATCAAGAACGGCAAGCGGGGCCGGATGCTGCGCAATCCGACCTACACCGGGATCGGGCCCCGGTTCTGGCAGTCGATGGACATGCTCTCTTCGGAGACCGTTTCCTGGGGTACGCCCAACTGCGGCAAGGGCCAGCCCGGGCAGGTCGGGCACACCGGTCACCCGGCTGCTCCGGCGCGGTTCACCAACGTACGCGTGGGGGTGCGGGGATGACCGAGCTCAACACCGCGAGCCGGGTCCTGGATCTCGTCCGGGCCAAGGCGGGGGCGGGCGCCGAGGCGGAGGCGATGGTGCACCACTCGGCCGAGGCGCTGACCCGGTTCGCGAACTCGGCGATCCACCAGAACGTGGCCGACGCGACCACGACCGTGCGGCTGCGGCTGCACGTGGACGGGCGTACGGCGACCGGCTCGACCACCGTGACCGACGCCGCCGGCCTGGAGTCGCTGGTGGACCGGACCGTCGCGGCCGCCCGGCTGACACCGGTCGATGAGGCCTGGGCGGGTCTGACGCCGCCGATGCCACTCGCCGCCGCCGACGACGACTTCGACCAGGCGACCGCGGGTGCGAGCCCGGACGAGCGGGCGGCGCGGGTGCGCGCGTTCGTGGACGCGGCCGGCGGCTTGGAGACGGCCGGGTACTGCCGCACCTTCTACCGTTCGGGGGCGTTCGCGAACTCGGCCGGGCAGGCGGTGTCGGGCCGCTCGGCCGGCGCCGACATGGACGGCATCGCCCGGGACGCCGGCGTGGACGGGGTGGCCCGGCTGGCCGGCGAACGGCTTGCCGCGCTGGACGGCGCCGAGCTGGGCGCCCGCGCGGCGGCGAAGGCCCGGGCCGCGGGCGCGGCGATCGAGCTGCCGCCGGGGCGCTACGAGGTGGTGCTGGAGCCGGACGCGGTCTCCGACGTGCTGAACGTCCTGTCCGCGTACGGGTTCAACGGGAAGGCGCACGCACGCGGCGAGTCGTTCGCGCGGCTGGGCGAGGCGCAGTTCGACCCGGCGGTCACGATCGTCGACGACCCGGTCGGCCTGCTGCCGTTCGACCTGGAGGGCACGCCGCTGCGACCGCTGACGATGGTGGACGCGGGCATCACGGCGGCGGTGACGCACGACCGGCGGTCGGCCGCGGAGGCGGGTGCGGTGACGACCGGCCACTCGTCGGCGATCGCGTTCGTCTGGGGGCCGGTCGCCCATCAGCCGGCGTTGCTGCCCGGGCCGGGCGTCGCGAGCGCCCCGGAATCCGCCGGCCCCACCGCGCCGACGGCACGGCCGCTGGTGGCGGGGATGCGCCGGGGTCTGCTGATCACCGACTTCTGGTACACCCGGGTGCTGGACCAGAAGAGCCTGGTGATGACCGGTCTGACCCGTAACGGGGTGTGGCTGGTGGAGGACGGCGAGGTGGTCGCGGCGGTGAGCAACATGCGGTTCACCCAGAACTATCCGCAGGCGCTCGGACCGGGCGACGTGCTGGGCGTCGGCGCCGAGGCGGTCCCGATCCCGGACCGCTGGGCGGGGCACCGCATCAGCGCGCCCGCCCTGCACCTGCGCAGCTGGAACCTCACCGGCAACGCGAGCGGGTGAGCTGAGTTGCTGGTCGTCGCTTCGCTCCTCCGGGCGATTGCCTTGTAACCGACGACTTGCGGCCCAAAAAGCACCTCGGCTTCGCCTAGCACTTTTTGGGCCGCAAGTCGTCGGCGGCAATCGCGGGCGCGGGGTTGGGGCAGGCGACACCAACCCGCCTGCGGCGGCCGCGTGCGCGGGGGTTTGCGGGAATGTGACGAACCGAGGCTGACCTTAGGAGGTGCACTCCGGAACCTCGGCGTAACGTGTGCCACACAACGCGGACGCCCGACAACCGTGCTGGCCTGTGCGCCCCCAGCGCGACCAGCCGTCGGGCGAAGTCAGGGAGACAAGCAATGACTACGACGGCAACGAGGCCGGGCTCGGTGCGTGCGCGCGCCGCGATCGCGGCGAAGACGTTGCGTACCGACCGGTGGTGGTTCGCGCCGCTGATCACCTTCGCGGGCCTGAGCGCGTGGGTCATCTACGCGACCGTCCGCGTCTTCATGCACAAGTGGTATTACGTCGCGGACTTTCACTACCTGACGCCGTTCTACTCACCGTGCATCACCGATCGCTGCATCCCCGAGGCGGCTCACTTCGGCACCCCGCTGCCGAGTTTCTGGCTGATCCCCGAGGCCGCCTTCACACTGCCGTTCCTGCTCCTCTTCCGGCTCACCTGCTACTACTACCGGAAGGCCTACTACCGGGCGTTCTGGCTGTCGCCGCCGGCCTGCGCGGTGCCGGACGGGCACAAGAAGTACACCGGTGAGACCAGGTTCCCGCTGCTCGGGCAGAACCTGCACCGTTACGCCTTCTACGCCGCGGGCATCATCTCGCTGATCAACACCTGGGACGCGGTCATCGCGTTCCACTCGCCGAGCGGCTTCGGCTTCGGGCTGGGCAACATCATCCTGGTCGGCAACGTGGTGATGCTGTGGGCGTACACGTTGTCCTGCCACTCCTGCCGGCACATCGCCGGTGGCCGGCTCAAGCACTTCTCCAAGCACCCGGTGCGATACCGGTTCTGGACGTTCGTGTCCAAGCTGAACGCCCGGCACATGATGCTCGCCTGGATCACCCTGGGCACGCTCGCGCTGACCGACTTCTACATCATGGCCGTCTCCGCGGGCTGGATCTCCGACCTGCGGTTCGTCGGTTAAGAGGAACCTGACGTGACCACGCGAATCGAACGACACCACTACGACGTCGTCGTGATCGGCGCCGGCGGCGCCGGGCTGCGGGCGGCCATCGAGGCACGGCTCGCCGGCAAGAAGACGGCCATCATCTCCAAGTCCCTGTTCGGCAAGGCGCACACCGTCATGGCCGAGGGCGGCGCGGCCGCCGCGATGGGCAACGTGAACAGCCGCGACAACTGGATGGTGCACTTCCGGGACACCATGCGCGGCGGGAAGTTCCTGAACAACTTCCGGATGGCCGAGCTGCACGCCAAGGAAGCGCCGGACCGGATCTGGGAGCTGGAGACGTACGGGGCGCTGTTCGACCGTACGAAGGACGGCAAGATCTCGCAGCGGAACTTCGGCGGCCACGAGTACCCCCGGCTCGCGCACGTCGGCGACCGGACCGGCCTGGAACTGATCCGCACCCTGCAGCAGAAGATCGTCTCGCTGCAGCAGGAGGACAAGGCGGAGTTCGGCAGCTACGAGGCACGCATCAAGGTCTTCTCCGAGACCACGATCACCGAGCTGCTGCTGGACGGCAACAAGGTCGCCGGGGCGTTCGGCTACTACCGCGAGTCCGGCGAGTTCATCCTGCTCGAGGCGCCCGCGGTGATCCTGGCGACCGGCGGCGTCGGCCGCAGCTACAAGGTCACCTCGAACTCCTGGGAGTACACCGGCGACGGCCACGCGCTCGCGCTGCGGGCCGGGGCGACGCTGATCAACATGGAGTTCCTGCAGTTCCACCCGACCGGCATGGTCTGGCCGGTGTCCGTCAAGGGCATCCTGGTCACCGAGTCGGTCCGCGGCGACGGCGGCGTCCTCAAGAACTCCGAGGGCAAGCGGTTCATGTTCGAGTACGTCCCCGACGTCTTCCGCAAGCAGTACGCGGAGACCGAGGAGGAGGCGGACCGCTGGTACTCCGACCCGGACAACAACCGCCGCCCGCCCGAGCTGCTGCCCCGGGACGAGGTCGCGCGGGCGATCAACAGCGAGGTCAAGGCCGGCCGGGGTTCGAAGGCCGGCGGTGTCTACCTGGACATCGCGAGCCGGCTGCCCGCCGAGGAGATCCAGCGCCGGCTCCCGTCGATGTACCACCAGTTCAAGGAGCTGGCCGACGTCGACATCACCAAGGAGCCGATGGAGGTCGGCCCGACCTGTCACTACGTGATGGGCGGCGTCGAGGTCGACCCCGACTCGGGCGCGGCGTTCGGCGAGGTGGAGGGCCTGTTCGCGGCCGGCGAGGTGTCCGGCGGCATGCACGGCTCCAACCGGCTCGGCGGCAACTCGCTCTCCGACCTGCTGGTGTTCGGCAAGCGGGCCGGTGAGCACGCGGCGGCGTACACCGACGCCCTGGCGAAACGGCCGAAGGTCGCGACGGCGGACGTCGAGCAGGCGGTCGACGTCGCGCTCGCGCCGTTGAGCCGGCAGAGCGGGGAAAACCCGTACACGTTGCAGCAGGACCTGCAGGTGGTGATGGGTGACCTGGTCGGCATCATCCGCCGTGAGGGCGAGCTGACCGACGCGCTGAAGCGGCTCGAGGAGCTCGAACTGCGGGTGGCGAACGTGGGCGCGATCGGCGGCCGCAAGTACAACCCGGGCTGGCACCTGGCTCTCGACCTGCGCAACATGCTGGTCGTCTCGATCTGCACCGCGAAGGCGGCGCTGGAGCGTGAGGAGTCGCGCGGCGGTCACACCCGCGAGGACTTCCCCGGGATGAACCCGCAGTGGCGGCTGCTCAACCTGATCTGCTCGCTCGACTCGGACGGCGACGTGCACCTGGAACGCAAGCCGGTCCCGACGATGCGGGACGAGCTCATCCAGCTGTTCGACCGGACCGAGCTGTCGAAGTACATGACGGACGACGAGCTGACGGCGATCGACGCCCTGTCTGGGGAGGCGAAGTAATGGGTACCAAGCGCCACTTCAAGGTCTGGCGGGGCGACTCGTCCGGCGGCGAGATCCAGGACTTCGACGTCGAGGTGAACGAGGGCGAGGTGGTCCTCGACGTCATCCACCGGCTGCAGGCCACGCAGACCCCGGACCTCGCGTGCCGGTGGAACTGCAAGGCCGGCAAGTGCGGGTCCTGCTCGATGGAGATCAACGGCATGCCCAAGCTGGGCTGCATGACGCGGATGTCCACGTTCACCGACGACGAGACGATCACGATCACGCCGCTGCGGACCTTCCCGGTCATCCGCGACCTGGTCACCGACGTGTCGTACAACTACGAGAAGGCCCGGGAGACGCCGGCCTTCGCGCCGCCGGAGGGTGTCGCGCCGGGCGAGTACCGGATGCAGCAGGTCGATGTGGAGCGGTCCCAGGAGTTCCGCAAGTGCATCGAGTGCTTCCTCTGCCAGAACACCTGCCACGTGGTCCGCGACCACGAGGAGAACAAGGAGGCGTTCGCCGGGCCTCGGTTCTTCATCCGGGCCGCCGAGCTGGACATGCACCCGCTCGACGCGCGTACGGACCGGAAGAACTACTCCCGCGATCACCAGGGCCTGGGCTACTGCAACATCACCAAGTGCTGCACCGAGGTCTGCCCCGAGCACATCAAGATCACCGACAACGCGATCATCCCGATGAAGGAGCGCGTGGTCGACAACAAGTACGACCCGCTGGTGTGGCTGGGCCGCAAGATCTTCCGCCGGGACGAGCTGGAGAAGCAGGACAAGGCCACCCCGTCGCGCCACGAGCGGGAGAACATGGCGCCGAGCAACACGATGGGCGTCACCGGCGTCGCGTCGGGCACCTCGACTCCGTTCTCCAGCGCCCGTCAGCCGGAGCCGCCGGCCGTCGGCCCCGACGGCAAGCTGGACGTGGCCGAGATCCTGTCGCAGAAGCAGGGCGGGCCGTCGCCGTTCGGTGACGACCACGAGTTCCCGCTGCCGAGCGACCGGGTGACCTACCACCACCCGACCCCCGACAAGGATTAGCACACGCGTACGAGGGCGGCGTAGAGTGGTGGCGTGACCGCCTACCAGCCGTCGATGTTCGACCTGATGAGCGGCCCGGCCGCGGCGATCGAGCCGCTGCCGGGCCGTCTCGTTCGGCACACCCTGACCGCCGGCGCCTGGGTCGATGTGCTGCCCGGCTGGGTGCGGGGTTCCGACGCCGTCTTCGAGACGCTGCTGGCCGACGTCGACTGGCGTGCCGAGCGCCGGCAGATGTATGACGACGTGGTCGACGTGCCCCGGCTGCTGCGGTGGTTCGGCGGCCACGAGGACCTGCCGCACCCGGCGCTGACCGAGGCGAAACAGCGACTGAACGCCTACTACGCCGACGAGCTGGGCGAGGAGTTCGTCTCCGCCGGCATGTGCCTCTACCGCGACGGCCGCGACAGCGTCGCCTGGCACGGCGACACCCTGGGCCGCTCGGCGACCGACGACACCATGGTCGCGATCGTGTCGTTCGGGTCGCCCCGCAATCTCATGCTGCGCCCGCGAGCGGGTGGCCACGAGACGCTGCGCCTCCCGCAGGGCCACGGCGACCTGATCGTGATGGGCGGCTCCTGCCAGCGCACCTGGGAGCACGCGATCCCGAAAACGGCCAAACCGGTCGGCCCGCGCGTGAGCGTCCAGTTCCGTCCGGCCGGGGTTGCTTGATCAACACATCGCCATCTGTCGATGGATGGCGCAGAATGGCAAGCACGGTTGGAAACATCCGTGCAACAAGACCATTGACAAGCGGATCGAGAAACTTACACTCGCAGTGTAATAAGTTTACCACCCAGCGTCCTCCTCTGTGGACGCTCTTCTGTGTGCCCGCAGAACCGCTCCTCTTCAGGTGAGGTGGGTCGATGGCTGAGCAGGATCCCGACGACGACAACCAGGGCCTCGCCCTGCACCACATCGGCGTGCGGTTCGGCGGGCTGGTGGCCCTCGACGACGTGTCGTTGCGCGTTCCGCCCGGCCGTACGGTCGGGGTGATCGGCCCCAACGGCGCCGGAAAGACCACGCTCTTCAACGTCGTGTGCGGGTTCGTGCCGCCGACCACGGGCAGCATCACGCTGGACGGCAAGCCGCTGCGACCCCGGCCGCACCGGCTCACCCGGCTCGGGATCGCCCGCACCCTGCAGGGCGTCGGGCAGTTCGCCGGCATGTCCGTCCTCGACAACGTGCTGGCCGGCACCGACCACGCGGCGCGCACCGGGTTCGTCTCCGCGCTGTTCGGGCTGCCGCGCTCCGATCGGGACGAGCGCCGGCTGCGCGACGACGCGATGGAGGCGCTGCGGCGCTGCGGCGTCGACGAGTATGCCCACGTGCTGCCCGGCGGGCTCCCCTACGCCGTCCGCAAGCGGGTGGCGCTGGCCCGAGCCTTGGTCGCCGAGCCGCGGCTGCTGCTGCTCGACGAGCCGGCCGGCGGGCTGGGCGCCGAGGAGATCACCGAGCTCGGCGCGCTGATCCGCGAGCTGGGTTGCTCGGTGCTGCTGGTCGAGCACCACATGGACCTGGTGATGGCGGTCTGCGACGACATCCTCGTGCTGGACTTCGGCAAGCCGGTCGCGTTCGGCACGCTGGCCGAGATCCGCAGCAACGAGGCGGTCACCGAGGCCTACCTCGGGGAGGCGGCAGCATGACCGCCTGCACCGAGCGGCACCACCCGACACCTGCCAACGGCCTCAAAGGCGAGGGCCAGAAGGGCATGCGAAAGGTGGGCACAGCATGACCGCCTGCACCGAGCGGCACCACCCGACACCTGCCAACGGCCTCAAAGGCGAGGGCCAGAAGGGCATGCGAGAGGTGGGCACAGCATGACCGCGCTGCTGGAGGTCAAAGGGCTGACCGCGGGTTACGGCGCGGCGCCCGTACTCCATGACATTGATCTGAGCATCGAGCAGGGTCAGATCGTCGCGGTGATGGGCGCCAACGGCGCGGGCAAGACCACCCTTCTGCGTACGCTCAGCGGTCTGGTCAAACCCACCTCGGGCGAGATCCGGCTGGACGGCGCCGACCTGCGCACCACCAAGGTCGAGCAGATGGTGCGCCGCGGCATCGCGCACGTGCCCGAGGGCCGCGGCGTGGTCACCGAGCTGACCGTCGACGAGAACCTGCGGCTCGGCGGCCTGTGGCGCTCCGACAAGGCCGACGCTCGCAAGGCGCTGGACGAGGTCTACGAGCTGTTCGAGCCGCTGGCCCGCCGCAAGCGCCACCCCGGGCATCAGCTCTCCGGCGGCGAACGGCAGATGCTCGCGCTGGGCCGGGCCCTGATCGGCCGCCCGCGCCTGATGCTGCTCGACGAGCCGTCGCTGGGCCTCGCGCCGCGGGTCATCGCCCAGATCATGGCGCTGCTGCGCGACCTGCGGAACAGCACCGGCATGACCGTCCTGCTGGTCGAGCAGAACGTGCGCAGCGCACTGTCCATCGCGGACATCGGCGTCGTGATGTCGCTGGGTCGCGTCGTCACCCGCAACGACGCGGCGACGCTGCGGACCGACGACGAACTCCGCCACGCGTACCTGGGTTTCTGAGAGGGCCGCCGCATGGACCGTTTCATCTTCCTCACCTTCGACGGGCTCAGCCGGGGCGCGGTGTACGCCGCGTTCGCGCTGTCCCTGGTGCTGATCTGGCGCGCGGCGCGGATCGTCAACTTCGCCCAGGGCGCGATGGCCGTGGCGACCGCGTACGCCGGCTACTCGGTGGCGACCGCGACCGGCTCGTACTGGCTGGGCTTCGCGGTGGCGCTGGTCGGCGGCCTGCTGCTGGGCGCCGGGGTGGAACGGGTGGTGATGCGCTTCGTCGACCATTCGTCCCCGCTGAACGGCGTGGTCGTCGCGCTCGGTCTGGTCCTGGTGATCCAGGCGGTGCTGGGGATGATCTACGGCAACGAGTTCCGGCCGGCCGGGGCACCGTTCAGCCGGGACGCGTTCGTGGTCGGCGGTGTCGCGCTGCTGTCCCGGTTCGACCTGTGGGTGTTCGCCGCGGTGATCGCGGTGGTGGCGTTGCTGGTGCTGCTGTTCACGCGAACCGCGGTCGGGCTGCGGATGCGGGCGGCGGCGTTCGCGCCGGACGTGTCGCGGCTGCTCGGTGTGAACGTCGGCGGGATGCTGACGCTCGGCTGGGCGCTGGCCGCGGCGGTCGGGTCGCTGGCCGGGATGCTGGTCATCCCCACCGAGCTGGGCCTGCACCCGAACGCCATGGACATCGTGTTCGTGTCGGCGTTCACCGCCGCGGTGGTGGGCGGCCTGGACAGCGCGATCGGCGCGGTGGTCGGCGGTGTGATCGTCGGCCTGCTGCTCTCCTATGTCAGCGGCTATCTCGGCGCGACCGTGGCGCCGATCGCGGTGCTGGTCCTCCTGCTCGTGGTCCTGCTCGGCAGACCCGGCGGGCTGTTCGGCTCGGTGAAGGCGAGGGCGGCATGACCGACCTGAGGGAACGCGCGCCCGCCAAAGTGCCAACCGAAAAAGGAAAGAACGCACTTTCTCTATATCGACATCTCGCGCTCATGCTGCTCGGCGCGGTCGTCATTCTGGCGCTGAGCTATGCGCTGCCACCGTTCCGGAACTATCAGCTCGCCACGGTCGGCGCCTACCTCTGCGTGACAGCGGGACTGACCGTCCTCACCGGACTGAACGGCCAGCTCTCATTGGGGCACGGCGCACTGATGGCGGTCGGGGCGTACACGCTCGCGATGACCCAGAACAAGCTCGCCGGCCAGGGGCAGTGGACGCTGCTGGTGGCGGTGCTCGCCGCGATCGTGGTCACCACGGCCGTGGGGGCGGTGGTCGGGCTGGCCGCGGCGCGGTTGCGCGGGCCGTACCTGGCCGGGCTCACCCTGGCCGTCGCGGTGGTGGTGCCGGCGATCGCCAGCACGTTCGACACCACGTTCAACAGCGACCAGGGACTGTCGGTGTCGGTCGACCCACCGCCGCTGGCCCTGGGCTACGACTTCCCGTACGAGCGCTGGCAGGCCTGGCTGGCCTGGGCGGGCGCCCTGGTCACCCTGCTGTTCCTGGCGAACCTGGTCCGCAGCCGGTTCGGCCGCAACCTCACGGCGGTGCGTGACGACGAGGCCGCCGCACGGCTGGCCGGCATCAATGTCGCGCGTACCCAGGTCATGGCCTTTGTGGTCAGTGCGGCCTGCGCCGGTCTGGGCGGCGCGCTGATCGCCGTGCTCTCGCAGAGTGTCAGTCCCGGCGCGTTCCCCCTGACCCTGTCCCTCTTTCTGCTGATGGCGATCGTCATCGGTGGCCTGGGCAGCCTGGCCGGCGCGCTGTGGGGCGCCGTGCTGCTGGTGGTCCTGCCGGCCACCACTCATTCGCTGACCGACTCGTTCGACGTCTCCGCCGCGGTCGCGCAGCGCCTGGAGGGCAACCTCCCCCTCGCCATCTTCGGGGTGGTCCTGATCGTCGTGATGCTCGCGTTCCCCGGCGGGATCGCCTCCCTGAAGAAATTCCTCCCGAACGCCAAGAAGCTCCTCCCGAAGCGAAAGGCCTGACATGAGACATATCGCGAAGCTGGCCGTCGTCGCCCTTCTCCTGACGACGGCGGCCTGTACGAGCGACGACGGCGGTGGCAGCAGCGGAGGCGGGTCGGGCAACACCCCCGGCGTGACCGACACGGAGATCCTGATCGGCACGCACATGCCGCTCACTGGACCGGCGGCGGCCGGTTATTCGAAGATCGCGCCGGCCAGCAAGGCGTACTTCGACTACGTGAACGCGAACGGCGGCGTGCACGGCCGGAAGATCAATTACAAGGTCATGGACGACACGTACAACCCGGCGACCACCCAGCAGGTGGTGCGTGAGCTCGTACTCCAGGACAAGGTCTTCGCGATCTTCAACGGCCTGGGCACGCCGACGCACACCGGCGTGCTGGACTTCCTCAAGACCAACCGGGTGCCGGATCTCTTCGTCAGCTCGGGCAGCCGCAGCTGGGACCAGCCGCAGAAGTATCCGGGCACGTTCGGGTTCAACCCGGACTACACGGTCGAGGGCAAGATCCTCGGCACGTACGTCAAGACCACGTGGGCCGGGAAGAAGACCTGCTTCCTCGGTCAGGACGACGACTTCGGCCGGGACAGCCTGATCGGTTTCGAGAAGGGCCTCGGCGCCCCGGTGGCGGCCAAGCAGACCTACGTGACCAGCAACCCGAACGTCGGCCCGCAGATCGGCGCGTTCAAGGCGGCCGGCTGCGAGGTCGTCATGCTGGGCACCATCCCGGGCTTCACCGCCCTCTCGCTCGGCACCGCGGCGAAGATCGGCTACAAGCCGCAGTTCGTGGTGTCCAATGTGGGCGCCGACCCGACCACGCTGACCAGGACGCTGGGCGCCGCGGCGCCGGCCCTGCTCGAGGGCGTCGTCGCCGACAACTATCTGCCGCTGAACACCGACGACGGCAACCCCTGGATTCAGCTCTTCAAGAAGGTCAACGCCGAGCACAACGGCAACGCCGAGTTCGACAACCTGATCGTCTACGGCATGTCGGGGGCGTACCTGCTGGTGCAGGCCCTGCAGGCCGCGGGCAAGGATCTGACCCGCGAGGGCATCATCGAGGCGGTGCAGAAGAACGGGTTCACCGGCGGCCCGGGCCTGGCCCCGCTGCGCTACTCGAAGGACGACCACTCCGGTTACGGTGGCATGCGCCTGACGAAGATCACCGGCGGCAAGGCCGCCTACTTCGGCCCGACCTATGAGACGGACGAGAAGGACGGGCCCGTTCAGGAGTACGCGCAGCAGCCCGCGACGCCTCCGGCCAACGGCATCCCCGCCGCGTCCTGACGCATCGCTTGCGGCCCGCCGCCGCACGGGAGATGGTTGGCGGCGGGCCTGCGCGCGACTAATGTTTGCAGTCCAAGTGCAAATTGTTGACAGGAGATGTGGATGAGCGTCGCGATCGTGACGGGGGCCAGCCGAGGCATCGGTTTCGCCATCGCCCAGCGGTTCGTCGCCGACGGCGCCAAGGTCGTCGTCACCGGGCGCAACGCGGAGGCGCTGGAGACCGCGGCCAAGGAACTGGGCGGCCCCGACGTGGCGATCGGTGTGGCCGGCAAGGGCGACGACCCCGAGCACCGTGCCGCCGTCGTGGACGCCGCGAGGACCACGTTCGGCCCGGTCACCACGCTGGTCAACAACATCGGCATCAACCCGGCGTACGGTCCGCTCGCGTCTCTCGATCTGAGCGCCGCCCGCAAGATGCTCGACGTCAACGTGCTCGGCACGCTCGGCTGGGTGCAGGAGGCGCTGCGCGGCGGGCTGGCCGACACCGGCGGCTCGATCGTGAACATCTCGTCGGTCTCCGGCGTGCGCCCGGCGCCCGGCATTGCCTTCTACGGCGTCACCAAGGCGGCGCTGATCCACCTCACCGAGGAGCTTGCCGTCGAGCTCGCGCCCATGGTCCGGGTGAACGCCGTGGCGCCCGCGGTGGTCAAGACGAGGTTCGCCACCGCGCTCTACGAGGGCCGGGAGGCCGAGGTCGCGGCGACCTACCCGCTGAAGCGGCTCGGCGTGCCGGCGGACGTGGCCGGCGCGGTGGCCTTCCTGTGCTCCGGGGACGCGGGCTGGATCACCGGCCAGACGCTGGTCGTCGACGGCGGCGTGACGCTGACCGGGTCGGTCCAGTGAGCTCGCCGAAACGGGTCGTGGTCACCGGCGCCGGCGGCGGGATCGGTGCCGCGCTGGCCCGCCGGTTCGCCGCCGGGGGCGCGAGCGTCGTCGTGAACGACCTTGATGAGGCGGCCGCATCGGCGGTGGCCGCCGAGATCGGGGGGCGAGCCGTCCCGGGCGACGCCGGGAGCGAGGCGGACATCGCGCGGCTCGTCGACGTCGCCTGGGACGAACTCGGTGGCATCGACCTCTTCTGCGCCAACGCCGGGGTGCTGACCGGTGGCGGCCCGGAGACGCCGGACGCCGCGTGGCAGCGTGATTTCCAGGTCAACGTCATGAGCCACGTGTACGCGTCCCGCGCGCTCCTGCCCCGCTGGCTGGCGGCGGGCAGCGGCCACCTGCTGGTCACCGTGTCCGCGGCCGGCCTGCTGACCCTGCTGGGCAGCGCCACGTACTCGGTCACCAAGCACGCCTCGCTGGCCTACGCCGAGTGGCTGCGGGCCACGTACGCCCACCGCGGCATCAAGGTGCAGGCGCTGTGCCCGCAGGGCGTCCGCACCGACATGATGCTGCGCGGCGACAGCAGCTCGGCCAGCAGTTCCCTGCTCGCGGACAGCGCGCTGGAGGCGAGCGAGGTGGCCGAGGTGGTGGCCTCGCGCATCGACGACGACGGCTTCCTGATCCTGCCGCACCCCGAGGTGGCCGAGTACGCCCAGCGCCGGGCCGCCGACCCGGACCGCTGGCTGGCCGGCATGAACAAGATCCAGCGGAGCATCGAGTGAAGGGGCTCGACCTCGACGCCCTGCGGGCCCACCTGAAGACCGGCCCGTTGACCGCGACCATGTTCGCGGGCGGGCGGTCCAACCTGACGTACGCCGTGACCGACGGTGACCAGCGCTGGGTGCTCCGCCGCCCGCCGCTGGGTCACGTGCTGCCCACCGCTCACGACATGTCCCGCGAGCACAAGGTGCTGTCCGCCCTGTCCGCGGCCGGCTTCCCCGCACCGGCGCCGGTGCTGCTCTGCACCGACCCCGACGTGATCGGCGCGCCGTTCTACCTGATGGAGCACGCGACCGGCCGGATCTACCGGGACGTCGCCGACCTGGAGGCGCTGGGCGCCGAGCGGATGCGCGCGCTCACCCTCCACCTGGTCGACACGCTCGCCGACCTGCACGCGCTCGACCCCGAGGCGATCGGGCTGGGCGACTTCGGGCGGCCGCAGGGCTTCAACGAGCGCCAGGTCCGCCGGTGGAAGAAGCAGCTGGACGCCTCCCGCAGCCGCGACGTGGCGGGCATCGACGAGCTGCACGCCCGGCTCGCGGTGCACGTGCCGGAAGGCGACGGCGCCGTGGTGCACGGCGACTTCCGGCTGGACAACGTGCTGATCGCCGACGACCTGACGGTCAGCGCGGTGCTCGATTGGGAGATGTCGACGCTCGGCGACCCGCTCAGCGACGTCGCCCTGATGCAGGTCTACGCGGGCCGCCCGCTGCTCGACAAGAACGGCGAGCCGCGGTCGCCGCTGACCGTGCCCGGCCACCCGACGCTGCCCGAGCTGGCCGCCCGGTACGCCGAGCGCAGCAAACGGGACGTCAGCGACCTGCACTGGTACATCGCGTTCGCGTGTTTCAAGCTCGCCGTGATTCTGGAAGGCGTCCATTTCCGCTATGTGCACGGCCAGACCGTCGGTGCGGGATTCGAGACGGTCGGTCGTATGGTGGCGCCTTTGGTCACGCAGGGGCACGAGGCTCTGGAGGGTTAGATGGACTTCGCATACGACGAGAAGACCGAGGACTACCGCAAGCGGCTCCTCGCCTTCATGGACGAGTTCGTCTATCCGCTGGAGGCCGGCTACGAGGCGGACGGCTGGGGACCGCCGGCGTCGCTGGAGCCGCTGAAGGCCGAGGCGAAGGCGCGCGGGCTGTGGAACCTCTTCCTGCCCGGCGAGCACGGCGCCGGCCTGACCAACGTGCAGTACGCGCCGCTGGCCGAGATCACCGGCCGCAGCCCGTCCATCGCGCCTGCCGCGCTGAACTGCGCCGCCCCGGACACCGGCAACATGGAGGTGCTGGCCGAGTTCGGCACGCCCGCGCAGCAGGAGCGGTGGCTGAGGCCGCTGCTGGCCGGCGAGATCCGGTCCGCGTTCGCGATGACCGAGCCGCAGGTGGCCTCCTCCGACGCCACCAACATCGGCACCCGGATCGTCCGGGACGGCGACGACTACGTGATCAACGGGCACAAGTTCTACATCTCCGGCGCGATGAACCCGAACTGCAAGATCTTCATCGTGATGGGAAAGACCGACCCGGACGCGGCCCGGCACGTGCAGCAGAGCCAGATCCTGGTCCCCCGGGACACACCGGGCGTGACGGTCAAGCGCGGCATGACGGTGTTCGGTTACGACGACGGCGATCACGGTGGGCACGCCGAGGTCTTCTTCGATGACGTACGCGTGCCGGCGACGAACCTGATCGGCGAGGAAGGCGGCGGTTTCGCCATCTCGCAGGCGCGCCTCGGACCCGGCCGGATCCACCACTGCATGCGGCTGATCGGCATGGGCGAGCGGGCCCTCGAGCTGATGTGCACCCGGGCGCTGGCCCGCGAGCCGTTCGGCAAGCCGCTGGCCGAGCAGGGCGTCGTGCAGGACTGGATCGCCGAGGCCCGGGTCCGCATCGAGCAGGCCCGGCTGCTCGTACTCAAGGCCGCCTGGCTGATGGACACGGTCGGCAACAAGGGCGCGCACACCGAGATCCAGGCCATCAAGATCGTTACTCCGGCGACGGTCGAGTGGATCCTGGACAAGGCGATCCAGGCACACGGCGCCGCGGGAGTGGGCCAGGACACACCGCTGGCGAGGCTGTGGGCGTCGGCACGTACTCTCCGACTGGCCGACGGGCCGGATGAGGTGCACAAGCGCTCCCTGGCCCGGCGCGAGATCAACCGATACCGGAGCCCACGATGACCACACCGACCCCGCGCGTGGACGGCCGCACCGCCCGGTCCGAACGCACCCGCAACGCCATCGTGGACGCGCACGTCAGCCTGATCACCGACGGTGACATGCGTCCGACGGCCGACCGCATCGCCAAGCTGGCCGGGGTCTCCCTGCGTGCGCTGTGGAGCCACTTCGCCGACATGGAAGCGCTGATGACGGCGAGCGCGCAGCGGATACTCGAACGCCGGGACGCGGCCCACCAGCCGATCTCCGCCGACCTGCCGCTGGCCGAGCGCATCGAGGCGTACTGCAACCAGCGCGCCAAGCTCAACGACCTGGTCGCGCCGGCGGCCCGCGCGTCCGCGCTGAAGGAGCCGTTCTCGCCGGCCCTGCAGCGTTACCGCAAGCTGCACATGGAACGCGCCCGCGACGAGGTGGCCACGCTCTTCGCCGCCGAGATCGACGGCGACCAGGAACTCCTCAACACGATCACGGTCGTCAGCATGTGGAACACGTGGGACACGCTGCGCACCCCGATGGAGCTGAGCACCGAGGCCGCCGCCGCGATCCTCCGGCGTACCGTCTCCGCCCTGCTGTCCGCGGAACGGTGAACCCGGCGCGGTCCGTCCGTTGTAGAGGCGTGGACGAACGCCAGGAACTCACCGAGCAGGCCCAGAACGGCGAACTCACCGCCGACTCGATCGCCGCCGTGAACGCCGGGGTTATCGCCCAGTTCCGGGCGAACGGCGGCAGGGTCGGGCCCCCCTTCGAGGACTCGGAGATGCTGCTCCTGCACCGTCGGGGCGCGCGGACCGGGATCGAACGGGTGAGCTCTCTCGCCTACCTGCGCCACGAGGGCGCGCTGCTGATCGTCGCGTCGATGGGTGGCGCCCCGGTCAATCCGGCCTGGTGCGACAACCTCAAGGCCCACCCGGAGGTCTCGGCCGAGGTGGGCACCGAGACGATCGCGGTGCTGGCCGCCGAGGTCCCCGACGAGGAGTACGCGCGCCTCTGGAGCCTGATCACCACCGCCTACCCGGGCTACGCCGAGTACGCGAAGGCGACCACCCGGCGCTCGCGATCTGCGACGCCCAGCTGGAGTGGATCCGGCCGCTCGTCGAGCGGGCCCGCCAGGCCGGCGTCCTGCGCCCCGGACTTCGCGACCGAGGACCTGTCGTTCCTCTTCTGGTCGACCGCGAACGTCGTGCGGGCCACCGCGCGCACCGCCCCGGACGCCTGGCGCCGCTCCCTGGCCCTGACCCTCGACGGGCTGCGGACGGGTCCACCCCGCCCACTGCCCGTCGGACCGCTGCCCCCCGCCCAGGTGCACGAGTCGATGCTCAACCTGAGCGAGCGACGTTAGCCCCGCTCCGGGGCGAAGATCTAGCCCAGCCGCACGGTCCCACCACTCCCGCCCGCACCTACCAATCAGACTCGCTCCTACTACCGCGCGAACGACCACAGCCCGAACGACCACAGCCCGAACGGCGGCAGCAACCGTCAGCGGGCAGACCGGCGGGCCGGGAACGGACCTGGCTTAGAGCAGCACGACCGAGCGGGCGCCCTCGCCGCGGCTCATCCGGTCGAAGGCGGCCGGCACGTCGGCCAGTCCGATCCGGTCGGTGACCAGGTGGTCGATCGACAGCGTGCCGGCCAGCACGTCGGCTGCGAGCGCCGGGATCTCGGCGTCCGGGTCGGCGTTGCCGTAGACCGAGGATCGCAGCGTGCGCGCCGACGAGAAGATGTCCAGCGCGCTGAGTTCGACCATGTCGTCGTGCCGGCCCATGCCGACCACGGTCACCTGGCCGCCGCGCCGGGTCGCCCGCCACGCGGCCCGGATCGTCGCCGACCGGCCCACGCACTCGAACGCGTGGTCCGCGCCTCGTCCCTCGGTCCGGGTGCGCACCTCTTTGGACAGTGCCTCCGACGCGACCAGGAACTCGGTCGCCCCGGCCGCCTCGGCGAGCGCCTTCTTCGACTCGCTGACGTCCACCGCGAGCACCGTGCCCGCGCCCGCCGCACGGGCCGCCGCGACGACCGACAGTCCGACGCCGCCGAGGCCGATCACCAGCACCGACTCGCCGGCGGCCACGCGCGCGGCGTTGCGGACCGCGCCGGTCCCGGTCAGCACCGCGCACCCGAGCAGCGCGGCAGGGGCCCAATCCAATTCCCGGGGTACGCCGATGACCGCGTTCTGTGGCACGACCACCTGCTCGGCGAAGGCGCCCAGCCCCAGGGTCACGTGCGCCGGGACGCCGTCGAGCGTGCTGCCGTTCTCCAGCGCCGCGATGCCGCTCGTGGTGGCGCACAGCCACGGCTGCCCATGCGTGCAGAACCAGCACATGCGGCAGGCGGGCTGCCAGTTCAGCGCCACGTGGTCGCCGACCGCCGCGGTCGTCACACCCTGGCCGACCTCGAGCACCTCGCCGGCCGCCTCGTGACCCAGCACCAGCGGGTACGGCGGGCGCAGCGTCCCGTTCACCATGGACAGGTCGGAGTGGCACACCCCGGCCGCGCGGATGCGTACCCGGACCTGGCCCGGACCGATCTCCGGCAACTGCAGCTCGGCGATCTCCGGCGCCTCACCGGCGGCGCGCACCACCACCGCGTTCACCCGGGCGGTCATCGCTGAATGGCCTTCACCTGCTGGAACTCCTCCAGTCCGAACGCACCGAGCTCGCGCCCCACGCCGGACTGCTTGTAGCCGCCGAACGGCGCCCGCGGGTTGAACGCGCCACCGTTGACGTCCACCGCGCCGGTCCGCAACCGCCGGGCCACCGCGATCGCCCGCTCCGGCTCGCCCCAGACGCCGCCCGCCAGGCCGTACTTCGAGTTGTTGGCGATCCGTACGGCGTGGTCGTCGTCGTCGAACGGGATGATCGACAGCACCGGCCCGAAGATCTCCTCCTGCGCGAGCTCACTGTCCGGGTCGACGTCGGCGAAGACCGTCGGGGCCACAAAAAACCCCTTCTCGGGTACGGGAGCATCCAGCCCGCCGGCGATCAGCTTGGCCTCGGCCCGCTCGACGAACCCGCGCACCCGTTCCCGCTGCGCCGCCGAGACCAGCGGGCCGAGCCGGGTGGCCGGGTCGAACGGGTCGCCGACGGTGAACGCCGCCGCGACCTGGCCGGCCAGCGCGACCGCGTCGTCGTAGAGGCTGCGGTGCACCAGCATCCGGGTCCAGGCGGTGCAGGTCTGCCCGGAGTTGAGGAACGCGTTGGCCACCCCGGTCTTGACCGCCCGGGTCACGTCGGCGCCCTCCAGGATCACGTTGGCCGACTTCCCGCCGAGCTCCAGCGCGACCTTGGCGATCCGGTCGGCGGCGGCGTGCGAGATGGCCCGGCCGGTCGCGGTGCTTCCGGTGAACGAGACCATGTCCACGTCGGGGTGGCCGGCGATCGCCGAGCCGACCACCGGCCCGGTGCCGGTGACCAGGTTGAACACCCCGTCGGGCAGGCCCGCCTCGACGGCCGCGTCGGCCAGCAGGTACGCGGTCAGCGGCGTCAGCTCGCTCGGCTTGAGCACCACGGTGCAGCCCGCCGCCAAGGCGGCCGCCACCTTGGCCACCACCTGGTGCAGCGGGTAGTTCCACGGGGTGATCGCGCCGACCACGCCGACCGGTTCGCGGACGACCAGCGAGTTGCCGATGGTCTGCTCGGTCACCGGTTGCGCGGCCAGGTCGGCGTACCCCCGGAGAACCGAGAGGGGAAGACCCGCCTGGACCATCTGGGCGATCTTGAGCGGCGTGCCCAGCTCGAGCCCGACGGTCTCGGCGATGTCGGCTGCCCGTGCGGACAACGCGGTGTGCAGGCGATCCAGCGCCGCGCCGCGTTCGGCCATCGGGGTGCCGGCCCAGCCGTCGAAGGCCGCACGTGCCGCGGCGACGGCGGCGTCGACATCGGCCGCGGTGCCTTCCGGAACCGTGCCCAGCACCTCCTCGGTGGCCGGGTTGATCACCTCGATCACGCCGTCGGAAGCCGGGGCCACCCAGCCTCCACCGATGAGGAGCTTGTCTCGGATCAGGCGTTTGTCTCGGGTCAACGTCATCGTTCCGCCTCGCTCTGCAGCTGGGATTCGAGGCCGGAGACCAGCGTCTCCAGGCCGAGGACGAACGCTCCCTCGTCCACCCGCTCGCGGTGTTCGGCGAGGTGGTGGGCGTGATGGAGGTGAGGATAGTGCGCGTACAGCTCCGGGTCCTCGGGGAAGCCGAGGGCGAACGACCCCAGCGCGGAACCGGTGACCAGGTAGCGCAGCAGCGCACCGATGTGCGTGGCCCGGGACGGCGACCAGCCGGCCCGGATCAGCGCGCCGTAGACCGCGTCGGCCATCGCCAGCGCGGCCGGGTTGCGGCCGGGGCCGCGGGCCAGCACCGGCACGATGTTGGGGTGGGCGCTGAGCACGGCGTGGTACGACTGCGCCCAGAGCCGCAGCGCCTTGCCCCACTCGTGGGCCTCGAACGCCGAGATGTCGACCCGCAGGATCACCGCGTCGGCAACGGCGTCCAGAATCTCTGCCTTCGTGCCGAAGTGGTTGTACAGCGACGGTCCGGCGACGCCCAGCTCGGTGGCGAGCCTGCGCACGGACACCGCCTCCAGTCCCTCGGCGTCGACCAGCGCGGCCGCGGCGTCGACGATCCGCTCGCGGCTGAGCAGGACCTGCCGGGGCCGAGCCATGGAGCCTCCAAAAGTTGCACTGGACGTGTTAAAACTTACACCGCTAGTTTATCCACATGGACTTCTCTCTGAGCGATGAGGAACGCGCGATCCGCGATACAGCACGGCAATTCATCGCGAAGGAGGTGATGCCGCTGGAGGCCGAGGTGCTCCGGCGAGAGCGCAAGGGCCAGAAAGGCCTGGAGCGCGGCGAACTCGTCGAGCTCCGGCAGAAGGCGAAGAAGTTCGGCTACTGGGGCCTGGGCACACCCGAGCAGTACGGCGGCATGGAGCTCCCCGCGCTGATGCAGTCCCTGATCTGGACCGAGGTGGGCCGCACGTACGTGCCGTTCAGCTTCGGCGGCGAGGCGGACAACATCCTGTACTACGCCAACGAGGAGCAGAAGCGCGAGTTCCTCCTGCCGACCATCGAGGGCGACCGCATCTCCTGCTTCGCCATCACCGAGCCGGGCGCCGGGTCGGACGCGGCGAACATCAAGCTCAGCGCCCGCCAGGACGGCGACGACTGGGTGCTGAACGGCGAGAAGACCTTCATCACCAACGGCAACGACGCGGACTTCTGCATCGTCGTCGCGGTCACCGACAAGGAGAAGGGCGTCCGCGGCGGGGGCACCACGGCGTTCCTGGTGGACCGCTCGATGGGCTGGCGCTCCGAGGTGATCGAGACGATGGGCGACGCCCGGCCGGCGTCGCTGATCTTCGACGACGTGCGGGTGCCCGCCCGCAACATCCTCGGCGAGATCGGCCAGGGCTTCGAGCTCGGTATGAAGTGGATCGGCCGCGGCCGCTACCTGATCCCATCAGCTGCGCTCGGCAGCGCGGAACGCGCGCTGGGCATGGCGATCGAGTACGCGAACACCCGCGAGACGTTCGGCCGGAAGATCGGTGAGAACCAGGCGATCCAGTGGATGATCGCCGATTCCGAGGTCGAGCTGGAGGCCGCGCGCTGGCTGATCCTGCGCGCCGCCTGGACCGTCGACCAGGATCTCGACCCGCGGCACGCGTCCTCGATGGCCAAGCTCTACGGCGGCGGCATGGTCAACCGGGTGATCGACCGGGTCATGCAGATCCACGGCGGCATGGGGTACACCCGCGAGCTGCCGATCGAGCGCTGGTACCGCGCGGTCCGCCTGATCCGCATCTACGAGGGCACCGACGAGATGCAGCGCCTGATCATCTCCCGCGACCTGCTGCGGGGGTACACCAAGATCGGAGGGCACCTGGCATGACCGCCTGCACCGAGCGACACTCGGCGGAGGCCAAGAACGGCCGCTCCCGCGAGGGCCAGAAGGGCATGCCGAAGGAGGGCTCAGAATGACCGTTCTCTCGCTCGCGACGATCCTGGCCGAGGCGGCGCGCCGGCGGCCGGACAAGGTGGCGGTGATCGACCACGCGGGCACCCGCCTGACGTACTCCGAGCTCTGGCAGGAGGCCCGCTCCTTCGCCGCCGGCCTGCGCGAGCTCGGGGTCCAGCCGGGCGACGTGATCGCCCTGCAGATCCCCAACGTCATCGACTTCCCCCGCGCCTACTACGGCGCCCTGGCCGCCGGTGCGGTCATCGTCCCCGTGCACCTGCTGCTGACACCGGACGAGATGGCGTACGTCCTGAAGGACAGCGGCGCCACGATGCTGATCGCCCACCCGAGCCAGACCGAGACCGCCACCCGGGCCTCGGAGCTGGCCGGCATCCGGGTGGTGAGCACGGCCGACATCCCGGCCGCCGAGCCGCTGGTCACCTACGTGACCCGCGAGGCCGAGGACACCGCGGTCATCTTCTACCCCAGCGGCACGACCGGGCAGCCGAAGGGCGCGCTGCTGACCCACCTGAACCTGGTCATGAACGCGACCGTGAACACGTTCGACGTGCACGACCCGCATTCCGACGACATCTCGATGGGCTGCCTGCCGCTGTTCCACACCTTCGGGCAGAGCGTCGCGATGAACGGCACCTTCCGGGCCGGCGGCACCCTCGTCCTGCTGCCCCGGTTCACCGGCGAGGCGGCGATCGAGCTGATGGTCCGCGAGGGCGCGACCATCTTCTACGGCGTGCCGACCATGTTCATCGGCCTGCTGGAAGCGGCGCCGAAGGCGGACCGGCTGCCCGACCTGCGGCTCTGCTTCTCCGGCGGCGCCTCGCTCCCGGTCGCCGTGCTGGAGAAGTTCTCCGAGGTCTTCCACTCGCCGATCTACGAGGGCTACGGCCTGTCCGAGACCTCGCCGACGGCGACCACCAACCAGCCGGCGTTCGGCACCCGGCCCGGCACCATCGGCCACCCGATCTGGGGCGTCGAGGCGGAGATCGCCCGGGCCGAGGTCGACGAGCGCATCGAGTTCCTGCCGACCGGCGAGCTCGGCGAGATCGTGGTCCGCGGGCACTGTGTCTTCGCCGGCTACCACAACCGGCCGGAGGCGACGGCCGAGGCGCTGGTCGACGGCTGGTTCCGCACCGGCGACCTGGGCCGCAAGGACGAGCTGGGCTTCATCACCATCGTCGACCGCAAGAAGGACCTGGTGATCCGCGGCGGCTTCAACGTCTATCCGCGCGAGGTGGAGGAGGCGCTGGCCCGGCATCCGGCGGTGCAGCAGGTGGCCGTGATCGGCATCCCGGACGCGACGCTCGGTGAGGAGATCTGCGCGGTGGTGGTGCCCGAGCCCGGCGGGATCACCGCCGACGAGCTGATCGAGTGGAGCAAGGAGAAGCTGGGCCGGCACAAGTACCCGCGGCAGGTCCGGTTCGTCGAGTCGCTGCCGCTCGGCCCCAGCTTCAAGGTCCTCAAGAGGGAGCTACGAAAGACCTTCTCCCAGTAGTAATCGAGGCAGTTCGGCGACGATCGGCTTGTCCGCCGGGAGCCACCGCACGCTGGTCAGCTCGTCCGGGCCGAGCCAGCGCATCGAGGTGTGTTCCAGGGCGCGCGGTACGTCGCCGCCGAGCAGGGTGACCGCGAAGACCCGGAGAACGGCCCGGCCGTGCGCGAGTGGCACGTCCGGGCCGACCCGTGCGCCCACCTCGACGCGCACGCCCAGCTCCTCGGCGCACTCGCGGGCCAGCGCCTCGGCGTCGGTCTCCCCCGGTTCCACTTTGCCGCCCGGGAACTCCCAGCGCCCGGCGACCTCGGGCGGGGCGGACCGCTCACAGGCGAGCACCCGGCCGCCCATGATGATCACCGCCGCCACAATCACTCTGCGTGACGACTGTGAGCTGACTGGGCGTTCCGGACGCATGGGGTGAGACCTTGCCACAAAAAGTCACCGTTCAGGTTGCCCCGAGCCGTCCCGATCGTCGGGAGAACACGGATATGTGGGCGTGGACATAGTTGACGCGGCAGACAAGACTGTCAGGACCGACCATGACGACACGGCGACAGTTTGGCCACAAGCCGGCAACGACGCCAAGGGGGTGCGGCGATGCGGGCCAGACGGCGGCGCGGGGCTAACTCTTCCGACTATCTCACCGACGCGCTCGGACTCCTGGAGGGCTGGGAGCGCGACGGTCTCGAGTTGCGGCGCGAGCTCGTCTGTGACGACAGCCAGCATGCCGCGCTGACCGAGCGGATCAAGGTAGCGGCCGACACACTGCGCATACGCCCCGCAATCCGGCGTACGGACGGTCACACCCAGATCAGCCTCAGTGCGGGCGAAGCAGACACGATCACCGACGGCCAGGTCACCTTGGCCGCTCGTATCGAGGACGCGTACCGCACGGTGGTCAACGCCTCGAGTTCCTAGTTCCAAGTCGCCTCGCGAGGGTCATGCCCCGGACGCGATTTTGAAGCCAGGAATAATCTGGAGTGCATGACCGAGCCGGTGTTCGACAACAAGGCCCAGTACAAGCAGATCGAGAGCGGTCTGCTGGACGGCGAGCAGATCATCGCGGTATACGACGCGGTCGGCGTCGGCACCGGCTTCATCGGGCTGACGACGCGCCGGGTGATCATCCAGGACAAGTCCTTCATGGGTAAGCGCTTCGCGATCACGAGCATCCCGTACTCGAAGATCAGCAGCGTCAGCGTGGTGAGCAACAAGAGCATCGCCGGCCAGTACTTCTCGACCGGCAACATCGCCATCACCGTGGGCCAGCACGTCTACGAGGTCGAGTTCCGAGGCTCGGAGAAGACCCACCACGTTCACAACGTGATCTTGCATTACGCCTCGTAGGCCGTGGGACTTTTGTTCCGGAACGCAGAAGTATTTACAGCTCGACGCAAAGTGCCCTAGGGTCGCGTTCACACGCCGGTAATAATCCCCCTAAGGCGGAGCCATGCGTCGCAGGCATCGATTTATCTACACGCTTGGATCGTCACTGCTGGTCGCAGGCTTACTGGGCGTCCCCGCGCCGGCCACCGCGCACAGCATCGATCCGGCCGACTTCCAGCAGGTCACCCTGGCCCGAGGCGTCGCCGAAGTGGGCGAGCCGATGGCCATCGCGGTGCTCCCCGACCGCTCGGTCCTGCACACCGCCCGGGACGGCACACTGCGCCGCACCGACGCCAGTGGCACCACCTCGGTGGCCGGGACGCTGCCCGTCTACAACCATGACGAAGAGGGTTTGCAGGGCGTCGGGGTCGACCCGGGCTTCGCCACCAACCGGTTCATCTACCTCTACTACGCGCCGCCGCTGAGCACCCCGGCCGGGGACGCTCCCCCCACCGGCAGCGACTGGTCCGCCTGGCAGGGCGTCAACCGGCTGTCCCGCTTCACGCTGAACGCCAACTTCACGCTGAACACGGCCAGCAAGGTGGACGTGCTCGACGTGAAGGCCGACCGCGGCCTCTGCTGCCACGTCGGCGGCGACATCGACTTCGACGCCGCCGGCAACCTCTATCTGTCCACCGGGGACGACAGCAACCCGTTCGACTCGGCCGGGTTCTCGCCGATCGACGAGCGCACCAACCGCAACCCCGCGTACGACGCGCAGCGCAGCGCCGGCAACACCAACGACCTGCGCGGCAAGGTGTTGCGGATCAAGGTGCAGCCGAACGGCACGTACACGATCCCGGCGGGCAACCTCTTCGCCCCGGGTACCGCGAACACCCGTCCCGAGATCTACGCGATGGGCTTCCGCAACCCGTTCCGGATGAGCGTCGACAAGCAGACCGGCGTCGTCTACCTCGGCGACTACGGACCGGACTCGGGCGCCACCGACTCCGCGCGCGGGCCCAGCGGCCAGGTCGAGTTCAACCGGATCACCAGCCCGGGCAACTACGGCTGGCCGTACTGCACCGGCACCAACACCACGACCGAGACCTACAACGAGTGGAATTTCGCGACCAACTCCACCGGCCCGAAGTTCAACTGCGCCGGCGGTCCGACCAACAACTCGTTCCGTAACACCGGGCAGACCACGCTGCCACCGGCCCGCCCGGCCTGGATCCGGTACGGCGGCGACGCCGGCACCCCGGCCGAGTTCGGCGGCGGCTCCGAATCACCGATGGCCGGCCCGGTCTACCACTTCGACCCGAACCTGAACTCGCCGACGAAGTTCCCGGCCGCCATGGACAACCAGTTCTTCGCCGGCGAGCTCGGACGCGGGTGGATCAAGCCGATCCACCTCAACAGCGACGGCTCCCGAGGCACGATCGACGCCTTCCCGTGGGCAGGCAAGCAGGTCATGGACATGGCCTTCGGCCCGGAGGGCGCGCTCTACGTGCTCGACTACGGCACCGGCTACTTCAACGGCGACGCCAACTCGGCGCTGTACCGCTTCGACTACATCTCCGGACAGAACCGGGCGCCGATCCCGGTGGCGTCCGCGACCCCGACCTCCGGCCAGGCGCCGCTCACCGTGGCGTTCTCGTCCGCCGGGTCGTCCGATCCGGACGGTGACGCGCTCACCTACTCGTGGAACTTCGGCGACGGCACCTCCTCCACGGCGGCGAACCCGACGAAGACCTACACCGCGAACGGCACCTACAACGTGACGCTCACCGCCCGGGATCCGTCAGGCGCCACCGGCACCGCGAGCGTCCAGGTCGGCGTCGGCAACACGGCGCCGTCGATCACCATCACGTCCCCGCCGGACGGATCGCTGTTCTCGTACGGCGACACGGTCCCGTTCTCCTTCACGGTCACCGATCCGGAGGACGGCTCGATCAACTGCGCCCGGGCCAAGATGACCTACGTGCTGGGCCACGACAGCCACGGCCACCAGATCACGTCGGTCAACGGCTGCTCCGGGCAGATCACCATCCCGGTCGACGGTGAGCACGACAGCGCGGCGAACATCTTCGCGGTGTTCGACGCCGAGTACACCGACGCCGGCGGCCTGACCACGCACAAGCAGCACATCCTGCAGCCGCGACGCCGGCAGGCCGAGCACTTCAAGACCTCGTCCGGCATCAACACGTTCGACAAGACGGCGGCCGAGGGCGGCAAGACGGTCGGCGACATCAACAACGGCGACTGGATCGCGTTCACCCCCTACCGCCTCTCCGGCGTCACCTCGTTCACCGCGCGGGCCTCCTCCGGCGGCACCGGCGGGACGCTGCAGATCCGGGCCGGCTCACCGACCGGCACGGTGCTCGGTTCGGCCACCGTCCCGGTGACCGGGTCGTGGGAGACGTTCGCCAACGTCACCGGCACGATCAGCGGAGCCCCGGCGGCCACCACCACGCTCTACCTGACGTTCGCCGGTTCCGGCACCGCGGCGCTGTACGACCTGGACGCCTTCACCCTGAACACCGGGTCGGCCACCCGCACCGGCCCGGTCCGCGGCCTGTCGAGCAAGTGCCTCGACGTGGACGGTGCCAAGACCGCGGACGGCACCAAGATCCAGCTCTACACCTGCAACAACAGCACCGCGCAGAACTGGACGGTGGCCACCAACGGCTCGCTGCAGGCGCTGGGCAAGTGCCTGGACGTGGCCGGCGGCGCGACCGTCAACGGGACCAAGGCCCAGCTCTACACCTGCAACAACTCGGCCGCGCAGGTCTGGTCGCCGCAGGCCGACGGCACGCTGAAGAACCCCCAGTCCGGCCGCTGCCTGGACGTGCTCGAGAACAACCCCGCCGACGGCCAGCAGATCCACATCTGGGACTGCCTGGGCGCGGCCAGCCAGAAGTGGGTGTTGCCATGATCGGTCAGATCCTCGCGGCGATGATGTTGATCCCGGCCGCGGCGCCGGCACCGGCGATCGCCGACGATCCGTACGACGTGCTGGTCTTCTCCAAGACGGCCGGGTTCCGGCACGACTCCATCCCGGCCGGGATCCAGACGGTCCGCGATCTGGGCGCCGCCAACGGGTTCACGGTGACCGCCACCGAGGACGCCGGCGCGTTCACCGCCGCGAACCTCGCGAACTACGAGGCCGTCGTCTTCATGAGCACGACCGGCGACGTGCTGAACGCCGGCCAGCAGACCGCCTTCGAGTCGTACATCCGCGGGGGCGGCGGCTACGTGGGCGTGCACGCGGCCGCCGACACCGAGTACGACTGGCCGTTCTACGGCGAACTGGTCGGCGCCTGGTTCAACTCGCACCCGGCGATCCAGCAGGCCACCGTCCGCACCGAGGACCGGGGGCACGCCGCCACCGCGCACCTGCCGCAGGCCTGGAACCGCACCGACGAGTGGTACAACTACCGCACCAACCCGCGGTCCACCGCGCACGTGCTGAGCACGCTGGACGAGTCCACCTACAGCGGTGGCGGGATGGGCGCCGACCACCCGATCACGTGGTGCAAGACGCTGACCGGTGGCCGCTCGTTCTACACCGGCCTCGGCCACACGCAGGAGTCGTACGCCGACCCGCTCTTCCGTCAGGAACTGCTCGGCGGCATCCGGTACGCGGCCAAGCAGGCCAACGCCGACTGCCGCCCGGAGACCGGCTACACCGCCATCTACAACGGATCGACCGCCGGCTGGAGCCAGGCCGGGCCGGGGTCGTTCACCAACACCGACGCCACGCTCACCTCGACCGGCGGCATGGGCCTGTTCTGGTACCAGGCGAAGCAGTACACCAGCTACTCGTTGAAGCTGGACTGGAAGATGGCCGGCGACGACAACAGCGGCGTGTTCATCGGCTTCCCGCCCTCGACCGACCCGTGGTCGGCGGTGGACAACGGGTATGAGATCCAGATCGACCCGACCGACGCGAACGACCGCACCACCGGCTCGGTGTACACGTTCAAGTCCGCCGACCTGGCCGCCCGCGACGCCGCGCTCAACCCGGCCGGCGAGTGGAACGCCTACGAACTGCTCGTCGAGGGCGAGCGCCTGCAGATCTTCCTGAACGGGGTCAAGATCAACGACTTCACCAACACCAACCCGGTGCGGTCGCTCGCCGGCCACATTGGTCTCCAGAACCACGGGACAGGTGACGACGTGTCATTCCGCAACGTCCGCATCAAGGAGCTGGGCGGCACCACGCCGCCGACCGGAGTCGGGCCGATCGTCGGCCTGGCCAACAAGTGCCTCGACGTGGACGGTGGAAAGACCGCCGACGGCACCAAGATCCAGCTCTACACCTGCAACAACAGCAGTGCGCAGAGCTGGACCCGGACCGGGAACACGTTCCGCGCGCTCGGCAAGTGCCTGGACATCTCCGGCGGCGCGAGCGCCGACGGCACCAAGGTGCAGCTCTACACGTGCAACAACAGCGGCGCCCAGAACTGGACGCCGCAATCCAACGGCACCATCGTCAACCCGCAGTCCGGCAAGTGTCTCGACGTGAGCGAGAACAACCCCGCCGACCGTCAGCAGATCCACATCTGGACGTGCACCGCAGCCGCGAACCAGATCTGGAGACTGCCCTAGTCAAATGCCCAGTTCCACATTCGCCCCGGGTGCAGTCGCCTCGGAAGTGAATGTGGAACCGGGCACCCTCGTCCCGATTGACTAGGTGGGTTGTCCCCAGCGGCCCGGCCATGGGTCGGGCAGCACCCGGGTCGGCAAGGATGTCTCGCTCACCAGGCCCTCGGGGGTACGTCTCAGCTCGTACCCCCGAGGGCCTTCCCGGTCCGCGACCACCTCGGACAGTTCGGTACCCCGGTAGACCAGCCCCGCGCCGTCGTCGGTGGCGTAGCCGTCCGGCAGCGTGCCGTTCCCGATGAACTCGTGCATCCGCGGCCGGCGCCGCTCCTCGGCGTCGTAGTGCACACCGTTGCTGTACGGCAGGAAGCCCAGCCCGTCGGTGAACGCGCTCAGCTCGTACGTGAAACTGTCCGTGCTGCCGCCGGTGTGCCAGCAGATCGAGCCGGCCGAGACGCCGCCGAGCACCACTCCGGCCTGCCACGCCTCGTGCAGGATGTCCGGTAGCCCGTGCACCCGCCACACCGCGCACAGGTTCGCCACGCTGCCGCCGCCGACCCAGATCACGTCCTGGGCCAGCAGGTGCTCGCGGATGTTCTCGACGTTCGGCATCGGGAAGAGCGCCAGATGCGACACGGTGAACTCGGTGCCGGCGAACGCGGCGTACGTCGCGCCGATGCGGCTCTCCGGGTCGCCGGTCGCCTGGTTGAGGAAGCAGATCCGCGGCGCCGAGGCGTTCGCGAGCTCGGCGGCGAAGTAGTGGATCGGCCCCGGCCGCATCGACATCGGGCCGTAGCTGCCCGGCCGTGCCGAAGCACTGGTCGCGAGGATGGTGGGTGCGTCAGCGGTCACCGTCCCATTTAACAGAGCAGGCCGGGCTCCAGCTCCAGCGCCCTGACGTCCTCCGCGGAGAGGATGGCGGACAGATCCTCGGTGCTCTCGATGGACTTCTCGCAGGCGGCATTGCGCCACATCGGCCCGCAGCGGTCGTGCCGGCAGTGCTTGCGACGGGTGCCGAACGCCACCACGCGGTGCTGCGGCTCCCGGGTGACCCGCGAGTCCAGCAGACGCCGCTCGCCCGGCCGGCCGTCGGTCATCGTGATCACGTAGCGCAGCAGTTCCTCGCCCGGCACGCCCGGCGTCTGGATCCGCTTGGCGCCACGCGGCAGCGACGGGTCGCGGACCAGCCGGGTCCGGAACGGGATGGCCCGGCGTTCGGTCTCGGTCCGGGTGGTGACCTGCGGCGGCGCGGTGGCCGCGGGCTCGGCGGCCGGCACGCGAGGTGCAGCGGCGCGCGGCGGTGCCTCGTTCTGTTTCGCCGGGGTACGCGGGGCGGTCCGGTCGACCCGCTCATGGGTACGCCGGACCGGCTCGGCCCGTTTCTGCGCCTCGCCGACGGGACCGGCGTGCCCACCCGTGCCGGTGGTGCTTCTCGTGTCCGCGGGCGCCGCGACCGGCCCCGGCACGACCGGCGCCGCGACGACCGTCCGCCCTTCGCCGACCTGCGTGACGAACCGCGGCTCCTGCTTGGTCAACTGGGCGATCCCGGCGGCGCCGCCGGCGATCACCATGAGGACGGCGCTGGCCCCGGCAGTCATCCGTACGCCGAACGGCAGCCGGGCCCACCAAGACTTTCGTGGCATTTCGAGCAGATGCTGCCATGAGTCACTAGTTGTCTGGTTTTGCACCAGAGCATTGTGCAGGGTTCCGACGCGCTTGCAACCACTTCGGCGGTCCCCCGATCGACGGACCCCTCGGCGCGTCACCCAGCGGCCGCCGATCCGTTAGCCGACCCTGGCGCGCATGTATGCGCCATTTACTTGCCACGTCAACTATCCGGGCAAACGGTCCTGACCAGGCCGTAGGATCGCCAATCATGCCGCCCGAGCCACTGACCGCCGACGAGGAAGCGGTCATGCGCGCCCTGGGCCGGGTGATGATGGTCCTGCCCCGCCAGCTGGACGCCGACCTGGCACACGGCGAGCGGATGTCGCTCAGCGAGTACTCGGCGCTGCGCCACCTCTCCGAGACACCCGGGCGCCGGCTGCGGATGAGCGAGCTGGCCGGGGCGTGCGACATGTCGCTGAGCGGGATGACCCGGCTGGCCGGCAAGCTCGAACGGGACGGTCACGTGGAGCGGGTCCGGTGCGACCGGGACGCGCGCGGGCTGGAGGCGGTGCTCACCGACAAGGGCCTGGCGCGGCTAAGGGCGGCCTGGCCGACGCACCTGGAAAGCGTGCGCCGGCACATCTTCGACCACCTCACCGAGCTCGACCTGGCCAAGCTGGCCGGCGCGCTCGACCGGATCAGCGACTCAGGCGGATAGGCCCGCGCCCAGGTCGAACTCATTACCCTCCGGGTCGGTGAAGGTGATCCACTCGGTCCCGTACTCGGCGTGCTCCGACTGCTTCACCGCACCCAGCCCCATCAGCCGGTCCGCCCCGACACGCCAATCCGGCCGCGTTCGCGCAGTCGATGACGATCTGTTCGATGGACAGCATCACTCAGCTCCCTTGATCGGCCAGTAGACCTCGGTACGCCACCGGGACGAATCTCCCGTGTCGGCGGGTGTCACCAGATAGACCTCGCGGATCGGGCCCTCCGCCCGGCACCAGCACCCCCACCTCGTGGTAACGGTGCAGCGTCTTGACCGGCAGATGGGTGAGGCGGCTGAACTCACCGATCGTGATCGTCGCGGGCATGGCCAACACTGTGCACCCTCCGGCAGCCGGAGGGTCAAGCAGTTGTCCGCGTTCACTACCGTGCATCCATGGCCCTGACCTATGTGCGTGCCATCGGATCAGCCCTCGCGCAGGGGGCGCTGACCGCCTCCTGGATCGCCGCGCGTGAGCTCCCCACCCGGCAGCGCCGCCTCGTCCGCGCCGGTGCGACCGTGTCGATCGCCGCGGTCGGGTGGTTCTCCTCCGCGAGCGACGAACGCTCGATCGACTGGACGGCCGGTGAGGGCGTGACCGTGAAGGCGACGCCGGACGACACCCCACAGCCGCTGGACGCGCGCCGGGTCGCGGTGAGCCTGATGCTCGGCGGGCTGAGCATCGGCATGCTGGTCGGGCGACGGCAGTTGGAGAAGCGGTGGCTCGCGCGGCTCGAGGAGAAGGGCCACGAGCACCCGCACCGGGCGCTGGCGCTGCGGCTCGGCCTGCTCACGGTGGCGACGACGCTGCCCGGCCGCCTGCAGGCCGCCCGGGACGCTCAGCGCAAGGCGGTTGACCTCGATCGAGGTTGAGGTTCTAGCGTCGGGAGGTGATTCTCCGCCGCCCGTACGCCCTGACCACGATCGGCTCGTGGAGCCTGGTCTTCCTGGCCGCCTTCGAGTCGCTGGCGGTCACCACGATCATGCCGGTGGTCACCGCCGACCTGGACGGGCGCGCCCTGTACTCCCTGGCGTTCTCGGCGACGCTGGCCGCGTCGGTGATCGCCATGGTCATCGCCGGCGCCTGGGCGGACGGCCGCGGCCCGGCGAAACCGCTGCTCACCGCCATCGCCCTGTTCGCGGCCGGGCTGGCCGTCGCCGGCCTGGCGCCGGTCATGAGCGTGTTCATCGGCGGCCGTTTCCTGCAGGGCCTCGGCGCCGGCGGCATCACCGTGTCCCTGTACGTGCTGATCGCCAAGCTCTACCCCGCCGACCTGCACATCAAGATCTTCGGTGCCTTCGCCTCGGCGTGGGTACTTCCGTCGATCGTCGGCCCGTTCGCCGCCGGCGTGATCGCCGACGCGCTCAGCTGGCACTGGGTCTTCCTCGGCGTGCTCGTCCTGGTCGCGGCCGCCACCGCCCTGGTCCTCCCGTCCCTGCGCCAGCCGCGCCCCGGCCCGCCTGCCGCGCATGTCGATCCACGTCTCGACCCGCCCGCCGCGCGTCCCGCCCCGCCGGCCGCGTCACACCCGGCCCCGCGCGCCGATCCGCCCCCGCACGCCGGGCCCGGCCCCGAACCGTTTCTCGACGCCGGCCGGGTCAGCGGCGCCGTTCTGCTGGCCGCCGCGGTGGTCGCCCTCAGCTACACCGCCGACCTCGACCAGCGGCTCGCCTGGGCATTCGCCCCCGTAGCCGTGATCATCATCGCGGTCGCCACCAAACGCCTCGTCCCGCCCGGGACCTACCGGGCGCGGCGCGGGCTGCCCGCCGCCGTCCTGCTCTGCGGCGCGGCCGGCGCGGTGTTCTTCGGCACCGAGGTCTACCTGCCGTTACTGCTGCAGGATCGCTACGGCCTCGCGGCCTGGCTCTCCGGCGTCACCCTGACCGCCGCGGCGGTCTCCTGGGCACTGGCCTCCGCGGTGCAGGCCCGGCTGGGCGATCGGTTGCGCCCGGTGACTGCTCTGCGTACGGGCGCAACCCTGCTCGCCGCCGGTGCCGTCACCGAGCTCATCGCCGCCACTCTGCTCCTGCCACCGCTCGTGGTGGCGGCCGGCTGGTTCCTCGCCGGGTTCGGGATGGGCACCCTCTATCCGCAGATCAGCACACTCGTCCTGGCGTACTCGGAACCGGGTCGTGAGGGTTTCAACACCTCCGCGAAGAGCATCACCGACGCGGCGGGCGGAAGCACCAGCCTCGCCCTCACCGGGCTGATCTTCGCCACGGTGACGAGGGCGCCGTTCGTGGGCGTCCTCGTCTTCACCAGCATCATCGCGCTGACCGTGGTGGCGCTGGCCGGACGGGCCGGCGCTCAGGAGAGGGAGTCAGCCACGATCTCCAGCTGATCCATCGACTCCTGCATCCCACCCTCCATCCCGGAGGCGATCACCGCGTCCCGATCGGCGACGTCCTTGTACTCGCAGAGCATCTCCATGTAGGTGCGCCCGTCCTTCTCGGTGAACGTCACCGTGACCAGGCCGGTGTGCTCGTCCGGCTCGGGCAGCCCCTCGAACACCTCGGTGTTGACCAGCCGCGCAGGCGCCTCGATCTCCCGGTAGACCCCGCGGAACGCCACCTCGAAGCCGCCGTCGGCGCCCATCACGTACCGCCAGGATCCGCCGACCCGCAGATCGATCTCGGCGCTGGTCACGCTCCCGCGCTGCCCCGCCCACCACCGCTTGACCAGGTCCGGCGTGGTGTACGCCTTCCACACCAGGGCCCGCGGCGCGTTGAACTCGCGCGTGATCAGGATCTGGTTGTCGGCCGGGAGCGAAACCCTCGCGGTCCCACTAGTCGTCGTTGCCATCGTCGTCCTCCTTGAGCTCGTCAAGCACTTCATCCAGAAGGTCGAACCGCTCGCTCCACATCTGTTCGTAGATCTGGAGCCAGTCATGGATCGACCGGAGCGGTCCCGCGTTCAGCCGGTACATCCGCTGCCGCCCCTCGTCGCGAACCCTCACCAGGTCCACCTCCCGCAGGACACGTAGGTGCTTGGACACCTGCGGCTGAGCCAGCCCGAGCAGCTCGACCAGATCGTTGACGGGCCGTTCCCCCCGAGCCAGCAGATCAAGAATCTGCCGCCGCCGAGGCTCCGCGACCGCATTGAACGCGTCAGTGGTGGTTGCTGCTCGTGCCATGCTCAGAATCATATTCCCATACGGGCATACGTCAAGAGGGTGTGCCAGGAAATTCCGTATCGGCCTGTTGACGGAAAGTGAGATCGCGGGAGGCGCCGGTGACAACGCCCCAGGTCAGCGACCCCTCCAACGTACCTGGCCTCTCGCTCACCTCGCGATCTGTCCACAGAGGGTGACCCTCGGAGTTTGATATTCGGCGCTACCCTGGCCCGCGGCCCGAGATCGCCGGGCATAGATGGCCGCGAAGGCGGGCAATCTCGGCGTCAGGCCGGTGGCTGACCTAGGAGTCCACATGAATCTCAGCAAGGAACGGCAGTTGATCGGGGTGGCGGAGCGGGGTGAGCCCCGCTGATGGCCGACTGGATCCTGGTGGCCTGCCTGGTCTCGCTGCGCAACGAGTTCAACGCGCTCGCGCCCGACCGCGACAAGTCCTCGGACGGTTCGATCGGCGACGAGGCCCACGCGTCCTCGTCGAGCGACCACAACCCGGACGAGACCGGCGCCACGCCTTATGAGGACGCGGACAGCACCAACGAGGTCCACGCCATCGATGTGGACGTCAACCTGCGCACGTCCGGCTGGTCGATGGAGCGGGCCGTGCAGATCATCGTCGGCCGGCACCGCGTCGGTGTGGACGACCGGCTGCAGAACGTGATCTACAACCGTCGCGTGTGGTCCCGCAGCTGGGGCTGGACGGAACGCGAGTACACCGGCTCCAACCCGCACGACAAGCACGCGCACTTCTCCTCGAGGTACACCACCGGCGAGGAGTCCGACACGCGGCCCTGGGGGCTGCTCGACGAGGAGGACGGAATGGACGCTGCGGAGTTCTTTGCGAGTGCGGCCAAGGCGGCGCGCGGCGACGCGGACGCGACCGCCGGCGACCGGACCAACCGCAACAACGCCGTTCAGGTGCTCCGGTTCGCGCTCGGCCTGCCGGTCGAGGCGCAGACGGCGGAGAACCTGCCGTCGGGCCCGGACGGCCAGCTGGCCAGGATCGAGGCGGTGCTGGCCAAGGGGCAGACGCTGGACTTCTGAGCCCCGAACGGCGAGCGGACGCCGGACCCGGCTGGTTCAATGGTTCACCGTGGAGTGGTCCTTCGACGGCGAGATCATCGAGTGGCGCGGCCCGGCGCCGTACTTCTTCGTGGCCATGTCCGAGTCCGACAGCGCCGACCTCAAGGAGGCGGCGCAGTCCCTGATCTACTGGGGCCAGGTCCCGGTGCGGGTCGTCGTGGGCGAGACCGAGTTCAGCACGGCGATCTTCCCCAAGGACGGCCGCTACCTGGTTCCACTCAAGGACGCCGTCCGCAAGGCCGAGGACATCGGCGAGGGCGACATCGTGTCGGTCGTGGTGACCCCCGCCCGCCGACGCGACTGAGTCGGATCGAGCACGGCTAAGACCTACGTGAGCGCCGATATCGAGACGGGCAGGCCGATAACCAGCCGCTACTCGTTGCTGAGCATGGCCTCCGCGAAGTTTCGCGGCGGCGCCATGCTCGGCACGTTCGCCACCACCTGGCCTACCTGCCATACGCGGTCCAGGACCAGAGAACGATGGCCTGGTGGGAGTCGCGACCGGACGCCTAGCTCGCGTGCCGGCTGGAACCCTGTGAGCCAGCCGACGCGATGACCGAATATCGCGCCTGACTGGAGGCGTTGCTGGGCTTCGTGGGTCATCCGGCGCGTTCGAACGTGTTCGTCGACTGGTACCTGGTCCGGTTCCTTGGCTCGAGTCCGGTCTCGCACTCCGCGCAGGGCGGGTCAGCGGGGGCGGGAGTTGAGGGCCGCCGCGATGGCCAGCCGGTAGAGGCGGGCGGGTCTCCCCTTGGGGTGCGGCTGGGTGCTGCCCTCGCCGACCGCGAGGCGGGACTCGGCAAGCTTGCGCATCAGGCGGCGGCCGCTCGGGTCGGTGATGCCGAGGGAGCGCGCCAGGTCGCTGGGTGACAGCGTGCGGTCGCCCAGGGAGCGTTCCAGTGCGGCGAGCCGGGACAGCGTGGCCGCGCTCAGGCCGACCCGCGCCGCCAGGTCCTCGAGGCCGCCGTGGTCACGGTAGGTGTAGGCGAGGCGGGACGACGACGTGTCCATCGGGCCGAGCACCACGCCCTCCTCGGTCATCAGGTAGGCCCGCGGCTCCGGGTCGCGTTCGGCGAAGGACGCGGCCTTCTCGGCCAGCGCCACGCAGGAGCGGGCCGAGGCGCCGATCCCAAAACCCGCTGCGACGCGTACGCCGAGACGTTCGTGCGCCTCGGCCAGCACCGGCAGCCCGGTCCACTGGTGGGTGACCGCTTCGAAGAGGGACGCCGGCGCGAACACCACGACGCCTCGGCGGCCGCGCTCGCCGGTCCACGCGTCGGCGAACTCGGGCGCGTTGACCAGCAGGTTCAACAGTCCGATGCGGGCACGGTCGGAGTCGCCGCCGGGGGCGGACGCGAGGAAGAGGCCGGCTGCGAACCGGCCCCGGTCGGCGCGCAGCGACCGGATGCGCAGGACCAGTTCGTGCAGGTCGGCGCGGATGGTTCCGGGCGTGGCCAGCGCGTTCAGCACGGGCACCGTACCGTCGAGGGCCGCGCTGACGGCGGTGCGCACGCTGATCACGTAGGGCGTTGCGTGCGAACGGTGGAACTCGACCACGTCGTCGATGCCCTGGGACGGGTCGAACGGCAGCCGCGCGATCTCGTCGGCGGGCAGCCCGAGCGCCGCGGCGACCTCGTCGACTGTCTCGTCGGTGAAGGTGTCCACGCTGACCGGGGTGGCCGGCCAGCCCTCGCCGCGCGCTCGCGCCCACGCCAGGGCCAGGTCGAGCGCGGCCGGCCTGGTGACCGTCACCGGCAGGTCGTCGGGGAGCAGATCACGGGCACGGGCATGGGGTACGAGGCCGAGCAGCACGCCGTCCGGATGGCGGTCGGCGAGCAGTGTGGCGACCCGATCGCGGATCTCGTCCTCGTGGTCGTACGTGGCCCAGGCCAGCGTCACCCCGCCGAGCATGGCCGCCGCCTCGGTGAAGCGTGCCCGATGCCCGGAATGCAGGACCACTCCGATGAGCATGGGAACCCCCCGTTGCCTGATCGAGACTTGACGATGGCTTGGCCATTGAGGACAGTAACCGAATCAACGAGCCACTTACGAACCTGGTCCTGTAATCGTACTGGGAGGGCTCCGCCCATGAAGCTTCTCGTCCCGCTCGTCACCGCCGGTCTGCTGCTCGGCGCCTGTGCCCCTTCCACCTCCGTGCCCGCGGACACCCCCTCGGGCGGTGGCGATCGCACCGGCACGCTCAAGGTGTGGCTCTTCGACGAGCCCAACCGGGCACCGAAGGAGAAGGTCGTCCAGGAGGCGATCGCCGAGTTCACCGCCAAGAACGCCGGGGTCACTGTAGACGTGCAGTACATACCGGTGGAGACGCGCGGCGCACGGTTCAAGGGCGCCTTCAACGACCCGGCCAGTGCGCCGGACGTCGTCGAGTACGGCAACACCGACCTCGCCGAGTACGCGGCCGCCGGTGGCCTGGCCGACCTCGGCCCGGCCGTGACCGCGTGGCCGGAGGGCAAGGACCTCGGCGCCGACGCGAAGGCCAGCGCCACCTACCAGAACACGCTGCTCGGCGTCCCCTGGTACGTCGGGGTGCGCGCGCTCTACTACCGCACCGACGTCTTCACCGAGCTCGGCCTGGCGGCGCCGACCTCGCAGGCCGACGTCGCCGCGGCCGGCAAGGCCATCCACGCGCGGAAGCCGGACCTGGTCGGGGTGGCCGCCGGCGGCAAGTACACGTTCGCCGCCCTGCCCTACGTCTGGGATGCCGGTGGCGACATCCCGCAGATCAACTCGGCGCCCTCGCGAGCCGGGCTGACGGCGTACACCAGCCTGATCGGACCGGAGATCTGCCCCGCACCGCAGTGCGCGGACCTCACCGGCGGGAAAACCGTCGAGCTCTTCGCCGCCGGCAAAGCCGGCATGGCGATCCTCGGCAATTTCAACCGCGGCGCCGTCGACGCCGGGCCGGTCAAGGGCAAGTACGCGGTCGTTCCGCTGCCCGGCGGCAAGCCCGGCTCGATCGCGCCCGCCTTCGCCGGCGGCAACAACCTCGGCATCATGAAGAACAGCAAACGTCCGGCGCTCGGCGCCGACTTCCTCACCCTGCTGGCGAGCGCCGAATACCAGGGCAAGATGTTCGACGCGATGGGCAACCTGCCCACCCTGACGCCGGCGTTGGAGCAGGCGGCGGCGAAGGACCCGTTCCTGAAGCCGTTCACCGACACGATCAAGTCGGGCACACGGTTCGTGCCGTTGAACCCCGGCTGGGGCAAGATCGACGCGCAGGGTGTGCTGCCCACGATGATCCAGAAGGTGGTCACCGGCAAGTCCACGGTCGACCAGGCCACCGACGAGGCGGCCAAACAGATCGACGCGGCACTGAAACAATGACGAGGCGGTTCACGCCGCTCTGGCTCCTGCTCCCTGCGGCGGCGGTGCTGGTGCCGCTGTTCGTGTACCCCATCTGGCAGTTGGGGTTGATCTCCGCCCTGGATCTCCGCCAGGCGCAGGTCAGCGGCGGGCAGCCCACGCGTTACGTCGGCTTCGCCAACTACGTCGCCCTGTTCGGCGACGAGCAGTTCTGGTCGGTGCTGGGTGCGACGGTCGTGTTCGCCGCCGCCTGCGTGCTCGCCACGCTGGCGGTCGGCGCCGGCCTCGCGGTGCTGCTCACGAAGGTCGGCCGCCTGCCCCGGCTGCTGCTGTCGCTGGCCGCGATGGCCGCCTGGGCGGTGCCGGCGATCTCCGGCTCCACGGTGTGGATGTTCCTCTTCGACACCAACCTGGGGCTGGTCAATCAGGTGCTCCGGCTCGGCGCCTACAACTGGACGTACGACCGGATGACCGCGTTCGCGCTGGTCGGCGCCGTGGTCGTCTGGCACTCGTTCCCGTTCGTGATGGTCACCCTGTACGCCGGCATCGAGGCCATCCCCGGCTCGGTGCTGGAGGCCGCGGCGATCGACGGCGCCGGCGCCTGGCGCGCGTTCTGGCAGATCATGGTGCCGATCCTGCGACCGCTGCTGGCCATCGTGGTGATCCAGTCGATCATCTGGGACTTCAAGGTCTTCACCCAGATCTACGTGATGACGGCCGGCGGGGGCATCGCCGGCCAGAACCTCACCCTGAACGTCTGGGCCTACCAGCAGGCGTTCGCCGCCGGCGAGTACGGCCTGGGCTCCGCGATCGGGATGGTGATGATGGTGATCCTGCTGGTCGTCACCCTGCTCTACCTGCGAACTCTGCGCCGCTCCGGTGACCCGCTGTGAAGCCCCGCCTCGTCCCGAACACGCTGGCCGTCCTGGTGGCGGTGGCCGTCGCCTTCCCGATCCTCTGGATGGTCGTCTCGGCGCTGCCGGTCGGCAACTTCCGCCGCGTCCTCACGGTCGAGAACTTCGCCCTGTACTTCGCGAACAGCGTCGTGGTCGCGCTCGTCGTGGTGATCGCATCAGGCCTGATCGCGTTCCTGTCCGCGGTCGCCCTCACCAGATTCAACTTCCGCTTCCGTACGACGATCCTGGTGCTGTTCCTGATCGCTCAGATGGCGCCCATCGAGGCCCTGACCATCCCTCTGTTCTTCCTGGTCCGCGATCTGGGCGCCCTGAACACGCTGGGTTCCCTGATGCTGGTCCACACGGCGTTCACCCTGCCGTTCGCGATCTGGATGATGCGCGGTTTCGTGGCCGCCGTACCGGTCGAGATCGAGGAGGCCGCGGCCCTGGACGGCGCGAGCCGCCTCACGATCCTCTACCGCGTCCTGTTCCCGCTGGTGGCGCCGGGCCTGGCCGCGACCAGCGTCTTCTCCTTCATCACGGCGTGGAACGACTTCTTGTTCGCCCGCACGCTCATCATCAGCGCGACCGACAACCAGACGTTGCCGCTGGCACTGCTGATCTTCTTCAAGCCCGACGAGAACGACTGGGGCGCCATCATGGCCGCCTCAACCTTGATGACCATCCCGGTCCTGATCTTCTTCCTCCTGGTCCGCCGCCACTTGTCCACCGGCCTCGGCGGGGCGGTGAAAGACTGAATCCTGATGTGGGAACTGGACCATGCATCAACCCGATGCAAAGATGTACGTATGTTCGAACAGGACAACACCGCCCTATCGACTACGCAACCTCAGACCCGAACGCCGTACACTCGATCGGCTCGGAACCAGAGACAACTTGTCCTGTTCAACAACACGGAGTCTCCGCTGTCACACGCGCCGTCACACGATCCGTCCGACAACCACGGCGAAGTCTTCACCCGCCGGTGGGTCGTCGATCTGATCCTTGACCTCGTCGGCTATGACCCGCATCGAGACCTGGCAAACTTGGTGGCGATCGAGCCAGCCTGCGGACATGGCGCCTTCCTCATCCCCATGGTCGAACGGCTTGTTCAGAGTTGCGCACTTCACCAAAAACCCATCTCGGCTGCTAGCGGCGCCATTCGCGCTTGTGACCTGCTTGCGGCAAATGTGTCCGCCGCTCGGACCGCCGTTGAAGACCTTCTGATGCGAAATGGTGTTGAACCGGAGACAGCCGACAAGCTGACCCATGAATGGATTTTCCAGGACGACTTTTTGCTCGGCAAGCGCAACGAGATCGCGGCCGACTTCGTAATTGGCAACCCCCCGTACATCCGACTTGAAGACATTCCTGAGGCGCGGTCGAACGCATATCGAAAGGCATGCCCGACCATGGGCGGGCGGGCCGACATCTTCATCGGTTTTTACGAACGTGGCCTCGAGACGTTGCGAGACGGCGGGCATCTAGGTTTTATCTGTGCTGATCGGTGGATGCGAAATGCCTATGGCAAGGCGTTACGCAGCCTTGTCGCCAGTGACTACTCAGTCGAAGCAGCGATAACAATGCATGACGTCGACGCGTTCGAGACCCAGGTGTCGGCGTACCCAGCGATCACAGTCATCCGCGCCGGCACTCAAGGACCGGCGGTCATCGCCGACACGACCGCTGACTTTACCGAGGCGTCCGCTGCCGACCTGCGCGAGTGGTACCAGCGCGGGCGCGGCGGCGCGCTGCACTCGACAGGCATCTCTGCGGCTTGGCTGAGCCACTGGTTCACCACGCAGGCAGGCTGGCCGACGGGTAGTCCGGACCGTCTCGCTCTCGTCGCCGACCTGGAGGAACGTTTTCCCCTCCTGGAGGAGACGGGAGCCAAGGTGGGCATCGGACTCGCCTCCGGCGCCGACCAGATCTATGTGACCAAGGACAGCAGCGTCGCCGAGGAGGAGCGGCTGCTGCCGATGGTCGTGCGCAGTGACCTCAGTTCAGGAAGGATCAACTGGTCAGAGCACTACCTGGTGAACCCGTGGAGCTCGACCGGCCTAGTCGATCTTGATGAGTGGCCTCGGCTGGCTGGTTATTTCCGCCGACACTGGCAAACGCTGTCTGATCGCAACGTCGGACGCCGAAGTCCCGGTCGAGAACACCGAACCATTGACAGAGTCATTGAAGGGCTCCGGCTGCGGCGTAAGATATTGCTCCCCGATATGAGTCAGCGCATTTGGCCTGTCATGGACGAAGGCCAGTACTACCCGCACCACAATCTATATTGGATCCACGAGGGCGAGAGCGACTGGAACCTCGATGTTCTGGCCGGTCTACTGCTGAGCGACGTCGCGGAGCTGTTCATCTCAACCTACTGCGTCCGCATGCGCGGCGGCACGCTCCGTTTCCAAGCGCAGTACCTTCGCCGGATCCGAGTGCCACGATTCGCCGATATCGACGAAGCCGCTCGGGAGGAGCTGAAGGACGCCTTCCGCAAGCGAGACGTCAACGCTGCAACGAAAGTCGCACTAAGACTTTACGGCGTGGCCGAAATCCCCTCTTGAGTCAGCCCGCCAGGCTCAGTTTTGGATCGCCGGTGGCAGGCCCGGAAGAATAATATTTCTCGATCTGCTTCGACAATCCAGTAATGAACGAAACGTACCCCAAATTTACATCCGGCTCGCGTCGACCGAATTTGTGCAGGTGCGGACTGATGCCCTTCGCGATTTGCGGACACTTGTGAAGCTTACCGACGGGTGCCGGACAAGTGGGGCGACTCGTCGCGACGACCCACGCAGAATCGTAGAAGCGCTCCTCCGTCAGTCGACTGCAGAGCAGGCATATGCGCCCCACATAGGACCAGTCGTCGAAATACCGATCCTGGTGAAGAAGGGATCCCGTCTTTCTGCCATCCATGGCACGGGATCGTTCGTCGTCCTCGATGACAAAGGCGTAGCCGATCCAAGGGCGGCCCTGCACCAGACCCGCCTCCGCGGCGCGAGCAAGGTCAACCGCGTTCCCTATCGCCTCCTCGGCGCGGTTGTTCGCGTTGTTCCCGTACGAGGGACCGTTCTGGCTCTTGAGCTCGATCACTGCGATCGGCACACCCTCGTGGTAGACCACCACGTCCCACTCCTTGGTCGGCCGAAAATAGCCGGGCAACGTATACCCCTTCTTTACCTTGGGGCGTCTGTACGGATCGCCTTTCGGCGCTTTGTAATACACCTGCTCGGCCGGGGCGCCAGCCGCGATGCACACCTTTCCGAGCAATTGCGCAACCCGATCCAGGTGTCCCCCGCTCGTAACCCCAGCTCGCCCACCAACGTCCGGGGCATTACTCGCTTGCTGCTTGACGGCAGCCTCATCCCTGCTCGTCCAGTAAGCCAGCAATGCGTTGTCAAGGTCGCGGCTTTGCTCAGGCGTCACTCGTTCCTCCTCAGGGTCCACAATCGATGGAACTCGACCCTAGACGTTGGAGGGGAGCGCGACGACGCTGCGGTCCTTCATGCAAGCCACGCCTGCTACACCTCACGAACCGTTACATCCTTCGGGTTGAGACGATCGGGCCCCTCTCAGCAGATCTGCGGGCCGACACCTAACAACTGGGCCAGGTCGAGCGGGGAGATCGATCGGGAACCACCAACGTGAGCTCCCGCCAGTGAGTTCTCAGCACGGCTATGGGTTACCCATACCGCCGATACACACAGACCTCGCTCCACTCGGGCCGTGTAGGTTGTCCACCTCGGAGTACTCCAGCAGCGAGGTGGCATGTACAGCGAAACTCATGACCGCGTAAGTGCAGCACTGAGGGACTGGGTGAGCGTTCGCGAGGACCAGGCAGCAAGGTCGGCCGCAAAAGGGTCCGCACAGCAAGGACGCCGGAGCTCGGTCACCGGCGGACTCCATCTGAACGCCATCAATCAGCTCGTCGTCGACGAGATCCGTGCCACTGGCGCAGTAGATCTAGACATGCGCACCAATCGAAGGGCAACCCTGCCGGGCTATTACCGCGCTAGTAAGTCCTGGGACCTGGTGGTACTACAAGCAGGAAACCCCATTCTTGCCGTGGAATATAAGTCCATGAGTGGCAGCGAGGGTAAGAACTTGAATAATCGGGCCGACGAGATCCTCGGCATGGCTGAAGACGCCAGGCAGGCCGAGCTCAACCGCCTGCTACCACCGAGGATGCGGCGCGCCTATGTATTCGTCATGGGCGACAATACAGATAGCACCAAGGCAGTCCAGTCCGGCGTCCGGCTCGGCCGTGTCGACCCCGTCTTCTACATGGCTACATACCTTGAGCGTATGGCAATTATGTGCAAGCGAATGCGGGATACCGGGCTCTTCCACATGGCTTGGGCAGTGGCCGTGAAGGAATCGCCGTTCTCCTGGAGCGAGCCAGACCCGGAGGTGGGCTGGCTGCGGTTCGCCGCAGACTTGCACGGCGCGTTCAAGCACGGATCACCGCAGCCCAACCCGGAGACCAGCTAAATTCACACGTTGAAGCGGAACTCGACGACGTCGCCGTCCTTCATGGTGTAGTCCTTGCCCTCCATGCGGACCTTGCCGGCTGACTTGGCCGCCGACATGGAACCCGCGGCCATCAGGTCGTCGAAGCTGACGATCTCGGCCTTGATGAAGCCGCGCTGGAAGTCGGAGTGGATCACGCCGGCCGCCTCCGGGGCGGTCGCGCCCTTCGAGATCACCCAGGCGCGGGCCTCCTTCGGGCCGGCCGTCAGGTAGGTCTGCAGGCCGAGCGTCTCGAAGCCGACGCGGATCAGCTGGTCGAGGCCGGGCTCGGTCTGGCCGGTCGACTCGAGGAGCTCCTGCGCCTCGTCCGGCGGCAGGTCGATCAGCTCGGACTCGATCTTCGCGTCCATGAACACCGCGTCGGCGGGGGCGACGAGCGCGCGCATCTCGGCGAGGAAGGCCTCGTTGTTGAGCTCTTCCTCGTCGACGTTGAAGACGTAGATGAACGGCTTGATGGTGAGCAGGTGCAGCTCGCTGAGCAGCGCGATGTCGATGCCGGCGGCGGCCGCGCCCTTGTGGAGCGTCACACCCTCGTCGAGCAGCTTGAACGCGGCCTCCGCCGCGGCGGCGACGGGCGCCCGGTCCTTCTTGAGCTTCGCCTCTTTCTGCAGGCGCGGGATCGCCTTCTCGACGGTCTGCAGGTCGGCGAGGATCAGCTCGGTGTTGATCGTCTCGATGTCGTCGGCGGGCGAGACCTTGCCGTCGACGTGCAGCACGTTCGGGTCGGAGAACGCGCGGACGACCTGGCAGATGGCCGAGGCGTCGCGGATGTTGGCGAGGAACGCGTTGCCGCGGCCCTGGCCCTTGGACGCGCCGCGGACCAGGCCGGCGATGTCGACGAACGACACCGGCGCGGGGATGATCTTTTCGCTGCTGAACAGCTCGGCGAGCTTTTCCAGCCGGTCGTCGGGCAGGCCGACCACGCCGACGTTGGGCTCGATGGTCGCGAACGGGTAGTTCGCGGCGAGAACGTCGTTCTTGGTCAGGGCGTTGAACAGCGTGCTCTTGCCGACGTTGGGCAGGCCGACGATCCCGATGGTGAGGCTCACAACGGTCCAGTCTACGTGTCCGCCGGCGAGCCCAACGCGATCGTCCACCCCGGGTCCGGATCGGCCGGAAAGTCCAGGATGATCCGGTTCACCACGGCAACCCTCCGCAGCGACGCGCCGTGGCCGGCGTCCTCAACTATCACTGAAGGTCATGTCCGAATCCCGCCAGCCATGCGACCCGCGGCGGGAGCAGACTCGGTGGCATGGAGTTGGACTTCGAGCGCTGTTACCGCGCCGTCAGCAGCCGCGACCAGCGGTTCGACGGCTGGTTCTACACGGCCGTGCGGACCACCGGCATCTACTGCCGGCCGTCCTGCCCGGCCGTCACGCCGAAAGCCCGGAACGTCGAGTTCCACCCCAGCGCCGCCGCCGCGCAGCGGGCCGGGTTCCGTGCCTGCCGCCGCTGCCGCCCGGACGCCGCGCCCGGATCCCCGGAGTGGGACGTGCGAGCGGACGTGGTCGGCCGCGCGATGCGCCTGATCGGCGACGGCGTGGTCGACCGCGAGGGCGTGCCCGGGCTGGCGAGCCGTCTCGGATACACCGAGCGTCACCTGCACCGCATGCTCACCGCCGAGCTGGGCGCCGGACCGCTGGCGCTGGCCCGGGCGCAGCGGGCTCAGACCGCCCGGATCCTCGTCGAGACCACCGACCTCGGGCTGGCGGAGATCGCGTTCGCCGCCGGTTTCGGCAGCGTGCGGCAGTTCAACGACACGATCCTCGAGGTGTACGCGCGTCCGCCGGGCCAGCTGCGGGAACGGCGGCCGAAGGCGACCGCGGAGGCCGGCACGATCTCGCTGCGGCTGGCGTTCCGGGCGCCGCTGCACGCCCCGTCGCTGCTCGGGTTCCTGGCTGCCCGCGCCCTGCCCGGCGTCGAGGAGTGCTCCGGCACCGCGTACCGGAGAGGTTTGAATCTCCCGCACGGAAGCGCGACCGTCACGCTGCGGCCGGGTGATCGCTGGGTCTCCGCCGCGCTGCGGCTCGCCGACGTGCGCGACCTGGCGCCGGCGGTCGCGCGCTGCCGCCGCCTTTTCGACCTCGACGCGGACCCGATCGCCGTCGATGGCACGCTGGGTGCGGATCCCGCGCTGAGCGCGCTGGTCACCGCGGAGCCTGGGGTACGGGTGCCGCGTTCGGTCGACGGGTTCGAGATGGCGGTCCGGGCGGTCGTCGGCCAGCAGGTGAGTGTGGCGAGCGCGCGGACGACGCTGACCCGCATGCTCGAACACGGCACTCCCGGCGAACTCACTCCCGGCGACCCCACTCCCGAAGACTTCGGCGACCGCGGCGCCGGCGACCTGGCCGGTTTTCCGAGCGCGGAGACGGTGGCCCGGATGCCGGAGGCGGCTTTCCGGATGCCGGCGGCGAGGCGCGCGACGATCCGTGCGCTGGCCGAGGCGGTGGCGGACGGCAAGGTGGATCTGGAGCCGGGCGCCGACCGCGCCGAGTCGGTCGCGCGGCTCATGGAGATACCGGGCATCGGGGCATGGACGGCAGGTTACGTCGCGATGAGAGCGATCGGCGATCCTGATGTGTTCCTCCCCACGGATGTTGCCGTCCAACGTGGAGCCGAGCTAATGGGGCTGCCCGGCAAGCCGAAAGCGTTGGAGCAGCACGCCGAACGCTGGCGCCCGTGGCGCTCGTATGCGCTGATCCGCCTCTGGCGCGGTTATCCACAGGCCGCTCCGGCGGCATCCGAAAAGCGGCACTCTGAAACCCCCGACCGGTGACCGAGGAGATCCTGATGTTGCGATACACGACCCTGCCCACTCCCGCCGGCGCGTTCACCCTGGTGGTCAACGCCGACGGCGCCGTGCTGGCGTCCGGTTTCACGTCCGAGGCGGCCAAGCTGATACCCCTGATCCATCGCGACCTGATGGACGAGCTGACACCGTCGCCCGATCTCGGCCCGGCGACCGACGCGGTCAAGTCCTATCTGGATGGTGATGTCGCGGCGATCGACGACGTTCCGGTTCTGCAGCGCAGCGGTGGCTCGTTCATCACCCACGCGTGGCGGGTGATGCGCGACATCAAGCCGGGCTCGCCGATCGACTACTCGGATTTCGCCGGACTGGCCGGGCGGCCACTGGCGATCCGTGGCGCGGCCCAGGCGTGTGCGTCCAACGCGGCGGCCCTGTTCGTCCCGTGCCACCGGGTGCAGCGCAAGGACGGCTCGCTGGGCGGCTACCGCTGGGGGCTGCCGGTCAAGCAGTGGCTCCTCAACCACGAGTTCACCGCGTGACGGGCCGGCGCGTGACGGGCCGGCGCGTGACCGCCGTGGCGTAACAGGCCGACGCGTGACCCGGCGACGCGTGACCGGCGGACGCGTGACCGCCGTGGCGTAACAGGCCGACGCGTGACCCGGCGACGCGTGACCGGCGGACGCGTGACCGCCGTGGCGTAACAGGCCGACGCGTGACCCGGCGACGCGTGACCGGCCGGCGCGTGACCGCCGTGGCGTGACCAGCCGGGCGGAACCCCTGGGGCGCCCCGCACGTCGGTAGCGGTATGCGGATTCGTGCGGGGGTTCTGATCGCCCTGATCGTTGCGGGGCTTGTCGTGATCGTTTCGCCGGCGGCGCCGGCCTGGGCCTGTTCCTGCGCCCTCAGCAAGGCGCAGGAGAGGGAGAAGGCCGATCTGATCGTCGTCGGCGAGGTCACCGAGGTGACCGACAAGGACGTCGCGCTGGCAGTGGAGTCGGTCGAGAAGGGGACGGCGGTGCCGGGCGAGACGGTCCGGCTCGGCGTGTGGAGCCGCAGCGAGGTCGCCTGCGGTTACGAGTTCCGGCTCGGGGTGCGGTACCGCGTCAACTCACACCTGGGCAAGACCGGGCTGTGCTCCGGCATCGACGACTCCCCGGCCGTCACCACACCGTCGACGACGGCCGCGGCGGCCGAGCCGCCGCCCGTCGCCCAGCGGCCGGACCAACGCTCGTGGTGGCTCGTCGCCGGGACGGGCGGGGTGGCGCTGGTGGCTCTCGTGGCCGTCGCGATGGTCCTGCGACGGCGACGAGGCTAGGAGCGAGTCGCGGTGTGTCTGGCGCCGCGGCGGCATGCGTCGGCGAGCGGCGCACCGGCCCGGGCTAGGGGGCGAAGTCGCGGTGCTTCAGCTTTGCCCGGCGGCCGTCGGGGTGGTGCCAGACGATGCCCTCGTACTGCGGGTGGGCCAGCAGCCAGTCGCGCAGGCCGGCGAAGTCCCGCGGCACGTCGAAGGTGTCGGCTTCGGCGTGCCGGACCAGGGTGTGGCCGGTGACCCGCTCGGGGTTGCCGTTGACCTTCTCGCCGATGAGCTCGTAGGTGCCGGGCGCGCCCGGGCCACCGCCGGCGACGGCCTCGGCGTGGTACCGGGCGTAGGCGGAGTTGGCCATCGGCTCCCAGCCGACCGTCTTGCCGGTGACCTCGTCGGTCATGACGGGCTGGTAGCCGGGCGGACGGGTGCGGCCGGGACGCACCTCGCGCCGCGCCCACCAGGCGCCGGCCTCGTCGAGCATCACGCAGGTCCCGTCGTACTTGCGGGTGGGCACGCCTTCACCGTCGACGACCCACTGGCAGACCGGGTTGACCTCGGGCAGCGTCCGCTTCCGGTCGTCGGGGTCGCGCAGGAAGACGGTGGGAATCTTGTTCACAGGGACATCGTCGCAGCTCAGGCAAGCGAGATAGGCGCGATGCCGGAAGCGTGGGCGACACGGAGACTATGGTCGCCGCCGCACGCATTTTCGGGTGCCCGGCGGACCGCCGCGGCCCTACTCTGAGGCGCATGACTGACCAAGGGCGTGGCCGCATGCCGGATCGCCCCTCCCTGGACGGCCTCGAGATCAAATGGGGCTCACGGTGGGAGGCGGAGCGAACCTACGAGTTCGACCGGCAGGCCGAGCGGGCGAGTGTATTCAGCATCGACACGCCGCCGCCCACCGTATCCGGCGAACTGCACATGGGTCACGTCTTCTCCTACACGCACACCGACCTCGTCGCGCGCTTCCAGCGGATGCGCGGCAAGACCGTCTTCTACCCGATGGGCTGGGACGACAACGGGCTGCCCACCGAGCGCCGGGTGCAGAACGTCTACGGGGTCCGGTGTGACCCCTCGCTGCCGTACGACCCGTCCTGGGAACCCGCGCCCAAGGGCAAGGAGACAGTCAGCATCTCGCGGCGGAACTTCGTCGAGTTGTGCGGGCGGCTGACCACCGAGGACGAGAAGGCGTTCGAGGACCTGTGGCGGCGGCTCGGGCTGTCCGTCGACTGGGCCATGACGTACACCACGATCGGCCGCAAGTCGCAGCTCGTCTCGCAGCGCGCTTTCCTGGACAACCTGCTGCGCGGCGAGGCGTACACGGCCGAGGCGCCGACCCTGTGGGACGTCGGCTTCCGGACCGCGGTCGCGCAGGCCGAGCTGGAGGACCGCGAGCGGCCCGGCGCGTACCACCGGCTGGTCTTCGAGGGCCCCTCGGGACCGATCGAAGTGGACACCACCCGGCCCGAGCTGCTGCCCGCCTGCGTCGCGCTGGTCCATCACCCGGAGGACGAGCGATTCGCCGGCCTGGGCTCGGTGCGCACGCCGGTCTTCGGGGTCGAGGTTCCGGTGTACGCCCACCCGGCCGCCGAGAAGGACAAAGGTACGGGCATCGCGATGGTCTGCACGTTCGGCGACCTGACCGACGTCATCTGGTGGCGTGACCTGGACCTGCCCGCGCGCGTGGTGATCGGGCGGGACGGCCGCTTCCTGCCGGAGGCGCCGGCCGGCGTTCCCGCGGGGCTCTACGCCGAGCTGGCCGGCAAGACCGTCAACGCCGCCCGGCGGGAGATGGTCCGGCTGCTCACCGAGGGCGGCGGCATGCTCGGCGAGCCGAAACCGATCACGCACCCGGTCAAGTTCTACGAGAACGGCGACACCCCGCTGGAGATCGTCACCAGCCGGCAGTGGTTCCTGAAGAACGGCGGCCGCGACCCCGAGCTGCGCGAGGCGCTGCTGGCGAAGGGCCGCGAGCTGCGCTGGGTGCCGGAACACATGCGGCACCGGTACGAGCACTGGGTGAACGGCCTGACCGGGGACTGGCTGGTCAGCCGGCAGCGGTTCTTCGGCGTCCCGATCCCGATCTGGTACCGGCTCGACGACGCCGGCGAGCCGATCCACGACGAGCCGCTCATCCCGGACCGATCGGCGCTACCGGTCGACCCGTCCTCGGAGTGCCCGCCGGGCTACGACGAGTCCCAGCGCGACCAGCCGGGCGGCTTCACCGCCGACCCGGACGTCATGGACACCTGGGCCACGTCGTCGCTCACCCCGCAGATCGTCGGCGGGTGGGGCACCGATCCGGAACTGTTCGACAAGGTGTTCCCGATGGACCTGCGGCCACAGGGTCAGGAGATCATCCGGACCTGGCTGTTCGCCTCGGTGGTCCGCAGCCATCTGCGCCGCGGGATCCTGCCCTGGCGTACGGCGATCCTCTCGGGGTGGATCCTCGACCCGGACCGCAAGAAGATGTCCAAGTCCAAGGGCAACGTGGTCACCCCGATGGGTCTGCTGGTGGACAACGGCGCCGACGCGGTCCGCTACTGGTCGGCGAACGGGCGGCCGGGCACCGACCTGGCCTTCGACCCGGCGCAGATCAAGGTCGGGCGGCGGCTGGCGACCAAGCTGCTGAACGCGTCGAGGTTCGCGCTCGGGCTGGGCGCGCAGGACGCGTTGCGGCTGCCGGTGACCGAGCCGCTGGACCGTGCGGTGCTGAACAGGCTCGCCACGGTCGTCGACACGGCCACCAAGGCGCTGGAGAACTACAACCACACCGACGCGCTGCAGGCGGCCGAGGCGTTCTTCTGGACGTTCTGCGACGACTACATCGAGCTGGTCAAGGACCGGGCGTACGGCGCCGGGCCGGCCGGTGAGTCGGCACGGGCCGCACTGGCCGCCGGGCTGTCCGTGCAGTTGCGGCTGTTCGCGCCGTTCCTGCCGTACGTGACGGAGGAGGTCTGGTCGTGGTGGCGGTACGGGTCGGTGCACCGGGCGACCTGGCCGACCACGTACGAGCTGACCCGCGTCGCGCCGGAGGGTGACGCCGGGCTGCTGGACCTGGCCGGTGAGGCGTTGCGGCAGGTCCGGCGGGCCAAGTCGGACCGGAAGCTGTCGATGAGGGCGGAGGTGCCGCTGGCCGAGGCTCTGGGCCCCGCGGCCGTGCTGGACCGGCTCCAGCTGATCGAGGCCGACCTGAGGTCGGCCGGGAAGATCACCAAGCTGGACTACCTGCCGGAACGGACGGCGGAGCTCGTGATCGCCTGCGCTTTCTAGCACGGTTCCTGGTGCATGCGGCGCTCGAGCTCGCGGCTCTAGCGCGGCTCCTGATGCATCCGGCGCTCGAGCTCGCGGCGTAGTTTGCGCGGGCCGGGCCACAGCTGGGTGAGGTCGGCGGTGAACGCTGTGCCGTTCATCGCCGGTCCGCCCGCGTTCGTCCCCTCGATCGCGTGGACACGGTCCAGGTCGACCGGGGTCACCTCGAGCAGCGTGCGGGCGCCGGACCGGCGTACCACCACGTGCTCGATGTCCGCCCAGGCCAGCCAGACCGGCTCGCTGCCCTGGGCGGCGAGCTCGAGGCCGGCACTGGAGACGCGGACCCAGGTGGACAGCGAGGAGCGGGCGGAGAAGGCGAAGGCGCCCGCCACCAGGCCGCCGATCACGACCGCCTGGACCAGGGTCAGCCACCACGGGTCGTCGGCACTGTCCAGCAGCGCGTCGACCAGGGGTGACACGGCCACGTAGGCCACCACGATCGCGGCCGCCATCACCAGGAAGGTGCGCATCGGGGACGAGTGGAACAGGACCGTGTCGTCCGCCGGGGCAGCGACCTCCTCCGGCTCAACCGACATGTCACCCATCGTGGCCGCCCGGCCTAGAAGTCGCCGCCGAAATCGCCGAAGTCCCCGCCACCGCCGCCGAAGTCCCCGCCGCCGGCGTCGCCACCGGGATCGCCGCCGCCCATGTCGCCCATGCCGCCGTCGGCGTAGCCCATGTCGCCGAAGCTGGGCGAGAAGAGCGCATCGAAGACCAGCATGCCGGCCAGAGCGCCGGCTCCCACGCCGAGCGCGGTCCGCCAGATCGGCTGTGAATACCAACCCGCGGGCACCGGCCGGCCCTGCACGCGCCCGCCCGGGTAGTAGTACGGCGTGTCCGAGCCCGGCTGCGGGCCCGCCTTGTAGTGGCCGCCCTGCACGTCCACCTCGCGCTGGACGGTGAGCTGCCCGACGCCCTGTGCGCTGCTCGGCGGCGGGACGTCCGGGCCCGGGTCGATGCCCATCGCCAGCCGGGCCGCGCGCACGTACGCCAGACCCTCCAGCGCGGTCTCGCGGGCCAGCTCGTACTGCCGGATCGACTGCGCCTGCTGGAGCTGCCCGCCCGCGGCGTTGTACCGCTCGCTCGCGTCGGCCAGTGCCTGCCGGGCGGCCGCGTCGTCGGCGTGCAGGTTGAGCACCTGGCCGCCGAGGCGCTCGTACCACCGCTGGGCCTCGGCCTTCGCGTCGTCGAGCCGGCGGGCCTGCCCGGCCACCCCCCGCCGCCAGGTGAAATACAGCCCGACAGCGATCAGGATGACGATGACCAGCAGAAACGCCTTCATGTCTTCCACGGTACCCGTGCGATTCTTGTCGTACACGTGTGGCAAAGTGCTATACGTGACATTCCCGACGCTGGCCGTGGTGGTGATCTGCCTCGCGGTGGGCGCCGCGCTCGGGTGGCTCGCCGCCCGGTTGCGCGCCGCCGCTGACATCGCGCGGCTGGAGGCGACCGTGCAGGCCGGGCGGGACGGCGAGGCACGTCTCGAGCAGTCGATGCGGGCGCTCACCTACGAGTCGACCGCGCAGTCGCAGGAGGCTGTCTCGCGGGCGGTCGCACCGTTGCACGACGCCCTGCGGCGCTACGAGCAGCGGGTCGCCGAGCTGGAACACGACCGGGTCGACGCCTACGCCGAGTTGCGCGAGCAGGTGCGCGCGATGGGCGCGGTCTCGGGTGAGCTGCGGACCGAGACCCGCCAGCTCGTCGCCGCCCTGCGCGCGCCGCAGGTCCGCGGCCGCTGGGGTGAGCATCAGCTGCGCCGCATCGTGGAGGCGGCCGGGCTGCTCGAGCACTGCGACTTCGCCGAGCAGGTCACGGCCACGACCGACGATCAGGGCGTACGCCCGGACCTGGTCGTCACCATGCACGGCGGCCGCACCCTGGTCGTGGACGCGAAGGCGCCCTTCGACGGGTACCTGTCGGCGATGGAGGCCCGCGACGAGCGCACCCGCGACCACCACCTCGACCAGCACGCCCGCCATCTCCGCTCGCACGTCGACCAGCTGGCCGGCAAGCGGTACTGGACGGCGTTCGAGTCCACTCCGGACTTCGTGGTGCTGTTCGTGCCCGCCGACACTTTCCTGGATGCGGCCCTGCAACGCGACGCGATGCTGATGGAGCACGCCTTCCGGCGCAACGTCGTGCTGGCCACCCCGGCGACGCTGGTGGCTCTGTTGCGCACCGTCGCCTTCAGCTGGCGGCAGGAGTCGCTGGCCCGCAACGCCGTGGCCGTGCACGGACTGGCCCGCGAGCTCTACGGCCGGCTGTCCACTCTGGGCGATCACGTCGGCAAGCTCGGCGCGGCGCTGGGCACCGCGGTGACGTCCTACAACAAGGCGGTCGGCTCGCTGGAGTCCCGCGTGCTGGTCAGCGCGCGCAAGCTGGCCGAGATGGGGGTTGCCGAGCGCGAGCTGGTGACGCCCGCGCAGGTCGAGCTGACGCCGCGGCAGCCTCAGGCGCCGGAGCTGGTCCCCGACTTCACCGGCACCGACCTCAGCGGCCGCACAGTCTCGCCGTGATACAACGCGGGGCATGCGCATCGTGTTCGTCGCGGCACCGCTCCAAGGCCACCTCCTGCCCCTGATCCCCCTGGCCGCGGCCTGCCACGAGGCTGGGCACGAGGTGATCCTGGCCAGCGGTAACTTCGTGGGTAAGCACAGCCCGCCTGAGGTGAGGGGTCTGCGCACGGCCGACATCGGCGCATCGTTCAGCCTCCCGCGCGCCGCCCTCCGCGCCGCCCTCCGCCATCCCGGCACCGCCCGGGCGGAGATGCGCGGCGTGGCCGGGCACGGCTTCGTCGGCGAACTCTTCGGGCGGGCCAACCTGGCCCTGGTCGACCCGCTGATGGCGCTGGCCGAGCGGGAGCGACCCGACCTGATCGTCTTCGAGCCGCTCAGCGAGGCCGGGGCGATCGTCGCCGGCCGCCTCGCGGTCCCGTCGGTCCTGCAGGAGAACACGTTGTGGTCGGCGGCCGAGCTTTTTCACGCGGTGACGACCAGCTCCTCGTTGAGAGACGTGGACATCCCCGCGCCGGAGCTGACGATCGGGGTGATCCCGCCGTCGCTGCGGCCGATGGACGCGGGCGCCGTGCCGATGCGGCCGGTCCCGTACTCCGGTGGCGGCACGGTCCCGGACTGGCTGCTGGCGCCCTCCGACCGTCCTCGGGTCCTGGTCAGCCGCAGCACCCTGAAGGGACCGAACGACGGCGACCCCGGCCCCGCGATCATCGCCGCGGCCGAGCAGGTCGACGCCGAGTTCGTGCTGGTGCGGCCCGCGACCACGCGCGGCCTGCCACCGAACGTCCGGGCCGTGGACCGAGTACCGCTCAACGAGCTCCTGCCGCACGCGGCGGCCTTCATCCACCACTCCGGCGCGGGCAGCGTGCTCGGCGGGCTCGCGGCGGGCGTGCCGCAGCTGGCGACGCCCGGGGCGGGCGACCGGAAGCACAACGCCGAGATGCTGGCACGGCGCGGGGCCGGCCTGGCCGTCGCCGCCAAGTCCATCACCCCCGCCGACCTGCGGCGACTGCTCACCGACTCGTCCCTGCGCGCGGCCGCCCAGGAGGTGGCGGCCGAGATCGCCGCCATGCCGGCGCCGGACTCGCTGGTGCCCGCACTGGAAAAGCTCGTCAGCTCCTGAGCGCGGCCCCGGCCGTCAGCTCCCGAGCGCGGCGTGTGCCCGCAGCCGTCAGCTATTGAGCGCGGCGTGCGCCCGCAGCCGTCAGCTGTTGAGCGCGGCCGTCATGTCGCGGCGTGCGGCCGCGGCCTTCATGTCGCGGCGCAGCTCCGGGGGCAGCGAGAAGGTCAGCCGCTCCTCGGCCGTCGTGAACTCGGTGACCTCGCCGAACCCGCGGTCGGCCAGGTGCGCCAGCACCTCCATCACCAGGTCCTCCGGCACACTCGCGCCGGAGGACACCCCGACCGTGGTCGCGCCCTCCAGCCACTCGTCCTGGATCTCCGACGCGTAGTCCACCAGGTGGCCGGCCCTCGCGCCCGCACCCAGGGCAACCTCGACGAGGCGCACGGAGTTCGACGAGTTGGTCGAGCCGACGACGATCACCACGTCGCACTCCGGCGCGATCTCCTTGACCACGTGCTGCCTGTTCGACGTCGCGTAGCAGATGTCGTCGCTCGGCGGCGACTGCAGCAGCGGCAGCCGGGTCTTCAGCCGGGCGACGGTCTCCAGCGTCTCGTCGACCGACAGCGTGGTCTGCGACAGCCAGACGACTTTGGACGGGTCACGCACGGTCACGGTGTCGGCGCCGTCCGGCCCGTCGACGAGCTGGATGTGCGCCGGCGCCTCACCCGACGTGCCGACGACCTCCTCATGGCCCTCGTGACCGATGAGCAGGATGTCGTAGTCGTCGGCCGCATACCGTTTCGCCTCCTGATGCACCTTCGTCACCAGGGGGCAGGTCGCGTCGATCGCCTTGAGGTTGCGCTGCCGGGCCTGCTCGTGCACCTCGGGCGCCACCCCGTGGGCGGAGAACACGACGGTCGACCCCTCGGGGACCTCCTCGTTCTCCTCCACGAAGATCGCCCCGCTCGCCTCGAGCGTGCTCACCACATGCTTGTTGTGCACGATCTGCTTGCGCACGTAGACCGGGGCGCCGTAGAGCTTGAGCGCCTCCTCGACCGTCTGCACGGCCCGGTCGACGCCGGCGCAGTAGCCCCGGGGCTTGGCCAGAAGCACACGCTTACGAGATTCGGTCACTCGACCATGGTAGCCAGACCTGGTCGTCCGCAGCCCGGTTGTCCACAGGCCTTCACACGGTCTCCCCAGGTACGTTCGCCCGTTCGCCGGTCTTCTCCTCGGCGGCCAGCGCTCGCTGCTCGGCGTGGACGGCGCCCAGCGGGCCCGGTTCAGGCTCGGCCGGCTCCTCGGACGGCTCCGCCCGCGGTGTCACGGCTCGGCGGACCATGGCCACGATGACCAGGGCGATCAGCCCGGCGTACCCCCAGAAGAGCAGGTCGGCGAGCAGGTGCTGGCTGTCGATGTGCCAGCGGGCCGCCTCGCCCACGCCCTCGTTGCGAGCCACGAACGTGAACGGCCAGCCGTGCCGGACGTCGAAGGCGGTCCTGCAGCACACCGACGGCGTGACCGGGATCCCGCTGACCACCATGCCGGCCGTGGTGACCAGGGCGCCGGCGAGGTATCCGGGCAGTCCCGGGCCGCGGCCCAGCCAGCTGACCGCCAGCAGGGTGATCCCGCCCACGAAGAGCATCACGTGGAAGAGGAAGAACGGTGTGTCCGGCGGATCCCCGCGGTTCCGGTCCACCTCGACCAGCAGGTTGAGCACCCCGATCGCGACGCAGAACCAGCCGACGATCAGCCGCAGCGCGGTGCCGAACGAGGTCCAGAGTCCGGGTGCCTCGTCCTCGACGTCGTTCACCTGGGCTTTCCCCGTGCTGCTCACGGCCCGAGTATCGCGCCGAAGACCCCGCTCGCGGGGCGAAACGGACTTACCGCTCGGGCCTGCGGCGCACCAGCGTCACCACGGTCAAGATCAAGATGCCGAGGTACGCCCAGACGAAGACGCTCAGCAGCAGCGAGGCCACGTCCACGTCCCAGCCGAGGCTCTCGGTGACCCGGCGGGCGACGTCCGGCGAGTCGGCCGCCGCGCCGCGGGACAGCCACTTGAACGGGAAACCGCGCCCCTCGACGTACGCGAACATGCAGCACACCGCCGCGGACGACACCAGCAGGCCGGCCCCCGTCCCGGCCACGCCGGTGCCCAGCGCCACCAGCCAGGCGGGACGGCGCGGCAGGCGTACCCGATGGGGCATGAGCAGGACCAGACCGCCCAGCGCGACCACCGCACCGACCGCGATGTCCACCGCCGGGACCGGCGGGCTCAGGTTGAGAAGGATCCAGGTGAGGCCGCCGACCAGGCTGATCGCGCCCAGCACCCAGGCCCAGAACCGGCCGCCCCTGCCCGCGTCCGGCTCGATATCGCCGGATTGTTGCGCTTCGTCCGGTACCGCGTCAGCCATCGATGAAGTATGACCTACGCCGATCGAGCGCCCGGGCGCGCGGAACTGTCGGACCACTTCCGTACCCTGATGCCCGTGACCCAGGAGCCCAAGAGCACCCCCGACGAGCCGTGGCCCGTCCGCGTCGTCAGTCAGAAGGTGGGGGCGTGGGTGGCCAAGCTCGGCTGGGTGTGGGTCGACGGCCAGGTCGCCCAGATCAGCCGCCGGCCCGGGTCCACGGTGGTCTTCCTCACCCTGCGCGACCCGTCCGCCGACCTCAGCCTGACCGTCACCGCCCACCGCGACGTGCTCGACGCGGGCGCGCCCGAGCTCGCCGAGGGCGCCCGGGTCACGATGCACGCCAAGCCCGAGTTCTACCCGGCCCGCGGCACCCTGAGCCTGCGCGCCGACGAGATCCGCCAGGTCGGGCTCGGTGAGCTGCTGGCCCGGCTGGAAAAGCTGAAAAAGCTGCTCGGCGCCGAGGGGCTCTTCGCCCGGGAGCGCAAACGCCGGCTGCCGTTCCTGCCGCAGCGCATCGGGCTGATCACCGGCCGCGCGTCGGCCGCCGAGCGCGACGTGCTGATGAATACCCGGCGGCGCTGGCCCGCGGTCGACTTCCGGGTGATCAACGTGCCGGTGCAGGGCCCGACCGCGGTGCCGCAGATCATCGACGCGCTCAAGGTGCTGGACGGCGACGACACCGTCGAGGTGATCGTCATCGCCCGGGGCGGCGGCAGCGTGGAGGACCTGCTGCCCTTCTCCGACGAGGCGCTGTGCCGGGCGGTGTTCGGCGCGCGGACGCCCGTGGTCAGCGCGATCGGCCACGAGACGGACGCGCCACTCCTCGACTACGTGGCCGACGTGCGCGCGTCCACCCCGACCGACGCCGCCAAGCGCCTGGTGCCCGACCTCACCGAGGAACGCCAGCTCATCGACTCGGCCCGGCGCCGCCTCGACCGCGCCGTGCTCACCCTGCTCGACCGCGAGCAGCACCGGCTCGACGCGTGGCGCTCCCGCCCGTCGCTGGCCCGCCCCGAGACCCTGATCGACCAGCGCGCCACCGAGGTCACGGCGTTGCGCGACCGCGCCGTCCGCAGCCTGGAAAATCGCCTGCGCCGCGCCGACGACGACCTCCGCCACACCGTGGCCCGCCTGCGCGCGCTGTCCCCGAAATCGACGCTGCAGCGCGGTTACGCCATCGTGCAGCGTGCCGACGGCCATGTGGTCCGCGCGGCGGACGAGGTCAAGACCGACGACCAGCTTCGCGTACGCCTAGCCGAAGGCGACCTGCGAGTGACGGTGGGAGAGCCCGAGTGACCGACGACCAGAAACTGACCTACGAGCAGGCCCGCACCGAGCTCGCCGGGGTGGTGGAACGCCTCGAGACCGGCGGCAGCTCCCTCGAGGAGTCGCTGTCCCTCTGGGAACGCGGCGAGAAACTGGCCGACGTCTGCCAGACGTGGCTCGACGGGGCCCGCGCCCGCATCGAGGAGGCGCGCGCTGCCCGCACCTCGGCGTCGGACTAGCGCGACTCGCCAGGGACGCCCGCGGTGGCCGCACCCCCGCGTCTAGCGCGACCCGCCAGAGACGACCGCGCTGCCCGCACCTCCGCGTCGGACAGGCGCTTTTCGGCGTCAGCGCTCTCTGGCACGAGCCACCTGGGCCTTTCTGGCGCGACCCACCGGGACAGCGCGGAAGCGAGAAGCGGCCCGGACCGACGACGGCCCGGGCCACTGATGACGTGACCGTGCTGTGCACGTACCCCTGAACGGTTTTGAACTCAGGGAATTTCGGACTCGCCCTCGGCGCCGACCGTCGGCAGGTGGCCGTCGAAGTCGACCGCGGAGTAGAGCGCGAGCTTCTCCAGGCGGTGCCACGAGTCGATGACACGGATCGTGCCCGACTTCGAGCGCATCACGATCGACTGGGTGTGCGCGCCACCGGCCCGGTAGCGGACGCCCTTCAGCAGGTCGCCCGAGGTCACGCCGGTCGCCACGAAGAAGCAGTTGTCCCCGGTCACCAGGTCGTCCGTGGTCAGCACCCGGTCCAGGTCGTGGCCGCCGGCGATCGCCTTCTCCCGCTCCGAATCGTCCAGCGGCCACAGCTTCGCCTGGATCATGCCGCCGAGACACTTCAGCGCGCAGGCCGCGGTGATGCCCTCCGGGGTGCCGCCGATGCCCATCAGGACGTCGACGTCGGACTCCGACCGGGCCGCCGAGATCGCACCCGCGATGTCGCCGTCGGAGATGAACTTGATGTTCGCCCCCGCGTCGCGCACCTCCTTGACCAGGTCGGCGTGCCGCGGCCGGTCGAGGATGCAGACGGTCACGTCGGCGATGCTGGACCGCTTGGCCCGGGCGATCCGGCGCAGGTTCTCGGTCGCGCCCGCGTTGATGTCGACCACGTCGGCGCAGTCCGGGCCGACCGCGATCTTCTCCATGTAGAAGACGGCGCTCGGATCGAACATCGCACCCCGCTCGGCGACCGCGAGCACCGCCACCGCCCCCGGCATGCCCTTGGACATCAGCGTGGTGCCGTCCACCGGGTCCACCGCCACGTCCACCTCGGGCCCGGTGCCGTCGCCCACCTGCTCCCCGTTGAAGAGCATCGGGGCGTTGTCCTTCTCCCCCTCGCCGATCACCACGACGCCGCGCATCTGAATCGAGTTGATCAACTTGCGCATGGCGTCGACGGCCGCACCGTCGCCGCCTTCCTTGTCGCCGCGGCCGACCCAGCGTCCGGCGGCCATGGCCGCGGCCTCGGTCACCCGAACCAGATCGAGGGCGATGTTGCGGTCGAGGTCCTGGGGAACACGGGCGCCGGGCATACGAAGGGCCTCCTCGCGACTCTGCGATTGTGGATGTCCCGATCCTCACACGAGCCGAGCCGCAAAGTCCCGTGCACGCGACATGGTTAACAATGGTGCGGTGGGAGACGACGCAGCAGACAATGAGGCTCGACCCGGCCGAGACCGTCCGGAGTCGTCGTCGCCCGATGCCGCGCCGCCTGCCGCCGCCGCGCCGGTCAGGCTGCGCCGCAGCGAGGGCCGTTCCCCGCGCGACATGGTCATCTCCCTGCTCGTGCTGCTGATCCCGATCGCGCTGCTGCTGACCTTCTACCGCGTCGTGCTCAGCGGCGACGCCCCGATCACCGTCGACCCCGCGGCGACGATCCAGGAAGCCCAGGCGGCCGCCGCCTTCCCTATCGCCGTGCCCGGCGACCTCGGCGACGACTGGCACACCACCTCGGCGACCTGGCGCAAGACCGTGGACGGCTCGACCCTCCGCCTCGGCTACGTGGCCCCGGACGACGACTCGGCCCTGGTGATCGAGAGCAACGTCCCCCCGGAGCAACTCCTCCCCGCCGAACTGGGCAAGGAAGCCAAGCCCCGCGGCACCGTCCGAGCCGGCGAAGCCGCATGGCGCAGCTACCTGGCCCGGCCCGGCGAGTTGGCCCTGGTCCTGAACGACCAGCAACGCACCATCATCGTCGTGGGAACCGCCGCCCCCGAACACCTGCAAACCCTGGCCGCCGCGCTCGTCTGAATCGGCCGAGAACGCCGCACGCCGCACGCCGCACGCCGCACGCCGCACGCCGCACGCCGCACGCCGCACGCCGCGAATTTTTGACGCGGCGCGGCCCCCGCCGCCACCCCCACCCCGGCACTGGGTGGGCGTCAATCTAGCTCGCTCCACGGCCGCTTTCGCGGTTGTCCACAGGACGATCAGAGTGACGAACGTCCCGACCAGTCGCTGTACGGAATCGGCGGCGCGGTCATCCTCGGTGTGGGCTGGATGCGCCGCGCCGCCCGCCAAGCCAGCAGACCACCAGGCAGGCAGCACACAACAGAGAAGAGCAGATGCATCCCCGGCGAGCCCGGCACCAGCCAGACCCCGAGCGTCAGCAGCACCGTCACCGCACCGGCCGCCCAAGTCATCCAGGCCCATCGGGTATGCCCCGCGCCGTCCTGGTGGACGTTGGCCGTCACGGTGATCGAGAGGCCCAGCGTCACCAGGATGATCACTGCGGGGCTGATCAGCAGGAAGACCCGGAGGATCCAGTCGTCCACGCCTCCGTAGGCGAAGGCCAGCAAAAGCAGGGCGCCCGCCGGGAGGAGCCACGGCGCCAGCCACCAGCGGCTTCGGCGGTTGCGGGCGCGGGTGGCCGCGGATGCTCCGCCCGCGATGATCACCAGCCCGCCGAGGAGGGTGATGACGCTGATCATCATGCCCAGCTCGAAGCGATTCTGGGTGCGGGTGTGCACGCCCAGCTCGGGTGGGGTGGTGTCGCTGGGCGGGAAGCCGATGCGCTGCCAGCGGCCGTCGGGGTCGCGCTTCGCGTATCCGTCGCGGCCGTTGGCGGCCAGGACCACGTGGCCGCCGGATCGGCGGTCGTGGACGGCGACCGCCAGTGTCGCCAGGTCTTCGTCGAGGTCGCCGATTTCGGCGTAGTGCCTGCTCAGCTGCTTCCGGTCGGAGTCGTTGACGTGCCAGTCGGTGGTCCAGGTGGTGCCGCCGTCGACGCTGCGTTCGACGCCGAGCGCCTTCGGGACGATCCGGTAGCAGATCAGCGGCTCGGTCCCGGAGCAGGCCCGGCGAATGGGTGAAGGGGAAGGGGAAGGGGTGGGAGCAGCCGAGGGGGCCGGCGAGGGAGAGATGGATTCCCAGGTCACGCCGTTGTCACGGCTGATTTCCGGCGAGTCGTAGGACTTGTCGCCGTACAGGTAGATGGCGTCGGGGGTGCTGATCACGTTGGTGGCGAAGGGGTACTGGACGGCGCTGGTCGCGGCCACCCCGACGAGGGCCAGCGGCAGCACGACCGCCATGCGGAGGGCGCGCAGCCAGCGCGGGGCGGCGGCGAAAGTCGTGGAAATGGACGCCCACCAGGCCACGGCCAGGAACGGCAGCATCAGCAGGTCGGTGGGGTCCGCGCGGATGAGGGACGGGCCGTGCACGACGCTCCAGGCCGCGGAGGCGAGCTCGGCTGCGTACGGGAAAGCCTTGACCAGGAAGAAGCCCACCCCGACGGACCACAGCGCGGCGGCGGGGCGCCGGATCAGCACCGCGAGCAGCGGCGGCGCCAGGACCAGGCCGGCGGCGTCGCTGAGCTTGCCGGTGACCGGGCCGGGCCAGAGAGATTTGAGGACGTGGTCGTTGACCACCAGGACCAGCAGCGCGATCAGCGTCGCCGGATGACCCAGCCACGCTCCGAGACGATTCCCCCGTGTATTCACAGCGCTCACGATCCGTGTGTCAGATCACACGATGATCGCGGGACTGTGGAGAGTCAGTCGCCGTAGAGGTTGGGGCCGCCGATCAGGGGCTGCTGCGCGCGGGGGCGACGGCGGCGGAAGATGATCGCGGCGATCGCGCCGGCGAGCAGGCCGAGCAGGTGGCCTTGCCAGGAGATCGGCTGGTCGGTGGGCAGCACGTTGTAGAGCTGGTACCAGTACAGCAGGCCGATGAACGCGGCCACGCCGAGGTTCCACCAGCTGCGCTCGACGAAGCCGCGGGCGACGAGCAGGCCGAGGTAGCCGAAGATCACGCCGCTGGCGCCGACCACCACGCTGTCGGGGTCGCCGATGAGCCAGACGCCCAGGCCGCTGATCAGCATGATCAGGAAGGTCGACCAGATGAACCGTTTGGCGCCGCCGGCCAGGGCGAACGTGCCGACCAGGATGAGCGGGACCGCGTTGCCGTAGAGGTGGTCCCAGCCGGCGTGCAGGAACGGGCTGAACAGCACGCCGTCGAGGCCGTCGATGCGGTGCGGGATGATGCCGCCGGCCACGTCGAGCCGGCCGTCGACGCCGATGTCCAGCACCTCGACGAGAAAGAGGACGGGAATCACCGCGCACATGGTGACGAACGCGCGGCCCAGCGACGCGTAGAACGGCACGGTGCCGAACCTGGTCGCGGCGGTGTCGTCCGTCGTGTCGCCGAAACCGATAGCCATGCAACCCATGGTGACAGGCCGGTGCACGACCGGCCACCGCTCAGGTCAGCTTGTGGACGGCCTTCTGGATCGCCTCTCGGAAGGTCCCGACCTGCGTGTAGACGCCCGGATAGTTCTCCCGGGCGCAGCCGAGGCCCCAGCTGACGATGCCCACCTGCACCCATTCGCCGTCGGCCTCGGCGACCATCGGCCCGCCGGAGTCACCCTGACAGGTGTCCACGCCCTTGCGGCCGGCACAGATCGACTCGTCCTCGACCAGCTCGACGTCGGCCTTCTCGTAGGCCTTGGCGCAGACCGCGTCCGCGACGACGGGCACGGTCGCATAGCGCAGCCGCCGCTCTTGCTTCTCGGCATATTCGCTGGTCAAACCCCAACCCATGATGGTGTACGGGCCGTCCGGCACCGTTTCGCCGGCCAGCTCGAGCGTCGGCAGGTCCAGTTTCTGGTCCAGCTTCACCACGGCCCAGTCGTCGCCTTTGGTCTCGCCCACGAAGTCGGCGGCCCGGATCACCTTCACCGAACGGGCGGTGATCTTCTCGGCCGACTTGAGGTCGGTCACGCCGGCGGTGACCTCGATGCTCTTGTCGCGGCCGGTTCCCTTGACGCAGTGCCCGGCGGTCAGCACCACCTTCGGCGCGATCAGGGTGCCGCCGCAGCCCATGGAGAGCCGGACGAGCCAGGGGAAGGTGCCCTGCGGGGCGAGGTCGCCGCCGACCACGACGTCGGCAGCTCGCGCGGGGAGCGCGGTGAGCACGAGGACCGCGGCGATGAGGAGCAAGCTTGCTTTCCGGACCATGTGGACATTTGACCACCGCTCGGATACGAAAAAGGGAGGTACGCGCCGGGCGTACCCCCCTCGCCGTGTGCTTGCTAGTACCAGCCGGTGTTCTGCGAGTGCGACCAGGCGCCGCACGGCGTGCTGTACCGGCCCTTGATGTAGCCGATGCCCCACTTGATCTGGGTGGCCGGGTTGGTCTTCCAGTCGGATCCCTCGGATGCCATCTTGCTGCCCGGCAGAGCCTGCGGGATGCCGTACGCACCGGAGGACTTGTTCTCCGCCTTGGTGCTCCAGCTGCTCTCCTTGTCGAACAGCTTGTTCAGGCAGGGGAACTGGTCGATCTTGAAGCCCTTGTCGAGCATGATGGCGCAGCCGATCGCGCGGTTGCCGGAGAACTCGTCGCAGGACGCCGGGATGTCGCCGGTGAACGGCACGTCGGCACCGCCGCCGGAGGAGGACTCCTCGGCCTTCTCCTTCGCCTTGGCCTCGGCGGCCTTCTTGTCGGCGACCTTCTTGTCGATCGCCTTCTTCTCCAGCGTCCGCGCTTTGCCGGCGGCGGCCTTGGCCTCGGCGGCGGCCTTCGCGGCCGCGTCGCTCTCCGCCTGGCGCTGCCACGCGCGGGCGGCGGCGTGCAGGGACTGACGTTGTTTCAGCAGTTGCAGCTCATCAGCGTCCGCCTGGACGACGAGTTTCGCTTCGGCACCCTGCTGCTGGGTCGCCCGGCTTTGTCCGAGGTAAACGCCACCGACGATGCCCAGTACGAGCAGTCCGACCGAGGTGACGCGAACTCCGACCCGGCTCCAGAGCCGATTCACGAAGTGATCCCTTCGTAGGGGGCAATGACGCGACACGGAGAGTCACCAACTGAACACGTCGGTGGCGGACCGTGCCGCGAGCACCGCGACCCCCTCCGGGGCCGTCGCCTCGACCGGATTCGATCGAGGCGGTGGCCACGAAGTCGATCTCAACCAGGTGGGCCACGCGATGGCGCTCGCCAGACACCATTGCGCAACGTGAAGTCGTTGTGAAACGACGGCACGCTGTTGTGAAATAGCTCACATGGCCTTTCGCCTCAAACCCGGTCGAATTCCCCCGACCGGGTGCCCCCTACAGTGGGATCTCCTCCAACAGGTCGGTGACCACCTCGGCGATCGGAGATCGCTCGGACCGGGTCAGCGTCACGTGGGCGAAGATCGGGTGCCCCTTCAGCGCCTCGATGACCGCGGTCACACCGTCGTGCCGGCCGACCCGGAGGTTGTCCCGCTGCGCGACGTCGTGGGTGAGCACAACGCGTGACCCTTGGCCGATCCGGGACAACACGGTCAGCAGGACGTTCCGTTCGAGCGACTGCGCCTCGTCCACGATCACGAAGGCGTCGTGCAGGCTCCGGCCGCGGATGTGGGTCAGGGGCAGCACCTCCAGCAGCCCGCGCCCCATGACCTCCTCCATGACGTTCGCGTGCACCACCGCGCCCAGCGTGTCGAAGACCGCCTGCGCCCAGGGCGACATCTTCTCGGCCTCGCTGCCGGGCAGGTAGCCGAGTTCCTGGCCGCCGACTGCGTACAGGGGGCGGAACACGACCACCTTCTTGTGGCGGTTGCGCTCCATCGTCGCCTCCAGGCCGGCGCAGAGCGCCAGCGCGGACTTGCCGGTGCCGGCCCGGCCGCCGAGCGACACGATCCCGATCGACTCGTCGAGCAGCAGGTCCAGAGCCACCCGCTGCTCGGCGCTACGGCCACGAAGGCCGAACGCGTCGCGGTCCCCGCGTACCAATTTGACGGTCTTGTCGGGGTTGACCCGCCCGAGCGCCGATCCCTTGGGCGAGTGGATGACCAGACCGGTATGGCTCGGGAGGCTTCCGGCCTCCTCCAGCTCGAGCTCCTCGCCCGCGTAGAGCCGGCTGACCTCCTCCTCGGAGAGCGTCAGGTCGGCCATGCCCGTCCAGGTCGGGTCGCTGGCCTGGCCGTGCAGGTACTCGTCCGCGGTCAGGCCCACCGAGGCGGCCTTCACCCGCAGCGGCATGTCCTTGCTGACCAGGGTGACCTCGCGGCCCTCCGCGGCCAGGCCGAGCGCCACCGAGAGGATCCGGGTGTCGTTCGAGTCGTTCCGGAAGCCCTGCGGGAGAACGCTCTGGTCGGCGTGGTTCAGCTCCACCCGCACCGTGCCGCCCTCGTCGTTGCAGAGCACCGGCTGGTCCAGCCGGCCGTGCTTGATGCGCAGCTCGTCGAGCATGCGCAGCGCCTGCCGGGCGAACCAGCCGAGCTCGGGATGGTGGCGTTTGCCCTCCAGTTCGGAGATCACCACGAGGGGGACGATCACCTCGTGGTCCGTGAACCGGCGGAACGCCGCCGGGTCGGACAGCAGGACCGAGGTGTCCAGCACAAAAACCCGCCCGGCCGGGGCGGGTTCCTGATCGGTGTGCCGATCGCGGGACCGGCGACGGCCCGCTGCGGCTCGAGTGCTGGAGACTTTGGCGGCCGGGTCTGGTGAAGGGGCCCCGGCGTCAGATCGGCTAGATGTCACAGGCCTGCTCCAGCGAGCGTGCAACCCGGTACGCCCGCGGTCCGCCACCTCCGGCGCCCATCGCCAATGCACGGGGTCGGGATGCGGGCCCCGTGGCGCTCTCTGTCGCAGGTCCGGGCGGCCGGCTGGCTGGGGTTGACCCCCGGCCATACGACAAACGCTAGCGTTCATCCGCCATGCGCGGTAGTGGCACGGTCACACGCCGCACCGCTCGGTGATGGTTGAGAACTTCCCGTGCATGAACTGCCCGCCGATACGGGTAATCTGAGGCTCGTGGCAGAGACCGCACGCCCCTCTCACCCACCGGCCCCCGATGCAGCGTGGCGCTTCACCGCCGAGCGCGCCAAGGACACCACCTTCTTCTTCGACTTCGACGGTGTCCTCTCCCCTGTCACCGACGACCCCGACGCCTCCCAGCCGGTGCCCTCCGTTCTGGAGGTGCTCGACGAGCTGGCCGGCGTGGTGTCCCGGGTGGCGATCGTGTCCGCCCGTCCGGTGAGCTTCCTGAGGTCCCGCTTCGAGCGGCTGGCCAAGGTCGACCTCTACGGCCTGTACGGGCTGGAGGTGTGGCACGAGGGCGAGGTGGTGACCGAGCCCGCCGCGCTGCCCTGGGTGCCGGCCATGTCCGACCTGGCCGAGCGCGCCCGCGCCGAGCTGCCCGCCCAGATCCTGGTGGAGTACAAGCGACTCTCGGTCGCCCTGCACTACCGCACCGCGCCGCAGCTGGCCGACGCGGTCGGGCGCTGGGCGCACGAACAGGCTGAGGCGCTGGGCCTGCGGACTCAGGGCGGGCGCATGGTGTCCGAGCTGAAACCGCCGGTCGACCAGGACAAGGGCATGGTGATCAGCGAGGGCGTGAAATCGGCCGGCTGCGCCTGGTACTTCGGCGACGACATGAGCGACATCAAGGCCTTCGACGCGCTGCGCGCCCGCGAGGCGGTCGATCCCGGCTTCTTCGGCATGTGTGTGGCGGTGGCCAACCCGGAGACCGGCGCCGAGGTGTCCAGCGCGGCCGACCTGACGCTGGAGTCACCAGCCGCGGTGTCCGACTTCCTGCGCGACGGGCTGCGGAACTTCTAGGGAGCTCTCAGTCCTGACTCGTGGATCGCCCAGGGCCGCGGAGGGGTCCAGAGCCCGCCTCGCACTTGGGTGATCCACGAGACAGGCCTTAGGCGCCGTAACGGCGCTGTCGGCTGCCGTACGACCGCAGCGCCCGCAGGAAGTCGATGCGGCGGAAATCGGGCCAGTTGGCGTCGTGGAAGTAGAACTCCGAGTGCGCCGACTGCCAGAGCAGGAAACCGGAGAGCCGCTGCTCGCCGCTGGTCCGGATGACCAGGTCGGGGTCGGGCTGACCGCGGGTGTAGAGGTGCTCGGCGATGTGCTCGACGTCGAGGATCTCGGCCATCTCCTCGATGGTCCGGCCGGCCGCCGCCTGCTCGTGCAGCAACGACCGCACGGCGTCGGCGATCTCACGCCGGCCGCCGTAACCGACCGCCATGTTCACCTCGACGCCACCGGTGCGGCCCCGAGTCTTCTCCTGCGCCGCCTTCATCGCCGTGGCCGTGGCGGCGGGCAGCAGGTCGAGCGCGCCGACCATGCGCAGCCGCCAGGGGTTGCCCTCCTCGGCGAGCTCTGTGGCGAGGTCCTCGATGATGGCCAGCAGCGGGTCGAGCTCGGCCGCCGGGCGTTGCAGGTTGTCGGTGGCCAGCAGGTAGAGCGTCACGTGCCCGATGCCGGCCTGGTCACACCACGCCAGCAGCTCTTTGATCCGCGCGGCGCCGACCCGGTGGCCGTCGTTGGGGTCGACGTAACCCATCTCACGCGCCCAGCGCCGGTTGCCGTCGACAATGACGCCGACATGCTGGGGCACCGGCTTGCCGACCAGTTTTCCGGCGAGCCGCCGCTCGTACAGCCGATAGACCAGGGACCGCAGACTCATCGCCCTGAAGCCTAGTCATCCCCCGCCAGCGCTCAAGAGCGGCGGTACAGTTCGCGACCGATGCGGCCGATCGTGCGAAAGTCGAAGATTCCGTCAGCGAGGCCCAGAGCGGCCATGCGGTCGAAAACGGGCTGATCTCTCGCGGCCGCCCGCACCGCCGCGTCGACCATCGACGGCCGTCGTGTGAGAAAGGTCGCGAAGCCGGAATGGCGCAGGTGCCGGCCGAGCCGTCCCCGCAGCGCCCGGGTGTAGGTCGCGCCCGGGTCGGCGGTCATCGCGGACGCGCCGGCGAGCGCGCCGGAGAGCACGGCGTAGAAGATGCCCTCGCCGGTCAGCGGGTTGATCAGCGAGAGCGCGTCGCCGGCGAGCAGCACCCGGCCGGCCGCCGGCGGCGGCCGGTGGGTCGACAACGGCAGGTGGTGGGCACGCAGGCCGCGCGGTTCGGTCGCGCTCAGCATCCGGTCCATCCGATCCAGGAGGTACGCCCGGCTGAGCGGCGCCCCGCGCAGCACTTCGCCGTACCCGACGTTGGCCGTACCGTCCCCGATCGGGAAGGACCACGCGTATGCCGGCCAGCGCGCCTTCGTCGTCACGATCAGCTGCTCGGCGCCGGTCGCGGCGGCGTACCCGCGGATCGCGATCGCCACATGCCCGGACGGGTTGGGCCGGCGCCCGCTCAGCCGGCGGACAATCGAGCCCGCGCCGTCGGCCCCGATCACCGTGCCGGCCGTGATCTGTCCGTCGATCGTCACCTGCTCGGCGCCGTGGCGCAGCGAACGCACGGTGTGGTGGCGGAACTCGACGCCCGCCGCCAGGGCCGCGTCGAGCAGACGGGCGTCGAACACGCGTCGCGGCACGGTGTGCGCCGGCCGCGCCAACGGCCGGTCCATCGCCGCACCGCCCGGTCCGACCAGTCGCAGCCGCTCGACCGGCGGGTAGCCGTCGGTGACGCCGGTGACGCCCAGGCCCGCGAGCACGTCGAGCGCCTCCGCCGCGATGCCGTCGCCGCACGGCTTGTCGCGGGGGAACCGCGCCTTGTCCAGGAGGAGAACGCGGCCGCCCGCCCGCCGGGCGGCGAGCGCGGCGCTGGAACCGGCCGGCCCGCCACCCACCACGACCACATCGAAGTCCACCCGCACGGGATACCCCGATATCGCCGCGTCGCGCCCGGCATCTGTCTGATAGTGGATCGGTGGCTTCTTTCACTGGCGCTCGCTGGTTCGGCAATCTCCGGGTCGGAGTCAAGATCACCATGGCGCTGGGCGTCGCGCTGCTGGCCGCGCTCACCGCCACGACGTTCGGCATCCTAGGGCTGAACCAGCTCGACACCAGAGCGACGGCCATCTTCCAGGAGAATCTGGTGCCCGGGTCGCAGCTCGCCGACGTGCAGGGCGACTTCGACGACGAGCTGTTCGCCCTGACCATGGCCGACATCGCGGGCAGCACGGCGGCGACCGGCCGGTACCGCGACGCCGCCCACGCCGCGGCCGAGGAGGTGGACAGCGGCATCGCGCGGTACGAGGGCCTCGGCATGACGCCCGCGCAGCAGTCCGCGGCCAACCGGCTGAAGCTGGCGCTGGAAGCCTTCGGCCAGGAGCGCGACGACCAGCTCCTCCCGGCCGCCCTGGGCAGCGACAACGCGCGTTTCGAGAAGGCCTACGGTAACGCCGCGCCGCTGGTGGACGCCGCGAACAACGCCTTCGACGACCTCCGGAAGATCGAGGCCGAGAATGCCGCCTCGGCCGCCGGCGGTGCCCACTCGACCTACGTCGCCAACCGGACCCTGCTGATCACCGCCCTGATCGTCGGCCTGGTGCTCGCGGCCGCCCTCGGCTGGCTGACCGTCCGCCGCATCGTCGGCCCGCTGGGGCAGGTCAGCGAGACCCTGGCGCGGGTGGCCGACGGCGACCTGACCGGCACCGTCGACGTGCAATCCACCGACGAGGTGGGTGCCATGGCGGGCTCACTGAACCGGGCCACGGGCAGCATGCGGGAGGCGATGCAGACCCTCGGCACCGCGTCGCAGTCGCTGGCCGCCGCGGCGACCCAGCTCTCCGCCTCGAACAACGAGATCGCCGGTGGCGCGAACCAGTCCAGCGACCAGGCCTCCCGGATCGCGACGGCGGCCGAGGAGATCCGGCGCAACGTCGACACGGTGTCCACCGGGGCCGAGGAGATGGGCGCGTCGATCCGGGAGATCTCGGAGAACGCCAACCAGGCCGCCGCGATCGCCGGTCAGGCCGTGCAGATGGCGCAGTCCACCAACCAGACCGTCACCAAGCTAGGTGAGTCGTCGGCCGAGATCGGCAACGTGATCAAGTTGATCACGTCGATCGCCGAGCAGACCAACCTGCTGGCCCTGAACGCGACCATCGAGGCGGCTCGGGCGGGTGACGCGGGTAAGGGGTTCGCGGTGGTGGCGTCGGAGGTCAAGGATCTGGCTCAGGAGACGGCGCGGGCGACCGAGGACATCGGCGCCCGGGTCAACGCGATCCAGGCGGACACCGGCACCGCGATCACCGCCATCGGCGAGATCGACATGGTGATCATGAAGATCAGCGACTACCAGACCACGATCGCGGCGGCGGTGGAGGAACAGACCGCGACGACCGCCGAGATGAACCGCGGTGTCGGCGAGGCGGCCGGCAGCGTCGGCGACATCGCCGCCGGCATCGACACCCTGGCCACCACGACCCGGGTCACCACGGAGAACGTCGCCGGGGCGCAGACCGCCGCCGAGGACCTGGCCCGGATGTCCAACGACCTGCAGGCCCTGGTCGGCCGGTTCAGCGTTTAGGGCGCGCCCTCAGCAGGGCGTACGACGTGAGCGCGACCGCCACGACCAGCGGCGCGCCGTCGCGGATCAGCCCGTCCACGCCCAGCAGCAGGTAGCAGAGCGGCAGGTCGATCAGCAGGACGCCGAGCCCGATCCAGCCGAGCAGCACCCGGGCGAACGCCTTGCCGCGCAGCAGGAAGAACGTGCTCAGCAGCACGACGTAGCTGACACCGAACCCGGCCACGAACCAGAAGATCACGGCCAGCAGGTACTCCGGCTTGTCGCCGAGCTCGCCCACCGAGATCAGGCAGGGCACCAGCATCAGCGGGCTGTAGGTGAACGCGGACACCCGCGCGGTCATCAGCCAGACGCCGACCTCCCGCTTGGGCGCGGTCTCCTGGAAGGTGATGCCGTCCGGGCCGAGTCCGATCCGGCGCGGATGCCGCACCAGATGCTCGCCGATCGCGGGGTGCCGGTAGAGCAGCACGACCACGCTCGTGCAGAGCACCACGAGGACGCCGAACCCGATGACGCCGGCCATCGCGGGTGCGCCACTCTGCGGCACGATCAGCCGGCCCACCGCGAAGACGGTCGTGACGGCCAGGATCAGCCCGACCGGCCGCGCGCCGGCACGTCCCCGGCGGACCTGGGAGATCAAGATCAACCATCCGAGGGTACGCAGCAGCGCCCACCCGGTACGCACCCAGAGCCCGGCGCCGGGCTCCGGGGCGTACACGTAATTGAGCAGCTCGACCACGACCGTGGCCGCCGCCGTCGCGGCCAGCAGCAAGGTCAGCGCACGCACCGCGACCGGCCGCACCCCGCTCTCGACCGTCGTCATGCCGCCAGCGTATTTAGTGGTAGACCGCGGCGGCATCTCGGGAGCAAATACCGCTCTGGCCTACCACTGGCTCATCCACTTCCCAGCCGGGCGCGCAACGCGTCCAGCTCGGACCAGAGGACGGCCGGGAGCTTGTCGCCGAAGCGCTCGAACCACTCGGTGATCTGCGGCAGCTCGGCCTCCCACTCGGCCCGGTCGACCGACAGGACGGCGGCCACGTCCGCGCGCGAGATGTCCAGGCCGGTGAGGTCGAGCGCCTCGGGCGTGGGCACGTGGCCGACCGCGGTCTCGACCGCCTCGCCGCCGCCGTCCAGCCGCTCGCAGATCCACTTCAGGACGCGTGCGTTCTCGCCGAAGCCGGGCCACAGGAAACGGCCGTCGTCGCCGCGCCGGAACCAGTTCACGTAGAAGACCTTCGGCAGCTTCGCCTCGTCGCCGGACGCTCCCTTGGCCATGTCCAGCCAGTGCTGGAAGTAGTCGCCGGCGTGGTAGCCGATGAACGGCAGCATGGCCATCGGGTCGCGGCGAACCACCCCGGTCTTCCCCACCGCGGCGGCCGTCGTCTCGGAGGAGAGCGTGGCACCGAGATAGACGCCGTGCGTCCAGTCGCGAGCCTCGCTGACCAGCGGGATCGTGGTGCGCCGGCGGCCGCCGAAAAGGATCGCGTCGATGGGTACGCCACGCGGATCGTCGTACTCCGGCGCGAGGATCGGGCACTGCTCGATGGGCGTGCAGAAGCGGCTGTTCGGGTGGCTGGACGGGGTGTCCGAGGCGGGCGTCCAGTCCTCGCCCCGCCAGTCGGTCAGGTGCGCCGGCGGGTCGCCCATGCCCTCCCACCAGACGTCGCCGTCGTCGGTCAGGGCGACGTTGGTGAAGACCGAGTTGCCCTGGGCGAGCGTCCGCATCGCGTTCGGGTTGGTGTGGAAATCGGTGCCCGGGGCGACGCCGAACAGGCCGTACTCCGGGTTGGTGGCCCACAGCCTGCCGTCGGAGCCGAACCGCATCCAGGCGATGTCGTCGCCGACCGTCTCCACCTTCCAGCCCGGCAGCGTCGGCTCGAGCATGGCCAGGTTGGTCTTGCCGCACGCCGACGGGAACGCGCCCGCGATGTACCGGACCCGGCCCTCGGGCGAGGTCAGCTTCATGATCAGCATGTGCTCGGCGAGCCAGCCCTCGTCCCGGGCCGCCACGCTGGCGATCCGCAACGCATAGCACTTCTTGCCGAGCAGCGAGTTCCCGCCGTAGCCGGAGCCGTACGACCAGATCTCCCGGGTCTCCGGGAAGTGCGAGATGTACTTCGTCTCGTTGCACGGCCAGGGCACGTCCTCGTCGTTCTCCGACAACGGCGCGCCGACCGAGTGCAGCGCCGGGACGAAGGGTGCGTCGTCGCCCATCGCCGCCAGCACAGCGCTGCCCATCCGGGTCATGATCTTCATCGAGGCGACCACGTACGGGCTGTCGGTGAGCTCGACGCCGAACATCGGGTTCGGCGCGTCCAGCGGGCCCATGCAGAACGGGACGACGTACATCGTCCGGCCCGTCATGCAGCCGGTGTAGAGCTCGGTCATGACCGACTTCATCTCGGCCGGCGCCATCCAGTTGTTGGTGGGTCCGGCGTCCGCCTCGTCGGCCGAGCAGATGAACGTGCGCTCCTCGACCCGGGCGACATCCCCGGGATCGGTGCGCGCCCAGAAGGACCGCGGGCGCTTCTCCGGGTCGAGACGCACCAGCGCGCCGCTCTCGACCAGCTCGTCGGTGATCCGGGTCCATTCCGCGTCGGAACCGTCGCACCAGACCACGCGGTCCGGGGTGGTTCTCGCGGCTACCTCATCGATCCAGCTCAGGAGTCGTTTGTGGGCGGTCGGCTTCTCGTCGGACGCGGAGGGCATGTGATCTCCTTCGGTCGGCTCTGACCAATGACCAAACAGGCCGTGTGGGCGGCCGTGTCAGTGGAGTCACGTCAGACTAAGCCGCGAACACGTTCAGTTCATCGGCTGTTGCTGTGGATAACCGCACAATCTACGGCCGCTCTGCGCATTGGCGATCGATCCTTCGCCGGACGCTGCAGATCTGCGCACCGCACCGACTTTTCGCTACTTTCACAAATAGGACTTAACACCCTAAGCTGTCCCGTAATCGGGCTTTCCTCTCACTCCCGGCTCAGGAGGCAGGAATGACGATCGCGGGCGTGGACGACACCGACTCCGATCTGCTCGCCGCGGTGCGGAGCGGGGACACCGCGGCGTACGGGACGCTCTATCAACGCCACCGCGCCGCGGCCCGGCAGCTCGCCTTCTCCCTGACCCGCGACCCGGCCGAGGCGGACGACCTGGTCGCCGAGACCTTCGCCCGGGTGTTCGCCACCCTTCGCGCCGGCCGGGGCCCGCTCGCCGCCTTCCGCGCCTACCTGGCCACCACCCTGCGGCACGTCTCCTACCACCGCGCCCGACGCGACCGCCGCCTCGAGTTCACCGACGACCTGAGCCGGTACGACGCCGGCGAACCGTTCCTCGACCCGACCCTGGAGCGGCTGGAGCGCACCTTCGCCGCCCGGGCCTTCCAGCAACTCCCCGCACGCTGGCGGGATGTGCTCTGGATGACCGAGGTGGAGGGCGCCGGGCCGGCCGAGATCGCGCCCCGGCTGGGCCTGACCCCGAACGCGGTGGCCGTCCTCGCGCATCGGGCCCGTGAAGGCTTACGCAGCCTCTACCTGCAACAACACGTCGCGGTGACGGATCAGCCGCAGTGCCGGTTCACCGGCGAACGGCTCAGCGGGCACGTCCGCGGCCGGCTCTCCCCCCGCGACGCCGTCCGCGTTTCGGCGCATCTGAGCGGCTGCGCGACGTGCCGATCGAAGGCGGCCGAGCTGACTGAGGTGGACACGGTCCGCTACCCCACGTATAGGCAACGTCACCATTCAGCACCGACCTGTTAAGAGTCGCGCACGAGAACGGCGACCCGTGACGGGCGCCGGTACTCTCGGATCCGTGCCTGACACCTCGCCGCAGCCGCACCCCACGCTGCGGCAACGGCTGTCCGCCCTGGTCCGCGAGGTGGGCAAGTTCGGCGCTGTTGGCGGTGTTGCGTTCCTCGTCGACCTCGCGATCTTCAACATCCTGCTCGGCACCGGGACGGAGAGCCGGGTCGCCAAGACGATCTCGATGGTGATCGCGACCACCATCGCCTTCCTCGGCAACCGCTTCTGGACGTGGCGGCACAGCCGGCACACCCACATGGCCCGGCAGTACACCCTGTTCTTCGTCATCAACGGCGTCGGCCTGGGCATCAGCCTGGCCTGCCTCACGATCAGCCACAACCTGCTCGGCGACGTCTGGCCGGTGCTGCGGACCCAGGCCGCCGACAACATCTCCGGCCAGCTGATCGGCACCGCCCTGGGCACGTTGTTCCGTTTCTGGTCCTACCGCCGGTTCGTTTTCCCCGCGGATGACGCCTCGGAGCCCGCACCCGCCGCCCAGGAGCCCGTTCCCAGGATGTGACGTCGGTGTCACTCGCCCTCTCGTGACCCCGCTCCCACACCCTCTTCCCCGTAAGGTTGCCGAATGCCTTCAGCCCGCACGCTGACGGAACGCTTGCGCCGTCTCGCTCCGGAAGCCTTCGCTTTCGGGATCATCGGCGCGGCCAACGCCGCCCTGTACCTGGCCATCACCTATGTCGCGATGCCGATCGGCGCCGTCAAGGCGACCGTCATCGCGACCGTGGTGACCACGACGCTGGCGTACTTCGCGAACCGGTACTGGACCTACCGGAACCACACGAAGACGGCACTGCGCCGGGAGTACACGCTGTTCTTCGGCTTCAATCTGGTCGGCATGGTCATCCAGTCCGGCTCCGTGGCGGTCGCCAAGTACGGCTTCGGGCTGACCGAGACCGACCACCGGATGCTGATCATGGGCGTGACGCTGTTCGCCGCAGGGGTCGCGACGCTGTTCCGGTTCTGGGCGTACCGCACCTTCGTCTTCCTGAAGCCGCCGGTCGACGGTCACGAGGCCGCGGTCGCCGAGATGGACGTGGCGGCCGGCCTGGCCGAGCTCAGCGCCGAGGCATCCCTCGACGCGGAGCTCAACGCCGGAGGATCCTTCGAGGCGGAACTTTCTGAGCTGGAGGAGAAGGAGCGGGCGGAGCGTCGCTGAGCTCCTCGCTCTCCTCTTCCTCGTCCTCCTTCAGGTGATCGTCCTCGATCAGCTGGTAAAGGGTGGTCTGCAACTCCTGGACCCGGGGCACCGACGCCAGCACCAGCGCGGTGTCGCCGATCGAGTCGACGGTCATCGTGCCGCAGCCGAACATCCGGTCCCACAGCGACTGCCGCACCGAGTGATCGTTCACCCGGGCCAGCGGCACGTCCCGCCGCAGCCGGGTCAGCACGCCCTCCTGCGTCAGCACCCGCTCGTCGGTGAAGACGTAGTGCGTGCAGCGCCAGACCACCAGCGGCGCCACGCCCCGGGTCAGCCCGAAGAACAGCGCCAGCGCGCCGACCACGCACACCCCGATCAGGCCGCCGTCGTTGTCCGGCAGCATCACCCAGGCGACGATCGTGACCGCCAGTGCGAAGAGCAGCGCGATCACCGGCCGCGCGGCCGCCTTGGCATGGGGGCGGAGGTGGAGGACGACCTCCTCCTCCTCGGTCAGGACGTCGTCCGGGAAAGGCACGCGGTCAGCGTACGTGGCGCACGTCACCGGCCGAGACACGGTTGTCGACGCCGTCAGCCGTTCGGACCACCAGCTGCCCGTCGGCGTCCACGTCCACCGCGGCGCCGACCACGTCGTCCCCGGCCGGCAGTTCCACCCGCACGTCCCGCCCGATCGTCGAGCACCCCCGCCGGTACGCGCCCAGCAGCCCGCACATCTCGGCGTCGCCGCCCGCGTCCCGCCAGCCGACGTACCACTGCTCGAGGCTCCGCAGCAGCGCCTTGACCAGCGGTTCCCGGTCGGTGCTCTTCGCACCCGCGATCTGCAGCGAGGTGGCCGGCAGACCGGTCACCGGGGGAAGCTCGCCGACCCGGGTCGTCACGTTCAGCCCGATGCCGACGACCACCGCGTCACCAGCGACCTCGGCCAGGATCCCCGCACACTTGCTACTCAGCTGGCTCTGTTGGTCGTGGACCAGCAGGTCGTTGGGCCATTTGAGGGTGGCGTCCAGCTCCGTGATCCGGTGCACCGCGTCGCGCAGCGCGACCCCCGCCAGCAACGGCAACCAGCCCCACCGCCGGCTGGGCACATCGCCCGGACGCAGCAGCACGCTCAGGGTCAGGCCGGCGCCCGGCGGCGAGACCCAGGTGCGATCCCGGCGGCCACGGCCCGCCACCTGCTGCTCGGCCACGACGACGAGGCCCTCCGGCTCACCGGCGAGGGCGGCCTCGGTGGCGTCGGCGTTGGTCGACCCGGTCGCGGCCCGGATGTCGAGCCGGCGCCAGAGGCCGCCGGGCACGAGGAGGGCACGCTCGAGGCTGCGGCTGCTGAGCGGCGGGCGATCCAGATCCCGGTACGGCGAGGACATCGGCCAAGCGTAGGTCCTGTCCCGCCGACCGGGCGGGGACGCCCCGAACCCTGATCGGCGGCCGCCCCGGCCAATGCCTCAACCCGGGCCGGCATCTCACTCCGGGCCGATGTTTCACCCCCGGGCCGACGTTTCACCCCCGGGCCGACGTTTCATCCCCGGGCCGACGTTTCATCCCCGGGCCGGCATCTCACTCCGGGCCGACGGCCGCTGGGGATCGACGGGGCCCGCCTGGGGCTGAGGCTAGCCCGGGTCGGCAGCGTGCCTGCTCCGGTAGACGGTGCTGCGCTCCGGCTGGCCGCCCGACGACGGGCGGGGACGGGGACGGGGACGGCTTCGCTGCGAGTTCTCCTGCTCGCCTTCCACCGCTGCGCCGGCGTTCTTGAGCGGACCGCCTCCCATGGCCGGACTGGCGCCCCGCACCTGTCCGCCGCCTCTGGCCGGGTTGCCCCCTCTGACCGGGTTGCCGCCTCTGGCCGGGTTGAAGGCGGCGCCGGGCTCGACCGCCTCGCGGGGGCCGCGGCGGACCGGGCGCTGCTGGACGTTGCGGGTGGACCAGCCGCGAGGCAGGTCGATGCGGTCGGCCGGCTGCACCGGCGGCCACTGCGGGACGGCCGGCTCGACGGCCGGGGATGCGTCGACCGGGTCGAAGCGCGGTGGATACCCCGGGGCCTCGGGCAGCCGGTCCACCGGGGTCGGCCAGCCATAGCTCTCCGGGATCGGCGTCCAGTAGTCGCCGGGAACCGAATCGTCCTCCTGGTACTGCGGGCGGACCCAGCCCTCGATCCGGTCGCCCTCACGCGGGGTGTTTCGCGCCGGAGTGGACTTCGCGACCGGGACGGCGACCGGACCGGTCGGCTCGTCGACGACGTGACCCCGCTGCACGAACGGGTTCCTGACCGAGTGCGTCGGCCCGTCGCCGGCTCTCGCGGCCGCCTGCCTGGCTCGCCTTTCCGCGCGCGTCTCGACGGGCCGCTCGACCTTCTCGGCCTCGTCCTTCTCCGCGACGTCCCCCGAGATGCCCGACGCCTGCGGTCCGGCAGCGCGGAAAGGCTCGCCGGCGCGGGGAAACCCGGCGACGCGCGAAAACTCCGCAGCGCGAGAAAACTCCGAGGCGGGGCCGGAAGGCTGGACCATGCGAACCGGCTCGCCGGAGCGAACCGGCTCACCCGAGCCAAGCAGCTCACCCGAGCCAAGCAGCTCACCCGAGCCAAGCAGCTCACCTGAGCGGGACGGCGAGGCGACGCGGGACGGCGAGGCTGGGCGGGGTGGCTCGGCGGGCTGGAGCGGCTCGGGGGGCCGGGGTGGCTCGATGGCCGCGCGGGTCGGTGCCGCGGGCAGGGCCAGCGCCTGCCGCCGGCGACGGGCCCGGATCTGCGCCGGCACCGTGAACGTCGGCCCGCCACGCCGCCGTTCGCCGCGGGTCGCCGGCTCGCCACCGGGCAGCAGCACGTGCCGGAAACCCACCAGTGTGGCGATTCCCCCCGCGATCAGGGCGAGGCCGCCCGCGGTCATCCAGTTCGTCACGGGTGGAGTAACGAATAGGGCATTCAGTACGAAACGCTACTGCGGCATCGTCCGAACGGACGTGGATACGATCAACCTCGTGACACTCCAGCAGGATGCGCCGACTCCGGGCGAGCAGCAGAGCGGGCAGCAGATCGACGTGCACACCACGGCCGGCAAGCTGGCCGACCTCGAGCGGCGCACCGAGGCGGCGACACACGCCGGTTCCGCCCGCGCGGTGGAGAAACAGCACGCCCGCGGCAAGAAGACCGCCCGGGAACGCATCGCCATGCTGCTCGACGAAGGCTCCTTCGTGGAGCTCGACGAGCTGGCCCGGCACCGGTCCACCAACTTCGGGCTGGAGAAGAACCGCCCGTACGGTGACGGGGTCGTCACCGGCCACGGCACCGTCGACGGCCGCCAGGTGTGCGTGTTCTCGCAGGACTTCACGGTCTTCGGCGGGTCGCTCGGCGAGGTGTTCGGCGAGAAGATCGTCAAGGTGCTCGACCTGGCCATGAAGATCGGCTGCCCGATCATCGGGATCAACGACTCCGGCGGCGCGCGCATCCAGGAGGGTGTGGTCGCGCTCGGTCTCTACGCCGACATCTTCTTCCGCAACGTACGCGCAAGCGGTGTCATCCCGCAGATCTCCCTGATCATGGGGCCGTGTGCGGGCGGCGCCGTCTACTCACCGGCGATCACCGACTTCACCGTCATGGTCGACCAGACGTCGCACATGTTCATCACCGGTCCCGACGTGATCCGCACGGTCACCGGCGAGGACGTCGGCATGGAGGAACTGGGCGGCGGGCGCACCCACAACACCCGCAGCGGGAACGCGCACTATCTGGCGGCGGACGAGGACGACGCCGTCGACTACGTTCGCGCGCTCCTGTCGTACCTCCCCAGCAACAACCTGGACGAACCCACCACCTTTGACGCGATCGCGGACCTCGACCCGACCGCTGGGCTTGCCGTGAAACCGGGGGATCTTGCTCTGGACACCTTGATCCCGGACTCGGCGAACCAGCCGTATGACATCAAGACCGTGGTCGAGGCGGTGGTCGAGGACTTCCTCGAGGTGCAGCCGCTGTACGCGCAGAACATCGTGGTCGGCTTCGGGCGCGTCGAGGGGCGGCCGGTCGGCATCGTCGCCAACCAGCCGATGAGCCTGGCCGGCACGCTGGACATCGCCGCGTCCGAGAAGGCGGCCCGCTTCGTGCGCACCTGCGACGCCTTCAACCTGCCCGTGCTGACCTTCGTGGACGTGCCCGGCTTCCTGCCCGGCACCGGCCAGGAGTGGGACGGCATCATCCGGCGCGGAGCAAAACTGATCTACGCGTACGCCGAGGCCACGGTCCCCAAGGTCACCGTCATCACCCGGAAGGCGTACGGCGGCGCGTACGACGTGATGGGGTCCAAGCATCTCGGCGCCGACATGAACTTCGCCTGGCCGACGGCGCAGATCGCGGTCATGGGCGCGCAGGGCGCGGTGAACATCCTGCATCGCGGCGAGCTCGCGGCCGCCGCGGATCCGGCGGGACGGCGGGCCGAGCTGATCCAGGAGTACGAGGACACGCTGGCCAACCCCTACATCGCGGCGGAACGGGGCTATGTGGACGCCGTCATCCCGCCGTCACATACCCGCATTCAGGTCACCCGCGCGCTGCGTACGCTCCGGACGAAGCGCGAGACGCTGCCGCCGAAGAAACATGGAAACATCCCACTGTGACCGGCCATTCGGGCTAGTGACAATGCGTTAGGACGCGAGCACCCTGGTCCGCATGTCTCTGAGCTCGATGTCCCTGCTCACGGCCATCCTCGTGGGCATCGCCGTGTTCGGACTCGGGTACGTGTGGAGCGGCTTCCGCGCATCCCGTGTCGTACTCAAGGGAGCGAAAGGTAGTGTCCCGAAAGCCCGCAGCCTCTACTGGGGCAACCTCGGCAAACTGATCAAGTGGGGCCTGGCGTCGGCCGCGATCCTCTTCGTGCTCGTCACCTGGAGCGCACGCGGCGCCCAAGGCGAGACGCCGGCCCCGACACCCTCGACTTCCGGCCCCTCGACTTCCGGCCCCTCGACTTCCGGCCCCTCGACTTCCGGCCCGTCGCCTTCCGGCTCAGCTCGCCGATAGCTCCGGCAACCACTGCCCGGCCAGCATGAACGCCCCGACCACCAGCACGACGATCGTGACCAGGTAGAAGAACGAAACCCACATGATCGCGGGTACGCGCGTGAGGTGCGCCAGCTGATCGGCGTCGGACTCGGGCATCCGCCCCCGGCGGCGCAGCTTCTGCAGCTCGCCGACCGGGCGCACGCCCCCGATCAGCAGGAACCACACCCCCGTGTACGCGAACGCGGCCTGCACCTCGGGCGACGCGTACCAGGAGACGGCGAACACGATCGCGCCCGTGACCAGCAACGAGATCACGCCGAACAGGTTCCGGATGTTGATCAGCATGAGCAGCAGCAGAACGATCGCCAGCCAGAGCAGCAGCGTGATCCGGTTACCGCCGAGAATCCAGGCGCCGGCCAGCCCGACCAGCGACGGCGCGATGTAGCCGGCCAGCAACGTGAAGATCATGCCCGGCCCGGTCGGCCGCCCCGCCGACAACGTGAGACCCGACGTGTCGAACTCCAGCCGGATGCCCCGCAGGCGACGCCCGGTGAGCAGGGCGGCGAGAGCGTGGCCACCCTCGTGGGCGATGGTCACCGCGTTGCGGGCCACCCGCCACACCGGTCGAAACGCCACCGCCACCAGCGCGACCAAGGCCGTGATCAGCGCCAGCAGGGCAGGCGGGTCCGGCTGGGCGCTGAACAGCTCATCCCAGATGCTCGTCACACCGTCGATCGACACAGCCCGCGAGCGTAGTCGATCAGCCTAGGTCCCACCCTGGCGGCGGCTGTGGATAACTTATTCCCTTCGCGGGCTGTCAGGCCTTGGCCTGCTCTGATGCGCGACTCGAGCTTGACACTCAGGCGCGCTTGCGGGCTGCCGCCTTGGTCGGCTCGGGTGCGCGACTCGAGCTTGACACTCAGGCGCGCTTGCGGGCTGCCGCCTTGGCCTGCTCGGGTGCGCGGCGGCTGATCGACCGCATCCCGGCGAAGCCACCGGCCACGATTGCCAGACCGGCGACGACCAGCACGGTCACCGCTGGACCGGCGGCCGCGGCCAGCAGGGCGATGTCGGCCACGGCGACGATCATCCACAGCGCCAGCGTGGGCATGCTTCCGTGCTTCCTGCGAACCATGGACGGTTCTGTACCCCATGAATGCGTCACTCACTCACGGAATGACCCGTCAAGCCGGTTTGAAGCCCTTGTAGATCTGCTCCAGCACGGCCTTGTCCGCGTCCCAGTCCCCCGGCGACGTGTACCAGGAGATGCCGAACGCCTTCTTCGCGTTCACCACGATGCCCCGCTTCTGGGCATGCTGGTCGTTGCCTGAGCTGGTCGTATAGGTGAACTCCCAGTCGGCGGCCCTCTGGAAGTAGCCGGACACCGCGACCAGCCGGATCCGGTTGTAGTTCCGGTAGCTGCTGCCACGGCGGTCGGCCTCCTGCTCCTCCCAGTCCTTGACCGGGTCGGGCTTCGGCTGATCGGTCTGGTCGATGATCAACAGACGGTGGTTCTTGTTGTCGTTGAAGTAGACCTCGGTGCCACGCTTCTGCGCGGAGAAACCCTTCGGCAGCGGTACGGAGAACCCGTCGCCGTTGTACACGGTCCACCCCGCCGGCACGGTCGCCGGCGCGGACACGGGCGTCGACGGCTTCACGCTCGGGCTCGTGGCGGCCGGCGGGTCCTCCTCCGCCTGGGTCGGCGGCGGTGTCTTGTTGTCCGTGGTGGCGGCCGGCGGCGCGGCGTTACCGGTGGCCGCGGGCTGCTGCGGAGTCCCGTCCCCGCCGCCCTGCTCGTCGTCACCCGCGAACGCCAGCGGCACCAGCACCCCGACCAGCAGCACGATCACCGCGACGATCGCTACCCCGATCAGGGTCTGCTTCCGGGTCAGCGTGGTGCCGAAGATCGTCACACCCCGCGACCGCATCGTCGGCGGAACCAGCGGCTGCCACGCCGGGCGGTTCGACACCGGGAAAGCCGGGGTTCCGCTGGTCCGCGCGGACGGCACCCCGAACACGGCGGTACCGGCGGCGGTCTGCGCGGCCTGGTCACCCAGCAGGTCACTCGGCGTGGCGTTGGCCATCGCCGCGGTCGTCACCTTGGTCCGGTCGTCCGCCGGCTTGCTCGGCTTGCGGGCCGCGGGCACCTGGGTGCTGCCGTCCTTGGTGGCACGGTCGTTGATCTGCGCGGCGACCTGGGTGGCGGCCAGCTTCGCGTTGGTGTCGGCCAGTGTCCTCGGCTTTTCAGCCCTTGCTTCGGCTTTGGGCGCCTCGGCTTCAGGAGCGTCGGCTTCAGGGGCGTCGGCCTTGGGCGCGTCGGCCTCGGGCGCGTCGGCCTTGGGGACTTCGGGCTCGGGGACCTCGGCCTTGGGCTCTTCGGGCTTCGGGCTCTCGGTCTTGAAGACTTCGGCCTTTGGTGCCTCGGTGTCGGCATCCTCGGCAGCGTCGCTCTTCGCGTCTTCCGGCTCGGGGGCCTTCGTCGTCTCGACCTCGGCGGCCTTCGCGGTCTCACTCGCGGTGGCCTTCGCCGCGGTGGCGGGCTCGGTTCCGTCCGTTGCGGCGCCCGCCTTGTCGGCCGGTTCCTCGCCGGTCTCGGATTCGGCGGGCGGCTCCGGCTCGGTCGCGGCCTTGGCGTCGGCGTTTTCCGACTTCGTCTCGGCCTCGACGGCTGCCGTCGGTTTCTCCGGCGCGCCGGAGTTGTCGGCTTCGGCCTTGACCACGGCCTCGCCCGCGCTCACGGCCTCGCCCGCGCTCACGGCCTCGCCCGCGGTTTCGGCGGGCGTCGCCTTGGCGCTCGCCGCCTCATCTGTCGTCTGCGCGGAAGACGTCGGGGACTCGGAAGGCGTCTCGGGCTCGGCGGACTTCGCGGCATCGGCGACGGCGGCGGACTTCGATGTTGCCGCGCGGCCTCGTCCCTTCTTGCCCCGCGCTGTCGTAGTCCGATCAGCAGACTTCGTTGCCGCTTCGGCGTCAGTCGTCTCGGCCTTGAGCTCGGTGGCCGGCGCCTGGGTCTCGGGCTCGGTGGCCGGCGTTTGGGTCTCGGGCTCGGTGGCCGGCGTTTGGGTCTCGGGCTCGGTGGCCGGCGTTTGGGTCTCGGGCTCGGTGGCCGGCGTTTGGGTCTCGGGCTCGGTGGCCGGCGCCTCGGTCAGGGGCTCGGTGGCCGGCTCGGCTTTCGGCTCGGTCTCGGTCGCGGCCGTCGCGGTCGGCTCGGGGCTCTGCGGCTTCGTCCTTGCTGCGGGGACGGTGGCTGCGGGCGCGGCGGAGGCCTGGCCCGGCTCTGACTTGGGCTGGGCCGTGGGGGACGCCTGGGCGGGTTTCGATGCGGTTTCGGGTGCTGTCCGCGCGGCTGAGGGCTTCGTCGGCTCGGACCGTTCCTTGGCGGGAGCGGGCTGCGCCTTGGCGGGAGTTGCCTTGGTCGGCGATTTTTCGAGTCCCGTTGCTGTCCCGGGCGTGTCGCGGGGCTTTGCCGGGGTCTGGCGGGACACCACGGTGGTTCGGTCGGTGGTCTGGTCCGCGGGACGCACCACCGACGTGGCTTCGGCGGACGGCTTCGTCGCGGTGCCCGCCGAGTTGCTCGGGGCCGCCGGAGGCTGGGGGCGGGACACGACCGTGGTCGGGTCGGCCGGGCGCTGCAGACGTGCGGGTGGCAGGCCACGGGAGGCTCGGCGGGCCTCCTGGGCTGCCAGGTACTGCTCGGAGGCGGCGGCCAGCCTGGCCTCCGCCTCGGCCTCGGACAACGGCGGGCCGCTGCGGGTCTCCGCCGACTGCTGCTGCGGAGCCGCCGGAGAATGCGGGGCGGCCTGCGTGTGCGGCATGGCTTGCGGGTGCTGCGGGGCGGGCTGAGCGTGCGGGGCGGGCTGTGCGTGCGGGGCGGGCTGAGCGTGCGGGGCGGGCTGTGCGTGCGGGGCGGGCTGAGCGTGCGGGGCGGGCTGAGCGTGCGGGGTGCCTGGGCGGCCCGGGCGGGCGGGACTCTGCGCGCCGGGAACCGTGCCGTAGGTGCCCCGTGTCCCGTGAGCAAGCGCGCCATTTGCGCTCGACTGAGCGGGACCCGGTGCCGCCGCCGAGCCATCCCGCCCCGTCGTTGCTCCTGTCGAGCCTCGAGCGCCCGTACCCGAATCTGGGTTTTGATCGTCTTTGACCGAAGGTCCGTCGAGGCGGGTGGCGTCGAGGGGCGGGCGGTCGACGCGGGTCGGGTTGTCCGGAACGGGGCGGCCGACCGACGCCTTGCCCGGCGCGAAGACCGGACGGCCCGACGGCGGCGCACCCGGAGTGACCGGCGGCTGCGGGCGCGAGACCGGACGACCACCCGGCGGCGTCCCACCCGACGCGGCGGGCGGCTGCTGCGGGCGCGAGACCGGCGGGCGCGGACCGGGAACGACCGGAGCGGCGCCCGTGCTGGTGCCCGGGACGACCGGCGGGGCGGGGCGCTCACGGCCGACACCGGGGCGGCGCATCGTCGGGCTCATCGGGAACGACAACTTCGACCGGCGGCCGGTCGCCCGCTGCAGCAGACGCTCGGCCTCCACGGCGTCGATGCGGTGCGCGGGATCCTTGCGGAGCAGACCGTTCAGCACCGGCTTGAGCGGGCCGGCGTTGCGGGCCGGCGGCGGGTTCTCGGTGGCCAGGGCGGCCAGCGTCGCGATCGCGGAGGGGCGCGCGAACGGCGACTGGCCCTCCACGGCGGCGTACAGCGTGGCGCCCAGCGACCACAGGTCGGCGCCCGGGCCCGCGGTGCCGTCCCGGGCGCGCTCCGGAGCGATGTACGCAGGCGAGCCCAGCACCAGGCCCGTCCGAGTCACGTCCGGGTTACCGGGCAGCGTGGCCAGGCCGAAGTCGGTGAGCACGACCCGGCCGTCCTCGCCGATCAGCACGTTGCCGGGTTTCACGTCACGGTGCACGACGCCGTTGCGGTGCGCCGCACGCAGCGCGTTGAGCACGCCCAGGCCGATCTCGGCGGCACGCACCGCGGGGAACGGGCCGTCGGCGGCCAGCTTGTCCTGCAGCGACTTGGACGGCACGTACTCCATGACGATCCACGGGTCGGCATCCGTCCGCAGCACGTCGAAGACGCGAACCACGTTGACGTTGTTCAGCCGGGCGATGGCCCGGGCCTCACGCAGCGACCGCTCGCGCATCTCCTGCCGCTCGTCCTGGGTCAGCCCCGGGGGCGGCACGAGCTCCTTGATGGCGACCTCGCGGTGCAGCACGACATCGGTCGCCCGCCAGACACGACCCATCCCGCCCTGACCGAGCGGCGCGACGAGCCGGTAACGGTCAGCGACAATGAGCGGGGGGGAAGTAGACATCACGCAGAAAATACCCGGTCATGTCGAGGCACAGCTAATCGATCAGCCGAGTGTGGGATTCGTGTCCCCGTCGCGTCCCTCACATTGTCGTACGCTCTGTCGATGGATGCGGAACCGCAGGTCAGCGTTGCCCGAGGCACACCGACCGCGGAAGAGCTGGCCGCACTGGTCGCGGTGGTCACCCTCCGGGAGCGCAGAGCCGCCGTGTACGCGGTCTCACATTCGCCCCGGTCGGAGTGGGCGCGCAGCGCCAGACCGGTAAAGAGACCGTCGTCGTGGCGCGCCTCCGGAGTTGTCCACAGGACGCTCTGAGGGGGTCGAGGCGGTCGGCGCGACCGACTACTCTGACGGCGGATCCGGCGCATAGACGCACGTAACGGATCTTCCTGTCGAGAAGGGGAGCGACGGTGCTGGCAGAGGAGGACCGCGGGCCGACCTGGCTCAGCGACTACGGCTTCACCAACTTCGGCGACATCAACGCGGACATCGCGGCCATGGAGGAGTTCGCCAAGAAACTCCAGACCGACGTGGAGAGCAACTACGTCCCCCACCTGGCCAGCGTGACCGACCGCATGCTCACCGAGCTGCCCCCGCCGGCAGCGACGTTTCCCGAACTCGTCGACTTCATGCACGAGCAGCTCAGGGTCCAGGACGCGACCCACATCAACGTCTACAACTTCGCCAACGGTACGAACACCTTCGCCACCGCGGCCCAGGAGATCAGCAAGGAGTACGCCGGCAGCGACGCGTTCGCCCACGCCCGGGTCGGCGACGTCGAGAACGCCTTCCACGCCGCGGTGACCCCCACGGAGGGAACGCCCGATGCTGGATAGCGGCGGAGGCACCGGCGGTAACGGCGGCACGAACTGGGCGAACATGTCGATGATCGACATGTGGATGACCCTGCAGAACCAGGACACCACGCCCCACTGGCAACTGGTCGACGGCTGGCGCAGGTCCTACGAGCTGACGTTGCAGCACATGTCGGCCGTGCGAAACTACCGCGAGAACCTCGCCACGGCGTGGCCGCCGGAGAAAAGCGCGGCCGCGGCCGCCTATGTCGCCCGCCTGGACGAGCTGCTCGGCCACCTGCAGGAGACGTACGACGCGGCGATCGCCAACCACAGCGCCCTGAGCAGCGCGACGTTGTCCATCAGCGCATCCCGCACCGACCTGGAGAAGGTCGTCACGGAGTACCTGGCCAACGAGGCCAAGCTGGTCGACTACGAACAGGACCTGAAGGTCGCGGCCATGCCGGTCGGCGCCAAGGGGCCGGCCGCACGGCCCACGCCGAAGAACCCGGTGCCGGGCGGCCGCCAGACCGAGCTGGAGGCCCGAGCCCGCGCGATCATGTCCAGCCTGAGCGTCGACCTCGTCCAGGCAAAGACCCAGCTTCGCCAGCCTAAGGAATATGTTCCCTTCAAGAGGGTCAATCAGAACTCCGAAGACCTGGACAACCCGTATGGCGCAGCGCCACCAATCCCACCGGTGGTCGCTTTTGACCCAGGCCTGGCAAATGGTGCCGGGCACTCTGCATCGGCCTCTGCTCTCGGCCAATTCTCTCAGCCATCGGCACCCCAATCGGGCACCGGCCGATTGCCAGGGTTGGTGCTCGGCGGGACAACACAACCCGTAGTCACCGCTCCACCACCTCCACCGACGATCGCGCCTCCTGTCGGGACAGGCCCTGTCACGCCGCTGCCGCCAATCCCGGCCGGTCTCTCCAACCCCGCTTCTGGACCAGGATCTCGCGGCCTGCCGCCCCAAGGCAGGACTGCGGCCGGTCCGGTTCGAATTGGCTCTCCAGGGGGCATCATCGGCGAGATCCCCAGTCAGCCCGGTGTCAACGGACGGCCGATTTCATCCGTGAGCCCCGTGGGAGGGGTGATTAATCCGGGTAGCCCAGCCGGATCGAAGCCCCCAGCCGGTCGCGCGACCACGATGGCTGGTCAACCAATCGGCGCGGTTCCACGGCAAGGCGGGGAGTCCGATTCGTCGACGCAACGATGGGATCCGGACAATCCTTGGGCAACTGCGACGGGCGTATCTCCCATTCTTGAGCCACAGCCTGAACCACCGATCGACCCAGGCCCCGCGATTGGACTCGACTAGGTGAGATCGCGAACTACGCTCGTCTCTCTTGTTCTGATCGTCGTCGGCCTGGCCCAGTTTCCGATAACGCCTGCCGCCGCAGACTCAGTCAGAGACAGGCAGTGGCACCTCAAGACGCTTCAGGTGGCCGCCGCACACAAGGTGACGAAGGGCGCTGGCATCACTGTTGGCGTCGTCGACAGCGGCGTCGCTCCGCATCGCGATCTCAGCGGCAACCTGCTCACGGGAACTGACGTCCTCGATCGAGACGCCGGAGGCGGGAATATTGACGCTGATGGCCACGGAACGGAGATGGCCGGACTGATCGCCGCGCATGGCAAGACTGACGGAGATGGCGTCCTCGGCATTGCACCGGATGCCAAGATCCTGCCAGTCCGCGATTCGCACCCCGGTCAAGTAGGAAGCAGCAACGTCGTCGCAAACGGCATTACCTGGGCCGCCGCGAACGGCGCAAAGGTAATCAACGTTTCGTCGGCGAACGCGCCCTCAATTGCGCTGGCAGATGCCTCCAAAGCAGCAGTTGCGGACGATGTGGTCGTCGTCGCGGGCGCGGGTAACAAACCGGAGTACCTGCAGTTCGGATACCCAGCTGCAACCCCCGGCGTGTTGGCTGTGGGATCGTCCGATCGAAACAACAAGCACGCCCCATTCTCATTCACCGGCAAGGCCGTCCAGCTCTGCGCTCCTGGCGTTGGCATCGTGAGCACTCGACTCAACGACGGCTACTCGGTCTCGGACGGCACTTCATCGTCGACGGCGATTGTGTCGGGGGCCGCGGCCCTGGTGAGGGCGAAGTTCCCAGACCTGTCTGCCCAAGAGGTGATCGAGCGACTCACCTCGACCGCCACCGATATCGGCCCGCCTGGACGGGATGAGGAGTGTGGCTTCGGGGTTCTCAACATCGTCAAGGCTTTGACGGCGACCGGCCAAGGAAGTGAGTCGGTTTCGCCCGCACCGGACGCGACACCTGCCTCAGAGGGGGGTCAGGCTGCGCCGGACGCGCCGCCCGGAGTGCCCGTCGCCGCTTTGGTCGGTGGCGGGGTCGTTGTGCTCGGTGGGCTCGTCGCGCTGCTTGCTGTGTTTCTGCGGCGGAGGCGGCATAGGTAGAGGCGGAGGCGCCATGGGTAGAACTGAACCGTTCGGAGACACATCGGTGCAGTGGGGGGCCTCTGTGAGTCGGGGCTTGTAGCGTGGCGGCTGTGCTGACCGACATTTCGTACCGACTTGTTCTGGCCTCTGCCAGCCCGGCCCGGCGGGCTCTGCTCAAGGCTGCCGGCATTGACGTGGATGTGCTGGTCAGCGGGGTCGACGAGTCCGCTGTCGAGGCTGAGGACGCGTACACGCTCAGCTTGGCTCTTGCCCGGATGAAGGCGCGGACCGTGGCTGCTCGGATGCAGGCCGACCCTGGGGTGCTGGTGCTGGGGTGTGATTCCGTTCTGGCGTTCGACGGGCAGATTCTCGGCAAGCCCGCCGACGCCGATGAGGCCGTCAAGCGGTGGCAGGCCATGCGGGGGCGGTCGGGGGTGCTGCACACGGGGCATCACCTGACCGATCTGGTCACGGGGCGGCAGGCCGAGGACGTCGGTACGACCGTGGTGCACTTCGCGGACATCACCGATGCTGAGATCGAGGCCTATGTGGCCACCGAGGAACCGTTGCACGTCGCCGGGTCGTTCACCATCGACGGGCGGGGCGGGGCGTTCGTGGAGCGGATCGAAGGGGATCCGGGCAATGTGGTCGGGCTGTCGTTGCCGCTGATGCGTCATCTGCTCGGGGAGCTCAACGTCTCCATCACCCAACTGTGGCGGGATTAGACGATGTCCTACGAACCTCTCCAGCTGACCGCGGAGCTGCACCAGTATCTGCTGGCGCACTCCACCGCGCCGGATGAGGTCATGGCCGCGCTGATCGCGGAGACGCGGGCGAGTCTGCCCGACGCGGCGGGGATGCAGGTCGCGCCGGAGCAGGCCGCCTTTCTGCGGATCATCGCCGCCGTGCAGGGGGCCCGGAACGCGGTGGAGATCGGGACCTTCACGGGGCTGTCGTCGCTGGCCATCGCCCGGGGCATGGGAGCTGAAGGCCGGCTGATCTGCTTCGACGTCTCCACCGAGTGGACCGCCGTGGCGAAGAGGTACTGGCAGCTCGCCGGGGTGGATGAGCGGATCGAGCTGCGGATCGGGCCGGCCGCCGACGGGATCCGGGAGTTGCCCGCCGAGGAGTATCTGGACCTGGCGTTCATCGACGCCGACAAGCAGAACTACACGACCTACTGGAACGAACTCGTGCCCCGGATCCGGCCGGGCGGGCTCATCCTGGTCGACAACGTGCTGTGGAGCGGCCGGGTGCTCGACCCGCAGGATTCGCGTGACCAGGGCGTCGTCGACTTCAACGCCACGGCGGCACAGGATCCGCGGGTCGAGCTGGTGATCGTCCCCATCGGAGACGGGATCACGATGGCCAGAAAGCTCTAACGGACGCTCCGGGCGAACAGCCGCGCCGCCCAGGCCACCGCCAGCACCGCGAGCAGCGCCATGATGAGCAGGCCCTGCCACACGTCGGGCGCCCCCAGATCGCCCCGGAACAGCGCACGTGTGCCGTCCACCGCCCACGAGAACGGGTTCCAGTTCGCGATGCCCTGGAGCCAGCCGGGGGCGTACGTCAGCGGCAACAGAATGCCCGAGAGCAGCAGCACCGGCTGGGCAACCGTGTTCATCAGCGGCGCCAGCGCGTCCTCGCTCTTCACGGCCAATGCAACGCCGTAGCTCACCGCAGACGTCATAAGCGATATGAGCGCGAGCATGAGATACGCCAACAGCAGGTTTCCGATGAACACCCGCAGGTCGAAGGCCAACGCCAGGATCGTGATGATCACCGCTTGGGCGATCAGCGACACCGTGTCCCGCAACGAGCGCCCCAGCAGCAGGGCGAGCCGGCTGACCGGGGTGACCCGGGACCGTTCGATCACGCCGGCCCGCAACTCGGCGATCAGGCCGAAGCCCTGAAACAGGCCGCCGAAGATGGCGAGCAGCACCAGCAGACCGGGCACGAAGATCTCGTACGCCTCCGCGTTCGTACGCACCCCCAGCGCCGGCTTGAGCAGCGGGGCGAACAGCAGCAGGTACATCACCGGCTGGAAGAGCCCGACCGCGATCCACACCGGGTTGCGCAGCAGCAGCTGCATCTGGCGGGAGAAGATCAGTGAGATGTCACGCAGCAGTTTCATCGCTCAGCTCTCCCGCAGCGATCGGCCGGTCTTGGTGAGGAACACGTCGTCGAGGCTCGGCCGGTGCAGCTCGATGGTGCCGAGCTCGACCGACGCCGCGTCGAGCGCGCGCAGGATCAGGGGGATGGCCGCGGCGCCGTCCTCGACGTAGAGCCGCACACCGTCGTCCTGAGTCTCGATCTTGGTGACGAAGGAGGAGGACCCCAGAACCTCGGCGGCGGAGGCGACCGTGGGGGTCGACACTCGCACGATGTCGCCGGAGATGTCCCGCTTCAGTTCGGCGGGGGAACCCGAGGCGACGACGATGCCGTTGTCCATGATGGAGATCCGGTCGCAGAGCGCGTCCGCCTCGTCGAGGTAGTGCGTGGTGATGAAGACGGTCATGCCCTCGTCACGCAGGCGGCGCACCTCGTCCCACATGTGTGCGCGGCTCTGCGGGTCGAGACCCGTGGTCGGCTCGTCGAGGAAGACGACCTTCGGCTCGTGGATGATGCCGAGCGCGATGTCGACCCGGCGCCGCTGACCGCCGGAGTACGTCTTGCATTTGCGGTCGGCGTACTCGGAAAGCTGGAAGCCCTCCAGGACCCGCACCGCCCGCGCCCGGGCGTCGGCCTTGGACACCCCGTAGAGCCGGGCCTGCAGCACCAGTTCCTCACGCGCGGTCGACTCGTCCCACGTGCTGCCGCCCTGCGCGACATACCCGATCCGGCGGCGCACCTCGCCCGGGTCGCTCAGCAGGTCGGCGCCGGCGATCGTGGCGGTGCCGCCGTCCGGCTCGATCAGCGTGGCCAGCATCCGCAGCGTCGTGGTCTTGCCGGCGCCGTTCGGGCCGAGGAAGCCGAAGATCTCCCCCTCGGCGACGTCCAAATCCACCCCGCGGACGGCCTCGACCACCTTTTTCTCTCGCCCCTGCCGGGACGTGAAGGACTTACGCAGCCCTCTCGTTTCGATCATGACGCTCCCCCTCGGTGGTTGCACCGAGGAGGCTAGCCTGGTCAAGTTTTAGTAGTCAAGCTTGATTACTGGTCGACCCAGCCCTGCGGCGTCAGCCCCGGGCGTTCCGGCGTGAACGACGAAGGGAGGTACGGCGTGCCGTCCTCGATCAGCTTCGCCACACGCTCGCACCACCGGATCTCGGCCTCGGCACGCTCGATGGACAGCTCCCACATCCAGGTGACGAAGACCGGCTTGTTCTCGACCCAGTCCGCCGAGGTGGCCGCCCGGAGCTGCTCGATCCCGGCGCCCAGCTGGGTGACCCGGTTGCGCAGCGCCGCGGCAGCCTCCTCGCGCGGCAGGGCGGGCAGGAACGAGAACGCCGCCATGAACGGGTCCGCCGGCGACGCCACGTTCCACCAGTGGTTGCGCAGCAGGCTCTCGAACTCGGCCACGCCCTTGTCGGTGATGCGATAGGTGGTGCGGGCCGGGCGTGCGCCGACCTGCTCGGTAGCCACCTCGTGCAGCATGCCCTCGTCGGCGAGCTTGCGCAGGGCGTGATAGATCGACCCGGGCTGGACGTTGGCCCACTTGTCGGCACTCCAGCTCAGCAGCTCACGCCGGACGTCATAGCCGTGCACCGGCTGCATCCACTGGACCAGCCCGAGAATCATCATCCGCGTCGCCGACATGGGTTCACTTTAATAGACAAGTTTGACCAAAGAAAATTCAAGATCCGGATCAGGTCGTAGCGGGGTGGGTGGTCCAGACCGCTGCTCACGCCGAGGGTCGCTTCGCTCCACGTGCGTAAGTGGTCACTCTCCAAACACCAAGTGCGGGCGTGAGAACAACTCATCTAGGCTCAACCTGTGCGCAAGGTATTGATCGCGAACCGTGGAGAGATCGCTGTCCGGGTGCTGCGCGCCTGTCGGGACGCGGGCCTGGCCAGCGTTGCCGTCTACGCCGACAGCGACCGCGATTCCCCACACGCGAGGCTGGCCGACGAGGCCTACGCGCTCGGCGGTGAGACCGCGGCGGACACCTATCTGCGCATCGACAAGCTCCTCGACGTGGCGAGCCGCAGCGGCGCCGATGCCGTCCACCCGGGCTACGGCTTCCTGTCGGAGAACGCGGACTTCGCTCAGGCCGTACTCGACAAGGGTTTGATCTGGATCGGTCCCACCCCGCAGGCGATCCGCGATCTCGGCGACAAGGTCACCGCGCGGCACATCGCGCAGCGTGCCGGCGCGCCTCTCGTGCCGGGCACCTCCGAGCCGGTGGGTGACGCGAGCGAGATCGTGGCGTTCGCCGAGCAGCACGGACTGCCGGTCGCGATCAAGGCGGCGTTCGGCGGTGGCGGGCGCGGGCTGAAGGTGGCCCGGACGATCGAGGAGATCCCGGCGCTGTTCGAGTCGGCGACGCGGGAGGCGGTCGCGGCGTTCGGGCGAGGCGAGTGCTTCGTCGAGCGGTACCTGGACCGGCCGCGGCACGTCGAGGCGCAGGTGCTCGCCGACACGCACGGCACCGTCGTGGTGGTCGGCACGCGCGACTGCTCGCTGCAGCGCCGCCACCAGAAGCTGGTCGAGGAGGCGCCGGCGCCGTTCCTCACCGACGAGCAGCGCGCGCAGATCCACGACAGCGCGAAGGCGATCTGCCGCGAGGCCGGCTACCACGGCGCCGGCACGGTCGAATACCTCGTGGGGCAGGACGGGACGATCTCGTTCCTGGAGGTCAACACCCGGCTGCAGGTGGAGCACCCGGTCAGCGAGGAGACCACCGGCCTCGACCTGGTCCGCGAGCAGTTCCGGATCGCCGACGACCAGGCACTCGCGATCACCGAGGACCCGGTGCCGCGCGGGCACGCCATCGAGTTCCGGATCAACGGCGAGGACGCGGGCCGTAACTTCCTGCCGGCGCCGGGCACGGTGACCGCACTGACCTGGCCGTCCGGCCCCGGCGTGCGGGTCGATTCGGGCGTCGAGAACGGCAGCGTGATCGGCGGCAACTTCGACTCGATGCTCGCCAAGATCATCGTCACCGGCGCGACCCGGGCCGAGGCGCTGGAAAGAGCCCGCCGCGTCCTGGACGAGACCGTGGTCGAGGGCATCGCGACGGTGCTGCCGTTCCACCGCGCGGTGGTGCGCGACCCGGCCTTCGCCGCCGACTTCGCCGTGCACACCCGCTGGATCGAGACCGAGTGGGCCAACGAGGTGCCCCCGTTCCAGGCCGTGCCGCAAGAGGAAACGCGGGAAGAACGCGAGACCGTCGTGGTCGAGGTGGGTGGCAAGCGGCTCGAGGTGACGTTGCCGGCTTTCACCGGTACGCCCGCGGCAGCGTCCCGCCGGCCGTCGCAGCGCACCCGGAAGGCCGCCGCGGCCGGCACCGCGGACAAGGCGGCGCTCACCGCCCCGATGCAGGGCACGATCGTGAAGGTCGCCGCGCAGAACGGCGACGAGGTGGCCGAGGGCGACGTCATCGTGGTCGTCGAGGCGATGAAGATGGAGCAGCCACTGACCGCGCACAAGGCGGGCACCGTGAGCGGCCTGTCCGTCGAGGTGGGCGCCACGATCACCGCCGGCACCCCGATCTGCACCATCGATGGAGCCGGCGCAGCACCGTGACCGGGTCGGTCACGCGGATCAGCGCAGGCGGGTGATCGTCACCTCGACGCCCTGGCCGGTGCTCTTCGGCCCGGCGTAGACGCCTTTGAGCGGCGGGACGTCGCCGTACTCGCGGCCGCGCCCGACCACGACGTGCCGCTCACCGACCGCGACGCCGTTCGTCGGGTCGTACGCCGTCCACCGGCCGACCCACCACTCCACCCAGGCGTGGCTCTGCCCGACCACGCTCTCCCCGATGGCCGCGCCGGGCCTCGAGTGCAGGTATCCGGAGACGTACCGGGCGGGCAGTCCCATCTCCCGGAGCAGGCCGACGGTGAGGTGGCTGATGTCCTGGCAGACGCCGGCCCGCTGACGCCAGGCCTGCACGGCGTCGGTCTGCACCCCGGTCGCCCCGGTCTGGTAGGTCACCTCGCCGCGGACGAACTCGCAGACGGCCAGCGCCGCGGCGTGCGGGGTGGCATGCGCCGCCTTGATGTCCGCCGAGATCTCCCGCAACGACGAGTCCAGGCTGGTGCGCTTGGTGGGCAACATGAGCTCGTACCAGCGGTCCACGCTGTCCGGCACGGCCATCTCGTCCCAGGTGGCGCCGTCGCCGGGGTCGAGCAGGTCGCCGGGCGGGAGCGTCTCGACCGTCGAGGTGGCGGTCACGGTCAGCGCCTCGTGCTTGGCGTGCACGTCGAACGCGGTGACCACGGTTCCCCAGTAGTCCTCGTACCGGTAGGTGCGCGCCGGCGGCCACACCTCGACCCGCGCGTCGAGCACCGCCTGCCGGGCCTCGTTGCGGGGCCACATCCGCGCCTCGTTGTACGACGACGACACCGGCCCGGCGTAGTCGAAACCGCTCTTGTGCTGCACCTTCAGCCGCCAGCTGTCCATCAGGCGACCGCTCCCCGGACCCAGTTGACGGCCGTGGTCTGCCGGAAGTAGCGCCGGGACACCGCCTCGTTGACCTGCGAGCAGGTGCGTTCCAGGCTGCTCAGCACCGGCGACAGGTCGTTGATCAGTTCGTCGGCGCCGCGGAACTCGAGGTTGGTGCGGGCCCGGCCGACGATGCGCTGCGCGTCGGTGGCGACGCCGGCCCGGCCCGGGTCGGGCTCCAGGTCGGTGAGGCAGCCCTCGGCGCTGGACAGCGCGGCGAAGACCGAGCGCGGGAAGAGGCGGTCCAGCAGCAGGAACTCGGCCGCGTGCCGGTCGTCCAGGGCGCCGCGGTACGTCCGCAGGAAAGTCTCCCACGCCCCGGAGGAGCGCAGCAGCGTCAGCCAGGACGGGATGCTGCCGCCGGCCCGCTCGTGCGTCCGCAGCAGGCGCGCCGTCATGTCCACCCGCTCCACGCTGCGGCCCAGCACCAGGAACAGCCAGCCCTCGTCGCGGCTCATGGTGGCGTCGGTCAGCCCGGTCATCACCGCGCAGCGCTCCCGGACCCAGCGGAAGAACGCGTGCACGCCCTGCTGCTCGACCCGCCGCCGCGCGGTGGGCAGGCCGTGCCAGGTGGCGTTGAGGCACTCCCACATCTCCGAGGAGACGGTCTCCCGGGCGCCGCGGGCGTTCTCCCGGGCGGCGGCCAGCGAGCCGACCACCGAGCTGGGGTTCCGGTCGTCCAGGCAGAGCAGGGTGACGACCTGGGACGAGGTGACCGGTCCGTCCGCCGCGGGCCGGCCCATGACGGCGAGCAGCGAGCGGCAGGCCGAGTCCTCCTGGGTCCACGGGTCGGCGAGCATCCGCTGCAGGTGCACGTCGAGGATGCGGGCGGTGGCCTCGGCCCGCTCGACGTACCGGCCGATCCAGTAGAGCGACTCGGCGATCCGGCTCAACACTCCTCGGCCCTCCCCTGCTGCTGTTGTTGCTGTTGTTCCTGCTCTTCGACGCCGAGACCGCCGGGGCCCGGGTCGGGGCTCGATGCCGGGGGCAGCGGCGTCGGCTCGGCCGGCAGGTGGGGTGTCTCGAAATAGGCCTCGGACCCGTCGGCGAGCACCCAGGTGTCCTTGGACCCGCCGCCCTGGCTGGAGTTCACCACCAGCGCGCCCTCCGGCAGCGCCACCCGGGTCAGGCCGCCCGGCAGCACCCAGATCTGCTTCCCGTCGTTCACTGCGAACGGCCGCAGGTCCACATGCCGTCCCCGCAGCCTGTTCCCGATCAGCGTCGGCACCATGGAGAGTTTCACCTCGCGCTGGGCGATCCATCCGCGCGGGTTCGCCTTGATCGTCGCGGCCGCGGTCTCCAGCTCGGCGGAGGTGGCCTGCGACCCGATCACGATGCCCGCGCCGCCGGCCCCGTCCACCGGCTTGATCACCAGCTCGGACAGCCGCGGCAGGACGTGCTCCAGCACGCCCTCCTCGTCCAGCCGGTAGGTCTCCACGTTCGGCAGCAGCGGCTCCTCGTTCAGGTAGTACCGGATCAGGTCCGGCACGTACGTGTAGAGCAGCTTGTCGTCCGCGACCCCGTTGCCGACCGCGTTGGCGATCGTCACCCGACCGGCCCGCGCGGCGTTCAGCAGCCCGGCCACGCCGATCACCGAGTCGGCCCGGAAGTGCACCGGGTCGAGGAAGTCGTCGTCGATGCGCCGATAGATGACGTCCACGCGTTGCTCGCCGGCCGTCGTACGCATGGCCACGTCGTTGCCCACGCACACCAGGTCGCGCCCCTCGACCAGCTCGACCCCCATCTCGCGCGCGATCAGCGCGTGCTCGAAGTAGGCCGAGTTGTAGACGCCCGGGCTGAGCACCACCACGGTCGGATTGCTGACGCCGGTCGGCGCGGCCGCCCGCAAGGCCCGCAGCAGCATCGCCGGGTACGACTCCACCGGCAGGATCCGGGTGGCCGCGAACACCTCGGGCAGCACCTGGGCCATCGCCCGCCGGTTCTCCATGACGTAGCTCACCCCGGACGGGATGCGCACATTGTCCTCGAGCACCCGGAAGGTGCCCTGCTCGTCGCGGATCAGGTCCACGCCGGCGACGTGGATGCGCACGCCGTTGGGCGGGTTGATGCCGGCCGCCTGGCGTAGGAAGTGAGCGCTGGTGGCGATGATCCGGCGCGGCACCACACCGTCGGCGAGCACCTGGCCGGTGCCGTACACGTCGGCCAGGAACGCCTCCAGCGCGCGGATCCGCTGGGCGACGCCGCGCTCCACCCCGCGCCACTCGGCGGCCGCGATGATGCGCGGCACGATGTCCAGCGGGAAGGGACGTTCGACGCCTTTGAGGGCGAACGTGATGCCCTGATCGAGGAACGCGCGGGCGAGCACCTCGGCACGTATGCCGAGCTCAGCGCTCGACAGCGGCTGCAGCGTGGCGTGCAGCGCCTCGTAGCTCTCCCGCGGCATGCCCAGCTCGGCGAACATCTCGTCCCAGCCGGGGCCGAGGCGGTACTCCTCGAACAGATCCGCCATGCAGAGAATCTATGCGCATGTCGTTGCGCACGGGTAACAAGCGTCACCAGAGCTCAAAGGAGGGCCGTCGGCACGGGACCAGCCGACGGCCCGTCTCTCACGTTACGCCCACCATGCGTATTCCGGATGACGTGGCCGGAGAGGGAAGCGACACTCTCCTGAACCCGCCTGGCCGGCGCCCGTTTACACGTAGCGTGGCGGGCATCACCGCTACCTGCACGGGTACTCGGCGCATGCTGGGACTCAGCACCCTCACAGGGGCGCGAACGCAGAATGACGAGATCCTGATAGCCGCGAGGTGCCTTGACCGATGACCGATCTGTTGGCCGCCATGGCGACACCGGCATGGGTGTACCTTGCGCTGTTCGGTTTCCTGACGGTGGACGCGATGGTCCCGGTGGTGCCGATCCAGGCCATCATGATCACCACGGGCGCACTCACCGTGTACGGCGACCTCGATCTGCCCCTGGTGATCGCTGTGGGTGCGCTCGGGATGTTCACCGGCGACGTCATCGCGTTCGTGCTGGGGCGTACGGCCGGTAACACCGGAAACCACTTCTTCGGCGATCGGCTGTCCGCTTTACGCAACCGGTTCGGCCCGAAACACGACGACGACGGCGACCACGAGCCGTCCAAGACCAAGAAGGCCGCCGAGCGGTTCACCCGGGGCCTGCGCAAGCCGGGCCCGCTGGTGCTGCTGCTCTGCCGTTTCGTGCCGGGCGGGCGGATGGCCGCCGGTTACCACGCCGGCCGCCGGGGCTACCCGATCAAGCTGTTCGCGCTGTACGACGGCGGCGCCGCGCTGGCCTGGGCCATGTACGGCGGCCTGGTCGGTCACATCGGCGGCACCGCGGTGACCCAGTCGGCGTGGCGGCTCTTCGCGATCGCCGCCACCGCCGCCGTGGTCTTCGGCACCGCCGGCTGGATCCTCGCCTTCTTCGGGGGCCGGAAAGAGGCCCCCGACGAAGGGGGCGCTACTGAAGCTCGTGCTGCATCAGCTGACGTGCCGCCTCCGCGATCGACCCCGACAGCGACGGGTAGATCGTGATGGTGTGCGCCAGCTGATCGACCGTCAGGTTGTTCTCGATCGCCATCGTGATCGGCAGGATCAGCTCGCTGGCCTTGGGCGCGACCACCACGCCGCCGACGATCTGCCCGGTCGCCGGCCGGCAGAACAGTTTCACGAACCCGTCCCGCAGCCCGGCCATCTTGGCCCGCGCGTTGCCGGTGAGCGGCAGCATCACCTGACGGGCCGGCACCTTGCCCGCGTCCACGTCGTTCTGCGAGAGGCCGACCGTGGCCAGCTCGGGGTCGGTGAAGACGTTCGCCGAGACGGTACGCAGCCGTAGCGGCGCCACCGCCTCGCCCATCGCGTGCCAGATCGCGATCCGGCCCTGCATCGCGGCCACGCTGGCCAGGGGCAGCACGCCGGTGCAGTCGCCGGCCGCGTAGATGCCGGGCACGTTGGTGCGGGACACCCGGTCGACGGTCACGTGGCCGCCGTTCGACACGTCCACGCCGTACTCGCGCAGGCCCAGGTCGGCGGTGTTCGGGATGGCGCCGACCGCCATCAGCGCGTGCGAGCCCTCGACCACCCGGCCGTCGGCGAGCGTGACCCGCACCCCGTCGCCGGTGTTGACCACCGAGTCGGCACGGGACTGGTTGAGGATCGTCATGCCGCGCTCACGGAAGACCCGCTCGATCGCCATGGCGGCGTCGGCGTCCTCGTGCGGCATCACCCGGTCGCGGCTGGAGACCAGGGTGACCGGTACGCCCATCGCGAGGTAGGCGCTGGCGAACTCGGCGCCGGTCACACCCGACCCGATGACGATCAGGTGTTCCGGCAGCGCGGTCAGGTCGTACACCTGCCGCCAGTCCAGGATCCGCTCGCCGTCGGGCGCCGCGGAGGCCAGCACGCGCGGGGTGGCGCCGGTGGCGATCAGCACGGTCGAGGCGTCCACCGCGTACGGCTCCCCGCCCGCGGGCGTGATCAGCACCTGGTGGGTGTGCCCGAGGGTGTCCTCGCCGAGCCGGGCCCGCCCGGTCACCACGTCGACCCCGGCCTTGATCAGCTTGGCCTGGATGTCGCCGGACTGGGCCAGGGCCAGCTGCTTCACGCGGGTGTTCACGGCCACCGCGTCCACCGAGACGCCCTCCAGCCCCGGGCCGCTCACGCCGAAGCGCTCGTTGTTGCCGTAGCCGGTGACCACGTCGGAGCTGGCGATGAACGTCTTGCTGGGCACGCAGTCGGACAGGACACAGGCGCCACCGGCCCCGTCGGCCTCGACGAGGGTCACGTCCGCGTCGAGTTGCGCGGCGACCAGAGCCGCCTCGTAGCCGCCCGGCCCCCCGCCGATGATCACAATCCGGGTCACAGTCCGCAAACCTCCAAAAATAAGCAGCATGCCTGGCGACACGCACCCCTCGTATTCTCCCTCACCCGTCTCTGCGGTTAGTGTCATCGCCGTGCGTCATTACGCCGCGTATGGCTCGAACCTCGACCCTGCCCGCATGAGGGCCTACTGTCCGCACTCGCCGATGGTCGGCGTGGGGTGGATCGAAGGCTGGCGCCTCACGTTCGCCGGTGAGGGGGATATGGGCTGGGAGGGCGCCGTCACGACGATCGTCGAGTCGCCGGGCGACCGGGTCTTCGTGTCCGTCTACGACGTGCACCCATGGGACGCGTCACAACTCGACGAGGTCGAGGGCGTGACCGCGGGGGCGTACCAGAAGCTCACCGTCCGTGTCGCCTCGCTCGAGGGCGAGTTCGCGGCGTGGGTCTATGTCTTCGACGGATACGAGGGCGGCATGCCCACGGCGTGGTACCTCTCCGAGATCGCGAACGCGGCGGAGAAGGCGGGCGCGCCCGACGACTACGTCACCGAGCTCCGCCAGCGTCCGACCAGGACAGCCTCGCCCGACGCCTGATCAGGCGAGGCGTCTGTAGATGTTCGCCTCGTACAGCGGGTGCATGCCCACCGCGCGGTAGAGCCGCGCCGCCCTGGTCGGGTTCGCCATGTCCACACCCAGACCCGCCCGGGCGCGTCCGTTGGCGGCGTAGGTCGCGAAAGCTCGGCGCAGGAGCGCCTCACCCACACCCCTTCTCCGGTACGCCCGGAGCACGGCCAACGAGCGCACCCAGCCCTCGTCCTCCGCCGAGCCGTCACCGTCGGCGGACTGCAACGCCCCGACCATCCGCCCGTCCACCTCGGCCACGAACCACTCGTCCCAGCTGACCCTCGCCTGGGCCCGGACCCGGTCGATCCACACCTCGAAGCTGGTCGCGTGATGGTCGGAGTCGCGGAACGCCTCCTGGATCACGCCGTGGAAACGCCGCAGCTCGTCCTCGTCGGTGTGGTCGAGCACCCGCACGGTCACGCCCTCCGGCGGCGCGGGCGGGGTCGGCGACACCCCGGCCAGCGACATCGTCATCCGGGCGTGCTGGGCGTGGAACTCGAACCCGGCGTCGAGGAGCGTGGCGATGTAGGCGCTCTCGGTCGGGATGGCGCCGGCGCGCACCTCGTACGGGTCGTGGCCGAACGCCGCGCCCCGCTCGGCCACCCGGGCCAGCATCAGCTCGAGCAGCGGCCGCTGGACCGGCGCACCACGCCCCGGCCAGGTGTAGACCTCGATGAAGTCGCGGTTCCCACCGGTCGGGTTGTGCGGGTAGGTCCAGCCGACGATGGAGCCGTCCGCGTCCAGGGCGACCCAGCAGTCGACAGACATGTCGGTGTTGGCGTCGGTCAGCGCCTCGCGGACGTCGTCGGTGCTGAAGTCGGGCTCACCGACCGCCGCCTCATCGCTGGCGTGGGCCAGTTTGAGCAGGTCGGGCACGTCGTCCAGGGTGGGCCGGCGGATCGAGAAGCCGGGCGGCAGCGCACTCACCCCAGCATGGGACCACATCGAGGTCCCTGAAGGTAGAGATTAGGGCCTGTCCGGTCGGTCGGCCGGGAGCGAGGCCCTACCTTGTCAGACGGGTTACCAGTGATTCGAGGAGGCCACAGAGCTCTACTCGTTCCTCGCGGTTCAGGCTTCCGTACGCCTGGCCGGCCAGCGCGTCGGCCACCGACTCCGCCCACATGAGACGCCGCACGATCGGCCCGGCCGGCGGATAGGGCGGCTGCCAGCCGAACGCCACCGCGCCCGTCTCGCCCTCCGGCCCGGCGATGATCGCCTCCAATGGGGTCAGCCCGCTCGCCCGGATCGCCACCACCTGCACGCCCATCCGGTGCTCGTGCAACAGGTGCAACTGGACGGCCGCGAGCGCGCCGGGCGACGAATCCGGTACGGGCATGGCCCGCCACGCGGCGAACAGCGGCAGCCCGGCGGCGTCCACGGCGGACACCACCTGGCGGGAGAGCTCCAGCAACCGGCCGATCCGCGGGAAGCCGGCCAGCTCGTCGGCGCCCCAGCGGCACAGCTCGTGCAGGTGCCAGGTGGCCACCTCCATCGGCTCGGAGGTCTTGGCCGTCGCCTCCCAGCCGTCGGTCACCGCCTCGGGCGCGATGAACCCGATCGCCGCGGTCACCGTCTCGGGTCGCACGTCGCCCAGCGCCCCGGCACGGGCCGAGACGTGGTAGGCCCAGCCGGACAGCCCGAGCAGCCGGGCACGGCGCAGCGTCTGCGGCGACTCGGCGAACGCACCCACGAGTTTCACGAGTCCCGGTCGGGCGTTGGCGGCGGCCTGTTCGGGGGTCACGAGGCGATTCTGCTCTCATCGCATGAATCCTGAAAATCACCCCATCGGCCGCCGGATGTTTCCGGACCGAATCCGGAAATGTGCACGCTCAGTCCGGTGCGGCGCCGTCCAGGTCCTCCAGAGCGGCCTCCGCGTCGCCGACCCGGCGGCGAGCGGCCGCGGCCTCGCGTTCCGCGGTGCGCCGGGCAAGCTTGCGGCGACCCACCTCGGCCTGCGCCTCGGTCCGGCGACGCTCCAGTTCGGCCAGTTCGTTGTCGATGTCCTCGACGGCATGACCCGCGTCACGCTCCGCCGTCTCGGCCTTGTCGAGCTGGTCGTCGGCGCGTTTCTCGGCGGCCTGCGCGGCGGTCAGCTCCTTCTTGAACTCACGGCGTTTCTCCTGGAACTCCCGGCGGCGGCGCTCGGCCAGTGCCCGATCCCGTGCCGCCGGAGCGGGCTCGTCGTCGCCCTCCTCCACCTCCTCCTCCGCCTGCTCAGCGTCCTCGAGAGCGTCCGCGTCGTGCACCAGGCGCAGGCGCGGGCGCGGAACCTCACCGAAGCCCGCGTACGTGGCCGCGCGGATCAGCCGCCCACTGCGGACCTGCTCGGCGATCTCCGGCTCGGACATCGCCGCGCTCAGCGTCGCCTCCACCTCGCCCAGCGGCAGCTTGCCCGCCAGTCCCTTGTCCTGCGCGACGGCCAGCTTGCGGGCCTCGCCGACCAGCGCGGAGACGATCTGCCGGCGCTGGGTGGAGAGCTCGCGCAGCTCGTCGCCTCGCAGCGTGCGCTGGGCGGTCCGGAGTGCCTCGGCGAGCTCCACGAGCTGATCGATCAGCTCCGGTTTCCGCAGCGCCAGCAGGTTCACCAGCCACGCCGCCACGGTCGGTTTGCGCAGGGCGGTGAGTTGTTTGACGGCGGCGGTGTCACCGGACTTCTTGGCCTCGGCGACGGCCGCCGACCGGGCCGCCACGAAGCCGTCCGGCGGCGCCTCGTACATCCGCCGGATCAGCTCGTCGGTCGCGGCCGCCATCAGCCGAGCGTGGTGCCCGGCGCGAGGCGGGCGTACCGGGTGCCGGAGAGCCGCTCCATCATCCCGTTGTAGATGCCGAACGCGTTGTCGTTGAGCAGCCCGTCGTGCAGGGCGAAGGCGCGCTCCGGGTGCACCGTACGGGCGAAGTCGATCGTCTCGGAGATCTTGGCCCACGGAGCGTGCAGCGGGACGAACAGGGTCTCCACGGTCTCGCCCTCGGGGACGTGGAACGAGTCGCCCGGGTGGTAGAGGTTGGTGGTGGCGTCCGAGATCAGGTAGCCCAGGTTGGCGATCCGCGGGATGTCCGGGTGGATCACCGCGTGCTGCCCGCCGAACGCCCGGACGGTGAACCCGGCGGCGGTGAACTCGGCGCCCGGCTCGACCGCGGTAACCGCCGCCGCGAACGGCTCGGTCTGCGGCAGCACGTCCGGATGAACGATGACCTTGAGGTCGGGCCGCAGCTTCACCGCCTCGATCACCGCCTCGACATCCAGGTGGTCGGGGTGCTCATGAGTGATGAGCACCGCGTCCGCGCCGGTCAGGGCGGCACGCTCGCTGAACACGCCGGGGTCGACGACGAGCACGCCGTCACCCTCGATGCGCAGGCAGGAATGCGTGAACTTCGTGATCTGCACGGGACTCCTCCGCTGCCGAATCGTGACCCCTCAACCCGCAGTCTGCCGGAACCGACCGGCGCGTGCCGCGCGTCTGACGGGGGCAAACCGAAACGGGGTTCGGAGGAAGCCATGCGTACCACACGACTGATCGCGGCCGCTTTAGCGGCCGGATTCCTATTGACCGCCTGCGGGGCCGACTCGGCCGACAACACCGCCTCCCAGAGCCGGGGCGACTCGGGCGGGGCACCCGCCGCGGCGCCGGCCATGCCGAACGAAGAGGCCGCGAAGGACCAGGCCGAGATCGCACCCGCCCAGGGCGGTCCGGCCGAGGGTAAGGCCGAGCCCGCGAAGGCGCCCAACCTGGGCATCGACCAGCGCGCGATCATCTACACCGGGTCGATCACGCTGCGCGTCGGGAACGTCAACGAGGCCGCCGCCCGCACCGTCGGGATCGCGGCCGGCGCCGGTGGTTTCATCGGCGGCGACAACCGCAACAGCGACAACGGCGGCGCCAACGCCACGCTCACCCTGCGCGTCCCGGCGGTCAAGTTCACCAACGTCGTCGACCAGCTCGCCAAGCTGGGCAAGGACGGCAAGGAGGAGTCCCGGGAGATCAACACCCAGGACGTCACCGAGGAGACCGTCGACCTGGACGCCCGGATCGCCGTGCAGCAGGCCCGGGTGGACAGCGGCCGCCGGCTGCTGTCCCAGGCCAAGTCGCTGAACGACCTGGTGATGCTGGAGCGCGAGGTGGCGACCCGGGAGTCCGACCTGGCCTCGCTGCAGGCCAAGAAGCGCCGCCTGGCCGACCTGACCGCGCTCTCCACGATCACCGTGGTGCTGCTCAGCCCCGCCGCGCAGGTGGGGCCGGACGACGACTCGGCACCCGGCTTCCTGGCCGGTCTGCGCGGCGGCTGGGACGCGCTGACCGCCTCGCTGGGTGTCCTGGTGACCGTGCTCGGCGCGCTGCTGCCGTGGCTGATCGTGCTGGGCGTGCCGGTGTGGCTGGCGATCTGGGCGTTCCGCCGCAACCGTCGCCGCCGTGCGCCGGTGGCCGCGGCGCCTGCCGACGCACCTCAGCCTGCCGACGCGGCTTAGAAAGAACCGGTGGCGAGCGCTGCCAGGGCGGTGTGCACCATCACCCGAACCCCATCGCCGATGCAGCGCTCGTCCACGTCGAAATCGCTCCGGTGCAGGTCGTGCCGGATGTCGCTGCCGGGCGTGCCGGTGCCGAGCCGGATCATCGCGCCCGGCACCTGCTCCAGGTAGAACGAGAAGTCCTCGCCACCCATGCTGATCTCGGCTTCCACCACGTGGTCGGCGCCCAGCGCGGCGCCGGCCGCACCGGCGACCACGGCGGTGGCCATCCGGTCGTTGATCACCGGCGGCACACCCCGGGTGTAGGTCACCTCGGCCTCGGCGCCGGTCGCCGCGACCACGTCGCGGATCAGCCGGGTCACCAGGTCGGGCGCCGCGCGCCAGGCCTCCCGGTTGAGGATCCGGACGGTGCCCCGGGCGTACCCGGTCCCGGGGATCGCGTTGGCCGCCTCGCCGGCGTGCACCGCGCCCCACACCATCGAGACGCCGGCCCGCGGGTCCATCCGCCGGTCCAGCAGCGCCGGGACGTCCACGATGACCCGGCCCAGGGCGTGCACCAGGTCGGCGGTCAGGTGCGGACGCGCGGTGTGCCCACCGGCGCCGGTCAGCGTCACCTCGACCATGTCGGCGGCCGCGGTGAACGGGCCGGACCGCACGCCGATCAGACCGGCCGGCAGCTGCGGGTAGCAGTGCAGGGCGTAGATCGCGGCGACGTCGTCGAGCGCGCCCGCGGCGATCGCCTCCGGGGCGCCGGACGGGATGCTCTCCTCGGCGGGCTGGAAGATCAGCCGCACCCGGCCGGGCAGCGCGCCCTCCCGCTCCAGTTCGGCCAGGGCCAGGCCCAGACCGAGCAGCACGGTGGTGTGCACGTCGTGGCCGCAGGCGTGGGTGACGTTGTCCACCGTGGAGCGGTACGGGACGTCCTTGGTGTCCGGCAGCGGCAGCGCGTCCAGGTCGGCGCGGAAGGCGATCACCCGGTCGCCGGCGCCGATGTCACAGATCACGCCGTTGCCCTTGGGTAGCAGCTCCGGCTTGAGCCCGGCCGCGGTCAGCTCGCGCACGACCAGCGCGGCGGTCTCGAACTCGTGGTGCGACGGCTCCGGGTGCGCGTGCAGGTGACGACGGAACGCGACCAGGTCGGCGCCCCGGGCGACCAGCCAGCGGTCGAGCTGGCCCGGCAGAGGACCCGGTTGATCACGCACAGTTGTGCCCTCCGGCACCGTCAGCACACTGGTCACAATTCCCTCGGCAGTAGTCCGTTGAGGCCCGCGGTAATAGTCCGTTGAGGCGCGAAAGCCTAGACCACCCAACGGGTGATCCACCCTCCAGGTGACGCCAGGACCTCAGAAGCGCTCTACCGGCTGGTACACACCCCATACCCCGCGCAGGGTGTGACAGACCTCTCCGACGGTCGCACGCAGGCGCAACGCGTCCTTCATGAACGGCAGCACGTTGTCCGTACCCTCGGCGGCCTTTGCCAGATCGGCCAGCGCCGCCTCCACCGCTCGGCCATCCCGCTCCGCACGCAGCGTCGCCAGCCGCTCGGCCTGACCGGCCTCGATCGCCGGGTCGACGCGCAGCGGCTCGTACCGCTCCTCGGTGTCCGCCACGAACCGGTTCACCCCGACCACCACACGCTCGCCGCTGTCCACCTCGTTGGCGATGCGGTACGCGGACGTCTCGATCTCCTGCTTCTGGAAGCCCTGCTCGATCGCGTCCACCGCGGAGCCGTACGAGAACACCCGCTCCATCAGCTCGGTGGCGATCCGCTCCACCTCGTCGGTCATCGCCTCGATCGCGTACGACCCGGCGAACGGGTCGACGGTGCCGGTCAGGCCGCTCTCGTACGCGAGCACCTGCTGGGTCCGCAGCGCCAGCCGCGCCGACTTCTCGGTGGGCAGCGCCATCGCCTCGTCGTACGCGTTGGTGTGCAGCGACTGCGTCCCGCCGGCCACCGCGCCGAGCGCCTGGATCGCCACCCGGACCAGGTTCACCTCGGGCTGCTGCGCGGTGAGCTGGACCCCGGCGGTCTGGGTGTGGAAGCGCAGCATCAGCGACTTCGGATTGGTCGCCCCGAACTCGTCGCGCATGATCCGCGCCCACATCCGGCGGGCGGCACGGAACTTGGCGATCTCCTCCAGCAGCGTGGTGCGGGCGACGAAGAAGAACGACAGCCGGGGCGCGAAGTCGTCCACGGCCAGGCCGGCGGCGATCGCGGCACGCACGTACTCGATGCCGTTGGCCAGGGTGAACGCGATCTCCTGCGCGGGCGTCGCCCCGGCCTCGGCCATGTGGTAGCCGGAGATCGAGATGGTGTTCCACTTCGGCACTTGGGAGCGGCAGTAGGCGAACGTGTCGGCGACCAGGCGCAGCGACGGCTTGGGCGGGAAGATGTACGTCCCGCGGGCGATGTACTCCTTGAGGATGTCGTTCTGGATCGTCCCGTTCAGGGCCGACCCGGGCACCCCCTGCTCCTCGGCCACCAGCTGGTAGAGCAACAGCAGCACCGAGCCCGGGGCGTTGATCGTCATGGACGTGGAGACCTTGTCCAGCGGGATGCCGTCGAAGAGGCGCCGCATGTCGTCCAGCGAGTCGACGGCCACGCCGACCTTGCCGACCTCGCCGTGCGCGATCGCCTCGTCCGAGTCGTACCCCATCTGGGTCGGCAGATCGAAAGCGACGGACAGGCCCATCGTGCCGTTGGCGAGCAGCTGGTGGTAGCGCGCGTTGGACTCGGCGGCGGTGCCGAAGCCCGCGTACTGCCGCATCGTCCACGGTCGCTGCGTGTACATCGTCGGGTAGACGCCACGCGTATAGGGAAACTCGCCCGGCTCACCAAGATCAGCCGATACGGGTTCCTTATACACCGGTTTGATGGTGAATCCGGATTCAGCGTCCACGATCCGATACTAGTCGTCGACACTCTGCGACAGTCTGTTTACGGCTCGTCGTCGGGACGGTAACGAATGCCCCATCGACTTTCCGAAAAGGGGTCGGAAGCGGCAAGATAGCGGGGTTCGGTCCCCCGGCCCCTAGATCCCCTCGGTGGCATCTCTGTGACTCAGATTCCGACGTGGAGCAGTGGCAACGCTCCCACCAGCGGACGCGCAGCTCCAGGCACGCTCATCGGCGGTCGGTACACACTCAGGGCCGCGGTCGGGCACGGTGGCATGGGCACGGTCTGGCGCGCGGCGGACACGCTGCTGCGCCGAGACGTCGCTGTCAAGGAGGTCATCCTCCCGCCGGGCCTGGCGCCCAGCGACCGCGACTCGATGTACGAGCGCACCATGCGCGAGGCCCGCGCCGCCGCCGCGCTCCAGCACCCGGCCGTGGTCCAGGTCTACGACGTGGTCCACGAGAACGGCCGGCCCTGGATCGTGATGGAGCTGCTGGACGCCCGCAGCCTGGCCGACATGATCATCGAGGACGGCCCGATCCCGCCACGGGTGGTCGCCAAGATCGGCATCGCGCTGCTCGGCGCGCTCGAGGTCGCCCACGCGCACGGCGTGCTGCACCGCGACGTGAAACCGGCCAACGTGCTGATCTGCTCCGACGGCCGCTGCGTGCTGACCGACTTCGGCGTCGCCAAGCTGCCGACCGACGTGCAGCTGACCACCCCCGGCATGGTGCTCGGCTCGCCGCACTTCATCTCGCCCGAGCGTGCGATGGGCAACGACTTCGGCCCGCCCAGTGACCTGTTCTCGCTGGGTGTGACGCTGTACACCGCCGTCGAGGGCCGCCCGCCGTTCGACAAGGGCGACCCGATCGAGACCATGCACGCGGTCGTGGAGGACCCACCGGCCCCTTCGGTCCGGGCCGGTTCGCTGGACCCCATCCTGATGGGCCTCCTGGAGAAGGAGCCGTCTCGCCGGTTCGACGCCCAGAGCGCCCGCACCATGCTCCGGCAGCAGCTCGCCGGGCCGCTGGCCAGCAAGTCGCCGCCGCACATGATGACCGACCCCTACTCGGTGGTGCCCAGCCAGCGGCCGCCGGCAGCCGAGACCCAGCCGATCCACGCGCCGAAACCGAGCGGCCAGATCGGCGGCCGGGCCATGCTCGCGCCCGGCGAGTCACTGAGCGGCCACCTGGCCAAGCTCGGGCAATCAGGCTCTGGCTTCAGCCCGGCCAGGGGCGGTGGCGGGGCTGCGGACGGCCGCACCCAGGCCATGCCGCCCGGGCCGGCCGGTGGCGACACCACTGCCGTCGTCCCGCCCCGGCGATCCTGGGAGAACCCCGGCACCGCCAACCAGTACGGCGGCGGCCGCATCGTGCAGAGCCCGGCGGCCAAGCGCCGCGCGATGATGCAGAACGCGGTCAGCACGGTCAAGGACGCCTCCGACCGGGCGGTGACCACGGTCAAGGGCTGGTCGCGCAACCAGCAGCTGGCGGCCGGCGGCGGCGCGCTCGCGCTGATCATCGCGCTGGTCCTGATCATCACGTTGCCCGGCGGCGAGGAGCCCGAGGCCCCGCCGCTCGCCGGACCGCAGAGCCAGGCGCCGGTGGCCGCGGCCTTCCCGACACAGACCTACGACGACCGCGGCATCAACGTCAACGTGCCGAAGGACTGGAAGCGGACGACCTCCGGCGGCGTGTGGGTCGACTACGTCGATCCCAAGGACAAGCTGCGCAAGGTGCGCATCCTGGTGGAGAGCTCCAAGTCGACGCCGGAGAAGTTCCTCGGCGTCGCGGAGAACACGCTGAAGACCAAGTCGACGAGCTGCCCCAAGCCGTACAACCAGGTGTCGCTCGAGCCGCGGACCATCGCCGGCCGGGACGGTGCCGTCCTGGAGTACACCTGCGGCAGCGGTCCCGACGCGCGGCACGGCATGTGGGGCGCGGTGATTCAGGACGGCAAGGCGTACTCGTTCTTCCTGACCACCAAGGAATCGAAGTTCGCCGACAGCAAGCCGATCTTCGAGGAGATGGCAACCTCCTACGCTCTTGCCTGATTGCTCCGCGGGGAGATCGCGGGCCTGGTCCCGTGCCGTGATATGCACGGGGGATGCAACGACCTGTCGACGTCACCGAACTGGCCGAGGGCTGGATCGCCGGCGATCCTGACCCGGCATCGCGCGCGGAGGTCCGGGCGCTGCTCGCCGCACTGCCGGACAGCTACGACGAGCTGACGGACCGCTTCTCCGGCCGATTGCGATTCGGCACCGCTGGGCTGCGCGGCCGGCTCCGCGCCGGGCCGAACGGGATGAACGTCGCCGTCGTCATGCGGGCCGCCGCCGGGCTGGTCGACTGGCTGGCCGAGAAGGGCGCGGCCGGCCGGCTGGTCATCGGCTATGACGCGCGGCACGGCTCACGGCGATTCGCCGAGCTCACCGCCGAGATCGCACGGGGCAAGCAGCGGGTGGCGATGCTGCTCCCCCGGCCTCTGCCGACGCCGGTGCTGGCTTACGCGGTGCGGACGCTGGACGCGGCCGCCGGGGTGATGGTCACCGCCAGCCACAACCCGGCGCAGGACAACGGCTACAAGGTTTACCTCGGCGCGGAGCTGGGTGGGACGGCTGGGGCCGGCGCGCAGATCGTGTCCCCCGCCGACGGGGAGATCGAAAACGCGATCAGCAACGCCGACAACCTCGAAGAGATCACGCTGCGCGAGGGAAGCACGGTTCTGGGTGCGGAGATCGTCGACGAGTACGTGCGCCGTGCGGCCGCCACCCTCCCGGACGGGCCGCGGGCGCTCACCGTGGCGTACACGCCGTTGCACGGGGTTGGTGGTGACGTCCTCGCCGCCGCCTTCGCCCGGGCCGGGTTCGCCGCCCCGCACGTGGTGGCCGAGCAGGCCGAGCCGGACCCGGACTTTCCGACCGTTCCCTTCCCCAACCCGGAGGAGAAGGGCGCGATGGACCTGCTCCTCGCCCTGGCCACGGCCACCGGCGCCGATCTGGCCATCGCCAACGACCCGGACGCCGACCGGTGCGCGGTCGCGGTGCCCGGAGCGGACGGCGTCTGGACCCCGCTGACCGGCGACCAGCTCGGGGCGGTCCTGGCCGACCACCTGATCCGCCGTGGCACCCCCGGCACATATGCCACCACGATCGTCTCCTCGACCATGCTGCGGGCGATCTGCGCGGCCCGGGGCGTGCCCTACCGGGAGACGCTGACCGGCTTCAAGTGGATCGTGCGGGCCGACGAGGACCTGGCCTTCGGCTACGAGGAGGCGCTCGGCTACTGCGTGGCGCCGGGCCTGGTGCGGGACAAGGACGGCATCACGGCGGCCCTGCTGGTGGCCGAGCTCGCCGCCGGGCTCCGGGCCGAGGGGCGTACGCTCGCCGACCGGCTGGCCGAGCTGGACGTCGAGTTCGGTGTGCACGCCACCGACCAGCTGGCCGTGCGGGTGGACGACCTGGCCGACATCGACCGCGCGATGTCCCACCTGCGCAAGGCGCCACCGGCCACCCTGCTGGGCGAGCCGGTGACCTTCGAGGACCTGCTGCCGGAGAACGACATCCTGCGGCTGAGCACCTCGTCGGCCCGGGTGGTGGTCCGACCGTCCGGCACCGAGCCCAAGCTCAAGGCGTACCTGGAAGTGGTCCGCCCGACGACGGCCGCGACCCGCACGCAGGACCGCCTGGCCGCGGCCGAGGCCGTGGCCGTCCTCAAGACCGAGACCGCGGGGGCTCTAGGCCTGCTTGGGAGTGCCTAGCGCGGCCTGGATGGCGCGGCCCAGGGTGGCGACGACCAGCGCGACGCTGGGCCGCACGATCGAGTCCTCCAGGTTGGCGGAGCCGCTGAAGCCGGCGCCGCTGGCGATCGCCTCCAGCCGCTGGTGGGCCTGCGCCGCCTCCTCCGGGGGCAGCCGCAACGCCGGTTCCATCCGCACCGCGGTGAGCAGCGTCGCCAGGGCCGCGGTGCGCTCGTCCGGGATCGCCTCGGTGATCAGCGCCTCGGCCAGCCGCTTGCGGATCTCGGCTTCGAACGCCGGGTCCGTGGTCGGGTAGCGGTGCACGTGGATCACGCCCATCTGGGTCTCGTCCACGTCCCGCACCACGCCGCGGGCGACCAGGTCGGCAAGTACCCGGGCGCGCAGCCCGTGCCGGAGCCGCTGCAACCACTGCGCCGGGGTGTGCGGGTCGTCCGCCGCGGCCTTCGCCAGCACCGCGTCGGCGATCGACTCGCCGATCGGGGTGTCGTCCATGACCTTGAGGAAACCGTCGACGTAAGCCACCCGGTTGTGCAGCGCGAGGTCGACCATGACGGCCGCGGCCATGCCGAGGTCGAGCCCGATGCGGGAACCGGTCGCCTTGCCGGTCTGGTCGTCGTAGGCGAGGAGGAGCAACTCCTCGGCCAGCGCGATGGAGGTCATGTCATTGCACGATAGTGGCCGTGGTCACCTTGGACATCCCCGAGGTCAGCCGTCGGACTCAACCGGGTGATCCGCCGGTTACGGTCTGTCTCGCCGCGGGCCGGTGGAGCGCCGCGCGGGGGGCCTTGCGAGGATGCGCCACATGGATTACTTCGTGCATCCCACCGCGGACGTCGAGGACGGCGCCCAGGTCGGCGCGGGCACCAAGGTGTGGCACATCGCGCACGTCCGGTCCTCGGCCACGGTCGGTACGGACTGCGTCATCGGGCGCAACGTCTACCTGGACGCCCACGCCGTGATCGGCAGCCGGGTGAAGATTCAGAACAACGTCTCGGTCTACCAGGGCGTGACGATCGAGGACGACGTCTTCGTCGGCCCGTGCGCGGTCTTCACCAACGACCTGCGCCCCCGAGCCCACAACACCGACTGGAAGATCACCCCCACGGTAATCCGCCGCGGCGCCTCGATCGGCGCCAACGCCACCCTCATCTGCGGCATCGAGGTAGGCGAGGGCGCGATGATCGCCGCCGGCTCGGTGGTAACAAAGGACGTCCCGCCCTACCAACTGGTGGCAGGCAATCCCGCGCGACCCAGGGCCTGGGTGAACTGGTCAGGCGAGATCATCTCCCGAGACATGACCACCCCTCCCGACTTTTCCCGAGGCTAGCCCCGCCCCGACTTTTCGCGAGGCTAGCCCCGCCCCGCGATTGCCCCGTCAATGAGATGGGCCGGGTTTTCCGCCGCCGTCGCTCTTTGCGGCGTCGGAAAACCCGGCCCATCTCATTGACCCCCAGGGGGCAATCGCCCGGAGGAGCGAAGCGACGACCAGCAGCTCAGCAGCCCCTAGGCAGAAAGCTCAGCCCCCGATAACAATCCGCCGGATCCCGGGAAGCTTGTCCGCATCGGTGGTGCGACGCCCGTCGACAAGAACCTTGACCCCAGGCAGGTCATCGCTGGTCAAATTGCGGTACTCGGCGTGATCAGCCTGCAGGATCGCCGCGCCCAGGTCCTGGCCCTCGAACGGCGGCAGGCCGTGCGCCGTCAACTCCTCCGACGAGTACATCGGGTCGGACACATAAGGCACCGCCCCGCGCCGCTTGAGCTCCTCGACGGTGCCGAAGACGCCGGAGAACGCGGTCTCCTTGACCCCGCCCCGGTAGGACGCGCCCAGCACCAGCACGCCCAGCCCGGTCAGGTCGCCGACCGCGGCGGCGAGCAGGTCCACCGCGTACGACGGCATCGCCGCGTTGGCCTCGCGGGCCGCCCGGACCACCGTGGCGTTCGGGTCGTTCCACAGGTAGAGCCGCGGGTAGACCGGGATGCAGTGCCCGCCGACCGCGATGCCCGGCCGGTGGATGTGGCTGTACGGCTGCGTGTTGCAGGCGTCGATGACCAGGTTGACGTCGACGTCGATGGTGTCGGCGTACCGGGCGAACTGGTTGGCCAGCCCGATGTTGACGTCGCGGTAGGTGGTCTCGGCCAGCTTGGCGAGCTCGGCGGCCTCGGCGGAGCCCAGGTCCCAGACGCCGTTCGGCTTGTCCAGGTCGGGGCGGTCGTCGAAGTCGAGCACGGCCTCGTAGAACTCGATGCCGCGCTGGGCCGAGCCGGCGTCCACGCCACCGACCAGCTTGGGGTATTTGCGCAGGTCGGCGAAGACCCGGCCGGTGAGCACCCGTTCGGGGCTGAACACCAGGTGGAAGTCGCGGCCGGCGACCAGGCCGGAGCCCTCCTCCAGCAGCGGCGCCCAGCGGTTGCGGGTGGTGCCGACCGGCAGCGTGGTCTCGTAGCTGACCAGGGTGCCCGGCTTCAGCCCGCGGGCGATGTCCTTGGTCGCGGACTCCATCCAGGCGAAGTCGGGGATGCCGTCGCCGTCGACGAACAGCGGCACGACGACCACGACGGCGTCGGCCTGGGCGACCGCGGCGGCGGTGTCCGTGGTGGCGGTGAGCAGGCCGGCCTCGACGGCCTCCTTGAGCTTCACGTCCAGGTCGGTCTCGCCGGGGAACGGCACGACACCCTCGGCGACCTTGCGGACGGTGGGCTCCGACACGTCCGCACCGAGCACGGTGTGCCCCTTGGACGCGAACTGGACGGCGAGCGGCAGCCCGATCTTGCCCAGGGCGACGACACAGATCTTCATGCGGGGGTCTTCCTCCTCGGGGCGGCGCGGTCGCGCCGACGGAATAAGCCGGACGGGATTAGTCAGCGCAGGCGGAGCCGACTCACGACGGCGCCGGCGAGCCGGCGCGGTGTCACACGGTTGACCACGATGCGTAGCTGGCCGTCACGGTTCGTATCCGGGGCCACTGACCACAACCGCAGTCCACGCCGGTGCAGGATACGCGCCAGCGGTTTGCCCTTGCCGCTGACGGTGACCGGAAGGCTGTGGAATTCACCACCGAGCGTACGCACGAAGCGCAGTGGCCGTTTCTTGCGTCCGACATCCTCCGCGATCACGTCGTGCAGCACGAAGTCGGCGCGGACCGTGCCGTCGGGGCGGATCTCGGTCTGCGCGGCCACGTGGTCGCCGGCGAAGACCCGGGGGCGCGGCTCGTCGGTGCGGTTCAGGTCGGTCAGCGAGCTGCGCCACTCGACGACCAGCGACCGCTGCCCGGCGGCGTTGCGTCCCCACCTGACGGTGGCCGGGGTGGCCTGGTGCACCGGTGGCGCCAGGGTGGCGGTGGCGTCGTACCACTCGTCGGGGAACGCCCGCTCGGGGTCGCGGAAGAACGGGTAGCCCAGGTAGTGCCGGCCGTCCTCGACGATCACCGGCTTCTTCTTGTGTTTCAGGTGGTGCCGGAGCACGGTGATCAGGTCGTCCAGCGTGCCGAACTGGGCGACGCTGACGAGCAGCCGCCGGTGCGCCTCGAGGCTGCTGCGCACGTCGTCGGTCAGGTAGGTCTCGGCCAGCTTCTTGATGCCGTCCTGGACCCGGCTCTGCTCGGCCCGGATCGAGTCGAGGAACCGCTGGTTGAGGACCTTGGTGACCTCCCACGTGAAGTGCCGGTGCAGCACCCGGTGGCGGGCGGCGTCGTCCGGTATCAGGTCGGCGGCCAGGTCCATCAGGACGGCGGTGTCGCTGAGCAGGTCGTGCAGCGGGGTGCCGTAGGTGATGTTGCTGGAGTCGGTCCGGCGTACGGCGAAATAGAACTTGTAGTCGGAGCGCACCGCCACCCGCCGGGCCTTGACCACCGCCTGGATGGTGAAGGGCTGGTCGCTCTGCGACCGCAGCTGCTCCGGGTAGCGGATGTGGTGCTCCTCCAGCAGCGACCGGCGGAAGAGCTTGGTGTTGGACAGCGCGAACGGCAGCGCCGAGTTGGTCAGCGTGATGTCGTCGCGGTCGCCCGGGTCGAAGATCAGCTGGCTGACGAAGCGGCCGCCGGCGCCGACCAACCGGCCGAGCACGACGTCCGCCTCGAGCTCGTCGGCGGCGCGCACCAGCCGTTCCAGCGCTTCCGGTCCGAGGTGGTCGTCGGCGCCGATGAAGAACACGTAACGGCCGGTGGCCTGGTCCAGGGCGCGGTTGCTGGGCGCGGCGGGGCCGCCCGAGTTCGCCTGGTGGATGACCTTGATCGTCGCGGGGTGGCGGCTCTGCCAGCGGTCCAGTTCGGCGCCGCTGCCGTCGGTGGAGCCGTCGTCCACCGCGATCACCTCGAGCCGGTCGAGGCCGATCGTCTGAGAGACCAGCGACGTCAGCGTCTCGGCGAGGTAGGGCATCGTGTTGTAGACGGCGACGATCACCGTCACGTCGGGCACGGGCGCGCTCACGACTCGGCGCGGCCGGCCGGCTCGGGCATCGCCATGTCGGTGCCGACCGTGATCGACGGGTACTTCCGGGCCAGGCCCCAGCCGATGGTCACCCCGGCCGGGCCGATCACGACCACCCGGCGGGTGCGCTCGATGTCCAGGTCGGGAAGCACCTGGCGGCGGGCGATGCGCCACAGGATGCGTGGCCGGACCACCGAGTAGTAGGGGTTGTAGATCCGCCGGTTGATGCGGTCGGCGACGGCCCGGTGCCCGCGCTGCGCGAAGATCGCCAGCGCTTCCGGCATCGGGCTCGGGACGCTGCGGGTCCGCGCCCGGACGAAGCCCAGGGCCCAGCGCGGCAGCGAGGTGACCGCGGCCCGCTCCAGGCGGCGGGTGAAGCGGCGTTCCTCGACCTCGCCGATCAGATGCACCCGGACACCCTCGTCCGCGGCGAACCGGTCCCAGTGACTGCGGTCGAGCGCGATCAGGTCGACGCCGTAGCCGCGCTCGCGGACGCCGGCGACGTAGCGTCGCGCGGACTGCAGGGAGGGCGGGCTGATCGCCACCACCGCGATCCGCTCCGCGTCGGCGGCCGGCGCGGGTGCGACGTCGTCCGCCTCGGCCTGCCGCGCGACCGGCACGGGCGGCCCGGTCAGCACCTCGCGGTAGACCTCACGCAGCTGCGCGCCGACCGCTTCGCGGCCGTAGCGCTCGCGGAGCCGGCGCCGGGCCTCGGGCAGGTCCAGGCCGTCCCACGAGTCCAGGAGTTTCCGGTACGCCTTGACGATCTCGTTCGGATCGTCGGTGACCTCGAACAACTGACCGGCGACGTGATCGAGCCCCTGCAGCGTCTCGGCCGGTCCCTTGCTGCGGGCGGCCAGCACCGGGGTCTCGGTGGCGATCGCCTCGATCAGCGTCATCCCGAAGGTCTCCGAGGTGCTGGCGTGGGTCAGCACGTCGTGCTCGTGCAGCAGCCCGGCGACCTCCTCAGGCCGGACCGGGGGCCGCTGCGAGACCCGGGCGCCGAGGCCGAGCTCCTTGATCCTCTTGCGCAGCGTCGACTCCAGCTTGCCGTTCCCGACCAGGGTCAGCGTCACCCGGTCGTCCTCGGCGGCGACCTTGGCGAACGCCTCCAGCAGCGTGTGTACGCCCTTGTGTTCGAGCATCCGGCCGACGTAGAGCCAGCGCAGCGGCGCGGACGGGGGCGCCGGGCGGACGGCGAACCGGTCGAAGTCCACCGGGTTCGGGACGATCTGGAGCTTGCCCTCGTGCATCGGGAACTTCTCCACGATCTGGTCGAGCAGCGCCCGGCCGACGCAGAGCACCCGGTCGGCCCGGTCGAGCATCTCGCCGTACGCCACCCGCGACGCCCGGTGCTCGAAGATCTGGTCCAGGAACGTGGCGTGCTCGGTGACGACGATCTTGGCGTCGTCCCGGGCCAGCGCCGCGGCCACCACGCCCGCGTAGTGACCGGTGTGCGCGTGGATGACCGGCGCCTCGATCCGCCCGGTGGGCAGCGCCGCCGCCAGCCGCTCGACCTGCGCCTGTCCCCACAGCCCCCAGTTGCCGCTGGTCTGCTGCGGCACGACGACCCGGGTGAGCTCGCCCTCCGGGGTGTCCTCGACCACGAAGCCGGGCTGCCTCTCGAGCTCACGCTCGAGGGCCACGCCGATCAGCTTCCCGGTCACACCCTTGGGCGAGTAGAACCAGTTCTCGGCGTGCAGGGTGGCGATCGTGCCCGCCTCCTTGCCCACCGCGTCGGTGGTCGCCTGGACGAACGCACCGGCGAACGGGTCGTCCGGCGACGGGTACCAGGGGGTGACCACGGCCACGTCGGCGGCCGACGGCTTGCGCGCCGGGTCGGCGGCGACGTCGGTGCGCACCTCGAGCCGGGGGAAACGCCGCCGGGCGGCATCCGCGATCGGCGCCGACTCCGGATCGGTGGTGAGCAGCAGGCCGGCGTCGGCCAGGGGGCCACGCCGGGCGAGCAGCAGCTTGCGCGCCGCCCGCAGCGCCTTGCCCGGATCGCCGGAACCGACCTTACGGACAGTTACCCCAGGGATCTCGATGTCGGACCACTCGGGCCGGTCGGCCACCACCAGAAGCACCGTCCGGCCGTCGGCCGCCAGGTCGGCGGCAAGGGTCCGAGCGGCCCGGATCCGGCGCGCGCCCAACGCGACGTGAACGACCGGGGAAGAGGGGGTGGTCAACGGAACTCCTTCGCGTGAACGGTGCCGGTTGCGGCCCGACAACCCTCGCCAAGCGGTACGGCGGCTAACAGTATGGTGCCCTCTCCAGCGCGACGCCGCTCCTCCGGTACCCCCGCCGGGCCGGGGCTGCGAATGGAGGGATGCCGCATTCACGTATCGTGTTCAGCGGCCGAGACATCTTCCCACCCCGCGCAAACGACGAGCCGAGGAGCATATTTCGTGAAGGTCCTGAGTGTCGTGGGCGCCCGCCCACAGCTCGTCAAGCTCGCGCCGATCGCGGCCGCTTTCGCCGAGACCGAGCACCAGCACGTCATCGTGCACACCGGCCAGCACTACGACGCGGACCTCTCCGACGTGTTCTTCACCGGGCTCGGCATCCCGGACCCGGACGTGCACCTGGGTGTCGGCTCCGGCAGCCACGGCGTGCAGACCGGCTCGGTGCTCAGCGCGATGGACCCGGTGCTCGAGCGGGAGCAGCCCGACTGGGTGCTGGTCTACGGCGACACGAACTCCACCCTGGCCGGCGCGGTGGCCGCGGTGAAACAGCACATCCGGGTCGCGCATCTGGAGGCCGGGCTGCGCTCGTTCAACCGGCGGATGCCCGAGGAGCACAACCGGGTGCTCACCGACCACGCCGCCGACCTGCTGCTCTGCCCCACCGAGGAGGCCATGCGGCACGTCGCCAACGAGGGCCTGGCCGAGCGTTCGGTGCTGGTCGGCGACGTGATGGTGGACGTCTGCATGAAGGTTCGGGACGACGTCCTGGCCGGCGCCGGGATCCGCCCCGAGCTGCCCGCCGGCATCGACCCGGACCAGCCCTACCTGCTGGCCACGCTGCACCGCGCGGAGAACACCGACGACCCGGAGCGGCTGGCCGGCATGCTCGAGGCGCTGGCCTCGCTGCCGGTGCCGGTCGCCCTGCTCGCCCACCCGCGGCTGGTGTCCCGGGCGGAGAAGTTCGGCCTCAAGCTCACCCAGGGCGCGCTGCACTCCGGCCGCCCCCTGCCGTACGCCGGGATGGTCGCCGCCGTGCTCGGCTCGGCCGGCGTGGTCACCGACTCCGGTGGTCTGCAGAAGGAGGCCTACCTGCTGGGCCGCCCGTGCACGACGCTGCGTCCGGAGACCGAGTGGCCCGAGACGCTCGTCGACGGGTGGAACCACCTGGTGCCGGAGCCGCAGTCGTTCGCGGACTTCACCTCGCTGGCGACCCGGGCCGCCCCGGCCGCCGAGCGTGGCGCTCCGTACGGTGACGGCCAGGCGGCGCGGAGAGTCGTCGACGTCCTCGGCAAGAGCTGACGGGGCCTTCCGTGACCAACCACCCCTCAAAGGTCGCGGTCGTGACGCCTTGGTACCCGACCGCGCAGCACCCCTTCCGCGGCGCGTTCGTGCAGGCCATGGTCGATGCGACCGGCCCCGGCACGGACATGAGTGTCTTCCACTGCGAGGAGTGGGGGCACCGGCAGCCGGCCGCGCCGATCGAGTCCGCGTACGCGAAACTCCTGGCCCGCACCCACCACCCGCTGCGTTTCGTGCCGACCGCGGGCGGCGCGCGGGTGACCCAGCTCCCGGTCCCGCTGTCGGTGACGCCGCGCTACGCCGAGGTGGCCAAGAGGCACGCCGAGGTGCTGGGGCAGGCGCTTCAGGGCAAGCCGATGCCGTTCGACATCGTGCACGCCCACGTCGGCCTCTCCGGCGGCTGGGGCGCGCTGGCCAACGTCGGCCCGGACACCCCGGTGCACGTCACCGAGCACGCCTCGTTCCTGGGCAAGCTGCTGGACCAGCCGGACGCCCGGGAGATGTACGACGAGCTGCTGCACCGCGTGGCCGGCTTCTACGCGGTCGGCGAGCGGGTCAGCCGGCCGCTGATCGACGCGTTCCCGCACCACAAGGACCGCATCGAGCTGATCACCAACCCGGTCTCCTTCGAATATGAGCGGCCGGTCCCGGTCACCGAGCTGCGCCGCTGGCTGTACGTCGGCACGCTGTCCCAGCTCAAGGGCGTGAACTGGCTGCTCGAGGCGTTCGCCCGGTGCCACGCCGAGGACCCGGCGCTGACCCTGACGCTGGTCGGTGACGGCCCGCTGCACGCCGAGCTGGTGGAGCGGGCGGCGGCGCTGGGCGTGAGCGAGGCGGTGACGTTCGCCGGGGTGCAGCCGCCGGACCGCGCGCTGCTGCTCTTCCGGGAGCACGACCTGCTGGTGCACGCGAGCCGGTTCGAAACCTTCGGGATGACCATCGTGGAGGCTTCCGCGGCCGGCCTGCCGGTGCTGGTCACCAGGTGCGGTGGCCCGCAGGAGTCGCTGGCCGGGATCGAGTCCGACGCCGGCGAGATGGTCGAGGTCGAGGAGGGCAGCGACGCCCTGGTGGACGGCTACCGCCGCCTGCGCGACCGGTTCCCCGACGGACTGGACCTGGCCCGGGCGCGGCGCGTGCTGGACGACCGGTACGGCTACGCCACCACCGCCCGCGAGCATCACCGAGTGTGGTTCGGAGAAGACCGTGGGTGAACACGTGGTGATCCTCGCCGAGGGCGGGCAGCGCAAGCGCGCGGCCGCCACCGACGCCGAGCGGGTCGTCGCCGACGGCAACGAGGCGACGCTGGTGCTCCGGCAGAGGTCGAAATGGCTCGACGAGCCGATCTCCGACCGCGTCCGGGTGGTCGACCTGCACGATCTGGAGAAGCAGGAACGCTGGATGCCGGTCGAGTGGCTGCTGCTCGTGCGCGTCCCCCGGTTCGCGTTCAAGGTCGTCGGGGTGGGTCCGATCAAGGGCTTCTCTCAGCGCGCCTCCAGCGCGTGGCGCCGGCGGGTGGCCAATCCCCTGCACCGGCGCGTGTTCCTGCCGATGGTCCGGCGACGTGCGGGGTCGCGTCCCGAGTCGCTGATGGAGCGTGGCATCGGCGCGCGTACCGTCGTCGACGTTCTGCTCATCACCGACCCCGGGTCGATGCCGACCGCGGCCGACTTTCTCGAGCACCACGATGTGCCGCGCGTGGCGTACAGCCTGGACCATGCCGAGGCGACCGCGATTGGAGAGCGATGACCACCCCGGATGAGACCGGTCGCCCGCGAGTCCTCTATCTCTCGTTCTACTTCCCGCCCTCGCGCGCCAGCGGCGTCTACCGCGCCCGCGCCACCGCCAACCACCTGGTGGCCAGCGGCTGGGACGTGACCGTGTTCGCGGCGCCGCTGTCGTTCCTGTACGAGGCGATCGGCTCGGTCGACGAGAAACTGGCCGAGACCATCGACCCGCGCGTGCATGTCGAGCGCCCGCACCTCAACCAGTTCGTCTGGCAGCACGACATCCGCCGGTTCAGCCGGTTCCGCCGGCAGGCGCCGCTGCTCGCGGTGAACCTCTACAACAAGACGCACAAGCTGTTCCCCGAGCACTACCACTCGTGGGGCATGGCGTCGGTGGCCAAGGCGCTGCGCATGCACATGCGCCGCAAGTTCGACGTGGTCGTGGCGACCGGCAACCCGTTCGCGTCGTTCGCGGCCGCCTACCTGTTCCACCGGCTGACCGGTGTTCCGTACGTCGTGGACTACCGCGACGCCTGGACCCTGGACCTGTTCAAGGACAAGCCGCTCTACCCGGAGGGCCACGTGGCGTGGTCCTGGGAGAAGCGCGTGCTGCACAAGGCCTCGGCCGCGGTGTTCGTGAACGAGGCGCTGCGCAAGTGGCACCAGGACCGCTACCCGTCCGACGCCGGCAAGATGATGATCGTGCCCAACGGCTGGGACCCGGACGTGCTGGAGGAGGGCGCGCCGCCGCACAAGACGACGCGGCCGCTGCAGTACACCTACGTCGGCACGGTGACGCCGGTCCAGCCGGTGCGGGAGATGGTCGAGGCCTTCGAGACCGCGCGGGCCCACCCCCTGCTGTCCGACGCGACCCTCAACATCTACGGCCACCTCGGGTTCTTCCGCGGCAGCCAGGTCGGCATGCGCCACCTGCTGAACATCGACGACGACGACCGGGTCGGCAGCGAGAACAGCGGCATCATCTACCGCGGCCCGGTGTCCAAGACCGAGGTGGCACACACGTACGCCGAGAGCGACGTGCTCGTCTTCCTGGCCGGCGGCGCCAAGTACGTCACCTCCGGCAAGATCTTCGAGTACATGGCGAACGGCAAGCCGATCGTCTCGGTGCACGCCCCGGGCATCGCGGCCGCCGAGGTGCTGGCCGGCTATCCACTGTGGTTCAACGCGGACAGCCTCGACCCGGTCGACGTGGCCCAGGCCATGATCGCCGCGGGCAAGGCCGCCGAGGACCTGACCCCGGAGACTCGCGCCGCCGCGATCGCGCACGCCGAGAAGTACACACGGAACCGCGTGCTGGAGCCGTTCGAGGAGCGGCTCCGCACGATCATCGCGAAGAAGGACTAGTCCAAACACGACCTAGTCAAAGAAGCCGGCCAGGACCTGCGCGGTCCGGCGTCCATCGTGGAACTCGCGGGCGAACAGCGCCGAGTCCATGCCGATCTTCACCGTCCGCGAGGGGTCGTCGATCAGCGACTCCAGGGTCTCCGCGAGAGACTCCGGAGTCGTGTTCACGATCGGTGGCATCACCCCGGCTGCGGCGTGCACGCGCTCGTCCAGACAGCCGAGCACCGGGCGCCCGGCCGCCATCGCCTCCACCGCGAACGTGCCGTAACTGCCCACGGCGAACTGGTCCACCACGATGTCGCAGGTCTTGATCATCTCCTGCATGGCGGGCCAGCTGACCCCCTCGGCCACGACCAGCTCGATCGCGCCTCGGGCGTGCAGGCCCTCCAGGACGGGCAGGATGCGCTCGGTGCCCTTCGTCCAGCGCTGCGACGGGCCGTGCAGCACCCGCGGATGCACCCGTTCCAGGATCGGTGAGTCGCTCGCCCACGCGTCCACGTCGACCACCAGCGGCGCCCAGGCCGCGCCGGGCAGGTCGTCGAGCAGGTCGGGCGTGGTGACGAAGAGCGGCAGCCCGCTCTCCTCGGCGATCCGCCTGTTCCGGTCGGCGCGGATCGTGTAGCGGTTGATCAGGCGTTCCGGCGCGTCCCGGAACAGCGAGAACTCGTGCCGCCGCAGGTGCCGCCCGGGATGCCGGATCTCGCTGCCGTGCGCCAGCAGAGCCACCGCGATCCCGGCCCGGCGCAGCGCGGGCAGATCACCCTCGATGGTCTCGCCGTTCAGGTGGCCGAACACCGGCAGGAACGCGTCCACGATCAGGTGCGTGTACCGCTCGACGATCCGCCTCGTCTGCTCCAGCTGCACCGCCAGCTCGTCCTGCCGGTCGGTCTCCAGGTAGACGTCGGCCGGGAAGAGCATCGTGTGCCGGTCGTGTCGCATGAAGACCTCGGCGGAGACGTCCGGGAGATCACGGCAGATCGCCTGCGCGAAGGTGGCCATCTGACCCGCGTAGTTCGCCGGGCCCAGGCCGAGCCGCACCCGGGTGGCCGGGCTGAGCGGGCGCCAGTGCGGCAGCGCGCCGCCCTCGCCGACGACCGGCTTGGGCGCGGTGGTCTCGTGCACCGACCAGGACACCGCCGGCCGCGGCGCCTCGGGAACGCGCGGGGAGATCCGGGCGTACAGGTCGATCAGGCCGGCGACCTGGTGCTCCCACGAGAGCTCGGCCAGCAACGGTTCGGCGATGTGGGCGGCGAGTTCGGTTCGAGAGACCAATGCTTTGCGTACGGCCTGAGCGAACGTCACCGGATCGTCGGCGACGAACACCTCGCCCACCCCGTGCCGGCGGACGAACTCGCCCAGCGTCCGCACGTCGCTGGCCACCACCGGCAGCCGCGCGTGCAGGTACTCGGCGAGTTTGGTGGGCAGCGAGAGCTCGTAGTTCAGGGTCCGCTGCGAGCAGATCAGGCCGAGGTCCGCAGTGGACAGATAGTCCGGCACGGCATGCTGCGGCACGTAGGGCACCACGTGCACGCGGTCCGCGACGCCGAGGTCGTCCGCCCGCTCCAGCAGCCGTCGCCGCTCCGGGGTGTCCCGGCCGGAGACGACGGCCAGGTGCACGCCGGGCAGGTCGGGCAGCGCGGTCACGGCCGTACCGAGCCCGCGCTCGGGCGCCAGCCAGCCGGAGTAGACCAGCAGCGGCACGTCATCGGCCAGCCCGCAGTTCGCGCGTACCGAAGGCATCGGGTCGGTGGCGCCGACCGCCTCGCCGATCGGGGTGTTGCGCACCACCAGCGGCGTCTCCGGCAGCCGGTAGTCCTCGCGGAGCATCTCCGCGATCTCCGGCGAGACGGTCACCACCGCGTCGGCCCGGCGGATGAACGCCCGCTCCACGGTCCGGTAGGCGCGGCTCTCCGCCGGCTTCCAGGAGTCGATGCCGGGCACGTACTCGTGCGCGTCGTACAGCCACGCGACCCGGTCGCCGCGCGCCCGCATCCGGGCCACGCTCAGCGCCGCCGTGTGGATCATGGTGATGTCGTTGGCGTGGACCAGATCCGGCCGGAGTTCCTCGATCACCGGACCGAAGGCGAGGTCCAGGTCGGCCAGCGGCGGCCAGTCCCGCCGCCAGTTCCCGGTCGGCCGCCCCGGTTGCCGCTGCTCCCAGCGGAAGGCCCGTACCCGCAGGTGGTGCACCGCCCGGCGGCCCCGGACCATCGCGCCGAGGGCCTTGCTGAGTGGCCGGCCGACCGCCGCGGCGGGGCCCTCGACCGTACGCAGGCGCCCGATCCGGGCGGTGTTGCGGCGAAGCCAGACCTGGTGCGCCGCGCGGACCCCGGCCAGGCCCTCCTGGTTGGGGATGCCGGTCTGGGTGAGCAGCCGGCGGACCGGGTGCCCCTTGCTGCGGGCGGCGAAGACGGCCGGCACCGGCACCCGGATCACCCGGACCGGGCCCATCACCGTCTCGCGCCGCTTGCCGTCACGCCCGCCCGCACCGAGCAGCGTCACCCGCCACCCGGCGCGAGCCGCGGCGATCGCCGTCTTCTGCACCCGGGAGTCGCCCGTGATTCCGTTGGCGACGATCACCACGACATGTGGTGCGGTAACCGAGGAGTCCACCAACGCACCTCCGCGCTCGGGGCTGCCGAACGCTGAGGTGCGTCAGATCGCTACCTCGCGCGCACCGCCACGGTGGCGCCGTCGACAGCCGATTGGAGAACGGCTTCGGCGACCTCGACGGTACGCATTCCCTGTCGCAACGTGACGATGTCGCTGTCTTTTCCCTCTACCGCGTCACGGAAGCGCTCGTGCTCGACGAGCAGCGGCTCGCGTTTCGGGATCGCGAAGCGGACCATGTCGCCCTCGGAGACGCCCCGGAACGCCCGGATGGCCTCCCACTCGGTGCTGGTCGCGCCGTTGGCGAAGAAGGTGAGGTCGGCGGTGAGCGTGTCGGCGATGAAGCTGCCCCGCTCGCCGGTGATCACAGTGGACCTCTCCTTGAACGGGCTGAGCCAGTTCACCAGGTGGGTCGCCATCAGGCCGTCGCCGAGCGAGGCGACCGCGGAGACCATGTCCTCGTGCGGCCGGCCGCTGCGCGACACCGTACGAGCCGAAACGTTCTCGTAGTCCCGGCCGGTGACCCACGCGGTCAGGTCGATGTCGTGCGTGGCCAGGTCCATCACCACGCCGACGTCGGCGATCCGGCCCGGGAACGGGCCCTGCCGCCGGGTGACGATCTGGTAGATGTCGCCCAGCTCACCGGCCTCCAAGCGGGTACGCAGGCTCTGCAGCGACGGGTTGTACCGCTCGATGTGACCGACCGCGCCGACCAGACCGGCCTGCTCGAACGCGTCGGCCAGCTTGCCGGCCGACACCACCGAGGGCGCCAGCGGCTTCTCGATCAGCGCGTGCACGCCGGCGGCGGCCAGGCGCAGACCGACCTCCTCGTGCAGGGCGGTCGGGCAGGCCACGACCGCGTAGTCCAGGTGCAGCGCGAGCAGCTGGTCCAGGTCGGGCACCACCGGCACGCCGGCCGGGCCGGTCGCGCCCGGCGCCGGGTCCATGATGCCGACCAGCTGCACGCCGTCCAGCAGGTTGAGGACGCGGGCGTGGTTGCGTCCCATCGCGCCCAGGCCGATCAGGCCGGCGCGGAGTCCCGTCGAGGCGCTCATGCCCGCGCCGCCACGGTGTTGACGCCCTCGACGATCCGGTCCAGCTGCTCCTGCGTCAGGCTGGGGTGGATCGGCAGCGAGACGACCTCGGCCGCGGCCTTCTCGGTCTCCGGCAGCTTCCAGTCGCCGACATTTCCGTCTTTGTCAAGGAACGGCTTCAGCCGGTGGATCGGGATCGGGTAGTAGACCGCGTTGCCGATGCCGAGATCCTTGAGACCGGCCTGGAACGCGTCCCGGTCGCCCTGCACCCGGATCGTGTACTGGTGGTAGACGTGCTTGGCGCCCTCGGCGACCGGCGGCACGACGACACCCTGGAGGTTGGCGTCCAGGTAGGCGGCGTTGGCCCGGCGCTTCTCGGTCCAGCCGGCCAGCTTGCCCAGCTGCACCCGGCCGATCGCGGCGGCCACGTCGGTGAGCCGCGTGTTCGTGCCGACGACCTCGTTCTGGTAGCGCGCCTCCATGCCCTGGTTGCGCAGCAGACGCAGGGTACGGGCCCGCTCGGCGTCGGCGGTGGTGATCATGCCGCCCTCGAGCGAGTGCATGTTCTTGGTCGGGTAGAAGCTGAAGCAGCCTGCCGCGCCGAAGCTGCCCACCTTCCGGCCGTTCAGCTCGGCGGCGTGCGCCTGGGCCGCGTCCTCCACGATGGCCAGCCCGTGCTGCTCGGCCAGCGGGACCAGGCGGTCCATGGCGGCCGGGTGGCCGTACAGGTGGACCGGCATGATCGCGACCGTGCGCGGGGTGATCGCGGCGGCGACCGCGTCCGGGTCGACGTTGAACGAGCCGGGCTCGATGTCCACGAAGATCGGCTCGGCGCCGACCAGGCGCACCGCGTTGGCGGTGGCGGCGAACGAGAAGGACGGCACGATGACCTCGTCGCCCGGACCGAAGCCGAGCGCGAGCAGCGACAGGTGCAGGGCGGACGTGCCGGAGTTCACGGCCACGCAGTGCACGTCACCGGCGACAGGGCTGAACTCCTGCTCGAACGCGGCCACCTCCGGCCCCTGCACGACCATGCCACTGCGCAGCACGCGGACGGCGGCCTCGATCTCGGCGTCGCCGATCTCCGGTCGGGCGGGTGGGATGGCGTCCTGGGGCCCGGACATGGGGCGTCCTCCTGATGACTATCGGTATACGCGGGCGGCGGGAACAGTACCTCATCCCACCTTGGCGATGGCCTATGGTGACGCTGGTGCAAGCGGTACTCGCCACCCTGGGCTATCTGTTGTCGCCGGATCAACGGAGCGTGTTGATGATTCGTCGTGACGCTCGCCCGGACGACGTCCACTTCGGCTATTACAACGGTCTCGGCGGAAAAGTGGAAATGGACGAGGACGTCGCCGCCGGGATGCGCCGCGAGATCCGCGAGGAGGCGGGCCTCGGATGTGACGTACTCGACTTCGCCGGAACGATCTCCTGGCCAGGCTTCGGCCGGGACGGCGCCAACTGGTTCGGGTTCCTCTTCCGCATCCCGTCCTGGACCGGCGAGCCGAAGGTCGCGAACGACGAGGGCAGCCTGCATTGGGTACCGGTCGAGGACGTGCTGGCCGGGCGGGTGCCGATGTGGGAGTCGGACCGGCACTTCCTGCCCCTGGTATTCGCTTCGGCGCCCCGGCCGTTCCACGGGATCATGCCGTTCCAGGACGGAAAGGCCGTCTCGTGGTCGTACTCCACTGTTTAGAAACCTGGTGTTTCTGAAGAATTCAGAATCTCGGCATGCCGCCGAACTGACGGTCGCCGGCGTCGCCGAGCCCCGGGACGATGTACTTCTTCTCGTTCAGGCCCTGATCGATGGACGCCGTGATCAGCCGCAGCGGCAGCCCCGACTCCTCGAGCTTGGCGATGCCCTCCGGGGCGGCCAGCACGCAGCAGATGATGATGTCGTCGCAGCCGCGATCGGCGAGGAGCCGGCAGCAGTGCACCAGCGAGCCGCCGGTGGCCAGCATCGGGTCGAGGACCAGCGCGGGCAGGCCGCCCATGTCGCCGGGCAGCGACTCCATGTAGGCCCGCGGCTCGAAGGTCTCCTCGTCCCGGGCGAGGCCGACGAAGCCCATCGACGACTCGGGCAGCAGCGCCAGCGCGGCGTCGGCCATGCCCAGGCCGGCGCGCAGCACCGGGACGATCAGCGGCGGCTTGGCCAGCCTCGCACCCTCGGTCGGCGCCACCGGGGTGCTGATCGAGTACTTCTCGACCGCGAAGGAGCGCGCCGCTTCGTACACCAGCATGGTCGTCAGCTCGTGCAGCGCGGCGCGGAACGCGCCGCTGTCGGTCTCCTCCGCCCGCATCGCGGTGAGTCTCGACTGCGCCAGCGGATGATCAACGACAAGTACGTCCACGGCGATCAAAGTACATGCTTTCTACCGGCGCCTGGTCCTTCGGACGGCGCGGAGAACCCGAGCGCAACCTGCGCTTGTCAAGATCAACTGTCACACCCGCGCGTAGAATCCGTCTCATGACTGCCACGCTCCACCCACCCGCGTCATTACGCTCCGTTATGCACGGTTTGCCCGGCGTGGACAAGGTCGGAGTCGAGGCACGCGCGGCCGCCCTGAGCACCCGGTCGATCAAGACCACCAGCAAGGCCGCCGCGATCGACCTGGCCATCCGCATGGTCGACCTGACCACGCTCGAGGGCGCCGACACCACCGGCAAGGTCCGCGCGCTGGCCGCCAAGGCGCTGCGACCCGACCCGGCCGACCCGAGCTGCCCACCGGTCGCCGCGGTCTGCGTCTACCCCGCCATGGTCCCGGCCGTCGCCGAGGTGCTCCGCGGCTCCGGCGTGCACCTCGCGAGCGTGGCGACCGCCTTCCCGTCCGGCCAGGCGCCGCTCGAGGTCAAACTCGCCGACACCCGGGACGCGGTGGCCGCCGGCGCCGACGAGATCGACATGGTGATCAGCCGGGGCGCCTTCCTCTCCGGCGACTACCGGCACGTCTACGACGAGATCGTGGCGGTCAAGGAGGCGTGCGGCCCGGCGCATCTCAAGGTCATCCTGGAGACCGGCGAGCTGGGCACCTACGACAACGTCCGGCGCGCGTCCTGGCTGGCCATGTGGGCCGGCGCCGACTTCATCAAGACCTCCACCGGCAAGGTCCCGGTGGCCGCCACCCTCCCGGTCACGCTGGTCATGCTGGAGGCGGTGCGCGACTTCCGGGCACAGACCGGGCGGCAGGTCGGCGTCAAGCCCGCCGGCGGCATCCGCACCACCAAGGACGCCATCAAATACCTGGTCACGGTCGCCGAGACCGCCGGCGACGACTGGCTCAGCCCGGACTGGTTCCGGTTCGGCGCGTCGTCGCTGCTCAACGACCTGCTGATGCAGCGCACCAAGCTCACGACCGGCCACTACGCCGGCCCCGACTACTTCACGCTGGACTGAGCATGTCCTTCCTCGATTACGCCCCCGCCCCCGAGTCCCGCTCGGTCGTCACCATCGAGTCGTCCTACGGCCTGTTCATCGACGGCGAGTTCGGACCCGGCAAGGCCACCTTCAAGACGATCAACCCGGCCGACGAGCAGACGCTGGCCGAGGTCGCCCTGGCCGGCTCGGAGGACGTCGACCGGGCCGTCGCGGCCGCCCGGCGCGCGTTCCCGGCCTGGTCCGGCCTGCCCGGCGCCGAGCGCGCCAAGTACCTCTTCCGGATCGCCCGGATCATCCAGGAGCGCTCGCGCGAGCTGGCGGTGCTCGAGTCGCTGGACAACGGCAAGCCGATCAAGGAGTCACGCGACGTCGACCTCCCGCTGGTCGCGGCGCACTTCTTCTACTACGCGGGCTGGGCCGACAAGCTGGAGTACGCGGGGTTCGGCCCGGCGCCGCGCCCGCTCGGGGTGGCCGGCCAGGTGATCCCGTGGAACTTCCCGCTGCTCATGCTGGCGTGGAAGATCGCACCCGCGCTGGCCACCGGCAACACCGTGGTGCTCAAGCCCGCCGAGACCACCCCGCTGTCCGCGCTGTTCTTCGCCGACGTCTGCCGCCAGGCCGAGCTCCCCGCCGGGGTGGTGAACATCGTCACCGGCGCCGGCGACACCGGCCGCTACCTGGTCGAACACCCGGACGTGAACAAGGTCGCCTTCACCGGCTCCACCGACGTCGGCCGGCAGATCGCCCGCGCGGTGGCCGGCACCGGCAAGAGACTCACCCTCGAGCTGGGCGGCAAGGCGGCCAACATCGTCTTCGACGACGCGGCGATCGACCAGGCCGTCGAGGGCATCGTCAACGGCATCTTCTTCAACCAGGGCCACGTCTGCTGCGCCGGGTCGCGGCTGCTGGTGCAGGAGTCGATCGCCGAGGAGTTGCTCGACTCGCTGAAACGCCGGATGGCGACGCTGCGGGTCGGTGATCCGCTGGACAAGAACACCGATGTCGGCGCCATCAACTCGGCCGCCCAGCTGGCCCGCATCACCGAGCTGACCGAGGCCGGCGACGCCGAGGGCGCCGAGCGCTGGTCGCCGCCGTGCGAGCTGCCCGGCCAGGGCTTCTGGTTCGCGCCGACGATCTTCACCGGGGTCACCCAGGCGCACCGGATCGCCCGCGAGGAGATCTTCGGGCCGGTGCTGTCGGTGCTGACCTTCCGCACCCCGGCCGAGGCGATCGAGAAGGCCAACAACACGCCGTACGGGCTGTCCGCCGGCATCTGGAGCGAGAAGGGCTCGCGGATCCTCGCCGTGGCCGACAAGCTCCGGGCCGGCGTGGTGTGGGCCAACACGTTCAACAAGTTCGACCCGACCTCGCCGTTCGGCGGCTTCAAGGAGTCCGGCTACGGCCGGGAGGGCGGCCGGCACGGCTTGGAGGCCTACCTTGTCTGAGCGTCTGAAGGTCCGGAAGACCTACAAGCTCTACATCGGGGGCAAGTTCCCGCGCAGCGAGTCAGGACGGACCGATCTCGTGGACGGCGACAACGTGGCCCGTGCCTCCCGCAAGGACGCCCGCGACGCGGTGGTCGCCGCCCGCAAGGCACAGCCGGGCTGGGCCGGGGCGACCGCGTACAACCGGGGTCAGATCCTCTATCGCGCGGCCGAGATGCTCGAAGCGCGGCGGGCCGAGTTCAAGCACCTCGGCGTCTCCGGCGAGGAAGTCAGCGCGAGCACCGACCGGCTGGTCTGGTACGCCGGCTGGGCCGACAAGCTCGCTCAGGTCACCGGCAACGCCAACCCGGTGGCCGGCCCGTTCTTCAACCTGTCGGCGCCGGAGCCCACCGGCGTGGTCGGGGTGATCGCCCCGCCGTCCCTGCTCGGCCTGGTCAGCGTCGTCGCACCGGCGATCGTCACCGGTAACACCGTGGTCGTGATCAGCACCGGGCCCCAGGTGGCCATCACCCTCGCCGAGACCTGGGCCACTTCCGACCTGCCGGGCGGAGTGGTGAACATTCTCACCGGTGATCCGGCCGAGGTCGCGCCGTGGCTGGCGTCGCACGACGACGTGAACGCGCTCGATCTGACCGCCGTCGCCGACGCCGCCTTGGCCGCCGACCTGGAACGGGAAGCCGCCGGAACCCTCAAGCGGGTGCTGCGACCGGCGGGCGCCGAGGCGGACTTCACCACCGACCCCGGCCTGCGCCCGATGACCGCTCTGCTCGAGACCAAGACGGTCTGGCACCCCAAGGGGTTCTGAGCACAGCTCGACCCTCTATTGTCTGTGTGCGCAGAGTCACCCCGAACGTCCGTCCGAAAGATCACCGGAGGTCACCGTGGCCACCCAGTCCGACGAGTCCGAGGCCGTGACCGGCCTGTCCGGGCGCGAGTTGTGGGACGAGGTTCGCATCTCCCCCGTGGAGATCGCGATGCCCGGTGGCGTGGGGCTGACCCTGCGGGCATACCGCAAGTCGTCCGAGCTGACGCCGACCGAGATCCAGACCGACGAGGACGACCCCTTCGAGGCCCGCGAGCGGGCCGCCGCCGAGGCTCGCGCCGCGGAGGACGACGAGGAAGAGGTCATCGTCGACGAGGAGTTCCAGGCGCTTCTCGCCGAGGACGACGACAAGGCGAAGAAGAGCGGCGACGACACCGCCGATGAGCCGGACCCGGCCGACTTCGAGGACGAGGCCGAGGACGAGCCGGAGGACGAGGAGGTGCCCGTCTTCCTCAGTCACCGTGGCCGGTTGCTCACCTTCAAGACGCCCGAGTCGCTGGTCAGCTTCATTCGTTCGGGTGCCCCGCACGATATGGCCCAGTTGGACAGCTGGAGCACTGTTGCCGAACGGGTAGAGTCGACCGACGTCGACCCGCAGCCGGATGACCGGTACGAACTTGACCTCGTCGTGGAGAATCTTCGCGGAGGGCACGACACGTGGGACCTGCCGCTCTTGATCGCGGCGGGCGAGGTGGCCCGTGACCTGGGTCATGCCCTCCGGCTCAAGACGGTGATCCTGGCATTGGCGCCCGGTTCGCCGCTGGACGACCTCGATGAGTCTCTGCGAAAGGCGGAGACCGGCGGTATGGGTGGCTACTTCGGCCGCCGCAGACTGAAGAAAATCGGGGCACAACAGGCAAGTCTCGGCTGGCGCTCGATCATCGGGAAGATCTCTGCCGCTGTGGACTGGCGCGACTGACCCCTTACCAGGGACCATCAGTCTTTGGCACACGACAGCAGTAAATGAGGATCGTTCGCGACGGTGGAGATCTCCGCAGCACTCAGGCGGCCCTGAGACTCACGGTTCGTCGCGAACGACCCTCACCGGGGAGGAGGACGACGCCGTGGCGCTCGTGCGCGTGTACTGCGGTCTGGCGTCGGCTGATGAATCGGTGCGTGCGGGCTCTTCCGCGCTGCTGACCATCGCCGTGGTGGACGACGCGGGACGGCTGCTCGGCGTCCATGAGATCAGCGACGACCCGTCGGGCTATGCCCAGCTGGGGACGCTGCTCGTGGAGCGGACAACCGGGTTCGGCGAGGTCGCCGTCGCCGCGGACAGCGACGACCACATGGTGACGTCGCTCCTCACCGCCGCCGGGCGCCCGCTGGTCGTGACCGACGACGACGCCACCGACGACTACGCCGAGCGTTTCGCCGACGACGACTCGATCGACGAGATGCAGGCCTCGACGGCCGCCCGCCGGGCTGTCGGCCTGGCCCGGGCGATGCAGGCCGGCGCGATCGCCGCCGCCACCGTCCCCGCGCCCCGAGAGCTGATCAGCTACAAGCCGATACTGGCTGCGCACGTCGCCATGCTGACCGGACGGCACGCCGCCTCGACCGCCCTGCGTGAGGTGCTGCGCGAGCTCTACCCGGCGGCGCTGCGGGCGTACCCCGACCCGGCGCACCCGCTGGCCATGGCCGTGCTGGACGCCCTTCCCGAGCCCGGTCGCCTCGGCGGCCGTGGTGGCGACACCGAGCAGACCGCCATGGAGGTGGTCGCCGAGCTCGCCCGCGCCGGCGCCGGCACCGACGACCAGGTCACCGCCGCGGTCACCGCGCTCGTGGTGGCCATCAACGAGTCACCCCGCCGGGGCGGCGTCAACAAGTCGCTGGCCCCCTCCGCGGCCGACACCGTGCGCCAGGCGATCGGCGCGGTCCGCGCCTCCGACAGCGCCTGCGAGTCGCTGATCGGCACCCTCGCCGCCCGGGTCACCGCACCCGCGAGCAGTTCCGGCCGCCGGTCCGCCGGCGCCCGCCGCGCCGCCGAGCCCGCCGCGGCGGCACTGCGCCCGTCCGACACCGGCACCCGGCTGCCCCGCCGCGGGCGTCCCGAACCGGCCGCCGGCAACTCCCCGGCCATGCCGCGCCCGCTCACCGCCCCGCCGGTCGCACCCGACCCGATCGGTCCGCCGCCGATGGCGCCCGCGCCGCTGGCCGGCCGCCCGACCGCGCCGATGCCGGCCGCCGCGAGCCTCCCGCCGCAGCAGTCCCCGGGCAACCGCCCGGTGTCGGTGCCGCCGCCCCCGCCCGGGATGACCCCGATCACGCCCGGCGCCCGGCCGGTCTCGCCGGCCGACTCCGGCCGCGAGTTCCGGCCCACGCTGACCGACGCGGCGATGACCAAGGCCCGCGCCGAGCGTCAGCGCAGCGTGATCCCGCCGCGGCCGAACACGCGCGGTGGCGCCAACGGGGCCACCGACTACTCGCTGCCGATGCCCGCACAGCCGCGTGCCGAGACGCCCCGCGCCGAGACACCCCCGCCGGGCTCCCGCGCCAACTGGCCGCTGATGAACTCCAGCGACGACAACGCCGTGCAGCCGCCGGCCGCCTCCGCCGGTAACGGCAATGGCAACGGTGACGGCCGGGTCCGCCCGCCCTGGCAGGACATGCCCAAGGAGCCTCCGGCGCTGCGCCTGGTGGAGTCCCTGGGCGGCCTGGCGAACGTGCCCGCCGACGTCACCGCGGTCACCGAACCGCCGCGGCTGAGCCTGGTCGACACCCCGGCTGCCCGCGCCAACGGCACCAGCAACGGCCGGGGCCCCCGCCGGACCACGCTGACCGCGCTCGACCGCAGCCTCACCCCGCCGGTGCCCGACGAGGGCGACGGCGACCTGCTGATCTTCGCGGCGGCCCGCTCGGCCTGGTTCACCGGCCACGACGAGGACACCGCCGACAACCTGGACTGGACGAACCCGAACGACACCGGCTGGAAGGCCGCGGCCAAGGCCGCAACTCCCGCGGTGGCGTCGCAGACGTCGGCCGGCCTGCCCAAGCGGGTGCCGCAGGCCAACCTGGTGCCGGGTTCGCCCCTGCGCGAGGAGCAGCCGGCCCGCATCGTCCGCGACGCGGCGTCGATCGCGGCGCACACCACTGGCTACTTCCGCGGCTGGCGCCGGGGTCAGGAGATCGGCGGGTACGCGATCGGCGGCCGGCCCGGACGCGAGTCCGCCGGTGGCTGGGACTTCTCCCGCGACGGCCAGCCCGCCGACGACTACCGCAACAGCGCCGGCTACCGCGCTTAGGGCTTGCCCGACCGGTCGACGTCCGCACCCCACAGGACCGCTTTGCCTTCGGCCGCGGCGATCCTGGCCACGGTACGGACGAAGGACATGCTGACGGCCCGCCAGTCCTGGTTTCCCATGGCCGTCATCGAGTCCCGCCAGCGGGCGCGCATGGCTTCGAAGGTCGGCGCGTACCGCGGCAGGTCCAGCCGATCGAGACGCTCGGCGAGCTCGGCGGTCTCGGCCGGTGTCAGCCAGCCCCGGATCCCCGACGTCCTCTCGAACACGTAGCCGATCACCCCGCCCCGACGTCCCAGCGCGGCCAGCAGCGCCCGCAGAGGGTCGTCCGCCGGCACCGCCAGGCGGTCCAGCACCGGGGTGTAGAAGTCCGGCGTGACCGACCGCCCGAGGAACTGCCCGTCACCCAGGCAGCGGTCCTCGACCACGTCCTGCACCAGGAAGGTGACGACCTCCTGACCATCACCTTGGAACGGGCACTTGAACCGCTCCGGGCAGGTGACGGAGGTGCAGGTGAGCATCGGGCGCGCAGCCGCGCCGGCCTCGGCCAGGTCCGTACGCATCCGCAGGTCGTCACCCAGCCAGGTGCAGTGCCGCGCCAGGTCGACCGGCTCGTCCCGCAGACGCGCGCCCACCCGCCGTCGTTCGGAGAGACTCTCGCCGGAGTCACCGGCGTCCAGCAGCCACGACGGCGCCTCGCCGGTGCGCAGCCAGGCGACCACCGCCGGCACGACCTCGCCGTTGTACCGGTCGTAGTCGAGGATGATCAGTTTGGCGTCGGAGCCCATGGGCGCTGAGGATCCCGGCGAGATCCGCCCCGCGCAAGGCGAAATCGGCTGGCGCGGCCCTCCCGGTGGATGCCAGCATCGACGCATGCGTACCGGCCTGATGACGCGCCCCGACAAGGGGCTCTTCGGCGTGCGCTGACACCACCCGACCAGACCCCGTCGCCGGGGTCCCGGTCTGATCTTCCGTGACCTGCTCCGCCGACGGCCGACACCCGCGGAGAAGATCATGACCCTGCTGTACGTGACGACGGCCATCCCGTACGTCAACGCCGCCCCGCATCTGGGCCACGCCCTCGAACTCGTCCAGGCCGACGTGCTGGCCCGGCACGCCCGCCTGCGCGGCCGCCCGACCCGCTTCCTCACCGGCACCGACGACAACGCGTTCAAGAACGTGACCGCCGCCCGGGCCGCCGGAGTGCCGGTGGCCGAGTTCGTCGCCCGCAACGCCGAGCGCTTCCGGGGGCTGCGCGGGCCGTTGTCGCTGTCCTTCGACGACTTCATCCGTACCGGAACCGACCCACGCCACCGCGCCGGAGTGGCCGCCCTGTGGCGTGCCTGCGCCGAGAGGGGCGATTTCTACCGGCGGGAGTACCACGGGCTGTATTGCGGCGGTTGTGAGCAGTTCTGGGCCGCCGCGGAGCTGACCGACGGGCAGTGTCCGGAGCACGGGGTCGTCCCCGAGCCGGTGACCGAGCGGAACTGGTTCTTCCGGCTCTCCCGCTACCAGGATCAGATCCTCGACCTGCTGGAGTCCGGAACCCTGCGGGTGGAGCCGGAGGCCCGTCGCCAGGAGGTGCTCGCGTTCGTCCGGGCGGGCTTGAACGACTTCAGCGTCTCCCGCCCCGCGGCCCGGGCGGGCGGCTGGGGCATCCCGGTGCCCGGCGACCCCGGCCAGGTCATCTACGTCTGGTGGGACGCCCTGGCCAACTATGTGACCGCGCTGGAGGGCGCCGACTACGACCGCTGGTGGGCAGCCCCCGGCGATCGCACCCACATCATCGGCAAGGGCATCACCCGCTTCCACGCGGTCTACTGGCCGGCCCTGCTCCTCTCGGCCGGCCGCCCCCTCCCCAGCCGCATCCTGGTCCACGACCATTTGACGGTCGACGGCGCCAAGCTCTCCAAGTCCAGCGGCAACACGGTCGACCCGGTAGCCCTGGCCGCCCGCTACGGCACCGACGCCCTGCGCTGGTGGCTCCTCAGCGAGGTGGCCCCCTTGGGCGACACCGACTTCACCGAGTCCCGCCTGATCCGCCGTGCCGACCAGGACCTGGCCCACGGCCTCGGCAACCTGGTCAACCGCACGCTGACCCTCGCGCATCGACACCGCAAAAGCCACATCACGGGTACGCCCGAACCGTTGTCCCCCACTTTGCCGGCCATCATCGACAGCGCCGTGGCGGCCTTCAACCTCCGCGCCGCCACGGCCGCCATCCGCGAAGCCGTGTCAGCCGCCAACCGCTACATCGACCACCGTCGCCCCTGGGAACTCCCACCGTCCTTCGACACCACCGTGGCCACCCTGGTGGACACCTGCCGCCGCATCACCACCGAGCTGGCCCCGTTCCTGCCCGACGCCGCCGCCCGCCTCACACCCCAGCTGGGCGCCGGCCCTCACGTAGGCACCCCCACTCCCGCCTTCCGCAAACTCGCCCGCCCAGCCACCACCCGCTGACCACCACACCAGCCCCCGGGCAAGCGGTGGAGCCGGCCAGCCTTCACCAGGCACAAGCCCGAGCCGACCAGCCCCCCGCAGCGCACAGCACCAAGCCGGCCAGCCTCGGCGCCCATGAGCAAACCGACCAGACGCGCCGCACACAGGGCCGAACCGCCGAGCCCCTGCCAGGCACAGGAACGAGCCGACCGGGCCTGGCTTCGTTCGCGAGTTTGGGCACCAGATGTTCGCGAGTTTCGGCACCACGTTGCCGGCTCTGCGGGCCGTGATGTTCGTGAGAACCGGCGCCACTCGTAAACCTGCCGGCGCCGACGGTTGTTCACGCCCGTTCACTCTCCGCGCTAGCGATCATGAAGTGACCCGAGGGCGGGTGCGCGGATCCGCCGAGAACAGTGCGTCATCATTTGCGTGGTAACGTGCTCCAACGCCGCGCCGATGGAGTCATGCTCTCGGCCGTAGGCAGTTGCACAAAATCATTCCTTCTTTGCGGAAGAGGCTGCCCAGAGTCGTGCGCTGATTCTGCCGAATACCCCCGAAGGGCCGGATCCAGTCGTGCGAAGGTACATTCTTACCGGTGCTCCGGGCTCAGGAAAGACGGCAATCCTTCGTCAGTTGGAGGTTGCCGGCCACGCTGTCGTCGAGGAGGCCGCGACGGACGTTATCGCGCTGCACCAGGCTCTCGGCAACCCGGAGCCGTGGCAGGATCCGGCGTTCATCGATCACATTGTGGATCTTCAACGCAAGCGACAGCTCACCGCCGAACAGGTGCACACGGCCGTCACCTTCTTCGATCGCTCACCTGTCTGCACGTTGGCGTTGAGCCGCTACGCAGCCGCGACCGCATCAGCCGGACTCCTCGCCGAGATCAACCGGATGCAGGTCGAGCACCTCTACGAACGAACCGTATTCTTCATACGCAGTCAAGGCTACGTCGAACCTACTGCCGCGCGCCGCATCAGCTTCGAAGACTCACTTGTTTTCGAACAGGTTCATGAATTGACATACCGCGAGCTGGGATTCGAGCTCATCGAGGTGCCGCCGGCTCCACTCAAGGCTCGCGCAGCCCTTGTCCAGAAGGCCATTGATTCGCCGCAGCAACCATCATGACCGGCGTACTGTCATGCCGCCGAGCGTGCGCGCCGGCTACCGAGATATCGCCCTGACGTTCGCGGCCCCGAGGTCCGAGGTTCGCAGTTCGCAGTTCGGGGGCAGGGTGTCAGCACTGCAGGCCCACCCGCTCCGCGGCGCCTGCACCATGATCGCTACCGTGGGCCAGGTGGTTCAGCCCGCGGACGGTCACGTGCACACCGAATTTTCGTGGGACGCCCCTGGGGGCTGCATGGAACGGACCTGCGCCCGCGCGGTGCAGCTCGGTCTTCCGGCCGTCGCGTTCACCGAACACGTCGACTACTCCCGGTGGACGGTCGACGAGGTAGTCCTCGAGCTCTCACCGCTGCGACGCGAGCTGACCGGTCCCGACGGCGTGCTGGTCCCGCCCGAGCTGGACCAGGAGCGCTATCTATCCTCGATCCAGCGGTGCCGCGAGCTTTTCCCGTCGCTGCGCGTCATAAGCGGCGTCGAACTGGGCGAACCCCATTGGAATGCCGTGCCGGTCGCGAAACTGCTCGGCACCGGCCACTACGAACGGGTGCTCGGCTCACTGCATGCCCTGCCCGTCGACGGGCACCTTGTCGAGGCGAACGCTCTCTACCGGCAGCGCCCCGCCGTCGAGGTGCTCCGGCTCTACCTGGCCGAGATCACCGAGCTGATCGCCCGTACGGATGCTTTCGAGGTCCTCGCCCACCTGGACTACGCCGTCCGCGGCTGGCCCGCCGAGGCCGGACCGTTCAACCTGCACGCCTTCCAGGACGAGTTCCGGCACGCGCTACGCACCCTCGCCGCCACGGACCGGACGCTGGAGGTCAACACCCGCATCCCGCTGGCCTCGGAGATCGTCCGCTGGTGGCGCGACGAGGGCGGCAAGGTGGTCACCTTCGGCAGCGACGCCCACATCCCGGACGCCGTCGGCACCGGCCTGTCCGCGGCCGTCGACATGGTCCAGGCACATGGTTTCCGGCCGGGCCGTCATCCGTACGACCGATGGACCCTCCCGGGATGACCGCCTACCTGGTGATTACTCACATACCGCTAGTCCCGCGCTCGCTTGCTCAGGCGCCGATGCAGGCCCGCAGGCGCGGATCTGCCGATGTCAGTATGGCCGTCAACTGATTCGGGTAGCTCCATCGCGCAGGTCGGACGCATTCCGCACGATTCCGTCATCGCCCAATGCGGCACAAGACCAGGCTCTGAGGCCTTCTGCTGGAAGTGATGCGCGCGAGCGACTTGGTTCCCTCGCGGCGGCGATTCTGCGGGACTCCGGCGACGACGGCCGACCTTCCGCTCTGCGTCAGCCCGCCGTCAACGTGGACGGTTTTGATCCGCCCTTAGGCCAACGGCGGGCGTGCGGCCCAGGTCGAGTCCGCTTTGAACAATTGCGTGCGGTCGATCGGGTGCAGCCACAGGTGGTAATTGGCATGCCGGATGAATCTGCCGGGATAGTTGTAGGACTCGAAGGAGAGCCAGGCCGAACCGGAAGCGGCATTGCCGCGGCGGACGTAGAAGGTCGCGTCCTCCCGGTACAGCCGGGAACCGTCCGACCTGCTGATCCGCAGCCGGAAGCCTGAGTGCCGCAGGTAGTAGCTGGGATAGTTTTTCGAGCGCAGCGACACCCCGGCACCGGCCAGCCCGGGAACCAGCAGCCAGGTGGCGTCGTTGCGATCCAGTTGACTGGATACCGTGGAGAGTTCACCGAGATAGTTCGCATGGCGCGCGAAATGCCCCGGATAGTTGAAAGATTCGAGTGAGTAGTAGCGAGAGAGCGGCAAAGCGGCCGCAGCCGGTGCGACCGCGACGCCGAGGGTGGCGACCGTCGCGACGACGGCAGCGAGCAACGCCCTCCATCGAACCCAGGTCCTTGAACGGAATGGTCCTATCATTGGATCCCCCTTATCGCGCCGGCGACGTTGCCGACACAATGAGCGTATACACCGTGAGTCTGTCGAACTCGAAGAAAGTGGTAACTCGTACGTTGGTGGTCGGCCGCGATCGGGTCACCGGCGGCGCTGTTCCCGGGTACCGGGCGCAGTGAGAGTGACCGGCCCTTCGAATGACGGACTTCGCCGCTCCGACAAGGTCGATTTCAAGCTTCCAACACGGGGCCTCTCGGTCGTCCAGAGGACCTCGCGCTCAGCGCGCCCCTTTCGACCTCAGTAAACCAGTGCACTGTTCTGCCGCCGAGCGTGCGCGGCGGGCCGGCGGAGCGCCATCACGCGCTGCGACGCCGACCGGGTAACTCGGCGCACGCTCGTAGCCGAGATGACTGCGTCAAACCGCTTCGGAGGGCGGCAGGTGCGGTTGCCTGACGCCACCTCGTCGTACGTATCCATCGCGCGCCTGGTCCAAGCTTTCTGGACCGTTGGGGCCGCCTCGAACGACGTGGCTGTCGTGGTTGTTATCGGACGTTCTGACATGTCACTCATCTTCCAGCCGGTGAATCAGAACGGTGGCGATTCGATACTATCGATGCGAATCGTTCCCCATCTATCAACAACACGGCTGACGAGCGCAGTACCGCTTCCGCCCTGATCAAGTCGGATTCTTGCGACGTGGCCAACGGACTCCTGCATGGGAAGCCTTGGGTTATCAGGCGAAAAGCTCCCTGCCCAGCCGGTCGAGCTGCCCTCTGGGTGCGTAAGCGAGAACGTTCCCGGAGCCGATATCGGACCCGCGGCTAAGTTGCCCCGCCCATTAAAGTTCGACATACATCGGACATTATCCGCCTGCTCGATATGGCGAAAGAGATGCGGCACTCTTCTGGCACCCCTCTGTGTCAAGAGCCGGTGGGAAGAGGTGTTCCAAGGGTGGTCCTCGGCTGGTCCGGGAGGTGACTTCTCCGAAGTGTCGACCAGGGGGATCAAGTCGGCCGCGCTGGATTGCAGAGTCGCCCCCGCTTGTCCTCCCAGGCCCGTCCTGACGGCTTTGGCGTCCATCCGCCGGTAGACGATGTCGGAGAGCCGGCGTTTCAGGGCTCGCATGGCTTCCATGGGGGTCTTGCTTGCGGCGAGTTTGCGCCGGTAGTAGCGGCGTGCCCGTTCGCCCTCACTCCCGGCTGGCGGCGGCTACCCGGCCCCCTGCCCGGTCACTCGGCGGCGTCACCGCCCGAGTGCCCGCCGGCGTCGCAACGGCGCAGGGCGGGGGCAGCGCGGGCAGCCGGGCGCGGCGCCACTTACGCATCCGGCAGGGAGCGCAGCGACCGGTCCCCGGCGGGAGCGGCGGTCCGAACCACGACGGACCCGGGAAAGTCTGCTCTCGATCCCGAGTTTGATCTTGAGCGCCCAGAGAAGGGGCGCCAGAGACGAAACCCAGAGACGGAGCGCCGCCGAAAGGCCAACGCCCACGATCGAGCACCCAAAGACCGGGCACCAAGACCCGGCGCCCACGACCGAGCACCCCCAGGGCCGGGCACCCACGACCAAGCACCCCACGGCCGGGCACCGAGCACCTCGTGAGCCCAACTGGAGCAACACGAAATGCCCCGCGCGGCCGGGGCCGGGCAGGGCGTTCCGAGGTCAGGTCAGGCCGGGGCGACCGCGCGCGAACGGCGCATGGTCAGCACGTACTCGACCAGGGAGATCAGCACGTTCTTGGTCGACTCGCGGTTACGCGCGTCGCAGCTGACCACCGGGATTTCGCTCGAGATGGCCAGCGCGTCGCGGACATCCTGAGCGTTGTGGTACTGCATACCGTCGAAGCAGTTTATTGCCACGAGGTACGGCAGTCGTCGGTGTTCGAAGAAGTCGATCGCGGCGAAACAGTCCGCCAAGCGGCGGGTGTCCACCATCACGACCGCCCCGATCGCACCCCGGACCAGTTCATCCCACATGAACCAGAACCGTGTCTGTCCGGGCGTGCCGAACAGATACAGGATCAGGTCCCGATCGATGCTGATCCGGCCGAAGTCCATCGCCACCGTGGTCGTCGTCTTACCCGGCACCTGCCGGTTGTCGTCGACACCCACGCCGGCGGAGGTCATGATCGCCTCGGTGGTCAGTGGGGTGATCTCGGAGACGGACCCCACCAGCGTCGTCTTACCGACGCCGAACCCACCGGCGATGACAATCTTCGCCGATGTGACGCGCCCAGCACTCGGGCGACGCGACGTGTCAGAGCCTGCGAAGTCCACTCAGCACCCTCTCCAGCAGTTCCGTGCCCACCGCATCGGTCTCGTCGTCCAAGGACGTCGGCTCGTACACCGCGACCAGGCCATCAGTAGCCATGTCCGCGACGATCACCCGAGCCACGCCGAGCGGCAGTTGCATGCGTGCGGCGATCTCGGCCAGCGACTGAACTCTGCCGCCGTCACACATCGCTGCGATGTATTGATGCTCGCTGCCGCCACCAGAACGACCAACCCCCGCCGAACGGCCTCGGACGGTTGTTTCCACGAGCGCTTCGAGCGCTATGTCCAACTTGGGCCGGGTACGGCCTCGGGTCACGGCGTACGGCCTCACCAGTGCGCCTGTTGGTTCATCGCGTTCTGGCATCGTCACCGCTCACCTCCAACCCATGCTCAGCCCAGACAAAGTGTCTCTTGATTTTCATATTTTGGACAACCGCCGATAGTTCCGGCAGATCGCCCCGTTCAGCCGAGCACTCCGGCCGCGGACCGCGGCGCCGGTGTGAGGGCCTCTCCCACTCGGTCGACCAGCAGGGCCATCTCGTAGCCCACCTGTCCGACGTCACAACTGCGTGCGGCGAGCACCGCGAACGACGAACCGTCGGAGATCGACATCAGGAAAAGGAACCCGTTGTCCATCTCGACGACTGTCTGCAGCACGGCGCCTCCTTCGAAGCACCGGGCCGCGCCCTGCGTGAGGCTGACCAGGCCGGAGGCGATCGCCGCCAGCTGGTCCGCCCGGTCCCGCGGGAGGTCCCGCGAGGCCGCCAGGAGCAGACCGTCGGCTGAGACCGCGATCGCGTGCGCGACCCCTGGAACGCGATCGGCGAAGTTGGCAAGAAGCCAACCAAGATCCTGCGTAGATGTCATGCCTCATGCTCCTTGCCAGCCTGGAAAGACTGCTGCCCGCCCGAAGTTACCTCCGGGTTGGTCGATTGTTCCTTGCCGCGGCCGCGTTGCACACCCCGGTGGTACGCGGACAGCAGACCACGAACCGCCTCGGGAGTGCGACGTTGGGTGGAAGTCTCCGCCCGATCGACGCCGCCAGGGACCAACTGTGCCATCGGCTTACGCTTCGGCAGACCCGCGCCGGTGGTGGCCTCGACGGGGCTCTCGGCCGCGGCCCGGGCTGCGTGCCAGCCCTCGTCGGCCGCGGTCTGCCACGGGCTGTTCGCCGTGGCCGCGCCGTTGCCGGCAACCGCGCCGACCGGAGCCGGGTCGAGGTCGCGTGGCTCGGGCGGGGGTGGCTGCTGCGGGACCGTCCGGGTCGGTTCCCCGGTCGGGATCCGCTGCGAGGTGATCGCGTCGTCGGCCGCCGGCTGCTTGGCCGTCGTGAACCACGCCGACTCGAGCTCCCGGAAGATCGGCAGCTCCATGGTCTCGTCGGCGTACTGGCTCTGACCGTCGCCGGCCCGCTGCCGTGCCTGCGCCGCGGCGATCTGCGCGGCCGCGGTGGCCTGCGCCTGCGCCGCCTGCGCGGCGGCGACCTCATGGGCCGCGACGGTGCGCTCGGCGTCGGACTGCGGGTTGGCCGGGCCGGCCACGGCCGGGTTGCCTGAGCCGTTGCGGTCCGGACGGTAGCGCGGCAGCTCGGCCGTCATGTCCAGCGCGGCGGCCAGGCTCTCCGGCACGGGCGGAGGGTTGTCCCGGTCCTGGGCGACCGGGGGCCAGGCCGGCGGCGCACCGGCGCCGTTGGCGAAGCCCTGCGGCTGCGCGGGCGGGTACGCGTTCTGGTCGGGGGTCGCCGGGCCGCGGTCGTACGGCGGCGCCGAGGACACCGGCGGGGCCGACACGGGAGGCATCGGCGGACCGGAGAAGCCCTGGCCCTCGGGGTTGGAGGGCAGCTGACGCGGGATGGTCGGGCCGAAGCCGTTCATCGTGTCGGCGGCGTCCGGCCGGAAGCTCTCGCCGTTGCGACGCTGCGGCAGGCCGTCCGGACCGGCGAACCCGTTGGGTCCGTCGAACCCGTTGGGGGCGTCGTATCCGTTGGATCCGTCGAATCCGCTGGGGCCGGCCGGGATGGGCGGGATCGGCTCGTTGCTGCGCGGACCGTGGAAGCCGTTGCTCCCGTTGGTGCCGTTCGCACCGCCGCCGGGGCCGCCACCGTTGCTGGGGCCGCTGGTCGGCGCGCCGGTCAGGTCGGACCAGGCCGGTACGGACCGGTTGCCGGTGCCGAGCATGCCGCCGTTGGGCATCGGCGGGTTCGGGTCGAAGGGACGGCCACCGGGGTAGCCGCCACCGCCCCGGCCGCTCTCCAGCGCCAGCGGCTCGGCGAACTGCGGCCGCACCTGGGTGGTGGCCGGGTCGCCGCCGAACGCCGGCTGCGGCTGGTTGCCACCGGACGGGAGCCGGTTCGCGGCGGAGGACGAGATCAGGACGCTGATCGGCAGGCCCACCTCGGCGACGGTGCCACGCTCGGCGCCGGCCGGGCGGAGCTCCACCTTGACGCCGTGCCGGTTGGCCAGCCGGGCGACCACCACGAGGCCCATCATCCGGGAGACGGCGACGTCCACCAGCGGCGGGTTGGCGAGCCGCTCGTTCAGGTCGCGCAGCTGCTCGTGGCTGATGCCGATGCCGCGGTCCTCGACCGAGAGGATGGCGCCGTCGCCGAGGCGGCGGGCCTCCACCAGCACGGTCGAGTTGGGCGGGGAGAACGCGGTCGCGTTGTCGAACAGCTCGGCGACCAGGTGGACCATGTCGTTGACCGCGTGGGCGGCCACCTCGATGTCCCGGTCGACCATGCCGAACTCGATGCGGGTGTAGTGCTCGACCTCGGACTGCGCGGCGCGGAGCACGTCGATCAGGGCGGCCGGCTCGCGCTGCACGCGGGTCGAGTCGGCACCGGCGAGGACCAGGAGGTTCTCGTCGTTACGACGCATCCGGGTGGCCAGGTGGTCGAGCTGGAAGAGCTCGGCCAGACGGTCCGGGTCCTCCTCGCCGCGCTCCAGCCTGTCCAGGTGACCGATGAGCCGGTCGACCAGGATCTGCGAACGGCGGGCGAGGTTGACGAACATGGTCGCGACGGAGGACCGCAGGGCGGCCTGCTCGGCGGCGGTACGCACGGCCTCGAGGTGGACCGCGTTGAACGCCTCGGTCACCTGCCCGAACTCGTCCCGGCTGCGGACCGGCAGTGGCTCGGCGACCATGTCGGCCACCTGCGCCGGGGTCAGCGAGCTGGACAGTGAGGGATCTCGGAGCCGGTTGACCGCGTGCGGCAGGCCGTACTGGGCCACCGAGAGCGCGCCCTGGCGCAGTTCGCGCAGCGAGCGGGCCATCGACCGGGCGACCAGCCACGCGAACAGGATGGCCAGCAGCAGCATGCCGAGCAGCGCGCTGGTCTCGATGAACACCTGGCGCTGCACGTCGTCGCGCAGGTCGGTCGCGAGGCTCACGATGTCCGCGTCGAACCGGGTCTCGACCTGGCGGAAGAGGCCGTTGTAGCCCCGCATCGCCGTTTCCCACTGGTCCAGGGTGAACGGGATGTTCTTCGTGTTCCCGCCCTGCAGGTTGACCAGGGGGACGATGAGGTTGGTCGCCTGGAACAGGTCCTTGCCCGCCACGGTGCGGTTGTAGAGCGCGAGTTCCTCGGGCGTGCTGGTCTGGGTGAGGCTGTTCAGCGCGATCTGCTGACCGGTCTGGGTCAGGTCGAGCTCGCGACGCAGCGAGATCGTCAGATCTTTCTCGTCCGTGATCTTGATGCCGACATCGCGGCTCTGCGCGACGAAGTCCTTGATGCGGGCCACCGCGGCGGCCGCACGCATGTGGTCGCCGAGCTCGGTGTTCGCGGCCAGCTGGGCGGAGGCGTCCCGCACGTTCAGGAGGTCGTCGATGATCTTGCCGTAGTTCTCGTCGACGTCGGCCACGTCGCGGTCGCCGTTGGCGACCTGCGTCCGCACGACCGGCAGCTCGCTGAGGTTGTTGTCGAGCCTGCTGAGCAGGCCGACGATGTTGGCCTGACCCTCCAGGTCCAGCGCGGACTGCTGCTGCGCGTACGGCACCTTGGCGGCGTCGACCTTGGGGTGCACTGCTTGGTACTGCTGCAGCGCCTTGTTCCGGACCGGGTCGGTCTTCACACGCGCGTCGGTCCGGGCGATGGCGGTCGCGTAGGCCCGCTCGTCCTGCAGCTGGTCGACCAGTCCACCGGCGGCCTGTGACAGCACGGCCAGGGTGCGCGCCTGCTCGGCGTTGCTCGCTTCTTCGATGTGGTCGACCAGACCGCTCACGCCGACGATGATCGTCGCGAGCGTGGGAACCAGCATGATCAGGCCGAGTTTCGACCAGATGGGCAGGTCCCGTAGCCGTCCGGCCGGCCGCCGAAGACGCGACATGACGCCGTTCGCCGGCTTGGGGCGCTTGCTCACGTCACCGTCCTCCTGATTCGGGCCCGTCGTCGGCTTCGTCCGGACCCCACACACGGCCGACACGGGGGTCGGGCCCCCGAGATTCCATCACGACGAGTGTCAAAGAGAAAGAGCAGCCGGACCCGGACCGGGTGTGTGATGCGATGTTGCGTCCAAGTGGTTGGACATCGCCGGTCCGTCGTCACTGCTCGTATACGCGTACGTCTCTTACGGTCACTCCGGACGGCTGATGCATCGCGGGGGCTTACGTGCACCTGCCGGTCTCGATCCGCTCGGATCGTGGCAGGACAGACCATTGCTCGGAAGCCCCGATACGGCAAGGTGAGATGCCGCATTTTGCAGCTTTTGTAGAGACCAATGTGTCCGAACGGTTGAACTGAGTGACCGGTTCGGCCAGTTTCGTGAACCGAAAGTAGCACCGTGTCGCTCATGGGCGGAATAACCGATTTTTACCCCAGCAATTTGGCGTACGCGGGCTTGATGACGTCCGTGATGATCGCCAGCCGCTCGTCGAACGGGATGAACGACGACTTCATCGCGTTCACCGTCAGCCACTGCAGATCGCTCCAGCCCCAGCCGAACGCCTCCACCAGCAACGCCATCTCCCGGGACAGCGAGGTGCCGCTCATCAGCCGGTTGTCGGTGTTCACCGTGACCCGGAAGCTGAGGTCGCGCAGCAGCCCGATCGGGTGCTCAGCGATCGACGGCGCGGCGCCGGTCTGCACGTTCGACGACGGGCACAACTCCAGCGGGATGCGCTTGTCCCGGACGTACGCCGCCAACCGGCCCAGAACCGGGTCGTTGCTCGTACCCGTGATGTCGTCGACGATCCGCACACCGTGACCGAGCCGGTCCGCGCCGCACCACTGCAGGGCCTGCCAGATCGACGGCAGGCCGAAGGCCTCGCCGGCGTGGATGGTGAAGTGGAAGTTCTCCCGCTGCAGGTACTCGAACGCGTCCAGGTGCCGGGTGGGCGGGTAACCGGCCTCGGCGCCGGCGATGTCGAAGCCGACCACGCCGCCGTCCCGGAAGCGCACCGCCAGCTCGGCGATCTCCTGCGACCGCGCGGCGTGCCGCATCGCGGTGAGCAGCGCGCCGACCCGGATCTGCCGGCCCTCGGCGGCGGCCTCCGCCGAGCCGTCCCGGAAACCGGCGAGGACCGCCTCGACCACCTGGTCGAGATTCAGGTCACGCTCCAGGTGGAGCTCCGGGGCGAAGCGCACCTCCGCGTAGACCACACCGTCCGCTGCCAGGTCGAGCGCGCACTCCTTGGCGACCCGGTGCAGCGCCTCCTCGGACTGCATCACCCCGACGGTGTGCGCGAAGGTCTCCAGGTAGCGTTCCAGCGACCCGGAGTCGGCGGCGGCGGCGAACCACTCGCCCAGCCTGCCCGGGTCGGTCTCCGGCAGCGTGTGCCCGGCGCTCGCGGCGAGCTCGACGATGGTCGCGGGGCGCAGACCCCCGTCCAGGTGGTCGTGAAGCAGCGCCTTGGGGGCCTTGACGATGTCGGCAAGCGAGATGGCGGCCATCCGATGACTTTAGTGGTGATGAGCGCATGATCGATGGCGCACTGCCGTACCTACGGTGCCCTGTGTGCCAGGACACCCTCGATCGAGGTCCGGAGCTCACGTTGCGCTGCGCGCGGGGGCACGCTTTCGACATAGCCAGGCAGGGGTACGCCAACCTGACGCGCGGCCGGATGCCGCACGAGGGCGACTCCGCCCCGATGGTCGCGGCACGTGACGCCTTCCTGGCCGCCGGCCACTACGACTTCATCCGCGACGCCCTGCCCGCATCAGGGTCGGACACCCTGATCGTGGACGCCGGCGCCGGCACCGGCTGGTACCTGACCGCGCTGCTCGATCGGAACGACGCCGCGACCGGCCTGGCCGTCGACGTCTCCAAGCCCGCCCTGCGCCGCGCGGCCCGCGCCCACCCCCGGGTCGCCGCCGTGCTCGCCGACCTGTGGCAGCCGCTGCCGATCGCGACCGGGTCGGCGGATCTGATCCTGAACGTCTTCGCCCCGCGCAACGCGCCCGAGTTCCACCGCGTCCTGCGGCCCGGCGGCGCCCTGGTGGTGGTCACGCCGGCCGCGGATCACCTGCACGAGCTGATCGACGCGCACGGCCTCCTGCGCGTCGACCCGGACAAGCGGGAACGGCTGGCCGAGACGCTGTCCTCGTTCGTGCCGGAGAGCACCACGACGCTCCGCCGCCGGCTCACCCTGACCGGCGACGAGGTGCGGACCCTGATCGACATGACGCCGAGCGCCCGGCACGTGTCGGCCCACACATCGATCGACTCAGCGGGCGGGCCGGTCACCGCGGCCGTCGACGTGACCGTCTTCAGACGCTCAGGTCGACCTCTTCCCAGTCCGGCGGCTGCTCGTGGAACGGGCCGGTGAACACCACCGCCCACTCCAGCGCCCACCGCCGCTGCCCGATCGCGTTGCCGTTGATGTCCCCCGGCAGCGGCCGGCCGTTCTGTTCGGCGTCCTGGAACGCCCAGTCCAGGCAGTAGTGCAGGTCAAGCAGGACGGCCGCCTCGATCGGGTCGCGCGGCGACATCAGCGAGCGGGACCGCCACCGGTCGAAGCTCTCCCCGGCGGGCAGGTCGGGCATCTGCTGCATCAGCCGGTCCTCCGGCGGCGCGGTCGGGTCCAGGTGCTGGGCCAGGCCGAGCAGCCAGGCCAGCGCGAAGACCGCGTCGTGGTGCAGCACGAACGACCGGTGGTCGCCCTTCGCGCCGATCACGAACTGCCACTCCGGCGGGGTGACCAGCTCGACCAGGTGCGAGCCGAGCAGCCAGTGCATGGCCGCCTCGGTGGGCATCCCGAAACAGCGGGCCACCACCACGTGCAGGACCGCGGCGCGGGCCTCGATCTCCGCGGTGGCGCGCAGCTCGACGCCGTCGCCCGGTTCCCAGACCAGCGGGAAGTGGGCCGGCGGCAGGGCCAGGCCGAGCCGGTCCAGCTCGTCCAGGCTGGCCTTGCGTACCGCGCGGGGGTCAGGAACGTCCTTGTTCATCGGCGGTCAGACGATCCGATCAAGCAGAAGCGGTGCGGGTACGAACTCGCCATCGTCCACCACGACGGCCTCGGTCACCAGATCCCGGGCGCCGGCGAACCGGTCCGTCTCGTCGGTGCGCAGCTCGCACAGCGGATCCCCGGCCCGCACGGTGGCGCCCGGCTTCACATGGAGCACGACGCCGGCCCCGAAACTGACCGGGTCCTCCTTGCGCGCCCGGCCGGCGCCCAGCCGCCAGGCGGCCACGCCGACCCCGTACGCATCCACCGACCGGACCACCCCGTCCGCGACCGCCCGGACGATCTCCGTCTCGCGTGCCGACGGCAGAGTCGCGTCCGGGTCGCCGCCCTGCGCCCGGATCATCGCCCGCCAGGAGTCCATCGCGGCGCCCGAGGCCAGCACCTTCGCCGGGTCGGCATCGGTCAGCCCGGCCGCGTCGAGCATCTCCCGGGCCAGCGCCAGGGTCAGCTCGACCACGTCGGCCGGCCCCCCACCGGCCAGCACCTCGACCGACTCGGCCACCTCGACCGCGTTGCCGACCGCCAGGCCGAGCGGCGTGCTCATGTCGGTGAGCAGCGCGACCGTCCGCACCCCGGCGGCCTTGCCCAGGTCCACCATGGTCCGGGCCAGTTCGGTCGCGGTGGCGGCGTCCTTCATGAAGGCGCCGCTGCCCACCTTCACGTCCAGGACGAGCGCGCCGGTGCCCTCGGCGATCTTCTTGCTCATGATCGAGCTGGCGATCAGCGGGATCGACTCGACCGTGCCGGTGACGTCGCGCAGCGCGTACAGCTTGCGGTCGGCCGGAGCCAGGTCGGCGCCGGCCGCGCAGATCACCGCGCCGACCTCGCTCAGCTGGGCGCGGAACTCGGCGCCGGTCAGCGACGCCCGCCAGCCCGGGATCGACTCCAGCTTGTCGAGCGTGCCGCCGGTGTGGCCGAGGCCGCGCCCGGAGAGCTGCGGCACCGCCGCGCCGCAGGCGGCCACCAGCGGCGTGAGCGGCAGCGTGATCTTGTCGCCGACGCCGCCGGTGGAATGCTTGTCGGCGGTCGGCCGGCCGACGCCGCCCAGGTCCATCCGCTCGCCGCTGGCGATCATCGCGGCGGTCCACCGGGAGATCTCGGCCGGCGTCATCCCGCGCAACAGGATCGCCATGGCCAGCGCGGCCATCTGCTCATCGGCCACGATCCCCCGGGTGTACGCGTCCACCACCCAGTCGATCTGCTCGTCGCTGAGCACCCGGCCGTCGCGCTTGGCCCGGATCACGTCCACCGCGGCAAAGGCTGAGCTCATCTTGTCATGCCCTTCTGGCCCTCGCCCGCGCCGCCGTTGCCCGGCGCGAGGCGGTGCCGCTCGGTGCAGGCGGTCATGACGGGTCCTCCTCCCAGCGGATGTCGATGCCCTCCGGCGGCGGGCCGTCGCCGGCCCAGGAAAGCCCGCCCGAGGCGTCCACGACGACGATCCGGGGCGTGCGCACCCGGCCCCACTCGACCGCGGCGGCGGTGACCGGGAAGGTCGGCCCCTCCTCCAGTACGCCCTTCTCGGCGTCACCCGCGTCCGAACTGCCGGCCGAGCGCTCCCAGTACGCCGTCCACACCTGCTCGCCACCGGCCAGATCGGGGTGCACGAACACGGTGCCGCGACCGCGCCACTTGGCCAGCGCGGTCGGCACCTCGAGCACCGGGGCGGCGCCGGTCACCTTCTCGATGTCGTCCGGCCCGAAGGCATTCGGCAGCAGCTCGGACATGCGCAGCGGGCGGGGCACCGCCTCGACCAGGCAGTCCGGCCCGCCGTGCTCGTAGAGCAGCTGACGGCAGCGGCCGCACGGCATCAGCGGCGAGCCGGTGGCGTCGACGCAGGACACCGCGACCAGCCGGCCGCCTCCGGTGGCGTGCAGCGACGTCACCAGGCCGCACTCGGCGCAGAGCCCGACGCCGTAGGACGCGTTCTCCACGTTGCAGCCGATCACCACCCGGCCGTCGTCGACCAGCCCGGCGACTCCCACCGGGAAGTCCGAGTACGGCGCGTACGCATGCCGCATTGCCTCGATCGCGGCCTCCCGCAAACCGGCCCAGTCGATCTCCATGCCCGTGATTCTGCCAGTGGGCTTGTCTCGGGGGTGGGCCAAGTGCGAGGCGAGGTCCAGAGTGTGTCTGGCCCACCCCCGAGACAAGCCCTTCCCCTGTGTGGGTGTCAGCTCTTCGCGTACGGCTGGCCGTCGGCCGCCGGGGCACGCACCCGGCCGACCAGTCCGGCCACCGCGATGATGGTCGCGACGTAGGGCAGCATGTTCAGGAACTGGCTCGGCACCGAACTGTTGTAGGTGCTCAGGGCGTACGGCAGATTTTGCGCGAAGCCGAAGAAGAGCGCCGCGCCGAGCGCACCGAGGGGTGTCCACCGGCCGAAGATGAGCGCCGCCAGCGCGATGAAGCCCGCGCCGGAGGTCATGTTCTTGGTGAACGACCCGGCGCCGATCAGCGTGAAGTAGGCGCCGCCGAAGCCCGCGATCAGGCCGCCGACCAGCACGTTGGCGTACCGCAACCCGCGTACCCGGATGCCGACGGTGTCGGCGGCGGTCGGATGCTCGCCGACCGCCCGGGTGCGCAGGCCCCAGCGTGTCCGGGTCAGGCCGAAGTGGACCACCACCACGAGGATCAGCGCCAGCCAGACCAGGAAGTTCGAGTTGAACAGCACCGGACCGATCACCGGGATGTCGGACAGCCCCGGCACCTGCCAGGTCGGCATCCGCGGCGGCTCGTTGTAGCTGGCCGCGTCGGGCTGCATCAGCCGCTCGTAGAGGAAGCCGGTGATGCCGAGTGCGAGCAGGTTGAGCACGATGCCGACGACGACCTGGTCGACCAGGAAGCGGATCGCGAGCACGGCCAGCAGCGCGGCGATCAGCAGGCCACCGAGCGCGGCGCTCACCAGACCGGCCCAGACGCTGCTCGCCATCGTGCCGACCAGGGCCGCGGCGAACGCGCCCATCAGGAACTGGCCCTCGATGGCCACGTTCACCACGCCGGAGCGCTCGCCGAGCACGCCGGCCAGGGCGCCGAGGATCAGCGGCAGGGCGATCACCAGGGTGTTGTTGGCGATGTCCACCAGCGACATGTACTGGCCGGCCACCTGCCAGCAGAGGAAGGACAGCACGAAGGCGACGATCCCGACGCCGAGCAGTGTGCCCTGCCACCGGCGGGCCACGCCGGCCAGCAGCGCGCCGCCGCACAGCGCCGTGATCAGGCCGAAGACGATCGCGCCGACCTTGCCGTCGATGGGCAGGGCGAGGCCGGTGTTCTGCACGCCGAGGGTGAAGCGGGCGGTCGCCGACCTGGCCACCGAGCCGAAGACGACAGCGGCCAGCACTCCGATCGCCACCAGCGCGACGCCGAGCCGCCGGTGCCGGTTCCAGAACCGGGTCGGTGCGGTGGCCTCGGCCAGGTCCTCCGCGGTAGCTTCCGTGGTTTTCATCTGGGGTTTTCCGCTGCGGGCCGGCTCAGTCACCTCGCTCACCAGCCCTTCGCCATTGAGGCACCGAGCCGCGCGGAGCGGGCGGCACGCAGGTGGAAGATCGTTTTGACCAGGGCCGGCGCGGCGATGAAGACCACGATCACCGCCTGGACCACGGTGACCAGCTCGAGCGAGATGCCGCTGAACGACTGCATCCGGTTGCCGCCGGCGCGCAACGCGCCGAACAGGATGGCGGCGCCCAGCGTGCCCCACGGCCGGTTGCGCCCGAGCAGAGCGACCAGCAGACCGTCGAAGCCGATGTTGCCGGCCACCGCCGGGGTGAGTGCGTGCGCGGTGCCCAGCACCTGGGTCGCGCCGCCCAGCCCGGCCAGCCCGCCGGCCACCACCATCAGCAGCGTGTACGTCTTGGCGACGCTGATGCCGGCGGTCTTCGCCGCGGCCGGGTTGGCGCCGACCGCGCGCAGTTCGAACCCGAAGACCGAGCGGTTGAGCAGCCAGGCGACGCCGGCGGTGACCAGCACCGCCAGCACGATGCCGAGGTTGACGCGTACCGGCCCGCCGATCGAGGCGAGCTGGGCCGAGGCGTCCACCGGCTTGCTGATCGCGTCCGAGCGGTCCGCGTTCTGCACGCCCTTCTGGATGATCAGCCAGGTGAGGAACAGCCCGGCGATGTAGTTGAGCATGATCGTGATGATCACCTCGTGGGCGCCGGTGCGGGCCTTCAGCAGGCCCGGCAGGAAGCCCCAGGCCATGCCGCCGATCAGGCCGGCGACCAGCGCCACCACGGCGTGCAGGACGAACGGCAGCGGGAAGGCGAACCCGGCGACGGCCGCGGTGATGCAGCCGATGACCGCCTGGCCCTGGCCGCCGATGTTGAACAGGCCGCCGCGGAAGGCCAGCGCCACCGACAGGCCGGTGAAGACCAGCGGCGCGGCGTACGTGAGGGTCTCCGAGAGCGGGGTGATCGCCGCCTGCCAGCCGCCGCTGCCGTCGGCCCACGCGGAGATCGCGGCGGGGTCGAGGATCGCGCCCTTGAAGAGGTCGGCGTACGCCGTGCTGATCAGGTTCCAGCTGCTGGTGAACGCGTCGCTCGGCCGGGCGGTGAGGTAGCCGAAGGTGGCCCGCACGTCCTCGTCCGAGACGATCATCAGGATCGCGCCGATGACCAGGGCCAGCACGATCGACAGGACGGTCACCGTGACCGTGTTGGCCGACCAGAGGTTGCGCAGGAACGTGGCGGCGAAGGAGTCGCCCTTCTCCGGCGCCTTCTCCTCCGTGGTTGTGGTCATGACGGATCCCTCGTAATACCGGCCATCAGAAGACCCAGCTCCTCACGAGGGGTGTCGGGCGGCACGATGGCCAGGATCTTGCCGCTGTACATGACCGCGATCCGGTCGGCCAGACCGACCACCTCGTCCAGCTCGCTCGAGATCACCAGCACCGCGGTGCCGATGTCGCGTTCGTGCATGATCCGCCCGTGGATGAACTCGATCGAGCCGACGTCCACGCCCCGGGTCGGCTGGGCCGCGATGAACAGCCGCAGCGGCCGGGACATCTCCCGGGCCACGACGACCTTCTGCTGGTTGCCGCCGGAGAGCGTGCCGACGGTCGCCTCGGCGGACGACGTACGGATGTCGAACTGCTCCACCCGCTCGTCGGCGGCGGTCGCGATCGCTGCCGGGTTGAGGCTGAACGCGTTGCCGTAGGGCGGCCGGTCGTACTGGTCGAGCACCAGGTTCTCGGCCACGGTGAACTCCTTGACCACCCCGTCGAGGCTGCGGTCCTCGGGCACATAGCCGACCCCGGAGCGGAGGATCTGTTTCGTACGCATGCTGGTCAGGTCCTCGTGGTCGAGGGTGACCGACCCGGCGAGCGCCTCCCGCAGCCCCATGATCGCCTCGACCAGCTCGGTCTGGCCGTTGCCCTGCACCCCGGCGATGCCCAGCACCTCACCGGCGCGGACCACCAGGTCGACCCCGTCCACCGCCCGGACGCCGCGGTCGTCCTCGACCACCAGGCCGGACACGGTCAGCACGTCCCGCCCGGCCTCGGCGTCGGTCTTGTCGATCTCGAGGCTGACCGCACGGCCGACCATCAGGGCGGCCAACTCGTCCTCCGGAGTGTCCGGGCTGGCGGTCCCGACGGTCTTGCCGCGCCGGATCACGGTGATCCGGTCGGCGATGGCCTTGACCTCTTTGAGCTTGTGCGTGATGAAGACGATCGACTTGCCCGACTCGGTGAGCCCGCGCATCACCGCGAGCAGTTCCTCGGTCTCCTGTGGGGTGAGCACCGCGGTCGGCTCGTCCAGGATCAGCAGGTCGACGTCGCGGGTGAGCGCCTTGACGATCTCGACCCGCTGCTGCGCGCCGACCGGGAGGTCCTCGACCAGCGCGTCCGGGTCGACCGGCAGGCCGTACCGCTGCGAGGTCTCCAGCACGTCGCGCCGGTTGCGGCGGCGGTCCAGCCAGCCCAGCGGGCCGCCCTTGGTCTCCTCGGCGCCGAGCGCGATGTTCTCCGCCACGGTGAAGACCGGTACCAGCATGAAGTGCTGGTGGACCATGCCGATGCCGGCCGCGATCGCGTCCCGCGGGCTGCGGAACACCCTGGGCTCGCCGTCCACCAGGATCTCGCCCTCGTCCGGCTGGAGCAGGCCGTAGAGCTGGTTCATCAGCGTGGACTTGCCGGCGCCGTTCTCGCCCAGCAGGGCGTGGACCTCGCCGGGCTCCACGGTGATGTCGATGTGATCGTTGGCCACCAGGTCGCCGAAGCGCTTGGTGATGCCGCGCAGTTCGAGTCTCAGCGGATTCTCCCGGTGGCTTCAAAAGGTGCAGAGCCGCCGCCCCGATCGTGAGCTGAGCTGGGCTCACGTCCGCGGCGGCGGCCTGGATGTTACCTATCCGTAGTTACTTGGGGGAGCTTGCCGACTCCACCTTCACGGTGCCGGCGATGATGTCCGCCTTCAGCTTGTCGACCTCGCCCTTGAGACCGGCGTCGACCTTGCTGTCGAACTGGTTGTACGGCGCGATCGAGACGCCGTTGTTCTCCAGCGTGCCCAGGTAACCCGGGTCGGCGCTGAGCGGCTGACCGGCGGCGCCGGTCGCGACGGCCTGCTCGACCGCGTCGGTGATGTTCTTGACCACAGTGGTGAGGAAGACATCGCAGTACTGCTCGGCGCTCTTGCAGCCGTCCTGGTCGACCCAGACGACCGAGACCTTGCCGCCGGAGCCCTTGGCCACCTCGGCGGTGCCCAGCCCGGTGCCACCGGCGACCGGCATGATCACGTCGGCGCCCTGCGAGACGAAGTTGCTCGCGATCGCCTTGCCCTTGTTCTGGTCGGTGAAGGACTCCGCGAAGGTGCCGTTCTGCGAGGCCTTGGTCCAGCCGAGCACCTGGACGTTCTTGCTCTTCTGCTTGTTGTAGTACGCCACGCCGTCGGCGAAGCCGTCCATGAAGACGGTGACCGGCGGGATCTTCAGGCCACCGTAGGTGGCCACCTTGCCGGACTTCGAGTAGCCCGCCGCCACGTAACCGGCCAGGAACGCGGCCTGGTCGGTGGCGAACTGCATCGGGTAGACGTTGGTCGCGCCGTCGATCGCGCTGTCCACGATGCCGAACTGCTGGCTGGGGCTCTCCGCCGCGACCTTCTTGGTGGAGTCGCCCATCAGGCCGCCGACCGCGAGGATGAAGTTGCACTTCTTGGTGACGTAGCCGCGCAGGTTGGGCTCGTAGGAGGCCTCGGCGTCGGAGGCGACGTACTCCGGCTCGACGTTGCTCTGCGCGGTCTTGGCCGCCTGCACACCGGCCCACGCCGACGCGTTGAACGACTTGTCGTCGATGCCACCGACGTCGGTCACCATGCAGGCCTTGTATGGGGTGCCGGCGGCGCTGCTGCCGGAGCCACTCGGGGTCTCATCGGGGGCTTCGCCACAAGCAGCGGCTGCGAGCGTGAGCCCACCGGCCGCGAGAATCGCAACGATCCGCATCCCACGTACTGGGCGCAAAACGCCCTCCTTCCACTGCACACCGACGACTCGCGGTGAGTTCTCGGCCGTGACAGTACGCGCAGGCCAGAGCAGCGTCAGGAGATCCGGCCGTACTGTTGGCGCACCGTTACCTGGCCGCAACCGCGTGGCGGACGGCCTGCGGCATTAGGTGGAGTCGGCGGTGAATTGCCCGGCCGGGCGCGAAACCTGCCGTTAATCTTTCGGCGCCGAGCCCGGTCCGGCGACAGATCGTTCGGTCCCCGCCCCCGCGCTCGTCCCCGCGCCCGCGCTCGTCCCCGCGCCCGCGCTCGTCCCCGCGCCCGCGCTCGTCCCCGCGCCCGCCCCCGCGCCCGCCCCCGCGCTCGTGCCCGTGACCGCGCTTGTCCCGGCGCGCGTTCCCGCCCGCCAGGCCCTGATGCCGAGCACGCCGACCGTGGTCCCGATCGCCAGCGAGGCGGCGATCAGCAGCGCGTGGATCCACAGGAACGCGGTGGGTGAGCCGCCGTCGAACGACCGGTCGTCGCGCCAGATCGCGAGCCCGAACCGCGGCCAGATCAGCCAGGTCCAGACGCCAACCAGCACCAGAAAGACCGCCCACCGCCGCGTGATCACCACGTGGCCAGTATGGGCGGTCCCCCTGGGACTCCAGTCAGCGGACCAGAGCGTGCTCGGGCTCGGCCGCGGTGGTGGACGCGGCCTCCGTCGTGGTCGAGGCGGTGCGGCGACGGCCGAGGGCGGTCAGGAGCAGACCCCCGATTGCGTACGACCCCAGCACGGCGGCCGCGGTCAGGCCGCCGTTGCCGTCGAAGTACGCCACCGACCGCAGCAGCGTGGCGCCGGCGCCGATCGGCAACGCCTGGCCGACCGCACCCCACGGCTGGGGCAGCAGCTCGGGCACCGCCGCGACCGCGCCGAGGGCGTTGCCGACCAGGAACATCATGACCGCACCCAGCCCCAGGCCGGGCCGGTCGAGCACGGCGCCCAGACCGGTCATGGCACCCGCGACGGCCAGTCCGAACAGGCCCAGGACACCGGCCACCGCCCAGTAGTCGCCGGGAAGGACGTCCAGCCAGCCCCGCAGCACCGCCGCGCCGCCCAGTCCGCCGGCCACCGCGAAGGTGAGCAGCGCGGCCAGCCGGGCGCCGCGGCCCCGGACCACGAAGAAGATCAGCACCCCGGCGAGCAGCGCGGTGATGGCCAGCGGCAGGAAGCCGGCGCCGAACCCGGTACCACGCGGGTCACCCGGGTGCAGCGGGACGACGTCCACGACCTTGGCCGACGGCCCGGCGGCCTGGCCGAGCAGAGCCGAGACGGCGGGCCCGGCGGCGGACGCCACATGCACCTCGGCGTTCATGCCGCCCGGCGCCGCGGCCCCGCCGGCCTGCGCGGTTCCATCAGCCGGCGCCGGCGCTCCACCTGCCGGTGCGGCATCCCCGCTGGCCGGCCCGCTGGCCGGCCCGGCGGCTCCGGAGGACGGCGGGAGAAGGACGATCGCGCCGTAGACCTCGCGGTCGCGGATCGCCCGGTCCGCGGCGGACACGTCGGCGACCTGGGTGATCTCGAACGCGCCGGGATGCTCCGCACGGAGCTTCGCGGCCAGCGCGGCGGTGGCAGGTGGCGGCCCGGCGAGCGCGAGGGGCAGGTCGCGCGGCGCGATGGAGGCGGCCGGGCCGGCGAAGAGCGGCACCAGCAACGCCTGGAGCGCCACGACGACCAGGGCGATGAGGATGCCGGCGGTGAGTGGGCGGTGGCTTCGCATCACAATCTCCTAAAACGAATGCTCGTTCTCTTTAGCAATCCCAGGATGCTCCCGCCTCCCGGCCGACGTCAAGAACGAGCGTTCGTTTTACACTGTGGGACGTGCCACGCGTCTCCGAAGACCACCTGACCGCCCGCCGCGAGCAGATCCTCGCCGCGGCCCGTGCCTGCTTCCTGCGCAACGGCCTGCACGCCACCTCGATGCAGGACCTGATCCGCGAGGCGGGCCTGTCCGTGGGCGCGGTCTACCGCTACTTCAAGTCGAAGAACGAGATCATCAACGCGATCGCCGAGGCAGTCGCCGGCGGCGTCGCGGCCCACCTGCGGGAGATCGCCGAGCAGGAGCCGCCGATCCCACTCCCGGACGCCATGGAACTCGTGCTCGACCTGATCGACGAGCAGCTCGGCCCGGGCGGCGCTTTCCCGCTCGCGGTGCAGATCTGGGGCGAGTCGACGATCGACCCGGCGATCGGCGAGATCGTGCGGGTGCGTTACTCGGCGATGCGGGAGGCGATCGTCATGATGGCGGCACGGGCCGTGGAGCGCGGCGAACTACCCGCCGGCAGCGATCCCGAAGCGGTGGCCGCGGTCCTGTTCAGCCTGATCCCCGGCTACGCCCTGCAACGCATGATCATCGGCAAGCCCGACAAGGCGACCTTCGCGGCCGGCATGCGCGCACTGCTCACAACCTGATTCGCGCACCGCTCACAACCCGATTCGCGCACCGCTCACCCCCGAGTGATGCATATAGGTGCGCAGAGCAAAGCGGCGTCAGAGACCCATGCCGGGAAGCTTGGCGGCCAGACGGGCGAAACCCGCTCGAACCTCGGAAGCGCTCGGCGCCGGACCGGGCTCGACCGGCTCGCCCTGGACCTCGCCATCGTCGGGCGGTAGATGGACGGACTCGATCGACGCCGCCCGGGCGGTCGAGATCTCGTCGCGGATCGCCTCCGCGTCCATCAGCGGCAGCAGCGGTTCGACCACGGCCATCAGGTCCTCGTCGGCCACCACCGCCTGGGCCAGCGCCAGCGCGTGGTCGCGTTCGTACGGCCCGCAGACCACCGGCTCCCAGTCCTCGTCGTCGCCGATCGCGCCGACGGTGATGACCCACGGAAGTTCGGCCACCGGGGAGCCCGGCGGCAGACTCAACGTCACGAGAGTGCCCACCGGCACATCATTACGGGCTGTGGTGCCGAATCCAGGTATTTTGCCCCACGGGGGCAGTTTTATCGTCAGCTGCGAGGTCCACGACGCGACCGTGCGGACTGGTCGCCGCCCACGCCGCGCCGAAGAGCAGGACCTGGTTGAAGAGGTAGAGGTAGAACAGCACGCCGACCGCGCTCGCGACCAGGCCGTAGGCCGGGTTCCGCTCGACCAGGCCGACCAGATACTTACCCACCGTGTTGAGCAACGTGATGCCGATGCCGACCTGGAGCACCGGCGGCACCATCCGGCGCACGGTCATCCGGAGCCGGGGCACGGCGGCCAGCAGGGCCGACGCCAGCAGCATGTTGATCGAGATGGTGGCGACCCAGCTGACCGTGGTGAGCAGCCAGCTCGCGTGCCCGTCGGAGAGCCAGGTGAGCAGCCGTTCCAGCAGGTTGACGGCGCCGACCGAGAGCCCGACCAGAACCAGGATGCCGAGCAGCACGCCGAGATCGACGAGCTGGCGGATGCCGTAGAAGCCGGGGTGCTCGTTGACCCGCCAGATCAGGCGCTGCGAGGAGCGGATCGCGTCGACCCAGCCGAGGCCGGTCCAGACCAGACCGACCAGGCCGATGACGCCGACCGTGCGCCCGCTCTCGAGCACCTGTTGGAGGTTGAGGAACGGCAGGTTCTGCGCGAGGAAGTCCCGCACGATGTCGAACAGGTCGTCGTTGTTGGAGAGCAGGATGCCGAAGATCGAGTAGCCGATCAGCAGCAGGGCGAACACCGCGAAGAAGCCGTAGTACGCGATCGCCGCCGCCAGCCGGCCGCCGCTCACCTCGTCGTAGCGCAGGATCGCCCGGCTGAAGTGATCGAAGTAGGGAGACCGGTGCCGCCATTTCATCAGCACCGCGACGGCGCCGTCATAGACCCGGTCGATCACGTTCACGGCATGACCGTACCCACGAAGTCAGCCGCCGAGCGGGAAGTCACGCCGGGGCCGCCAAGGCCCCTCGCCACCGTGCGAGAACAGCGTGAACGACCGGACGTCGAAGCGGGCGGAGAAGTCCGAAAGGTCGTCGAAGACCGCGTCCAGCGCCGCGGCCGGCACGTCCTGGGCCACGGTCACGTGTGGATGGTACGGAAACCGCGAGTCCCGCTGCAGCCCGTCGGCCGCCCTGATCGCCTCGGCCAGCAGCTCGCACTCGCTGATGCCCTGCGCGAGCGTCACGAAGACCACCTCGGTGATCGGCCGGAACGTGCCGGTGCCGCGCAGGTGGATGGTGAACGGCGGCTGCCCGTACGCCACCGTCACCAGGTGCTGCTCGACCTCGGCCAGCAGGTCGGTCGGCACCTCGGTCGGGCCGAGCAGCGTCACGTGTGCCGGCGTGAACGCGGCCTGCGGGTCGCCGGCCTCGCTCCGGCGGCGGGTGAGCTGCGATCCCCACGGTTCGGGTATGTCGATCGCGACGCCGATCCGGGTGGTCGTCGCCACGCGGTCAGGCCCCGCGGGCCGGGCTCAGAAAACCGATGTTCTGGTACGCCTGCCCGAGCGTCACCGCGGACACCGCCCTCGCCTTCTCCGCGCCCACCGCCAGCACCTTGTCCAGGTAGCCGGGGTCCTCGAGGTAGGCCCGGGTGCGCTCCTGGATCGGCTTGACGAACTCGACCACGACCTCGGCCAGGTCCTTCTTCAGGTCGCCGTAGCCGCGGCCGTCGTACTGCTCGAGCAACTCGTCGATGGTCCGGGTGGTCAGCGCGGCGTAGATGGTCAGCAGGTTGCTGATGCCGGGCTTGTTCACCTCGTCGTAGAGGATCTCCCGCCCGGTGTCGGTGACCGCGGACTTGATCTTCTTGGCCGAGCGGGCCGGTTCCTCGAGCAGCTCGATGATGCCATTCGGCGAGGAGGCCGACTTGGACATCTTGGCGGTCGGCTCCTGCAGGTCGGTGATCTTGGCGGTGTCCTTGACGATGTACGGCGCGGGCACCGTGAACGTCGGCCCGAACCGGGTGTTGAACCGCTGCGCCAGGTCGCGGGTGAGCTCCAGGTGCTGCCGCTGGTCCTCGCCCACCGGCACCTGGTCGGCCTGGTAGAGCAGGATGTCCGCGGCCTGCAGGATCGGGTAGGTGAACAGGCCCACCGAGGTGGAGTCCTGCCCGGCCTTGGCCGACTTGTCCTTGAACTGGACCATCCGGCCGGCCTCGCCGAAACCGGTGATGCAGTTCAGCACCCAGGCGAGCTGGGCATGCTCGGGGACGTGCGACTGGACGAACAGCGTGCAGCGGTCCGGGTCCAGGCCGAGAGCGAGGAGCTGGGCCGCGGAGAGTCGTGTGCGATTGCGCAAGGCGACCGGTTCATGTCCGGCGGTGATCGCATGCAGATCGACCACGCAGTAGAACGCGTCGTGCGAGTCCTGCAAGGCCACCCAGTTACGCACCGCGCCCAGATAGTTTCCGAGGTGGAACGAGTCGGCGGTGGGCTGGATGCCGGAAAGCACCCGCGGGCGAGGGGCGGCGTCGGACATGAGCGCCATTGTGACAGTCTCGGCCCACTTCCCGTAAACCGCCCGGGCTTGCGACAGTCGGATGTTCGGTCATGTTGACTTATGATCGTTCATGATGGAATCTAAAAAGCACATCCCCGAGCGAAGGGCGCAATGACGTGAAACTGCTCGTCACCGGAGGCGCCGGGTACGTCGGCAGCGTGACCAGCCGGCTGCTGCTGGACGCCGGACATGACGTGACGGTCCTGGACAATCTCAGCACCGGTTTCCGCGAGGCGGTAGCGCCCGACGCGACCTTCGTGGAGGCCGACCTCGCCGATGCCGGCACCGTCCTCACGGCCGGCTCGGGCTTCGACGCGGTGCTGCACTTCGCCGGCCTGATCGCGGCCGGTGAGTCGATGACCAGGCCGGAGATCTACTGGGACCACAACGTGATCCGGTCCCTGCGCCTGCTCGAGGCGGTGCGCGCCGCGGGCGTACCCAAATTGGTCTTCTCCTCCACCGCGGCCGTCTATGGCAATCCCAGTGAGCTGCCGATCACCGAGGGCGCCGTCAAGGCGCCGACCAACACCTACGGCGCCACCAAGCTGACCTTCGACCACGCCCTGACCTCGGAGGCCTTCGCCCACGGGCTGGCCGCCGTGTCGCTGCGCTACTTCAACGTGGCCGGCGCGCTGATCCGGCCCGAAGGCCAGGACGTCGGCGAGCGGCACGACCCGGAGACCCACCTGATCCCGATCGCGCTGCAGGTGGCGGCGGGCAAGCGGGAGAAGCTGCAGCTCTTCGGCGACGACTACCCGACCGCGGACGGCACCTGCGTCCGGGACTACATCCACGTCGAGGACCTCGCGCGGGCTCACCTGCTGGCGCTGGACGCGGCGGTCGCCAAGGAGCACCGGATCTACAACCTGGGCACCGGCAGCGGCTTCACCAACCGGCAGGTCGTCGAAGTGGCCCGCGAGGTGACCGGCCACGAGCTGCCGGTCGAGATCGCGCCGCGCCGCGAGGGCGACCCGGCCAGCCTGGTCGCGTCGTCCGCGCTGGCCCGGGCCGAGCTCGGCTGGACGCCGCAGAAGGCGACCCTGCACGACATGATCGGTGACGCCTGGACGTTCTATCGGACCCATGTGGCGTGATCTGATCAGATCATGAGTGACGTCGCATCGACCTTCCGCGATCAGTACGGGGCCGAGCCGGAGGGCCTGTGGGCGGCGCCCGGCCGGGTGAACCTGATCGGCGAGCACACCGACTACAACGACGGCTTCGTGCTTCCGTTCGCGCTGCCCGAGCGGGTGGTCGCGGCGGCGTCCCGGGCGTCCTCCGGGTGGCGGGTCTGCTCCGACCTGCAGGACGGGTCCGTCTCGTTCGACTCCCCGGGCGAGCCGGGCACGGTGACCGGCTGGGCGGCGTACGTGGCCGGGATCGTGTGGGCGCTGGCCGAGGCGGGGCACGACGTGCCACCGGCCGACCTGGCGATCACCTCGGACGTCCCGCTCGGCGCCGGGGTGTCGTCCAGCGCCGCGCTGGAGTCGGCGGTGCTCACCGCGCTGATCGACCTCGGTGGCCTGGACATCCCGGTGGCGGAGCGCCCGGCGCTGGCCCAGCGCGGCGAGAACGTCTACGTCGGCGCGCCGACCGGGATCATGGACCAGTCCGCGTCGATCCGCTGCGAGGCGGGCCGCGCGCTGTTCCTGGACTGCCGGTCGCAGGAGGTCGAGCAGATCCCGTTCGACGTGGCCACCGAGGGCCTGGCCGTGCTGGTGGTGAACAGCAACGCGCCGCACCGGCACGTCGACGGCGAGTACGGCGCCCGCCGCAAGGCCTGCGAGGAGGCGGCCCGGACGCTGGGCGTGGCCGCGTTGCGCGACGTCGCCACGGACGACCTGGAAGACGCCCTCAAACGGCTCGACGACGACGTGATGCGGCGCCGGGTGCGGCACGTGGTGACCGAGAACCAGCGGGTGCTGGACACCGTGTCGCTGCTGCGCTCGGGCCGGATCCGGGAGATCGGGCCGCTGATGACCGCGTCGCACGCCTCGATGCGCGAGGACTTCGAGATCACCGTGGCCGAGGTCGACGTGGCGGTGGAGACGGCGCTGATGGCCGGCGCGTACGGCGCCCGGATGACCGGTGGTGGCTTCGGCGGCTGCGTCCTGGCGCTGATCGACGCCGAGCGAGCGGACGCCACCGCGGCGGCGATCGCCGAGGCGTACGAGAAGAACGGTTTCACCGCGCCCACCCCCTTCGTCGCGGTCCCGAGCCAGGGAGCGACCCGCCTCTGAGCGGTCCGGGTCCGTCGCGCGGAGGACCCACCCGATCGTCCCCGCGCCGGACGACATCGCCTGTTCTCGATGACAGCATCGGTCGTGTTGGTTCAGCACGAGGGGGAACGATGTTGAGACGCACACTGACCGTCGCCGTGGCGGCCGTGCTGCTGCTGGTGGCACCCGCGACCGCGGCCGCCGCCGCACCGTCCGGTGTGGATCTGCAGACGAAACTGGACGCGGTGGCCGAGGCCGGGATGCCGGGCGTGTTCGCCGAGGTCCGGGACGGCCGCCGGGTGTGGTCGCCGACCGCCGGGGTGATCGACGTACGGTCCGGCCGGCCGGTCCGGGACGGCCTGCGGCACCGGGTCGGCAGCATCACCAAGACGTTCGTGGCGACCACGATGCTGCAGCTCGCCGGCGAGCGGAGGGTCGCACTGGACGCGCCGATCGGCCGTTACCTGCCCGCCCGGCTGGTGCCGAAGGAGGTCGGCGGCCGGGTCACCGTCCGGATGCTGCTCAACCACACGAGCGGGATCGGCGACTTCGACACCGAGCTGCTGCGGTCCGCAGAGGACATCGTCGAGGTCGGCCGGACGACCTACACGCCGGAGCAACTGGCCCGTATCGGGCTGGCCGCCGCCCCGACCACCGGCTGGTCGTACTCGAACACGAACTACGTCCTGGCCGGTCTGATCATCGAGAAGGTCACCGGGCACAGCTACCGCACCGAGGTGAGCCGGCGGATCCTCCGGCCGCTGCACCTGACGGACACCTATTTCGAGGGGTCCGACCCGACGATCCGCGGGCCGCACATGCACGCGTACGTGCCGTGGTCGCCGGACGGGGAACTGCGTGACTTCACCCGCTACAACATGTCGTGGTTGTACGGCGCGGGCGAGATGGTGTCCACCGCGGACGACCTGAACGTCTTCTACCGCGCCCTGCTGACCGGCCGGCTGCTGAGCCCGGCCCTGCTCGCCGAGATGAAGACCACCGTGCCGACGGACCCGGAAAACCCCGAGGCCGGCGGGTACGGCCTGGGGCTCTACTGGATCCAGCTACCCGGCGGAAAGGTGTGGGGCCACGACGGCAGCGTGATCGGTCACCAGACCGTGTCGTGGCACACCGAGGACGGCAAGCGGCAGATGACGTACGCGCAGAGCATGTCGTTCTACCAGACGGCGCCCGGCGTGCCGCACCCGATCGACGTCGCGAGGGCGCAGTTCTGGATCGCGGCCTTCAGCGACACCGAGGCGGTGACGGCGAGGTCCGCGCCGGACCTCAGCCGCCACCTCGTCGGCTAGTGTCTCGTGGATCAGCCAAGTGCGAGGCGCGCTCTGGGCCACGCCGCAGCCCTGGCTGATCCACCAGAAACGACCTAGCGCGGCAGCGGTTGCGGGTCGGCGGTCGGGCCCTTCACCACGGGCTTGCCGTCGACCCAGTCGACCCGGTCCAGCCAGAGCTGGCGGCCGGGCGACACGCTGCCGATCGCGTCCGGCGGCCACGCGTGGTAGAGCAGCCAGCTCTCCCCCGCCGGCGTGGTCACCAGGAAACTGTGTCCCGGCCCGGCGGCCGCCGGCGACGTCTTGAGGATCGGGTTCTCGGCGGCCTTGCGACACGGGCCGAGCGGGGTGTCGCAGGTGGCGTAGCCCATGGCGTACACGTCGCGATCGAAGGCGTTCGCTGAAAAGAAGAGAAAGAACGTTCGTTCCCGCTCGACCATCTGCGGCGCCTCGATCACGTGGTCCTCCCACGCGGCATCGTTGACCAGCAACTGTTTCGGCTCACCGGTCAGCGTCCGCCCGTCGGCGCTGAGCTCGGAGCCGTAGAGGTACGTCGGCTGCCCGATCGCGTTGCCGTCGTTCTTCCAGTAGAGGTAGCGCTTGCCGTCCGCCGCCGTGAACGGGCTGGCGTCGATCGACCCGCCCTCGTCGGCCTGGCAGATCAGCGGCTTGTCCGACTCGTCGACGAACGGCCCCTCCGGCTTCGCACTGAACGCCACCCCGATGCACTGCCGATCCGTGGCGGTCGACCGGGCCGTGTAGTAGAGCAGCCAGCCACCGTCACCCGCGATGACCTCGGGCGCCCAGGTGTTGCCCTTGGTGGCCCACGCTCCGACCTCGGGCATCGCATCCCCGGCGCCGGTCCAGGTCACGAGATCCTTCGAGGTCAAGATGGGTACGGCCGCGGCGGCATTGTTCGTCCCGTACGCGTACCAGGTGTTCTCATGCCGGATCACCCCCGGATCGGGGAAGTTGTCGGCGAACACGGGGTTGGTGAAAGTCGGCACCGGCACTTCGACCTCCTTGGCGCAGCCGGTAAGGGGAAGGATCAACAAGAGCGCCAGCAGCCTCACCATCGGCTGAACCTCAGGTAGTCGAACGAGGCCGTGACCGCCGGCACTGCGCCGCCGTGCGCCACCAGGCCGATCCGCGGCGTCGTGTTCGCCGGCAGGGTCCACACGCCGCCCCAGGTCCAGCGCCGCCCGTCCCGGCTCACCCCGGCGCGGTACTCGTGCTCGCCACTCGCGTCGGTCCGGTGCGCGAGCCGCAGCCAGGTCGTCTCGAGCCCGGGCGTGCCCGCGATCGTGCCGCCGTAGGACAGCGCGCCGGCGTACGGGATCTCGTACCCGAACTCGACCTGCCGGGTGTTCCAGATCGCCACCGCGGACAGCCGCGCGAAATGGTCGTCGTCCACATAGGCGATCAGGCCGGCCTGCTGGTAGTTACGGACGGTGTCCTCGCCCAGTGGCAGGGTCAGCTTCGTCTCGGCGATCCAGTTGCCCTTCGGCGCGTCGCGCAGCAGCACACCGGCGTCGTTGCTGGTCCCGGTCAGATCCTTGCCCTCGACCGGCCAGGTCAGCCGACCGTTGCTCACGGTGACCTTCGGATCCCTGATCGCCGTCCAGTTCCGCAGCGGGCGATCGAATCCGTCCTCGGCGATCACCCGGCCGGGCGCCGGGTCGGCAACCGGGCGCACCGGCGGCAGCGGACGCCCGGGCTTGTCGCGCAGGACGTCCGAGGCCCAGGCGCCCCCGCGTACCGAAGGCCAGCCTTTGATCCAGTCGAGCCGGTCGAGCAGCATCGGCCGCTCGTTGATCCCGAACGGCTCGTCCAGGTACGGGTCGTCGCGGTCGATCGCGTGGTAGACGAGCCAGTCCTGGCCGAGCCGGTCGGTGATCAGCCCGTTGTGGCCGGTGCCGACCCAGCGGTTGCCGTTCGGCGCGATCACCGGCGTGCCACCGGCCCGGGAGACGTTCAGCGACTGGCCGAGCTTGTCGACGAACGGGCCGCGCGGATCCCGGGAACGTCCGGCGGACACCGAGTACCCGGTGGTCGGCCCGGCGCAGCAGTTCGCCGACGACGCGAACAGGTAGTACCAGCCCGCGTGCCGCACCACGTACGCGCCCTCGAACTTGTTGTCGATCGCGACCCTGCTGGCCGTGCCGGTCAGGTGCAGCCCGTCCGCGGTGAGTTCGCTGACCCAGATCCCGCCGAAGTAGCTGCCGTAGTACAGGAACTTCCGGCCGTCGGGGGTGGTGAGCTGCGCCGGGTCGAAGGTCCACAGCCAGCCGCCGTCGCCGCTGGGACGGGGCGCCACCACGGGCGTGTCCACGAAGGTCCAAGGGCCGGTCGGCGTGGGTGCGGTGGCCGCGCCGATGGCCGAGGCGCCGGGCGCGACGGTGGTCTCGGTGACGGTCACGTACATCACCCAGCGGCTGCCGATCTTCCGGACGTCCGGCGCCCAGAAGGCGGCGTTGTCCGCGGCGAAGGCCGGCTTCTGCCCGGCGGCGAACGCGTCACCGACGTACGTCCAGTCGACCAGGTTCGACGACCGCCCGATCGGGATCCGGTGCGCGGCCTTCTCCCCTTCCCGCAGCGGGTCGGTGGTGCCGTAGCCGTAGTAGTAGCCGTCGCCACCGGGCACGATCACCGGGTCCGCGAAGGTGTCGGCGAAGCCCCGCGAGATCGGGTTGGCGTGGGCCGCCGTCGGGATCAGGACCAGGACGACGGCCAGGAGACCGAGCAGCTTCTTCATCGTTACCCCTTAAGGCCGCTGCGGGAGACGCCCTCGATGATGTACCTCTGGCACACCACGAAGAGGATCAGCACCGGGATGCTGGCCAGCGCGGCGCCCGCCATGATCACCGGGTAGTCGGTCGTGTAGGCGCCCTGGAGCGTGGCCAGGCCCGGCGGCAGGGTCAGCTTCTCCGGACTGAACAGCACGTAGACCGGCCAGATGAAGTCGTTCCAGTTGGTCAGGAACGCGATCACGGTCAACGTGGCCAGCCCCGGCTTGGACAGCGGCAGGATCACCTTGGTGAAGATCTGCCACGCGTTGGCGCCCTCGATCAGCGCCGCCTCCTCCAGTTCCCGGGGCAGCGCGGAGAAGAACTGGCGCAGGAAGAACACGCCGAACGCGCTGGCCGCACCCGGGATGATCAGCGCCCAGACGCTGTCCAGCCAGCCCAGCCGGTCGACCATCAGGAAGTTCGGGATCAGCATCACGAAGCCGGGCACGAACAGTGTCCCGACGATCAGCCCGAAGATCACGTTCTTACCGCGGAACTTCATCCGGGCCAGCGGGTACGCGGCCATCGACGCCACCACCAGCACGACAATCGCCTGTCCCGTGGCGGCGACCATGCTGTTCAGGAACCAGCGCAGCACCGGTGTCTGACTGCCACCGGCGAAGAGCGTCTGGTACGCCCGGGTGGTCGGCTCCGCGGGCAGCCACGCCGGCGGGATGGCCGTGGCCTCGCTGGTGGTCTTCAACGAGGTCAGCAGCATCCACACGAGCGGCGCCACGAAGACGACGCTGATCCCGATCAGGACGGTGTACCAGGCGATTCCTTTGAGGTTGGCCTTCATTCCGGTCAGGGGCGGCGGCGGGGAGGTAGGACGGGGGCTCATTTGTCCTTCTCTCTGAACAACCGGAACACGATCACGCTGACCAGCAACAACCCGAGCGTGAGGAAGTAGCTCATCGCGGCCGCGCTACCCATCCGGTAGCTGCGCAGGCCCTCGTCGGCGATGTACATGATCGCCGTCCGCGTCTCCACCCCCGGCGCGCCCTGCGTGATCAGGTACGACTGACCGAACATGTTCGCCGAGGCCAGGATCGTGTTGATCACCACGAAGGTGAGCACCGGCCGGAGCCCGGGGATGGTCACGTGCCGGAACTCGGCCCAGCGCCCGGCGCCGTCCACCCGCGCCGCGTCGTACAGGTCCCGCGGGATGTCCTGCAACCCGGCCAGATAGATCACCGCGTTGAAGCCGAGCGTCCACCACACGGTGACGCCGACCAGCGAGATCCACGCCCACGGCAGGCCGGTGGTCCACGGGATGTCTGTTCCGAGAAGGGAGTTGACCATGCCGAGGTTGGGGTCCAGCAGGAAGCGCCAGAGCAGGCCGATCACGGCCACCCCCAGCACGTACGGTGCGAAGTAGACGGCCCGGAACAGCGTGCGGCCGGGGAACGCACGGTTGAGCAGCAGCGCCACGCCCATCGGCGCCACGATCAGCAACGGCACGCTGGCCACCGTGAAGATCCCGGTGGCCTCCATGCTCTGCCAGAAGAAGTCGAACACCGGCGAGGCGCTGTCGAAGAGCGCCGCGTAGTTGGCCAGGCCGACGAACGGCTTCCCGGGCAGCAGGTAGTCCCAGTCGTGCAGGCTGATCCAGATGCCGTAGACCGCGGGCACCAGCGTGAACGTCGCGAAGATCGCGACGTACGGCAGCAGGAAGAGATAGGGCGTGGACCGACGCATGCTCAGCCGTACTTCTTCTTGTTCTGCTCCAGGATCTGGCCGGCCTTGGCGGCCGCGTCGGCGAGCGCCTTGGCCGGCTCCTTACGCAGCAGGATCGCCTCGTTGACCGCGACGTCCATGGTCGCCATGGCGTCCGCGATGCCCGGCACCGACGGCGGGAAGTGCAGGTCGTCGATCTGCGTGCCGATCGCCGACTGCTCCTTGAGCCCCTTGAACTCGGCGCTCTCCCGGACCTCCTTGCGGGCCGGCACCTGGCCGCCCTTGGCCCACTCGAGCGACTGCTGGCTGATGAAGTTGATGAACACCTTGCCGGCGGTCAGCTTGTTCGGGTCATTGGCCTTCTGCTTGAACTGCACGAAGTTGTGCGACCCGGCCCACGCCGCCTTCTGCGTGCCGATCTGCGGGAGGGCGCTGACGCCCCACTCCAGACCCTTCACACCGTTGAGCGTGTTGATGTTCCAGATGCCGTTCCAGTTGAAGGCGGCCTTGCCGTTCTGCAGCGCGATCGCGTCGGCGTCCTGGGCCACGTTCTTCGGGCTGTAACCCTTCTTGACCAGGTCGACCAGCCAGGTCAGAGCCTTCACGCCGGCGTCCTCGGCGAACATCGGCTTGCTCGCCGCGTCGTCGAAGAGCTGGCCGCCGAACTGCCAGGTGAGCGACTCGAACTGGTGCACGCCGGTGAACGGGAACGGGCTGGCCCAGTGCCCCTGGATCCCCTTGGCCTTCAACGCGTCCAGGGCGGCCAGGTACTCGTCGCCGGTGGTGGGCGGCTTCTCCGGGTCGAGGCCGGCGGCCTGCAGGACCTTCTTGTTGTAGAACATGCCCTGCGGGTGCACGTCGAGCGGGATCGCGTACCGCTTGGAGTTGTAGACCCCGGCCCGCCACACCGGCGGCGAGAAGTCCTCCTCCTTGAGCTGGAGCGAGGCGGCGACGTCGTCGAGCGGCAGGACCACGCCGCGGGCCGCGTTGGTGGCCACCTGCTCGACATGCATGATGCCCAGGTCCGGACCGTTGCCGGTGGACACCGCGGCCGGCACCTTCTGGTAGTAGTCGGCCCACTCGTACACGTTCATCGTGACCTTGATGTTGGGGTTGGCCGCGTTGAACTTCTCCACCAGCGACTTCATCACCGGGCCGTCGCCGCCGGTGAAGCCGTTCCAGAACGTCAGCGCGACGTTCGGGCCGGAGTAGCTGGTCGCCGCGGGCTGGGCGTCACCGCCACCGCCGTTCACGACCGGGTTGGGTCCGTCGTCGCCGCAGGCGCCGAGCAGGACGGCACCACCGGCGCCGACACCGAGGCCGAGCAGGCCGCGGCGGGTCAGGTTATCGGTCATCGTTGCTCCTCGAAGGTCAGGGCGTGCCAGGAGAGCGGGGGAAGGGCGACGGAGGTGCCGCCGGACTGGGTGAGGGGTTCGGTCGTCGCGCCCTCGGCCATCCACAGGTGGTCGCCGGGGCGGTGCTTCGGGAAGGCGCGCAGGTCCAGGTCGAGCCGGATCTGCTCGGTGCCGCGGTTGACCGCGAACACGGACAGCGCGCCGGACTCCGGGTCGTGGGTGGCGATCGCGTCGACCGCGGGGACGTCGCCGTACCGGCCGGTGGCCATCAGGGGCGAGGTCACCGCCGCGCGGAGCACGGTGCCGCGGGCCAGCCGGGCGGTGTGCGCGAACGGGTGGAAGGTGGTCTGCCGCCAGGCCGGGCCACCTTTTTGCGTACGGATCGGCGCGATCACGTTGACCAGCTGCGCCTGGCAGCCGATGGTCAGCCGGTCGGCGTGCCGCAGCATGCTGATCAGCAGGTTGCCGACCACCATCGCGTCGGTGACGTCGTACTCGTCCTCGATCAGCTCCGGGGTGTCCTCGATGCCGCGGTCCTCCGGCTCGGTGAACCGGGACTGGTACCAGACGTTCCACTCGTCCAGCGCCAGGTTGATCCGCTTGGTCCGGCGGAGCTTGGCCCGGACGTGGTCGGCGGTCGCGATCACGTCGGAGATGAACCCGTCCAGCCCGTACGCGGAGGCCCGGAAGCTGGCCGGGTCGTCCTTCTCGGGGTCGTAGTACTGGTGCAGCGAGAGGTAGTCGACCTGGTCGTACGCCTCCTCCAGGACGGTGGCCTCCCAGGCGGCGAAGGTCGGCATGTCGGCGTTCGAGCTGCCGCACGCGACCAGCTCGATGCCCGGGTCGACCTTCTTCATCGCCGAGCCGGCGCGGGAGGCGAGGCGGCCGTACTCCCGGGCGGTCATCCGGCCGACCTGCCACGGGCCGTCCATCTCGTTGCCGAGGCACCAGAGGCGTACGTCGTGCGGCTTGGCCACCCCGTGCTCGCGCCGCCGGTCGCTGATCGCGGTGCCCTCGGCGAGGTTGCAGTACTCGACCAGTGCGGCGGCGTCGTCCACCCCGCGGGTGCCCAGGTTGACCGCCATCATCGGTTCGACCCCGGCCGCCGTGGCCCAGCGCATGAACTCGTTCAGCCCGAAAGCGTTGCTCTCCACCGAGCGCCAGGCCAGGTCGAGCCGGCGCGGACGCTGGGCCGCCGGGCCGACGCCGTCCTCCCAGCGGTAGTTGGAGACGAAGTTCCCGCCCGGGTAGCGGACCGTGGTGACGCCCAACTCGCGGACCAGCTCGAGCACGTCGGTGCGGAGGCCGTCGGCGTCGGCCGCCGGGTGACCGGGCTCGAAGATGCCCGTGTAGACGCACCGGCCCATGTGCTCGACGAACGAGCCGAAGAGCCGGCGGTCGACCGGAGCGATCACGTAGGCGGGGTCGAGGGTGAGCTGCGCCACTGACATGGACACTGTTTACAACGTTGGATACAACGTTGTAAAGAGATGACGTTGGTTTCGTTACGGAGAGATTTCCTAGGTCAGCCGGTGCTTTCGCGGGTGATCAGACGGTGTTGGACCCATACCTCCCGCGGCGGTTCGGCGGTTTGCCCGATCCGTTCCGCCAGCAGGTCGATCGTCAGCTCCGCGATCCGTGCGGCGTCCGGCGCGATGGTGGTCAGCGTCGGCGTGCTGAACCGGCCGTCCTCGACGTCGTCGAAGCCCGCCACCGCGACGTCGCCGGGCACCGTCCGCCCGCTCCGCAGCAACGTGCGAAGAGCACCCAGGGCGAGCAGGTCGTTGAAGCAGAACACCGCGTCCGGCGGGTCGGGCAGCGCCAGCAGACGCTCCATCGCCGCCGCGCCGTCCGCCCGGTGGAAACTCTCGGCCGGCACGACCAGCGCCGGATCGTCGGGCAGCCCGGCCTCGGCCAGCGCCCGCCGGTAACCGGCCAGCCGCAGGTGCGCGGTCATCGCCGACGGCCGGTCCTGAGCGCCGATCGCCGCGATCCGGCGCCGGCCCAGCCCAGCCAGGTGCCGGGTGGCATCGGCGGCCGCCGCGGTGTTGTCGATCGCCACGTGATCGGCCGGGCCGGCGGACACCCGCTCGCCCAGCAGCACCATCGGGGTGCCGTCGCCGCCGCTGGTCAGCTCCTCGCCGGTCAGCGCCAGCGGACTGAAGATCAGGCCGTCGATCGCGTGCCGGCGCAGGCCCGCCACCAGGTTGCGCTCCCGGTCGGCCTGGCCGTCGGTCTGGTCGATCAACACGGTCCACGACCGGCGCTCGGCGGCCTGCACGATCAGCCCGGCGAGCTCGGCGAAGTACGGCGACTGCAACTCGGGCAGCGCCAGCGCGATCACCCCGGACCGGCCGCTGCGCAATTGCCGGGCGGCGACGTTCGGCTTGTAACCCAGCTGATCGATCGCGCCCTGCACCCGCGCCCGCGTGTCCGGCGCCACGTGCAGATAGCCGTTGACCACGTTTGACACGGTCTTGATGGACACGCCGGCCAGGGCCGCGACATCCTTCAAGCCCGGAGGCACCAGCCTCGCCCCCTCGTCAACCGCCGACCCCCGGACTATAACAACGTCCGCCGGATGCAACCTCCGAGGCACGGGAGGCGGTCAGGGGGGCGTGAGACTTCAGGAGGCTCGTGATGAACGAGCGTGATGAGCAGTTCCACGATTTCGTGCTGGCCCGCAGGGCCGGCCTGGTGCGCACCGCGACGCTGCTGACGGCGGGCGACGCGCATCTGGCGGAGGATCTCGTGCAGGGAACGCTGACCAAGCTCTACGTCGGCTGGCCGGCTTTCCGCCGGGCGGACAACCCCGAGGGGTACGTGCGCCGGGCGCTGGTCAACGCGCTGACCGACGAGCGGCGCCGGTTGTGGCGCCGGCGCGAGCGGCCGGTGGCCGAGATCCCGGACCAGGTCCACCGAGGCCCGGACGACGTGCCCGGCGGCGACCGGCTGCGTCAGGCGCTGAAGGAGCTTCCGCCCCGGATGCGCGCCGCGGTCGTCTTCCGCTACTTCTACGACCTCGGCGTCGCCGAGACCGCTGACGCCCTCAACTGTTCCGAGGGCACCGTCAAGAGCCAGACCGCCCGTGCGCTCGACCGGCTGCGCACCGCTCTCGAGCCCCGTGGCTCGTTTCTTCGGCAAGGAGTGAATCGATGATGGACCTTCGTGACGCATTCGAGGACGTGGCCGGGCGGCCGGTCGCGCCGACCATCCAGCAGGCCGACACCGACCTGTCGCGTGGACGCACCGCGCTGCGCCGGCGCCGGGCGATCCAGACCGCCGGTGGCTCGCTCTTCACGGTCGCCGCCGCGGTGGCCGCCTTCGCGGTCGCCACCTCCGGCACGGCCACCGGCCCCGGCGGCACCGAGGCCCAGGCTCCGCCCGCCGCGTCGGCCAAGAGCATCCAGCTCGTCGCCTACAAGGGTGAGCAGCCCAAAGGCTTCACCGTCGACACGGTTCCGGACGGCTGGTTCGTCCAGGCCGTCAACGAGTACGCGCTGGTGATCGCCCCGGACAAGGCCAAGAACCCGGGCCCGGGCGTCGACCCGTCCAAGGCGCCGATCTACGACCCGGGCGACTACTCGAACAAGATCGCCGTCTTCCTGGAGAGCAAGGACGCCGGAACCCCGCAGGGCGAGAAGATCAAGGTCGGCGACGGCGACGGCATCCTGCGCAAGAGCCTGCGCGGCGACGTGTCGGACGCCAACGGAAAGCCGAGCCCCGAGCCGGCCCGCGCCGACGGCGACTACGGCTCGACGATCTTCGTCAAGCAGCCCAAGAACGTCTACCTCGCCGTCCAGTTCTGGGGCGGGCTGGGCTTCAGCAAGCAGCAGATGACCGAGCTGGCCGCGGGCGTCCACGTGCACAAGGCCGTGCAGGGCGTCGGCTGACGCTCTTCCTTCAGCGAGAAAGGGGGCGGGCCTTCGGGCCCGCCCCTTTGCTCTGAGCACATATGTGCATCACCGCGTCGTGGGCGCTATGACGCCTCGATGATCATGCCGGCGGCGACCGTACGGTTGCTCGACTCGTCGATCAGCACGAAGCCGCCCGTCGTCCGGTTGCGCCGGTACTGATCGGCCAGCAGCGGCATCGCCGTCCGCAGCTTCACCCGGCCGATCTCGTTCAGGCTCAGCGACTCGGCCGTCTCGTCCCGGTGCAACGTGTTCACGTCGAGCCGGTACTGCAGGCCGCGCACCACCGTCTTCGCCGTACGCGTGGTGTGCTTGATCAGGTATTTGCTGCCGACCGAGAACGGTGCGGACTCGTCCATCCAGCAGATCATCGCCTCGATGTCCTGGGCGACGGCGGGCGCGTTGTTCGGCCGGCAGATCATGTCGCCCCGCGAGATGTCGATCTCGTCGGTCAGCCGCACCGTCACCGACATCGGCGGGAAGGCCTCGTCCAGTGGACCGTCGGCGGTGTCGATCGAAGCGATCGTGCTGGTCAGCCCGGACGGCAGGACCATCACCTCGTCACCCGGCTTGAGCACCCCGGAGGCCACCTGGCCGGCGTAGCCCCGGTAGTCGGTGATCGTCGTCGACTGCGGGCGGATCACGTACTGCACCGGGAAGCGCACGTCGACCAGGTTGCGGTCCGACGCGATGTGTACGTGCTCCAGGTGGTGGAGCAGGGACGGGCCCTCGTACCAGGGGCTCTTGTCCGACCGGGAGGCGATGTTGTCGCCGTTGAGCGCGGAGATCGGGATGACCGTGAGGTCCGGAGCGTCGAGTTTCGCGGCGAACGAGGTGAACTCGTCCGCGATGCGCTCGTAGACCGACTGGTCCCAGTCGACCAGGTCCATCTTGTTGACGCAGAGCACCAGGTGCGGGACGCGCAGCAGGCTGGTCAGGAAGGCGTGCCGGCGGGACTGTTCGACCAGGCCCTTGCGGGCGTCCACCAGGATCAGCGCGAGGTCGGCCGTGGACGCCCCGGTCACCATGTTGCGGGTGTACTGGATGTGTCCCGGGGTGTCCGCGATGATGAACTTCCGCCGCGGCGTCGCGAAGTAGCGGTACGCCACGTCGATCGTGATGCCCTGCTCGCGCTCGGCGCGCAGGCCGTCGGTGAGCAGCGCGAGGTTGGTGTACTCGTCGCCACGCGCCGCGCTGACCGCCTCGACCGACTCGAGCTGGTCCTCGAAGATCGTCTTGGTGTCGTACAGCAGCCGCCCGATCAGCGTCGACTTGCCGTCGTCGACACTGCCCGCGGTGGCGAACCGGAGCAGGTCCATGCCACGCGCCGGCGCCGACTCCGGCTCGAGAACTGCCTGGGACATCAGAAGTAACCCTCTCGCTTGCGGTCTTCCATCGCGGCCTCGCTGACCTTGTCGTCGCCGCGGGTGGCGCCGCGCTCGGTGATCCGGGTCGCCGCGACCTCCTCGATCACCTTGTCCACCGTGTCCGCCTCGGAACGCACCGCGGCGGTCTGGGAGGCGTCGCCGACGGTCCGGTAACGCACCCGCTCGACGCTGGAGGTCTCGCCGTCCTTGAGGCGGATGAACTCGTTCACGGCGTAGAGCATGCCGCCGCGCTCGACGACCTCGCGGTCGTGCGCGTAGTAGATGGCCGGCAGCGGCACCCGCTCCTTGGCGATGTAGTGCCAGATGTCCAGCTCGGTCCAGTTGGACAGCGGGAAGACCCGGATCGACTCGCCCGCGTGATGCTTGCCGTTGTAGAGCGACCACAGCTCGGGGCGCTGGTTCTTCGGATCCCACTGGCCGAACTCGTCGCGGAAGCTGAACACCCGCTCCTTGGCCCGGGCCTTCTCCTCGTCGCGGCGGGCGCCGCCGAAGAGCGCGTCGAACCGGTATTTCTCCACCGCCGCGAGCAGCACCGGCGTCTGGATCCGGTTGCGGGTGCCGTCGGGCAGCTCGCGCACCTTGCCGGTGTCGATCGCCTCCTGCACGCTCGCGACGACCAGGTTGAGGCCCAGCGCAGCCACCCGGGTGTCGCGGTACTCCAGCACCTCGGGGAAGTTGTGCCCGGTGTCGATGTGCATGACCGGGAACGGGATCTTGCCGGGCGCGAACGCCTTCTCCGCCAGGCGGAGCATCACGATCGAGTCCTTGCCGCCGGAGAACAGCAAGACCGGGCGTTCGAACTCGGCCATGACCTCGCGCATCACGAAGATGCTCTCGGCCTCCAGGGCATCGAGGTGTGACACTCGGTAGGTCTTCGTCTGACTCATCGTTATCTTTCTGACTCGCGCTGGGCTGTTGGTCAGGTTACCGGCAGATGACGCTGCAGCGCTGCGAGCAGTCTCGGCGCAAGATCCTTACGACAGACCACCAGGTCGGGCAGTTTGGGATCGGCCTGGTTGTATTTCAGCTCAGATCCGTCGATCCGGCTAGCGTGCAGCCCCGTGGCCGACGCCACAGCGACCGGTGCGGCGGAGTCCCACTCGTACTGGCCGCCGGCGTGCACGTAGGCGTCCGCGTCACCGTTGATCACCGCGGCGATCTTCACGCCGGCCGATCCCATCGGGACGAGCTCGGCGCCGATGTCCTCGGCCAGGGCGGTGACGAAGGCGGGCGGACGGGTCCGGCTGGCGGCGATCCGGATCGGTCCGCCGGTCGCGGCCGAGAGAGGCAGCGGAGGGTACGCCGGTGGGTGATCGGTCGCCATCGTCCGGTGCTGGGCCGGCATCGCCACCGCACCGGCCGCCAGGCAGCTCGGGCTGGAACAGTCCGCCGTCCAGAGGGCCACGTGCACGGCCCAGTCGGTGCGGCCCTCCTCGGAGAACTCCCGGGTGCCGTCCAGCGGGTCGACGACCCAGACCCGGGACGCGTCCAGCCGATCCGGGCGCATCGCGTTCCCGCCGCTCCACGCCAGGCGGGACTGGTCGTCCTCCTCCGACAGCACGGCGTCCGCGGGTCGCCAGCGGGCCAGCTCGGTACGCAGCAGGTCGTGCGCGGCCTTGTCACCGGCCGCTTTCAACGCCTTACCGTCCGCGTACCCGATGTCCTCGCGCACCTGGAGCAGCAGCCGCCCGGCGCGGTCGGCGAGCCAGCGTGCGAATGCCGCGTCGATCACCGGCGGGGTGCCACCCTCGGCCGACGGTTCGCGCTGACCGGTGATGCGCGCCGACGCCTTCGTCTCGCTCATGTGCCGCTCGCCTTCCCTCTAGTAGGCCCCGGAGGACCGAACCACCGCCGTCATGGTCCGCAACAGGATCACCAGGTCCAAACTGAGGGACCAGTTCTCCACATAGCGCAGGTCCAGTCTGACCGCCTCCTCCCAGGAAAGGTCCGAACGGCCGGAAACCTGCCAGAGACCTGTCATGCCGGGTTTGACCGCAAGCCGGCGACGGACGTCGTCGGCGTAGGCGGCCACCTCCGACGGGAGCGGAGGCCGGGGGCCGACCAGCGACATCTGACCGGTCAGGACGTTCAGCAGCTGCGGAAGCTCATCCACCGAGAACCGGCGCAGCCATCGACCGACCGGGGTGACGCGCGGGTCGTCGCGCATTTTGAAGAGCACACCGTCGTGCTCGTTGAGGTGCCTCAGCTCGGCCAGCCTGGCCTCGGCGTCGACATACATGCTGCGGAACTTGAAGATCCGGAACTCGCGGCCGTCACGACCGACGCGAACCTGCCGAAAGAGTACCGGCCCGCGACTGGTCAACCGGACGCACAGTGCGACGCCCAGCAGCAGCGGGCTGAACAATGCAAGGAGGAGCAGTGCTCCCAGCCGATCCACCAGTTCCTTGACCAGACGGATTCCGCCGTGCAGCCGGGGGTGCTCGACGTGCAGCATGGGCAGGCCGTCGAACGGCCGGATGGTGGTCCGGGCGCCGGCCACGTCGATCAGCGCGCTGGCCACGACCAGGTCAACCTCGTCGCGTTCCAGCCGCCAGGCCAGCCGGCGCAGCACCACGCCGTCCAGTTCCGGGCAGCTGAGCACCACCACGGTGTCCGCGTCGGCGGCGTCCACCGCGGTCGCGACGTCGTCGAAGGTTCCGTAGACCGGCAGGTCGACCAGGCCGTCGTAGTCGGGCGGCAGGCAGCAGCCGACGACCTCGAGGCCGTGATACCGCTCACGCCGGAGCTGCCGGGCGATGCCGATCACGCTGAGTTCGTGGCCGACCACGATGACGCGCCGCAGTCGCTCGCCGCGGGCTCGCGCGTTGTGCAGCCGCTTGCGCAGCGCGAAGCGCAGGACACCCGCGGTGATCACCGCCGTCGGGATGGCGGCCAGGACATAACTGCGGGCCAGATCAAGATCCAGCGCGTACGACAGGACGGCCACGCCCGCGATCAGGCCGACGCCACCCCGGAACACCCGCTGGTACTCGTCGGTCCCGACGAAGAGGAAGCGCCGCTCGTACGCCCGGCTCACCGCCAGCACCACCAGCAGCACCACCGGCAGCAGCGCGGAGAGCAGCAGATACCACCGGTTGTACGGGGTCACCACGTCGCCGAAGCGCAGCCCGAACATGGCCGCGCCGGCCGCCACTCCGGCGAACAGGTCGGACAGCACCAGGGCGCGGACGTAGCTGCGTTCCCACCGCTGCCGGCGGGACATGGCGGCGTGCCGGCCACGGACCCGGACGAACGGCCGGGACGGCGGACGCACCGCCATCGACCGGCTGGGCTCCGGCGTCCAGAGCCGCTCGACCGCCCGGTTGCGTGCCGGGCCTCCCTCGGCGGCCAGCGGCGGGTGGTTCAGGTCGCCGGCGCCGGCCGGTGGCGGGCTCGTCGGGATCGACGGCGCCGGGATCCGGTTGCGGCTTCGCGGTGACGGCCGGTGCGTCCGCGGGCCGTGGTTGGCCGGCGGATGGTTGGCCGGAGCGTAGTTCTCCGGGACCGGCGTCGGATCGGGGTCGGTGTAGCCGTACTCGCGCCGCTGCGCCCCGATGACCGGGAGCGTCACGGTCGGTTCGGTGAGCGCTCGGTCACGCCCTTCGGACAGGTCGCCTCGCATCCGAACCTCCCCACGTTCGCCGGACGGACCGCACCGTGCGGTGCGTTCACGTGACCAACGCGTGGAGCCCGATCTGCGTCACGGCATGGATAGACGGACAAAAAGGTCTAAAGGATCTATCCGATTTGAGCCTTGCCGGATTACGAACCGTGGTATTTGTTCTGCGCCCACTCGACGCCCTCGAGCACGATCGCCTCGGTCACGTCGGCCGCCCGATCGACGAGGAACTCCAGCTCCTTGCGCTCCGCCGAGGAGAAGTCGGACAGCACGTAGTCGGCCGGATCCTGCCGGCCAGGCGGGCGGCCGATACCGAACCGGACCCGTGCGTACTCCTTGGTGGACAGCGATTTCGACATCGAACGCAGCCCGTTGTGACCACCCTCACCGCCGCCACGCTTCGCGCGGACCTGCCCGTACGGCAGATCCAGTTCGTCGTGCACGGCCGCGATGTTCTCCAGCGGCACCTTGAAGAACTGGGCGAGCTGGCTGACCGGGCCGCCGGACAGGTTCATGTAGGTCAGCGGCTTGACCAGGATCAGCTTCGGCCCGCCGAACCCGAGATGCCCCTCGGCGACGTCCGCGTGCGCCTTCTTCGACCGGCCGAACTTCCCGCCGACCCGGGACGCGAGGAGGTCGGCGACCAGGAAGCCGACGTTGTGCCGGTTGCCCGCGTACTCCTTGCCGGGGTTACCCAGACCCACCACCAGCCAGGGCTCGCTCATCGCCACTCCAGAGAGACAGACAGATCAGGGGAAGCGCCACACGGGCACTTCCCCTGATGAGAGACGTTAGATCAGGAAGCGGATTCCTCGGTGGCGGCGCCCTCGGCCGAACCCTCGGCGGACTCGCCCTCCTCGCCGGTGTCGCCCTCCATCTGCTCGGCGGTCTGCGCCTGGCTGATGTTGGCGAGCACGAAGTCCGGCTCGACGGCCAGCTCGGTGCCCTGCGGCAGGTTGACGTCGGCGGCGGTGACCTGCGAACCCGCCTCCAGGCCCTCGATCGAGACGTCGAAGCCGGACGGCAGGTGCATGGCCTCGGCGACCACGGCCAGGGTGGTCGACTCGCTGACCACCAGGGTGTTGCGGGCGGCCTCGCCGACCAGCGTCACCGGGACGTCGACCTGGACCTTCTCGCCGCGCTTCACGATGATCAGGTCCACGTGCTCGTACGTGTCCTTGATCGGGTCGCGCTGGATCGCCTTGGGCAGGGCGAGCGTGGCGCCCGAGGCACCGACGATGTCGATGGTGAACACCTGGTTGAGACCGCCGTGCCGGATCGCGGCGGCGAACTCACGGGCCGGGAGGGCGATGTGCTGTGGCTTCTCGCCGTGACCGTAAAGCACGGCGGGCACCAGGCCGGCCCGGCGCGTGCGGCGGGCACCACCCTTGCCGAACTCGGTGCGGGGCTCGGCGCTGATCTTTACCTCGGACACGGGGAAACTCCTGAAACTCAACTGAACGGCTGCGTCATGTCGGCGGGCTGCGGGCTGCGGCGGTGCCGGGCGAGAGGGGCGCGCTGGGCACAAGCCCGGAGCACCGCGTCGATAACGGCGCCTCCACCAGGACTGCGAACTTCAGCAGTCCACGGGGCACCCTCGCCGTGGCAACCGCACCAGCTTACCTGCCCACACACCACATCGAAGAACCGGTCCCCGCCAAGAGCAAAATCACGACACGACAGGTGCAACTTGCAGGGTGCTCAGCTCAAGCCGCCGAAGAGTGTCGTGACCGAGCCGTCGTCGAAAACCTCGCGGATAGCCCGGGCCAGCAGCGGGGCGATCGACAGCACAGTGATCTTGTCGAGCTGCTTCTCGGCCGGCAGCGGCAGCGTGTTCGTCACCACGAGCTCACTGATCCGGCTGTTCTTCAGCCGTTCGGTGGCCGGGTCGGAGAGCAGCGCATGGGTGGCCGCCACCACGACGTCGGCCGCACCGGTGTCGAACAGGATGTCCGCCGCCTTGGCGATCGTGCCGCCGGTGTCGATCATGTCGTCGACGACCAGGCAGACCCGGCCCTCGACCTCGCCGACCACGCGGTTGGCCACCACCTGGTTGGGCTTGAGCGGGTCGCGGGTCTTGTGGATGAACGCCAGCGGGCAGCCGCCCAGCCGGTCGGTCCAGCGCTCGGCCACGCGGACCCGGCCGGAGTCGGGCGCGACCACGGTCATCGGCCGGCCTTCGAACTTCTTCTGTACGTGCTGGGCCAGGATGTCCATCGCGAAGAGGTGGTCCACCGGGCCGTCGAAGAAGCCCTGGATCTGCGCGGTGTGCAGGTCGACCGTGAGGATCCGGTTGGCGCCGGCGCTCTTGAGCAGGTCGGCGACCAGGCGGGCGGAGATCGGTTCCCGGCCTCGGTGCTTCTTGTCCTGGCGTGAGTACGGGTAGAACGGCAGGACGACGGTGATCCTCTTGGCCGACCCGCGTTTCAACGCGTCGATCATGATCAGCGTCTCCATGACCCAGGTGTTGATCCCCTCGGTCATGGACTGGACGACGAACGAGTCCGAGCCGCGTACCGAGTCCTTGAACCGGACGAAGATCTCGCCGTTCGCGAACTCGTACGAATCTGAGCGGGTGGGCTCGATGCCCAGCACCTGCCCGATCTCCTCGGCCAGCTCCGGAAAGCCGCGTCCGGAGAAGAGCATCAAACTTTTGCGGTTCTCCGCGACGATGCTGCCCATCGGTCTGGTCTCTCCCGTGGGTCGAGGGGGATTCTTCGCTTGCAGTATCCCCCTCGGCCGCCTGGAAGCCACCCGCTCAGGCAAGCGGGGTGGGACTGCTCACTTCTGCTGGTCGGCCGCACGCTGCGCCGCGTCGGCGGAAACCGTGCCCGGCCGCTTACGCTCGGTCCACCCCTCGATGTTGCGCTGCTGCGCCCGGGTGACGCCGAGGTTGCCGGCCGGCACCCCCTTGTCGATGGCGCTACCTGCGGCGACGTACGCCCCGGGCCCGATCTCCACGGGCGCGATCAGCACGGTGTCGCTGCCCACGAAGGCGGCCTCACCGACCGTGGTGTGGTGCTTGTTGACCCCGTCGTAGTTGGCGAAGATCGTGCCGGCGCCGATGTTGGCCTTGGCCCCGATGGTGGCGTCCCCCACATACGTGAGGTGCGGCACCTTCGCACCGTCGCCCAACTCCGCGTTCTTGGTCTCGACGAACCCGCCGACCTTGGCCTTGCGGCCGAGCCGGGTGCCCGGCCGCAGGTAGGAGAACGGCCCGACGGTGGCCGCCGGTCCGACCTCGGCGCCGATCGAGTGGGTCCGCAGGACGGTCGCCCCCTCGCCGACGGTGGTGTCCTCGAGCGTGGTGTCCGGTCCGATGACCGCACCGGCGGCGACCGTGGTCCGGCCGGTGAGCCGGCAGTTGGGCTCGATCTGGGCGTCCGGTTCGAGAGTCACGGTCACGTCGATCCAGGCGGTGGCCGGGTCGAAGATCGACACTCCGGCCCGCAGCCAGGCGGTGTTCACCCGGTCGCGCAGGCGGGCCCGCAGCCCGGCCAGCTCGGCCCGGTCGTTGCAGCCCAGCGTCTCCTCCGCGTCCGGCGCGACGAACACGCCGACCGGGTGCCCGACCGAGGTGAGCAGCTCGAACACGTCGGTGAGGTATTCCTCGCCCTGGTCGTTCTCGGTGGAGAGCTTGCTCAGCGCCTCGCGCAGCAGCGCCGCGTCGAAGGCGTAGATGCCGGCGTTCACCTCGCGGACGGCGCGCACCTCGGGCGAGGCGTCGCGTTCCTCGACGATCCGCTCCAGCCGGCCGCTCGCGTCGCGGACCACCCGGCCCAGCCCGGTCGGGTCGGCCACCTCGGCGGCCAGCACGGTGCCCGCGGACCCGGCCTGCTCGTGCGCCACCACCAGCGCCTCGACCGTGTCCGGCCGGAGCAGCGGGACGTCGCCGTTGAGCACGACGACGGTGCCGGCCGCGTCGGGCGCGGCCTCCAGGGCGATGCGTACGGCGTGTCCGGTCCCGTTCTGCTGGGCCTGCAGCACCGGCGTGGCCTCCGGCGCGATCTCGCCGAGGTGGGCGGTGACCTGGTCGGCCTTGTGCCCGACGACGACGATCGTGTGCTCGGCGCGGGCGGCGGCCGCCGCGCTCAGCACGTGCCCGACCAGGGTGCGGCCGAGCAGCGGGTGCAGCACCTTGGGCGTGGCGGATTTCATCCGCTTGCCCTCACCGGCGGCGAGTACGACGACGGTGCGCTGAGTCTGGCTCACGCGGAAACTCCAGAGGTGGGGTGTTGGGGTTGTCAGTTCAACACGAGATGCTCCCGGAAGAGGATTCGAACCCCTATAAACGGCACCAAAAGCCGCGGTCCTACCATTAGACGATCCGGGACCAATCGGGCATCGCCTCTGTGCGCGAAGCCCTCGAGCCACATATTAGCGGCCGCCCGCTTCCTGATTTTTAGCTCTCCCTCAGCGCGCATGCACACCCGCCGAAGGGGCACTTGGAGTGTAGGCAAGCTACGGTTGCGTAGGTTACGGTGACGTAGCCGTAAGTTCCCGTCCCCACTCCCCCGTTCAAAGAACCTGTGAGGTGCCATGACATCCACGCTCGCCGAGTCCGCCCCGAAGACCGGTCCGAAGCCGCTCACCGAGGGCCCGCAGTCCAAGGGGATCCTGTTCGCGCTCTACCTCTTCGTGCTGATCCCCTTCCTCGCGGTCCTGGTGGCGGTCCCGATCGCCTGGGGTGGCTGGTTGTCCTGGACCGACATCGCGATCGGCGCGGTCTTCTATGTGATCTCCGGCCTGGGCATCACGGTCGGGTTCCACCGGTACTTCACGCACGGCTCGTTCAAGGCGAAGCCGTGGCTGCGGGTGTCCCTGGCGGTGGCCGGTTCGCTGGCCATCGAGGGCGAGATCATCCAGTGGGTGGCCGACCACCGGCGGCACCACGCGTTCAGCGACCAGGAGGGTGACCCGCACTCGCCGTGGCGGTTCGGCACCGGCTTCTGGGCCCTGACCAAGGGCCTCTGGTACGCGCACATGGGCTGGCTGTTCAAGCGTGAGCTCACCAACCGGGCCCGGTTCGCCCCGGACCTGATGGCGGACAAGGCGATCGCCCGGGTCGACAAGCTGTTCCCGCTGATCGTGGTCGTCTCGACGCTCGGACCTGCGCTGGCCGGCGGCCTGATCACGATGTCCTGGCAGGGCGCCCTGACCGCGTTCTTCTGGGCCGGCCTGGTCCGCATCGGCCTGCTGCACCACATCACCTGGTCGATCAACTCGGTGTGCCATGTGTACGGTGAGCGCCCGTTCGAGGTCCGCAACGGCGACAAGGCGGCGAACTTCTGGCCGCTGGCGATCGTGTCCTTCGGCGAGAGCTGGCACAACCTGCACCACGCCGACCCGACCTGCGCCCGGCACGGTGTCCTGCGTGGCCAGATCGACATCTCGGCCCGGGTGATCTGGTTGTTCGAGAAGACCGGCGCCGCGTCCGACGTCAAGTGGCCTCGGATGGATCGCCTGGCCGCCAAGATGACCGCCAAGCCGACCAAGGTTGCGAACTGAGTGAGTCAACGCAGACCCGGCCGTCCTGGCAGGATGGCCGGGTGACCGAGTTGAACGACAGCCCAGCACCACCTCGGGGGCGACGCGCTCGCGCCACGACGAACGTAACGCAGGGGACGTCGCGGGTGCGCATGTCCGCAGCCCAGCGCCGCGAGCAGTTGATCGCCATCGGGCGGCAGCTGTTCGCCGAGCGAGGCTTCGACGGCACCAGCGTCGAGGAGGTCGCCGCCCGCGCCAAGGTCTCCAAGCCGGTGGTCTACGAGCACTTCGGCGGCAAGGAGGGTCTGTACGCCGTGGTGGTGGACCGGGAGGTCCGCTCGCTGCTCGACCGGATCGCCGCCGCGCTCACCGCGGGCCACCCACGTGAGCTGCTGGAACAGGCGGCACTAGCGCTGCTGGACTACATCGAGGACGAGCCGCACGGCTTCCAGGTGCTGGTCCGCGAGTCGCCGGTGCTGTCCCCGGCGGGCAATTTCTCCAGCGTGATGAACGACGTGGCACACCAGGTCGAGCACATCCTCGGCGCCGAGTTCAAGCAGCGGAACCTGGACCCGAAGTTCGCCGAGCTCTACTCGCAGGCGCTGGTCGGGATGGTGGCGCTGGTCGGCCAGTGGTGGCGGGAGGCGCGCAAGCCCAAGAAGGAAATGGTGGCCGCGCACCTGGTCAACCTGGCCTGGAACGGCCTGTCCCACCTGGAGGCCAAGCCGACCCTGCTGACCCGCAGGGCGAAATAGGCCCGTAAGGCGAAATAGGCACACGGCGAAGGCCCGCAAGGCGAACTGAACCGGCAGGGTCGGGTGGGTCAGGCCCGCTCGACCTTGCCGTAGAGGCCGGCCGTCAGCACGAGCAGGCCGGCCGCGGCCAGCACGACGACGTTGACCATCGACACGTTCAGCACGTTGACGTCGGTCTGGATGGCCGCCATCACGAACATGGCGATGCCCATCACGCCCCAGCCGAGCACCATGCTCAAGTGGTGGTAGACGTTGCCGCCGATCACGGCACCGCCCAGGATCAGCACGCCGAGGATCACCAGCAGCCACGAGCCGGCCGGGTTGACCCGCAGGCCGAGGGCCCAGTCGCCGCCGGTGCGGTCGAAGAAGGGGTCGCCGGCGGTCTGGACGAGGCCGATCACGCCGGCGACGAGCAGGTAGAGCCCGGCGAGGGCGGCGATGAAACGATAGGTCTGACGCAGGTGATGGTTGAGGGGGAAATGCGCCATCAGGCCGTGCGACCCTCCCTCACCTGGCGCGGGGCGCCGGCGTTCTCCGTGCGCTCCGTCTTGATATACAGCCCCGAGGTGACGAGCGCCAGCCCCACGAGGTAGGTGACGACCACTGTGGCGATGCTGAAGTCGAGGAAGTTCGCGTCGGTGCGGCTGGCGGCGAGCTCGTAGCTGCCGACCACCAGCAGGCCCCAGCCGAGCACCCGGTTGACCTCGGTGTCGATGTTGCGGCCCAGCACGGTCGCGATCAGCACCACGACGCCGACCAGCAGCGAGACGATCGACCAGAAGAGGTTGCCGCCCTGGCCGAGGATGCGCTCGTCCGGGTGCCCGAAGAGGCCGCCGTCGCTCACCATGATCAAGCCGACCACGCCGTAGAGCACCAGGTAGAGCCCGGCCAGCGCGGCGAGGGCGCGGTAGAGCGGCCGCATCGGGTGGTTGACCGGGTAGTGCGCCATGTGTCCGTCTCCAACGTCGGGCCGGTGGTCTCGACGTCGATTCTCGCGCATCGTGATCCGGCGTCGCAGGAGCACCCCCGGATCACCCCTCCGGTACGCGCTCCGCGAGCTCCAGCCACGCTTCCTCGGCCTGCTCCCGCTCCGCCTGCACGGCCTTGAGCTGGGTGTCCAGCTCGACGACACGGTCGTAGTCGTGACCGTGCTCGGCCAGCCCCTCGTTGATCTTGGTTTCCCGCTCGTCCAGCTTGGCGATCTGCCGCTCGAGCCGGGTCAGATCCTTCTTGGCGGCGCGCGCCTCGGCCGCCGACATCCCGGGCGCACTCGCTCGGGCGACACCCGGAGCGGTCGCCGGCATCTCGCCGGTCGGCGTCTGCACCCGGGCCAGGAACTCGTCCACGCCGCCGGGCAGGTGGACCAGGCGACCGTCGCCGAAGAAGCCGTACGCCGTCTCGGTCACCCGCTCGACCAGGTAACGGTCGTGGCTGGCCACGATCATCGTGCCCGGCCAGCTGTCCAGCAGGTCCTCGAGAGCGGCCAGCGTGTCGGTGTCCAGGTCGTTGGTGGGCTCGTCGAGCAGCAGGACGTTCGGCTCGCCGGCCAGCAGCCGCAGCATCTGCAACCGCCGCCGCTCGCCACCGGACAGGTCGCTCACCGGCGTCCACAGCCGCTTGTCGGTGAAGCCGAACACCTCGGCCAGCTGCGACGCGGACAACTCCCGGTCACCCAGCTGGACCCGCCGCGCGACCTCCTCGACCGCCTCCAGCAGACGCAGCTTTCCGGGCAGCTCCCGCAGCTCCTGGGAGAGGAACGCGGGCTTCACGGTCGAGCCGCGCACGATCGTGCCGCCGTCCGGCTCGGTGATCCCGGCCAGCAGACGCAGCATGGTGGTCTTGCCGGCGCCGTTCGCACCCAGCAGCGCGATCCGGTCGCCCGGGCCGACGTGCCAGGTGAGGTCGTCGAGGATCTTCTTCGGACCGGCCTTCAGCGTGACCCGTTCCAGGTCGTAGACCTGCTTGCCGAGCCGCGAGGTAGCCAGTTTCTGCAGGCTGACCGAGTCGCGCACCGGCGGCACGTCGGCGATCAGCGCGTTCGCCGCGTCGATCCGGAACTGCGGTTTCGACGTCCGGGCCGGCGGGCCGCGACGCAGCCAGGCGATCTCCTTGCGGAGCAGATTCTGCCGGCGGGACTCGGTGACCGCGGCCACCCGCTGCCGTTCGGCGCGGGCCAGGATCCAGGCGGCGTAACCACCCTCGTACATGTGCACGGACTCGTCCACCACCTCCCAGGTGGCGGTGCAGACCGCGTCCAGGAACCAGCGGTCGTGGGTGACGACCACGAGCGCCCCGCGCCGGGTGAGCAGGTGCTTGGCCAGCCAGTCGACACCGGCCACGTCCAGATGGTTGGTCGGCTCGTCGAGGATCAGCAGCTCGGCGTCCCGGACCAGCAGCGCGGCCAGCGCCACCCGCCGCCGCTCACCACCGGACATCGGGCCGACCGGCGAATCCAGCCCCAGGTGAGCCATGCCCAGACCGGTGAGGATGGTGCGGACGCCCGAGTCGCCGGCCCACTCGTGCTCGGCGCCCATGCCCTCGGGCAGCCAGGCCGTACCGAGCACCACGTCGCGCACGGTCAGCCCCGGCGCCAGGTCCAGGTTTTGCGGCAGCGTCGCCACGCGCAGGTCACGGCGGTGGGTGACCCGGCCGGAGTCGGGATCCTCGGTCTTGGCGAGCAGACGCAGGAGGGTGGACTTGCCGGCGCCGTTGAGGCCGACGATGCCCAGCCGGGCGTCGTCGTCCAGCCCCAGGGAGACGTCGGTGAGCAGTTGACCGGCGGCGCCATAACCCTTGCCGACCCGGTCCAGATTTACGATATTGGCCACGATGGGCTCTAGGTTATCCGGGCTCCCGGCATCGGCCCACGCGCGGTACGTGCCTCGCGACACACCCCGGCCGAGGTCAGCGCCTGAGCCAGGTGCTCGGCGCGCGCCGCGTCGGTGGCCAGGAACACCACCGACGGGCCGGAACCGGAGACGATGCCGGTCACCGCTCCCGCCTTCGAACCCGCCTGCAGCACGTCGGCCAGCTCGGGGCGCAGCGACACCGCCGCCGCCTGGAGATCGTTGCCCAGCGCATCGCCCAGCACCTTCGGGTCGCGCTGGCGCAGCGCGGCCATCAGCACGTCCGGGGTGTCCAGAGCCGCCGGCGCCTGACCGTGGTCACGCAGCCTGTCCAGCTCGCGGTAGACATCCGGGGTGCGCAGACCGCCGTCGGCGATCGCCACCACCCAGTGCCAGGTGGTCGGCCGGGCCAGGACCGGGCTGATCACCTCGCCGTGCCCGGTGCCCAGGGCGGTGCCGCCGTGCAGCAGGAACGGGATGTCCGATCCGAGCGCCGCACCGATCTCGGCCAGCTCCTCGCGGGCCAGGCCGGTCCCCCACAGCGCGTCGCAGGCCAGCAGCGTGGCCGCCGCGTCGGCGCTGCCGCCGGCCAGGCCACCGGCCAGCGGGATCGACTTGCGGAGATGCAGGCGGGCGTACGCGGGAACGCGGGCGTGCGCGGCCAGGGCACGGGCGGCCCGGATCACCAGGTTGGTCTCGTCCAGGGCGAGCTCGCCCTGACCCTCGCCCTCCATGGTCAGCGCGAGCGTGTCACCGTGGCTCGCGCGCAGCTCGTCGAAGAGGCTGATGGCGTGATAGACGGTGGTCAGCTCGTGGAAGCCGTCCGGACGCAACGCACCCACGCCGAGGTGCAGGTTGATCTTGGCGGGGACACGGATCCGGACCGGACCGGAATGCCGCCCGCCATCCTCAGGACCCCAGGCCTCCGTCACGCGGTGCTGCTCACGGGCAGCACACCGCTCGGGCACCGGGTCACTGGTCGACCTCCTCGGGCTGGACGCGGGACGCGCTGAGCTTACCGCCGTACCCCAGGGAATCAGCGGCGGCCGCGATCGCGGCGAACTCGCGCACGGACAGCGACTCCCCTCTCACCTGAGGGTTGATGCCCGCCTTGACCAGCGTCTCCTCGGCCCGGGCCGGTCCGCCGGCCCATCCGGCGAGCGCCGCGCGGAGGGTCTTGCGACGCTGCGCGAAGGCCGCGTCGATCACCGCGAAGACCTTCTTCCGATCCGCCACGGGATGGTCACGGCAGGTGAAGGCGACCAGGCCGGAGTCCACGTTCGGTACGGGCCAGAACACCGCCGGGGGTACGCGCCCCGCGGCGCGCGACTCGGCGTACCAGGCGAGCTTGACCGACGGAATCCCGTACACCTTGGATCCCGGCCCCGCGACCAACCGGTCGGCGACCTCCTTCTGCACCATCACCAGCCCACCGCGCAGCGTGGGAAGCCCGGCGAGCAGGTTGAGCACCACCGGGACGGCCACGTTGTACGGCAGGTTGGCGACCAGCATCGTGGGCGGCGGATCGAACTCGTCCGCCGTCACCCGCAGCGCGTCCCTGGGATGCACGGTCAGCCGGTCGGACCGCACGGTCTCCGGCAGGGCGGCGGCCAGGGCCGGGTCGATCTCCACCGCGTGTACGTGCGCAGCCGCGCCGACCAGCCCCAGCGTCAGCGAGCCCAGCCCCGGACCGACCTCGATCACGACGTCGTCGGGACGCAGCCCCGCGGCCGCCACGATCCGCCGAACCGTGTTCGGGTCGTGCACGAAGTTCTGTCCGAGCTTCTTCGTCGGCGCCACACCCAGCCGGGCGGCGAGCTCCCGGATCTCCGCCGGCCCGAGCAGTGCGTCAGCCATGGGCGCACAGCCTACGGTGCGGTTGATACAACGGAACGCATGACTGAGCTGCTGGTGCTGCGCGGTGTCGTGGAGGCCTCGCCGGACGCGGTGACCGACCTCCTGCTGGACGTGCGCCCCGGCGGCCGTTCCCCGCTGGCCGCGACCGGCGACGCCGAGCCACCCGACGGCGACGAGTTCACCGTGACGAAGGACGGCAGCCGCATCACCGTGGCGGTCGACCGGCAGGAGCGCTCGGTCAGCCAGCAGGGCGAGTGGTGGTACCGGGGCGTGACCACCGTGGAGCCCGACCCCCGCGGCGCCCGGGTGATTCACCGCATCTACAACGTGGCGCCGGGCCGGCGCTGGGCGGTCCGCTTCGTCTCCCGCGGACCCCTCAACGCGGCGCCCGTGGCCTTCGCGGCCCAGCTCACGGAGATCGGCCGCGCCCTGAACGCCAACGCCTGGGTCGAAGAAACCTGACAGCCCGGGGACGGTGGATAACGTCGGCGAGTGGGCACCCCGGCCGCCTGGCAACCCGCTCGGACCCACGCCCGGCGAAAGCGCCGGCAGCAAAGGCCCGCACCAAAGGCCGGGGAGGTTCTATTTCCAGGGGCCGAAGACGCGCTCGCCGTTGGCGGAGACCGCCGCGCACAGCTCGTCCAGGTCGTGCCCGGTGTATTCGGCGAGCGCCCGCATCGTGTGCGGGATGAGATAGGACGCGTTCGGTCGGCCGCGGAACGGCTTGGGCGTCAGGTAGGGCGCGTCGGTCTCCACCAGCATCTGCGCCGGCGGGGTGGCACGTGCGGCCGCGCGGAGGTTGTCGGCGCTACCGAAGGTGACCGTCCCGGCGAAGCTGAGGAAGTAGCCGCGGCGCACGCATTCACGAGCGAAGGCCTCGTCGCCGGAGAAACAGTGCAGGACGACGACCTCCGGGGCGCCTTCCTCGTCCAGCAGCCGGAGGACGTCGGCGTGCGCGTCGCGATCGTGGATGATCAACGCTCGGTGATGACGCTTGGCGATCGCGATGTGGGCGCGGAAACTCGTCTCCTGCGCGGGGCGACCGGCGGCATTCGTACGGAACGTGTCGAGCCCGGTCTCGCCGATCCCCCGGACCCGCGGCAGGGCGGCGAGTGCCTCGATCTCGCGCAGGGCCTCGTCGAGGTCGGCGAGCCGCGGCGCGTCGTTGGGGTGGATGGCGACCGCCGCCAGCACCCGCTCGTCCTGGGCCGCCAGTTCGGCGCCCCATTTCGAGGACGCTACATCCACTCCGACCTGGACGACTCGGTCCACTCCGGCTCGGACGGCCGCGTCGATCAGCTCGGTGACCCCGGGGCCGGATGTCTCGTGGACGGTGATGTCCAGGTGGGTGTGGCTGTCGAAGACCGGTACTGCCAGCGGCTCCGGCGGCGGCGGGAATTCCCCGGCGCGGCGCGTGGCTCGCTCCTCGCGCGTACTCATCGGGGCCAACTGTGCCACACGTGATCCTGCATACACGCAGGGCTGAGGCAACCCATCGTTCACCTTGAATCCACCCTGCGCGATTACGGTGCGTCCGTGACCGTGACCCGTGAGGTCGACCTGGAGCCCCTGGAGCCACCCCTGATGGCGCCGCTCCACCGCGATCTGGGCTGGGCCGATGTGCAGCGGATGAGTCAGTCCGCCTCGCACCGCGAGGATCCGGCCCTGCATCGCATCCGGGAGACCGCGGCGGTCAGGCGCGGCACCCGGATGGTGAAGGTCCTCTCCGCCGCCCAGGTCGCGGGCCATCTGGGTGGCTGGTTGCCGTACGGGTTCTGTTACCGCGCCTGCGACATCGAGCACCTGCGGCGGCCCGAGGAGCTGGCCCTGCTGCGTACGGACGGCGCGATGGACACCGAGGTGGGGTACGCGCTGCGCTGGCGCGCGGTCGACCCGGTCGACTACGAGATCCCCGGTGGCGCCGCTCAGCCGGGCCTCGCCGCGCTCCCGGCCCACCAGCGGATCGGCGCGCTCGTGCTGGGCACCGGTTTCACCCCGAGCAGCGACGACCTGATCCCGGAGTACATCAGCGCCGGTTTCGCCGATCTGCCGCTGCCTGCGAACGCGCAGCTGCTCGGCTATTCGTCCGCCGGCGAGGAGGTCGTGCTCTACACCTACCAGCCGGAGCAGCACGGCTGGCTGCGGCTGGCGGGGCCGAAGTGGCGCCGGCTGCTCGAGGGGCTGCCCGGCATCACCCCGGACCGGGAGTACGTGCCCTGCACGGACGCGCCGACCGCCCAGCTGGTGGGGCGCATCAACGAGCACGAGTACCAGGCGGTGGCGGATCCGCCGGAGGAGTTCCGGGTGCGCGCGCTGACCCGGGCCGCCCGCTATCCGGTGCAGACGTTGAGCCGGCGGGCCGAGCAGGCGCTGTGGCGGGGCACGGTCTGCTGGGTGCTTCAGCGCGACGAGCGGTGGGCCCGGCTGCGGCTGCTCCGGCCGGACGCGGAGAGCCTGGCGGTCACCGGGGCGCGGTGTTACGAGCGGGGCGTCTATGAGGCGTGGGCTCCGCTGGGTGAGCTGCAGGACCACCACATCATGGATCTCGCGTACGACCTGCCGCCCGCCCCGGCCAGGTTATAGATCTGGGTGAAAAGCGAGGATTGCTACTTTTGAGTGGTAAGCCTTGCGTATGGAAGCTCCGTACCCCAGCAACGAGACCGACCGGCTGGCTGCCCTGTACGCGCTCGGCGTGCTGGACACCGAGGCGGAGAAGGATTTCGACGACATCGTCGCGCTGGCGTCCCACGTCTGTGGCGTACCCATGTCTCTGGTTTCCCTGGTCGACACGGACCGGCAGTGGTTCAAGGCGCGGATCGGCACCGACCTCACCGAGACCCCGCGCGAGCTGTCCTTCTGCGCGCACGCCATCCTCGGCAAGGATCTGCTGGTGGTGCCGGACACCCACCGGGACGCCCGGTTCGCGGACAATCCGGCGGTGCGGACCGGCGAGGGCATCCGGTTCTACGCGGGCGCGCCGCTGATCACCTCCGACGGGTTCGCGCTGGGCACGCTGTGCGTCGTCGACTCGGAGCCGCGGCACCTCGAGGTCGAGCAGTTCCAGGCGTTGCGGGCGCTGGCCGGGCAGGTGACCGCCCAGCTGGAGCTGCGTCGCTACGCGGTGACGCTGGCCAACACCACCGCCCGGCTGCAGGAGCTGGAACGCCGCAAGGACGAACTGACCGCGCTGGTCGGCGGCGAGCTCAAACCGTCGCTGCGGCTGATGGACGCATACCTGGAGGGGCTGGGCCGGACCGGCCATCACGACCCGGAGCTGGCCGACCTGGTCGGGCACGCGTCGGCGGCGCACGTACGCGGGATGCGCGACCTGCTCGACCACCTGCTGAGCCTGGCCGGAGCCGGAGCCGGCAACGAAAGCCTGCACATGCGTCAGATCGACCTCACCCGCCTCACCCAGCGTGCGGTCGAGGCGGTCCGCCCGATCGCCGCTACCAAGCAGATCTGGATCCTCAACCAGGCCGGCGGCCCGGCGTTGCCGATCGTCGCCGATCCGGTGCGCCTCGAGCAGGTGCTCATGCAGTTGCTCTTCGCGGCGGTGAAGTACACGCCGTCCGGCGGCCGGGTGCGGGTCGGTACCGAGATCGAGTCCGGCCCGACGCTGCGCCTGGACGACATGGACATGCCCGGCGACGCGCGCCCGGACCTGTTCCCGCACCTCTACTACGGCGCCATCGCGAACCCGTCGGAGGCGACCGGACCGGACCGTGGCCTGGCCGTGGCGAAACGCATCCTGGACGCCCACCACGCCACGGTGGCGCTCTCCGACCGCCCGGGCGACGGCACGTCCCTGCACGTGGTGTTCCCGTTCGCGGAGCGTGAGGGAGACCGCGAACTGATGCGCGTCTGAGCGACAGACTCGGCCCCGCACCGCCCGGCTGCAGTTCGGGCGGTGCGGGGCCGGTCCTACCCGGTGCGTACCGGGCCTGAGCCGCCACCCGGGGGCGAGCCGGCGGACGGCAGGTCATAGCCGTTGGCGTGGGACATCTGGGACGGGACCGCGGGCCGCGCGGCCGCCCGGCCGGACGCCGGATGCGGGTCGAACGGCACCTGGTGCAGAGTCGGCGGCCAGGAGTCGACCTTCGGCGCGACGTCGAGATCGGGTGCGGCGACCGAGCCGGTCTGAGGCCCGCCCCGCACCAGCCCGGCCCGGCGCAGCTTGTGCCAGCCAAGACGCCCACCGGTCAACGCCGTCGTGGCGGACTGCATCAGGACCAGATACATGAGCTGCCGGTACGCGAACTGCTGAAGCGGCAGGCGCCAGAGCGGTCCCATCGCCTCCCGGTCGAACCGGAACGCGATCGCGGCGGTGACCATCTGGAGCAGCAGCATCCCGGTCCAGGCGAGGACGGTCTCCTCGAGCTCCCAGAACACCACGCCGTACACCAGCATGATGTCGACCACGGGCGCGAGCATCGGCAACGCGACCCCGAAGAGGGCCAGGAAGGGCAGCCCGCGGCGGCCGAACCGCCCGGACGCGCCGCGGTCGGTGAGCGCCCCGCGGTGCTTCCACATCGCCTGCATGGTCCCGTAGCTCCACCGGTACCGCTGGCGGTAGAGCTGCTCCAGCGTGGCCGGCGCCTCGGTCCAGGCCCGCGCCCGCTCCTCGTAGACGACCCGCCACCCGGCCCGGCACAGCGCCATCGTGATGTCGGTGTCCTCGGCCAGCGTCTCGTCGCTGAACCCGCCCGCCTCGGCGAGCGCCCGGCGCCGAAACGCCCCGATCGCGCCGGGCACCGTGGGCATGCAGTTGAGGACCTCGTACAGCCGGCGGTCCAGGTTGAACCCGATCACGTACTCGATGTGCTGCCATAGGGCGACCAGGCTGCGCCGGTTGCCGATCTTGACGTTGCCGGCCACCGCGCCGACCGACGGCCGGGCGAACGGCTGCACCAGCCGGCGGATCGAGTCCGGTTCGAAGATGGTGTCGCCGTCGACGGTGACGATCAGGTCGTTCTTGGCCAGGGCGACGCCGGTGTTCAACGCGTTCGACTTGCCGCCGTTGGGCACCCGGACCACCCGGACGTTCGGCAACCGCATCCGCTCCACGATCGACGCCGTGCCGTCGGTGGAGCCGTCGTCGACGACCACCACCTCGATGGCCGGGTAGTCGCCGCCGGACAGCGACCGGACCGCGGCCTCGATGCCCTCCTTCTCGTTGTAGGCGGGCACGATCACCGACACCGGCTCGGTCACCTCGGGGCCCCAGCGGAAACCGGCCTCGCGCCGCTGCCGGGCGTGCCGGCCGGCGAGCAGCAGGAGCAGGCCGGTACGCCCGATGGTCAGCAGCCCGACGACCAGGAAGAGGCCGGCGATCGCATACACCAGACCGTCGGCCAGCCCGACCGTCCACAGCAGGGCCTGACCCCGCCAGTGGTCGGACGCCGGGGCCGGCTCGTTGTACGCGAGCAGCGGCGGCGCGTTCTCGGCCTGCTTCAGCCCGACGTTGAGTCCCTCGGTGACCGTGGTGAACCGGTACCCGCGCGCCTTCATCGCCGGGATGAACGTGCGCAGCGCCTCCACGGTCTGCGCACGGTCGCCACCGGCGTCGTGGAACAGGACCACCGCCGACTCGTCGCCCTTCGGGGTGGCGTTCAGGATGATCCGCGGCACCCCGGGCCGCTGCCAGTCATTGCTGTCGGTGTCGTTGACCACGACCAGGTAGCCCTGCTCGCCGGCCTCCTTGACCAGCTTCCAGTTCGTCTCGTCGATGGCCTGCGACTTGGACGAGTACGGGAAGCGCACCAGGTTGGTGTGCACTCCCGCCGCCCGGGCGATCGCCATCTGCGTCTGGGAGAGCTCGAGCTTGCGGCGCCAGGGGGCGAGCAGCTGCATGTTCGGGTGGGTGAACGTGTGCAGACCGAACTCGTGCCCGCCGTCCGCGATCTGCTGAGCGACGTCCGGGTGGCGGGCCACCTCGGAGCCGACCACGAAGAACGTGCCGTGCGCGTCGTTCTCCGCGAGCACCTGGAGGATCTGCGGCGTCCAGGCCGGGTCGGGGCCGTCGTCGAAGGTCAGCGCGATCGTCTTGGCGGGCAGGTGATTGGAACTCACCTGCCCGCCGGTCGTGTTGATGACCGGGCCGCCGTCCAGGATCCCGGCCGGGACGCCTGCCTGGTCACCAACCTCCGTCGAGACGTGGTCGGCCTTGAACTCCGAGTTGATGTACGCCTGCACTACCAGGACCGCGACGAACAGCGCGATCATCAGCGTGCCGAGCATGATCCGCGGCCGGGGCAGCAGCCGGCGACGTGCCCGGATACGACCGTGCCGGGTCACGCGCCCTCCCCTACGTCCACCAGAGGCGGCGGCGTGCGCGTCACGATCACACGCTCAGGGATGAGGTCCGGGGTGGTCGCGGGCTTCGGATCCGAGGTGGTCACGGGCTTGGGGTCCGGCTTGGGGTCCGGCTTGGGGTCCGGCTTGGGGTCCGGCTTGGGGTCCGGCGTGCGCACCGGCGGGGCCGGCGGCGGCGCGCTGGTACCGGTCCCGGAACCGACGTCCTCGGCGCCGCCCCCCGAGCCGCCCGTGGAGGGCTTCTTGGGTGGGACCGGCGGCGCCTGGGTGGTCGGTCCCGAGACCGGGGTACTGGGGCTCGCCGAGGACGAGCCGGTGGGGGTGGGCGACGGGCTGACGGTGCCCGACTCCACCGGGGCGGGCGACTTGCTGGGCGACGGGCTGACCCGGGCGGGCGGCTTCGGCCCCGGTACGACGACGGACGAGGTGGCTCGTGGCGCCTCCGCACGCCGCGTGTCCCGGGTGGACGGGGTGGCCGGTCGGCGCAGCGACTCGGTGAGCAGGCGCGGCGACCGGGTCGTCGGCGCCGGGATCGGCCTCGGCACGGGCGGCTTGGGCGCGGCCTGGATCTTGTCGTCATCGTCGTCGCCCAGGTCGGGCAGCGGCAGCACCACACTGGAACTGACCGGGCCACCGGCCAGGCTCACGCTCACCAGACCGCCGTAGAGCATGCACACGGCACCGAAGCCGTAGGCGACACGGCGGAGCAGCTTGCGCCGGCGACCGGACTCGTCGACGAACACCGGCGCCGGAGAGGCCACCATGAGCACCTCGGTGTCGGGGTTGCCGGAGTCGGCGGAATGCGGGTTTTCAGGCTCCTGCGAAGTCACCCGGCGAGCTTAGGAACATCTTTTGAGATCTTGACCGTCGTCACTCAGCCGGGGGTCGCCCATTCATTGCCGCGATATCAGCCGAATCGGTGACGGCTCACGTTTGACCTGATGGCAGCCATCTGATCGGGCGCTGCAGAGATCCGCCTGAGCTGCACCGAATGGCGTTAGGCCGACAGGTTACGCGATTCCGAAAACAAATTCGGTGTCAATTACCTGACTCGAATTCCCGAGCAATTCTCGCAATTGTTTGAAATGGCAATAGACACATTACCGGCTTATGTCCGAATTGTCTGGAGTGGACCGAGCGTGCCGCGAAGACCGTGCGTGCGCGACCCAAGTTGGCCCGAAATCCCGATGATTAAGTATGGAGAGCCGTTGTGGACACAGGTCCCCATGGCTAAGCTTCGTGGTGCGCGCTCCTATCGCCCGCTTCCCCCGTGGCAGGCGATCGGAGCGCGCTTCTCTATGTCTATGCCCACCCGCCGCTAACGGCCGCAGCCGGCGGTAGCCGACGCAGCCGGTGGTAGGCCACGCAGCCTGGGTAACCCGCGCAGCCAGTGGTAGCCCGCGCAGCAGGTGGTAGCCCAGCGCGCCTTCAGCTCCGGAATACCGCCCTCCGCTACCCCAGCCGCGGAAAGTGGTAACACAAGGCGGTGTCCGAGGCCCGGATACCGCCCGGTCCTACCACTGCCCGCTCCGCAGCCACCGCGAGCGGCGGCAGAAAGGCCGAGCGGGCACCCGGCGGCCTGGCGAGCCCTTGCTCTACCCGCAGCCCGCCGCGAGCGGCCCACTCAGCGCGGACGACCAACGCGAAGGCTCGGCTCGGCGCAAAGGGCCCGCTCAGCGAACGAAGCCCGGCCAGCGCGAGAGACCCCGCCAGCGCGCGAGGGGCCCGGCCAGCGCGGCAGGGGCCCGCCCAGCGCGGCAGGGGCCCGCCCAGCGCGAGAGAAGGCCCGCCCAGCGCGAGAGGGGCCCGGCCAGCGCGAGAGGCCGGCTCAGCACAGGCGGATCCGCTCGAGACCTGCCTAGATCCAGCGGGATCCGAGCCACATCCGCGCCTGCCAGGCCTCGTACGGAATCGTCTGCCCCACGAAGATCGGGTAGAAGTAGGCGAAGCACAGCGCCACGATCGCCACATAGGCCGCCGCGATCACCGTCCCGACCAGCTGCCGGTCGGACCGTCTCTCGCCCGCCTCGATCCCGCCCGGCGGCGTCATGATGGCACCCAGCGCGTAGGTCACCGCCAGGATCAGGAACGGCAGCGCCGGCAGCACGTAGAACGAGAACATCGTCCGACCGTCGGCGATCGCGTAGTAGAACCACGGCACCAGGCCACCGATCAGGCCGGCGCCGATCGCGTACGCCCGCCAGTCGCGCCGGGCGATCCCGAACCAGATCAGCGCCCCGATCGCGGGCAGGAACGACCACCACAGGATCGGCGTGCCCAGCAGCAGGATCTCGGTGGCGCAGGTGTTCGCCCCGCAGGCGGTGCCGGTGCCGTTCCAGTGGAAGGCGACCGGCCGGCCCAGCAGCAGCCACTGCCACGGCCAGGACTGGTACGGGTGCCGGTCGGTCAGGCCGCTGTGGAACGTGTACGCCTGGTGGTGGTAGTGCATCAGGTTGAGCAGCGCGCCCAGGATCGGCGGCTCGCTCATGTTGTTCGCCTCGCGCCAGTGCCGGAAGTACCCGGAATTGGTGACGAACCAGCCGGTCCAGGTGGCGAGGTAGAAGACCACGGTCAGGGTGAAGCTGAGCACCAGCCAGCCCAGGTCGCCGCCGATCCGTACGCTGATCGGCCGCCGGATCCCGGCCGACCGCCGCGCCCCGATCCGCCAGGCCACCACCAGGATCGCGAAGAACGGCGCGAAGAACAGGGCGCTCCACTTCACGCCGCAGGCCAGCCCGAACATCACCCCGGCGACGAGCAGCCACCACGGCACGAAATGTGGCAGCCGCCGCGCGGTGTCCGCGTCGAACCCGTCCTCCAGGGCGCGCAACCAGCGCCGCCGGTGCGCGTCCCGGTCGATGACCAGCGCCGCGAACGTGGCCAGGATGAACAGCCCCAGGAAGATGTCCAGCAGTGACGTCCGCGACAGCACGAGGTGGAAGCCGTCCAGCGTCATCAGCAGGCCGGCCACCCCGGCCAGCACGATCGAGCGGAACATCCGGTACGCGACCCGGATCAGGATCAGGATCATCAGCGTGCCGGCGATCGCGGCCGGGAAACGCCAGCCCAGCTCGGTGTTGCCGAACGCCTTCTCGCCCAGCGCGATCAGCCACTTGCCCAGCGGCGGATGCACCACGTAGGCGGGACCGTTGTTCCGCTCGTCCCACTCCACGCCGTGTTTCAGCATGTCCCAGGCGTCGGTCGGATAGTAGATCTCGTCGAAGATGTAGCCCTTGGGCTTGCTGATGCCCACCAGCCGCAGGATCGCCGCGAGCCCGACGATCACGAGCGTGACCAGCCAGGAGTACGGGTTGAGCCAGTTGTCGAGCGTCGACAACCGGCGGCGGACGACGTCGGGTACCCGTCGCTTCCCGACGGGAGCCGGATCGGACTCGACGGGGGCGGGCGCGATGTCGGTGGCCAAACTCACCCCGCGATGGTAGGCCGAATGCCCGCGGCCCGGCTCGTCCAGGCGGCATGGCGCGGTGTGGTGGACTTCTCGGCGTGGCAGAAGACAGCACGGGACGGGTGGTGCTCGCCGGAGCGCCGCTGGGCAACACGGGCGACGCGTCGCAGCGGCTGCGCGACATCCTGACGACCGCGGACGTCGTCGCCGCCGAGGACACCCGGCGGCTGGCCCGCCTGGCGCGCGACCTCGGCGTCACGGTCGGCGGGCGGATCGTGTCGTACTTCGAGGGCAATGAGGAGCGGCGTACGCCCGAACTGGTTGAAGCTCTTCGCGCCGGGCAGACCGTCGCGGTGGTGACCGACGGCGGCATGCCGAGCGTCTCCGACCCCGGCTACCGTCTGGTCCGCGCCGCCCTGGACGCCGGTTTCCCGGTGACGGCGGCGCCCGGCCCCAGCGCCGTGACCACCGCGCTGGCCCTGTCCGGCCTGCCCAGCGACCGGTTCGTCTTCGAGGGTTTCCTGCCGCGCTCCGGGTCGGCCCGCCGCTCCCGGCTGCGCGAGCTGGCCGCCGAGCCGCGCACGCTGATCCTCTTCGAGGCGCCGCACCGGGTGGGTGACGCGCTGGCCGACCTGGTCGCCACGTTCGGTCCGGAGCGGCCGGCGGCGATCTGCCGGGAGCTGACCAAGACGTACGAGGAGATCCGGCGCGGAACGCTGTCCGAGCTGGCCGACGGGGCCGCCGCCGTGCCGCCGCGTGGCGAGATCACCCTGGTGCTGGGCGGCGCCCCGGTCACCGCCGCCGAGCGGCCCGCCGACGACGTCCTGCGCGCCGCGGTGGCCGGGCGGGAGGCGGCCGGCGACTCCCGGCGTGACGCGATCACGGCCGTGGCGACGGCGCACGGCCTGCGCCGCCGGGAGGTCTACGCGCTGGTCCACTCCGATCAGTAGGCGGCGGCCAGGAAGCCGAGCAGCAGCAGGACCGGTCCGGCCAGGCTGATCAGCACGGCGTTGCGCCGGGAACGCGCGGACTCCAGCCGCCGCGCCCCGGTCATCCCGGCGATGCCGTAACCGCAGAGCACCACCAGCACGAAGCCGAGGGTCCAGCGCAGGTGCAGCATCGGGCCGGCGTCGCCGACGTACGCCTGCCGGCTGTCCGGGCTGACCATCCGGGCCGGCGCGATCGCCCCGGTGTTCCGGGAGGTCGCATTCACCCCGAGCAGCGTGACCTTCTCCACCGAGAAGCCGCCGTCGTCGGTCGTGAACGAGCCCTGGCACCGCTGGGTGATGCCGCTGCCCACGCACCGCGAGACGGTGGCGACGCCGCGGTCGCCGTGCCCGACCGCCAGCCAGAACGGTTCCGCGCTGACCCACGAGAAGAACGCCGCGATCAGCGCCATCGTCACCAGACCGAGCAGTCCGGCCGCCGGTCCGCGGGGCGTCGGCGGCGTCCTCGCCGGTGGCTTCCCGCGCAGCCCTTCGGGCGGTTCGGTGGCGGTGGCCAGGCGCTGCCGCATCTCCGGGGCGGGCCAGGCGTTGCCGGCCGCGGCGCGCTCCTCCTCGGTCAGCCAGAACGGGTGGTTCTCCAGGCGCTCGCGCTTAGCGTCCTCGGCGACCCGGCCCAGGCGGGAGACGTGCGGAGGTGATTGCTCCGGCACCGGGCCGCGGTCCTTGGGCTCGGGCAGGACCATGACTTCGGGTACGCCGTCCGTCTTGTCACCGGGGATCTCGGCGGGTGCGGCGTCCGGGGCGGCCGATGGTTCCGCCGGTGCGTCGTCGGCGCTGCTCACGGCGTACCCCTCCTCGGTCTTGGGTGGGTTGTAGCGGGTTTTGGGTCGCCGATCGTGATCGCGCTCGACCGGCTCCGGCTCGGGGGTCGCGTCCTCGATCGCCCGCGCGGCCGCGAGGGCCTCCACCTGCTCGATCCGCTCTTCCTGCTCGGCCTCGACCAGGGCGGCGGGTGGCGCCTCCAGAGCTCCGGCGAGGTCGTGGGCGCCGGCCGCGTGCGCGTCCAGGGCTTCCGGAGCGAAGGCCGGTTCGGTGCCGCCGTACGCCGGTGGGACCGCGTTGGCCGGGGTGTTCGGCCCGGTCCGCCGCCGCGGGTGTCGTGGCCGGGCGGCCGCCGCCTCGGCGAGCGCGTCGGCCCGGTCGCGCTCCTCCTCGATCCGCCACCACGCGGTGTTGGGGTCGGGAAAGGACCACAGCTCGCTCTCAGCGCGGGGCGTTTCCCCTGGTTGCGGCGCGTCTCCGGTCACTCGCCCAGTAGACGCCACATTTTCATGACGATCACGAACCAACCCGGGCGTGTCGGGCTAAATCGCCCAGCCTCCGCCCCACCACCGCCCCTGACCTGACTGAAGGCTGAGCCCCACTCGCTCGCAGCCCTACCGAGCGTGTCACTACGCTGGAAGCATGAGTCACGTTCTCGCCGCGGTCGCCTGGCCCTACGCCAACGGCCCGCGTCACATCGGTCATGTCTCCGGCTTCGGGGTGCCCTCCGACGTTTTCAGCCGGTACATGCGGATGGCCGGCCACGACGTGCTCATGGTCTCCGGCACCGACGAGCACGGCACGCCCATCCAGGTGCAGGCCGACGCCGACGGGGTGACCCCCCGTGAGCTGGCCGACCGCTACAACCGGGTGATCGTCGAGGACCTGCACGGCCTCGGCCTGTCGTACGACCTGTTCACCCGCACCACCACGCGCAACCACTACGCGGTCACCCAGGAGCTGTTCGGCGGGCTGCTGGCCAACAACTACATCATCCGCAAGACCACGCTCGGCGCGAAGTCGCCGTCCACCGGTCGCACCCTGCCCGACCGTTACATCGAGGGCACCTGCCCGATCTGCGGCTACGACAGCGCCCGCGGCGACCAGTGCGACAACTGCGGCAACCAGCTCGACCCCGAGCAGCTGATCAACCCACGGTCGAAGATCAACGGCGAGGTGCCCGAGTTCGTCGAGACCGAGCACTTCTTCCTCGACCTGCCCGCCTTCGCCCAGGCGATCGGCAACTGGCTGGACCAGCGGGAGAACTGGCGGCCCAACGTCCTGAAGTTCAGCCGCAACCTGCTCGACGACCTCCAGCCCCGGGCGATCACCCGCGACCTGGAGTGGGGCGTGCCGATCCCGCTGGACGACTGGCGTGACCGCAACGACAAGCGCATCTACGTGTGGTTCGACGCGGTCATCGGCTACCTGTCGGCGTCGGTCGAGTGGGCCCGCCGCACCGGCGACCCCGAGGCCTGGCGCAAGTGGTGGTCGGCGGACGGCGAGGGCAAGGACTCGCTGGCCTACTACTTCATGGGCAAGGACAACATCGTCTTCCACTCGGTGATCTGGCCGGCCATCCTGCTCGGCTACTCCGGCGAGGGCGACTCCGGCGGCGAGCCGGGCAGCCTGGGCCGGCTCAACCTGCCCACCGAGGTCGTCTCGTCGGAGTACCTGACGATGGAGGGCAAGAAGTTCTCCTCGTCCCGCCGCGTGGTCATCTACGTGCGCGATTTCCTGTCCCGGTACGACCCGGACGCGCTGCGCTACTTCATCGCGGCGGCCGGGCCGGAGGCCAACGACACCGACTTCACCTGGGCCGAGTTCGTCCGCCGGAACAACGACGAGCTGGTCGCCGGCTGGGGCAACCTGGTCAACCGCTCGATCTCGATGGCGGCCAAGAACTTCGGTTTCGTGCCGCCCGCGATCGACCTCACCCCGGAGGACGAGGCGCTTCTCGCGGTGGCTCGGGAGGGCTTCACAACGGTCGGCGAGCTGATCGGCAAGCACCGGCAGAAGGCAGCGATCGGCGAGGCCATGCGCGTGGTGGCCGAGGCCAACAAGTACCTGTCCGACCAGGCGCCGTGGAAGCTCAAGGACGAGGCCGACAAGCCGCGGATGGGCACGGTCCTGCACGTGGCGCTGCAGGTGGTCAGCGACGCGAACACGCTGCTCAGCCCGTTCCTGCCGCACTCCGCACAGAAGGTCCACGAGCTGCTCGGCAGCACCGGCACGCACCAGCCGATGCCGTCGATCGTCGAGGTGGAGGACCTGGACGGCGGGCCCTCCTACCCGATCCTCACCGGCGACTACACCGTCGGCGCCCGCTGGGAGTCGGTGCCTCTGGAGGCCGGAACGCCGCTGGCTGCGCCGAAACCGGTCTTCAAGAAGCTCGACACCACGGTGATCGAGGAGGAACTGGCCCGCCTCTCCAGCTAGCTGATCTGGAAGGTCGTGATGCTGCCCTTCCCGTACGAGCGGATCACGATCTCGTAGTTCTGGACCCGGGATCCGAACTTCGGGAAGTTCCAGCCGGCCGGCGGCCGGGTGATGCCTTTCGCGAGGCTGGACACCCGGCCGGTGGTGGTCACCGTGAGCTTGCGGCCGGACGGGTGGGTGAAGACCAGCTTCACGCCGTTCGGCCCGCCCGAGGTGAGCTTCCACGCCGGGTCGAGGTGCCAGTACTGGCACCACAGCGTGGCGCCTCCGCCGAAGGTGTCGCTGACCTTCATGGTCGTGGTGTCCCGGTTGACGTTGACACCCCGGGTGTGCGCGATCCCGAACATCGTGTCCTTGACCGACCAGCCGTGCGCCGCCGTCTGGACGGTGGCTGCGGCCATCGTGCCGCCCGCGTTCGTGACCGCCTTGCCCGACGGCAGCGCCACGTTGTGGCTCGACGGGCTGAGCTGGTAGAGCGCGTAGTTGTTGGCCTTGTCGTAGGAGAACCGGCCCGGGCCGACCAGGGCACGAACGCCCTTACCGGTGAACGTCACGCCGCCCGCGCGGTCGTGCTGGCCGTGCGCCCACCGCGAGGGGCCGTACCGGATCGTGTAGAAGACGGCGTTCGGGTCGGTCCACGACCAGCGGCCGATCACCCAGCCGGTCTGGTCGTCGCGCAGCACGCGCGGCGCCGTCAGCGAACCCTTCACACCCACGACCTGGTCGGAGTCGCCGATCTGGACGATCTTGCCGTCCGGCTCGGTCATCCACTCGTACGCGGTGCGCGCCTTCGTCACGGTCGCCCGGATACTGGTCGCCGCGGACGTCTCGCCGGCCGCCTCGAGCGCGTTCGCCGCCGAGGTCCACAGGTTGGCGTTGACGTTCTGGTACTCCGACGACTGCTCGTGCGCGATGCCGAGCTTGGAGAACACCTGCGGCGCCTCGCTCACCATCCGCTTGACCGCGGCGGCCTTCCAGGAGGCGACCCCGAGCTGGTCACTCGCCCGGACCAGTTGGAGGTTGGCCATCAGGCCGTGGTTGTGCACCTTGTAGTTCGGCGGGCCGTAGTAGCGCGAGCTGAACAGCACGTTGACGTCGGCGGTCATGCCCGGCTTCAGCTTCGCGTCCTGGGTCAGCGCGTACAGGCAGTTCATCGATTCGAGGCGGCGCAGCGCGGTGCCCTCGTCCCAGCCGTAGCTGATGTTCTTCGGGTCCGGGTTCTGCTGGTAGAACTTCACCGACTGGTCGACCAGAGCATCCAGCGCACCGGTCTGCCCGTCGATCGCGGCCCGCCTGGCCAGCGACTTCATCCACATCAGGCCCAGGTAGTTCATCCGCCACGTCGGGTCGGCCGACGGTGGATTGCGCCACGACGTGGAGGCGATCTTCCCGACGGTGAACGCCGGCGCGGGCGGCATGCTGACCACGATCGGGTCGCCGTCGTTCACCGGCGACGTCGCCGCGGGACCACAACCGGCGGTCGCCGTCGGGTCATCGTCGGCGGCAGCTGCCGCCGACCGTTGCGCTCGCGGCGAGGCGCCGACCAGGCCGTACACATCCTGCAGCGCCTTGGCGTCGTCGATCACCAGCGGATCGAACGGGATGACATGAGCATCCGCGGCATCCGACGTCGCCGACGTGAGAAAGATTGATCCAGCCGCAACAGCTGTCGCGGCGACCCCCGAAACCACCCGAACCCATTTTCGCACCAAGGCATCGAACCTTACGAAACCCTGGGCGTCCTCAGCTTTCCGGTCGAATCCCACAACTGAAAGATCGACCGAGGGCGGCGCGGCCTGACGATCGCGCCGCCCTGTGATCGAAGGGTCAGCTGACGGTGAAGGTCGTGACGCTCGCGCGACCGTACGAGCGCAGCACGATCTCGTTGTTCCAGACCCGAACCCCGAACTCCGGGAAGTGCCAGCCCGCCGGCGGGCGGGTGATGCCCTGGACGATGCTGGACGTCCGGCCGGTGGTGGTGATCGTCAGCCGGCGCCCGGACGGGTGCGAGAACACCAGCTGGGTGCCGTTCAGCGGCGCCGAGACGACGGTCCAGGCCGGGTCCAGGTGCCAGTACTGCCGCCACAGGTCCTTGGCCGGGAAGTTGTCCGTCACCCGCATGGTCGCGGTGTCCCGGTTGACGTTGATGTCCCGGGTGTGCGCGATGCCGAACATGGTGTCCGAGACGGCGTACGCGTGAGCCGGGCCGGTGATCGTCGCCGCGGTGATCGAGCCACCGTTGTTGGTGACCTCCGGGTCGTCCGGGAGCGCGACGTTGTGGCTCTGCGGGCTCAGGCCGTACAGGTTGTAGTTCTCGGTCCGGTCGTTGGAGAAACGTCCCGGGTTCACCAGGACGCGGACGCCCTTCACCGAGTACGTCACGCCGCCCGCGCGGTCGTGCTGGCCGTGCGCGCGCCGGGCCGGGCCGTAGCGGACCGAGTAGTAGGCGGCCTGCGGGTCGGTCCACGACCAGCGGCCGATCGCCCAGCCGGTCTGGTCGTCCCGGAAGTTCCGCGGCGTGGTCAGCGTGCTGGTCGCGCCGGGCTCCTCGTCAGAGTCGCCGATCTGCACGATCTTGCCGTCCGGCTCGGTCATCCACTCCCAGGCGGTCTTCGCCTTGGCCACGGTGACCATGATGTTGTCGGCCGCGGAGGTCTCACCCGACTCACGCAGCACGTCCGCCGCCAGCTTCCAGCCGAGGGCGTTGACGTTCTGGTACGACGACGACTGCTCCCACGAGACGCCCAGCGACGAGAACACCTGCGGCGCCTCGTCGGTCAGGCGACGGATCGCGGTGCTCTTCCAGTTCGCGACGCCGAGCAGCACGCTCGCCCGGACGAGCTGCAGGTTGGCCATCAGGCCGTGGTTGTGCACCGGGAAGTTCGGCGGGCCGTAGTAGCGCGCGCTGAGCAGCACGTTGGCGTCGGACGTCATGCCCGGCCGCAGGACCTCGGCCTGGGTCAGGGCGTAGAGACAGTTCATCGACTCCAGGCGCCGCAGCGCGGTGCCCTCGTCCCACCCGTCGACGGCGGTGCCCGGGTCCGGGTTCTGCTGGTAGTACTTGACCGCCTGGTCGACCAGGGCCTGCAGCGACTGCTGCTGGTCGTCGATCGCCGCCCGGCGGGCCAGGCCCTTCATCCACATCAGGCCCAGGTAGTTCATCTTCCAGGTGGCGTCGGTCTCCGGCGGGTTGCGCCAGGACGACGCCGGGATCGAGCCGACGGTGAAGTTCGGCCCCGGCGGCAGGCTCACCACGATCGGTTCGCCGTCGGGAACCGGGTCGGCCGCGGCGGCGCCACAACCATAGTTGGCCGTCGGGTCGTCCAGCTTCTTCTTCCGCACGGACGGGACGACCGCCCGGTAGGTCTCGACAACGGCCTTGGCGTCGTCGGACACCAGCGGGTCGGAGGGGACTACATGCACGTCAGCTGCCGCGGAGGCCGGCGTCGCCAGCAACACCAATGGCAGTGCGCTCGCGACAACCCCCGAAACCAGTACGCGAAGCGTTCTCATCATGCCCGCGATCGAACACTATCCATCGCTACGCGTCTTCAGGTTTTCGTACATATCTCCCAGTGATGAGATCCACAACAGACGCGAAACGCGGCCGGCACCAAGGCCGGCCGCGCTCGTCGTGCGTGTCTCAGCTGACCTGGAACGTGGTCGTGCTCGCCCGGCCGTAGGAGCGGATCACGACCTCGTAACCCTGCACCCGCGACCCGAACTTCGGGAAGTGCCAGCCGGCCGGTGGCCGGGTGACGCCCTTCACGACGTTGGACACCCGGCCGTTCGTGGTGACCGTCAGCCGCCGCCCGGACGGGTGCGCGAACACCAGCTTGACGCCGTTCGCCCCGCCGGACACGAGCGTCCACTTCGGGTCGAGGTGCCAGTACTGCCGCCACACCGACACCGACGACGGGAAGCTGTCGCTGACCCGCATCGCCACGGTGTCCCGGTTGATGTTGACGCCCCGGGTGTGTGCCACCCCGAACATCTTGTCCGAGACCGTCCAGGCGTGCGCCGGCGCCTGTTCCTTCCACGCGGTGAACGTGCCACCGGCGTTCGTCACGGCCTTGCCGCCCGGCAGCGCCACGTTCTGGCTCTGCGGTCCCATCTGGTAGAGCGCGTAGTTGTTCGTCGTGTCGTACGAGAAGGCACCCGGACCCACCAGGACCCGGACACCCTTCGCCGAGAACGTCACGCCGCCGGCCCGGTCATGCTGGCCGTGCGCGAACTTCGACGGACCGGTACGGATCGTGTAGTAGACCGCGTTCGGGTCGGTCCACGACCACCGGCCGATCGCCCAGCCGGTCTGCATGTCCCGGAACACCCGCGGGGCGGTCAGCGAACCCTTCTGCCCCGCCTGCTCGTACGAGTTGCCGACCTGGGTGATGTTCCCGTCCGGCTGGGTCATCCACTGGTAGACGACCCTGGCCGGGCCGACCACCTTGTTGACCTTGCCGGCCGCGGTGGTGTTGCCCGCCTCGGTCAGTTTGGTCACCGCCGTGCCCCACAGGGTCGCGTTGACCCCCTGGTACATCGACGACTGCTCGAACGAGGTGCCGGCCCCCGAGAACGACTTCGGCGCCTCGCTCGCCATCCGGTCGGCGGCGAGTTTCCGCCACTCCGGAATGTTGAGCTGCTGGCCCGCGCGGAGCAGTTGCAGGTTGGCCATCAGGCCGTGGTTGTGCACCTTGTAGTTCGGCGGCCCGTAGTACCGGGTGCCCATCTGCACCTTGGCGTCGGCCCACATGCCCGGCCGCAGCGCGGGGTTGTTCGTCAACGCATACAGGCAGTTCATGGTCTCGAGCCGTCGCAGCGCGGTGCCCTCGTCCCACCCGTACTTGTTGCTACCCGGGTCGGGGTTCTGCTGATAGAACTTCAGCGCCTGATTGACGATGACCGTCAGCGCCTTGGTCTGACCGTCCATCGCCGCCCGCCGGGCGATCGATTTCATCCACATCAGACCGAGATAGTTGAGCCGCCAGGTCGGATCGGCCGACGGCGGGTTGCGCCACGACGAGGCCGGGATGGCCCCCACGGTGAAGGAGTGGACGGGCTCGATCTTGACGACGATACGTTCGTCGTCGAGCACCGGATCGACAGCGGGGCTGCCGCAACCGGCTGTCGCCGTCGGATCCGCGACCCGTGCTCGCGGCTTGGTGGCGGACGCGCCATAGATTTCGAGCAACGCGCCCAGATCGTCGATCGCCACCGGGTCGGGTGGGATCACGTGCACATCAGCGGCCGCCGCGGGCGACGGCGGAGCGACGAACACGGTTAACAGGGCAAGCGCAGCGACCCCCGCGCCAGACACGCGAACCCTTTTCATCCCAGCATGGGAACATCCGGGCGAGGGGGTGCATCATCCCCCTAACGTGCCATCCAGGTCGATGGATCGTCGCCTTTGCGTCCAGTCGCGCCCACGGCAATGCACCACACACCCGTTGAGCTGCGCAGACGCCTCTATCCGCGCCACCACTGCGATCATGCCAATGCCGCTGTCAGAAGAATGACCGCGATTTCGAGCAACACTTTCCGCCTATGCGAAAAAGCGATACCGGAGCGGAAATGAAGAGTGGCCTCGGTCCCCGCTTTCCGCGGACGAAGGCCACTGATTGTTGGTGGAGCTGTGGGGATTTGAACCCCAGACCCCCTCTTACCGAAAGTCACGGTCCCGGACTTGTCATTGATCGTTAGAAGTTGCCGTTGGCCTGCGCAAACCTGGGCCGGGGCTTGTCAACGCCTATCACCGAGGGTCACCACTTGCAGGGGTTTTCGGGGGGTAAACGGGGGGCATCCGACGCCCGGGGCCGTCCGGTGGCGTGGCGGTAGCGGTGGCTATCTATCGCAGATTGGTTCCCTGCCCCGGGGGCACCAGAAGATTTCTGCGCCGCCGCACCAGGCCGTGCCTGCCGCATCTCCCAACTGGCCTCAAGCTGAGGCGCCGACGGTACGTCTCCAGGTGTCGGTGGCGATTTGGACAGCGTCCCAGGGGCTACCGAGTGGTGGGGTGTAAGACAGGTCCAGGTCGGCGATGTCGGCGACGGTGGCGCCGTAGCTGATGGCGGTGGCGAAGGTGTCGATACGTTTGGCGACTTCCGCGCCACGTGAGCCGAGCATCTGAGCGCCGAGCAGGCGGCCGGTGGAGCGGTCTGCGGTGACGCGGATGCGGATGGGCGTGGCGCCGGGGTAGTAAGCCTTGTGGTCGTCGGTGGTGGCGACGGTGACCGGGTCGTAGCCCGCGTCGCGGGCGGCGTGGTCACGCAGGCCGGTCCCCGCGGTGACGAGATCGAAGACCTTGACGGCCTGAGTGCCCAGCGATCCCGCGAAGGTGGCGTTGCCGCCGAGTGCGTTGACGCCGGCGACGCGGCCTTGTTTGTGGGCGGTGCTGCCCAGTGGTAGGTAGACGTGGCGGTCGAGGAGGCGGTGGTAGGTGTGCACGCAGTCACCGGCGGCGTAGACGTCGGGCAGGTTGGTGCGCATGTGCCGGTCGACGGCGATGGCCGCTCGGAGGCCGAGTTCGGCCCCGGCCGTCGCAGCAAGCTCAGTGTCGGGTCGTACGCCGGTAACGATGAGAACGATGTCGCCGTGGTGGTTGCCCCGGTCGGTGTCGACGGTCAGTGCGCCGCCGTTCGCGGTGATGGCTCGTACTTTGGTGCCGTGCTGGACGTTGACGTCGTGCTCGCGTAGGTGGTCGGCCAGTGGTGCTGCGAGGTCGGCGTCGATGGTGGGCATGACCTGGTCGAGCTGTTCCAGCAGGGTGACGGCGAGGCCGCGCGTGGTGAGTGCTTCGGCCATCTCCAGGCCGATGTAGCCGGCGCCGACGATGATCGCGGTGCGTGCCTGGCGCTCTTCCAGGGATTGCACCACGGCGAACATATCGCCCATCGAGTGCAGGACGTGCACACCGTCGGCGGGGCCGAGGTGGTCGATGCCGTTGATGGGCGGCAGGGCGGGAACAGCGCCGGTGCCGATGACCAGCCGGTCGTAGGCGAAGGCGACCGTGGCTTCAGGTTCGCCCGAGCCGCATACAGCGCGGCCGTGTAACCGGACGGTCCCGAGCCGATGATGATCAGGTTTCGGACCACATCGGGCTCCATGTCAGGCGGCCGGGACGAGCTCGGCGAGCAGTTTCTCGATCCTGGCCTTGATCTCGTCGCGGATCGGGCGCACAGCCTCGACGCCCTGACCAGCCGGGTCCTCAAGTTTCCAGTCCTCGTAGCGCTTGCCCGGGAAGATGGGGCAGGCGTCGCCGCAGCCCATGGTGATGATTACGTCGCTGCTTTCGGCGGTTTCCCATTCCAGCTTCTTGGGTGTTTGGTCGGTGATGTCGATGCCGACCTCAGCCATGGCCTCGGCGGCGGCCGGGTTGATGGTCTTGCCCGGGGCGGAGCCAGCCGAGCGGACCTCGACGGTGTCCCCGGCGAGGTGGCGTAGCCATCCGGCGGCCATTTGGGAGCGGCCGGCGTTGTGCACGCAGACGAACAGGACGCTGGGCTTGTCACTCATCGGGTGTCTCTCCTGGTTGTTGGTGGCGTTCAGTGCCTGGTGTTGTCCGGTGCCGTAGGCAGTGTTGATCAGTGCACGGAACGGGTCCGTACGGTGTGGGGCAGGGCTGGTCATGGGTGGGTCATCGGCGGGCCGCCGGTGCGGCCGGTTCGGTCGCGTCTTGGTGGACGACGACCTCGTCAGCGCTCTGCCCGACCCCCGGATAGAGGGCGAGCAGGAGCCCGGCACCGACGACGAGGCCGATGATCTGGGCGCCGATGAAGCTGGGCACGGAGGCGGGTGCGATCCCGGCGAAGGTGTCGGTGAAGGCCCGGCCGATCGTGACGGCCGGGTTGGCGAAGCTGGTCGAGGAGGTGAACCAGTAGGCGCCTCCGATGTAGGCGCCTACCGCTGCCGGGGCGACCGTGGACCGACCGGAGCGGGCCAGGGCAAAGATCAGCAAGATCAATCCGGTGGTGGCGACGACCTCGCCGAGCCACAGGTGTCCGGCGGAGCGGTCTTTGCCGGAGAAGTCGACGGCGGCCAGGTCGAACATCAGGTTCGCCAGGATCGACCCGGCGATCGCCCCGAGCGTTTGGGCGATGGCGTACCCGCCGAGGTGGGCGGCGCTCATGCCGGTCCCGGTACGGCGGCCGAGGAACCAGTCCGCGGCGGACACGACCGGGTTGAAGTGCGCGCCGGATACCCGCCCGAACGTCAGGATCAGCGCACCGAGCGCGAACGCGGTGGCGACCGAGTTTTCGAGCAACTGCAGGCCGACGTCGTCGGGCGACAGGGTGGTCGCCATGACGCCGGAGCCGACGACGGCGGTGACCAGCAGCGCGGTGCCGACGAACTCGGCCAACAGTCGCCGCCAGGTCGCAACAGGGTTCATGAGTACGGGCTCTCCAGATGCTAAGGGCAGGTGAGGGCGGGCTCAGGCGGGGACGTGCAGGTCGTCGAGAAGTTGCCGGACGCGGCGTTCGAGCTCGTCGCGGATCGGCCGCACGTCGGCAACGTCCAGGCCGGCAGGGTCTTCGAGGTCCCAGTTCTCATACCGGGTGCCGGGGAACACGGGGCAGGCGTCGCCGCAGCCCATGGTGATCACAACGTCGGCGGCGCGGACGACTTCATCGGTCCAGGGCTTGGGGTACTCGCCGGAGATGTCGATGTCGCGTTCGCGCATGGCCGCGATGGCAGCGGCGTTGACCTCGGTGCCGGGCTCGGAGCCACCGGACCAGGCGACCGCGCGGTCACCGGCGAGGTGGTTGAAGAAGCCGAGTGCCATCTGCGAGCGGCCGGCGTTGTGGGTGCACAGGAACAACACGACCGGTTTGCCGTCGCGCTGGTGGCCTTCGACGCGGGCGAGGGCCTGCAACCGCTGGCGGACGAAGCGTTCGGCGAGAAGCGGCAGGAAGTTCGGGATGCTGCCGATGGTGGCGAACTGGTCGTAGCTGGTGTGCAGGAACCGTTCGATGGTCTCGGGGCCGTAGGTGCCGTCGAACTCGGCGGCAAGGCGCGTCGCCGCGGTCTTCAGCGCCAGGGTTTGGTCGATGGAGAGATCAGGACGCCAGTACACGGTGGTGTCGGTCATGACGGGTCTCCGATGAGAGTGGGCGCGAGGCGCTCAATGCGCCCGGCCAGATCGGTAAAGGCGGTCTCGAACGCCGCGTCGGTGTCGGTGCGCACCGGGTCGGGCACTGACCAGTGCAGCCGTGGCCGCACCGAGGCGGTGAGGTCTTCGTGGGCGCTGTCGCAGACCGCGATGATCAGGTCGTCGTCGGTGACCACATCGCTGATGTGCGCGGTCCCCGTCGCCTCCAGGTGCAGGCCGTGGCGTTGGGCGACCGTGACGGCGCGGGGGTGCACCCGCTGCGCCGGATGCGTCCCGGCCGAGGCGGCGGGCCGGTGGGTACGGTCGGTCCACAGCGCTGCGGCTAGCTGCGAGCGGGCCGAGTTGTGCGTGCAGACGAACACCACCCGGGCCGTGTCGGGCAGCCGGGGCGGGGTGAGCAGGGCGAGGGTTTCCGGGCGTAGCCGCAGGTAGGTGCGGCGCTTATCGGCCTCCGAGCGGGTGCGTTCCAGCAGCCCGGCGTCGGCCAGGACCTTGACGTGGTGCGCGACTAGGTTCGTCGGCATCTCAAGGTCCAGGGCGATCTCTCCTGGTGAGGCGTCGCCGAGGCTCAGCGCGTCCACGATCGCGAGACGTGCCGGGTCGCCGAGTGCGGCGTGGATCCGCGCCCGTTCCCTCAGTGATTTCTGCTCAGTGTTCATTGACTCAATGGTCACTGAGTAAGCCTGGTGAGGGCAAGAGGACGCTGGGTTGTTCACCTGATGGTCATGTGCGCGGTGCGGCCTCTACTCAGCCAGCGACGGCGACGGGCGTGCCGAGCAGGCGCAACACGAGTGGGTCGGCCCTGTAGTAGACCCAGCTCCCGCGACGTTCGGCGCTGACCAGACCGGCCTCGCGCAGCGTGCGCAGGTGGTGCGAGATGGTCGGCCCGGACAACTCGAACGCGGGCGTCAGGTCGCACACGCAGATCTCCCCGCCATCCGCCGAGGCGATCATCGACATCAACTGCAACTATCCGTTGCCGGGCGTCTACTCACCACCGGACTGCAACGCCGGTACCGCACCACCACCGTCACCGCCGCTGTTTTCAGCGTCCAGGCCGTCGCCGCGCTGCTGCTGCCTGTCGTCGGTGCGAGCACTGGCGGCGCGATCGGCGCCGTCATCGGCTTCGGCGTCGCCACCATCGCCAAACCCGTCCTACTCGCCGAACGCTACGACACCCGCCGCTACGCCACCCTCGCCGGAATCCTCGTCGTACCCATGACGCTTGCCAAAGCCGCAGCACCGCTCGCCGCAGCCGCCCTGCACACCACCACCCGCAGTTACGCCCCCGCATTCACTGCGGTAGCCGCCTCCTGCGCATTAGCCGCAGCAGCAGTCGCGTCCGTCGGCGCTCACGCCCGGAAGCCAGGAGTCGAGAAGGCCACGAAGCCATGACCAGGCACAAACCTGCGCAACGGTGAGAACACAAAGCTAATTAGCTGATCGTGTCCGGCACCGACAAGGCGGCACCGGTCGGCATGGCCATCGAGGGCACCGGCGAAGCAACTGCCGGCGGCGGTCGTCTCGGGCACCTGCCGGACCCAGGCTTCCGCAGCCTGCGCTGACACGCGGAACGAAACGACTCCGGCGCCGAGGTGCCGGCGTCGATCCTATGCGGTGGTGGCCAGCGGGGCCGTGGGTGCAGGACGCCGGCTAAAGCGGGCGGCCAGCGCGCGGCCCAGGACGGCCGGAGCGGCGAGCTCGTCGGGGTGCCGAACCATGTGGGTGACGTCGTCGAAGAGCCGTCCCACCCACGGGTCGGTTATCGTGGCGCCGACGATCTGCCCGGTGAGCCAGCTGGTGACCCGATAGCCCCGGGGCCGCGGCGCGTCGACCGAGGGCCGGCCCAGGTCGCCGCCGGTGGAGATGCCCCAGGCGGCGTCGACAACCACCTGCTGCAGGTCGAAGAAGTGCCGGGCCGGGGCGTCCAGGGCGTGCTCCGAACGCAGGAACAGGTCCAGGCACGAGGAATGCAACGCGGCCGACGACATACCCTGGCCGTAGATCGGGTTGAACGAGGCCACGGCGTCGCCCACCGCGACCAGCCGCGCCGGGAAACGATTGGTGGCGGCGAAGTCGCGGCGGCGGCTGTCCGCCTGCCGGTAGGTGACGACGTCGCGGACCAGGTCGTTCCCGGCGACCTGGCCGAACTCGGCGGGGAAGTCGTGACGGCAGCGACGGATCATGTCCTCGGCGTCGTGGCCGGGCCGGCAGTCACCGTAGCCGCCCATCATCACAATCCAGCGGTCGTCCTCCACCGCGGAGAAGGTCACCCCGGCTAGGTCGCCGCCGACCTCCGGGCTGCACAGCGCGATGGCCGCGATCCGGTCCGGTTCGCCGGGCGGGCGGCGGAAGAGGGCAGTCGCGTAGTTGATGCCAGTGATCTGACGGGTCATCGGCGGCCGGTCCCAGCCGCCCGCCTCCAGCCAGTCGCTCAACCGGCTCGATCGACCCATCGCGTCCACGACGAAACTGGCCGGCTGGACCCCCGGCATACCGTCCGACTCGTACCGCACGGCGGTGACCGACGAGTCACTGAAGTCCAGACCGGTGGCACGCCCGGTGATGGTCTTGACGTTAGGCAGAGCCAGCAGCCGCCGGCGGAGCTGGTCCTCGAATAACGGCCGGGTGGCGGTGAGCATGTCCACCTCGGACCCGCGGACCTTGCGGACACCGTCGATGTAGGCGTCGCGCTGTTCGGCGGTCGACCGCACGGCGCCGGCCGCCACCGCCTCCGTGGTGAAGCCCGGAAACCACCGCTCCATCTGCCGGTTGCCGCCGGGCAGCAGAGCGTGCACCTGACTGCCCTGCGGTACGCCACGCCGCACCGAGCCGCCCTGGGTGAGGTCGTCGCGCTCGACGACCACCACGGTCCGGGCATGGTCGGCCAGCACGCGGGCCGCCATCAGGCCGGCGACGCTTCCCCCGAGCACGATCGCCGTGTCCAGCTTTCGCGGCGCGCCGGTGGGTGGTTCCGTCGATCCGATGCGTGCGAAGGTCCGGGCCTTCGACGATGCCATTTATTCCTCCTGTGGCCAGATCTCATCCCGGCCGACGCCCGCAACAGCGCCGGGATCTTCTCGAACAGCTGCTCGGTCTACGTGATCATCTCATGCAGCATCCAGCTGCCGGAGAACAGGAACAGCCACGCCCACGCCGATCGCCATGCACGGCAGTCCCGCCGAGCGGATCTACGCCGACAAGAAGACCGGCGCCACCATCGACCGGGCTGGCTTCGCCGAGCTGCTTCATTACACCCAATCCGGGGACACGATCGTCGCGACCAACCTCGACCGGCTCGGACGGAACCTGCGCGAGTGCCTCAACGTCGTGCAAGACCTGCGTGAACGTGGCGTCGGGATCAAACCCTCAGCGATCCGATCCTGATCGACACCACCGACCACTCTCCGTCTCGGGGGTCAGCCGGCCAGGGCGATGTTGTGTAAATGAGCAATTCCGGACGCGGTGACCGCGAGGGTGTGGCCGGCGCGGCGGTAGTCGCGCAGGATCTTGTAGGTCTTCAGCCGGGCCAGGGCGTGCTCGACGCGGGCGCGGATTTTGCGGTGCCCGGTGTTGTAGTCCTGCTTCCATGCCGGCAGTTCACTGCCGTCGCGGGGCTTGCGGTACCTTCTAGTCAAGGTGGACCACTGCCCGGCTCGGTCCTGAAGCCAGGCAGTCGCCTCGCTTTCCGCCGCGTACTCACACGCCGCTTGATCGTCCGGCCGAGGATCGAAGGTCGGGTATACCGAGCAGGACGGGCGTGTCGCGTGCGGTGCGCATGGCTTCGAGCTTCTGGGCCGCGGCAGCCATCGTGGTCTCGATAGCGGCGACCTCGCCCGTCCAGCCCTGCTCTTTGGCTTCAGCGAGCCGGTCAGCGAGGTTGGCGTGGATCTCCTTCAGCCGTGGCAGTTGTGCCGGGTCTACTCGGAGTAGTGGGCATCTGACGCAGGCGTTTTCATGCTGGCAAGGCGTTCCATGATTGCGGCCGCAGGTCCCGGGCGCGACCTTCCGTAGTTCGAATTGGGCGAGGAAATGGTCCCATTCGGTGGCGGTGAGGTCGCGGTATTCCTCGCTGGGCCGCTCGGCGCGGCGGCGGGCGATGAAGGCACGGTGGTGGGCGATCACGTCTTCGGGGTAGATCGCGGCGTACCCCATCGTGGTGTCGACCGTGGTGTGACCGCAAACCTTGGCGGCGATGTGCGGGGGCAGGCCGGATCGGATGGCGTCGGTGATAGAGATTCTTCTGAAGTCGTGCGGTCGCCATTGCAGAGGCTGGCCGGCGGCGATGATATGGGCGGTGTCTGACATGGCGACGAGGCACTCTCGGATGTAGCTGCGGGTCATTGGCCGGTCTTCGGTGCCGAAGCGTCGCTGGAACAGAAACGGCATCGGTGGGCTCCAGGTCTGCTCGAACACGTGGTAGGCGGACACCAACGGGAGGGCTGGCTGGCTCGGCGCCAGCCCGACAACGACCGACCCCGAACGCGGCGATCCCCGGCCGTCCCGGGCCGCGTAGCCCCCGCGCAGCCGAACGCCCGACTACCCCGCAGCGCGGACAGGTCCACGCCGCCGAACGTCGTCGCCGCAGGCGTTTGTGGGGGGTTTCGGGGGGTGATTCAAAATCACATAGATAAACGTAAGGCCCTGACCGGCGTTCTAGCTGGTCAGGACCTTAGATTTGTGGAGCTGTGGGGATTTGAACCCCAGACCCCCTCGATGCGAACGAGGTGCGCTACCAGACTGCGCCACAGCCCCTTGGCCCCGAAGAGCCTCAGCAAGGCTAACAGGTCGGCCGAAGGGGTCGCGAATGGGATACCCCTACCCGGCGGGTCACGCCGTGAAGGAGCGGCCGCCGGCCTCGTAGGGGCGGCCTCGGAGGCCGCGCGCCGGCCGGTAGGACACCGAACCGCCGCTGGCGACCGCCGGCAGGTCGGCGGTGCCGTCCAGGCCCATGGCGGTGCGGCGGACCGCCTCCTTCTGGGCGGCCAGCCGCCGCTGACCCTCGCGCCGGGCCGCGGCTCGGCGGGCCTGCTCGCGGCGTACCTCGGCCTGCCGGGCGGCCAGCCACGCCGCCTCGCGGGCCTCGACGCGGCGGCGCCTGCGGTCGGCGAGGGCGAGGTTGCGCAGGTGGATCAGGTACCAGCCGAGCAGCGAGCCGGTCACCGCGCAGCCGATCCAGAAGCCCGGGCCGACGGCCATGACGCCGACCAGCTCGATCACGTTGAGCAGGAGCAGAGCCGCGAAGACCCGGCGGCGGCGGACCACCGCGGGGGTGTGCCGGCGCGGCGGGACGACCCGCGGCGGGCGCTTCGTGACCAGCTTGAGGGGGCGGGTCGGCGTCGCCGGGATGGTGACCGTGACCTGCCGCGGGAGGGCGACCGGACGGCGTCCGGGCACGCTGCGGCGCCGCCGGTCACGGGAGAGCACCCGTGCCGTCGACAGCGCCCGCTCCGCGGCGAGCCGCTCGGTGGCGTCGTACCGGCGCACGAGTGCCGGTGCGAGGGCGAGCAGACCGGCCGCGGCGAGGACGGCGAGGAGCACCGAGGTCGGCACCCTCCACCCCTCCCGTCAACCTTCGTGAAATCTCAATCATTTTGAGATTAAGGCCGGGACCAGCGGAAATAACGGCGGCGCGCCGGGCGCGTCACAGTGAGTTGATCATTTTGTCGTGGTACGGAGCCTGCGCCAGCGGGCCAGCAGGCCACCCTCACCGGCGACCTCTTCGCTCGTCATGGCGTACCCGAGGTGGTCTCGCCATTGCCCGTCGATGTGCATGTAGCGCGGGTGGTAGGCCTCCTCGCGGAAGCCGAGTTTCTCCACGACGCGGCGGCTCGGGACGTTCTCCGGGCGGATGTTGACCTCGATGCGGTGCAGTCCGCCGGAGCTGAACGCGTGGTCGACCGCCAGGGCCAGCGCGGTGGGGATGACGCCGCGGCCGGCCACCCGGGAGTCCACCCAGTACCCGGCGTACGCGGAGCTGAACGCCCGCCGCACGATGTTGCCGAGGTTGAGGTGCCCGACCAGCCGGTCACCGTCGTCGTCGCGGTACCAGACCGCGAACGGCATGCTCTCGGCCCGGCGGGCGGCCCGCCGCATGTCCCGGTAGACGTACATGTAGGCGCGCGGGGAGTTCATCTCGACCCACGGCCCGGGCGGCGAGGACTCCCAGGGAGCCAGCCATTTCTGGTTGGCGATGCGCACCTCGGACCACGCGCGGGCGTCGCCGCGGCGGTACGGGCGCAGGGTCACGGCTCCGTCCGCCAGGACGGCAGGCCATCCGGGCGCGGAACCCAGCATCTATCGCCTCCGGTCGAGCAACAACACATCGACGGTCGACCCGGCGGCGGCCGAGGTGACCCGCTCGCCGAGGACCAGCAGCCCGTTCGCTTCAGCGAGGCCGGACAGAGTGTACGGCCCACCGGCGAGAGGTTGCACCGTATAGCCGCCGCCGCGCCGCTCGGCGACGTGCGCGGGCCGGAACTCCCGCAGTCCGCCGGGCGACGACACCGTTTCCAGCAGATGCGCCTTCACGCTGGGACGGAACACCGGCTCGGCGCCGGCGAGGAGCTGGATGACCGGCCGGGCGAGCACCTCGAAGCCGATCAGGGCGGCGCCGGGCTCGCCGGGCAGGCAGACCACCGGCACCTCCTCGCCGCCGACGGTGCCGAACCCGAGGGCGGTGCCGGGTGAGAGCGCCACGTCGGTGAACTCGACGACACCACGGCCGTTGTCCCGCCGGGACAGCACCCGGCGCAGCATGTCGCCGGGCCCGGTGCCGGTGCCGCCGGTGGTGATGATCAGGTCGGCGCGCAGGGTCTGGTCCTCCAGCAGGCCGCGGAGCCCCTCCGGGTCGTCGTCGCAGATGCCGATCCGGTACGCGAGCGCGCCGGCCTCCACCGCGGCCGCGGTGAGCGCGTGCGAGTTGGCGTCCACCACCTGACCGGGCTGGCTGGGCCGGCCGACGTCGACGAGTTCGTCACCGGTGGCCACCACGACGACCCGCGGGCTGGGCCGGACCACCACGTGCCCGATGCCGGCGGCGGCGAACACGGCGACCATGGCCGGCGTGACGTACGACCCGGCGGCGGCGAGCGACTGACCGACCTGCACCTCGTCGCCGGCCCGCCGGACGCCGGAGCCGCGCTTGGGCGCGTGCAGGATCTCCACGGCGGCCATGCCCTGGTCCGTCCAGTGCACCGGCACCACGACGTCGGCGCCGATCGGCAGGGGCGAGCCGGCCGCCACCGAGAAGCAGGTGCCGGGCGTCAGGCGTACCGGTCGCCAGCTCGCCGCGCCGAGGTCGCCGACCACATTGAGCCGCACCGGGCGGGGTCCGCCCTCGAACCGTCCGAAGGACGGGTGTGACCCTATGCGGCCGGCCGACGCGAGGTCCTCCCAGCGCGCCGCGTAGCCGTCGATGGCGGCCTGGTCGAAGGCCGGGAACGGGTGCGGGGCGAGCACATCACCGGAGAGCACGTTGCCGTGCGCCTGGGTGAGGTCGAGGTCGAGCGGGGGCAGCGCGCGGAGCCTGCGCAGCACGCTGCCCAGGTATTCCGCGAGAGGCTTCAGCTCGTTGGCGGCCGCCTCGGCGTCGGCCGTGGCGGTCATCCCTTCCCGCCCCCGACGAATTCGCCCAGCCAGCGGCGGAACTCCTCACCGAGGTCGGGACGCTTGACCGCGAGCTGCACGACGGCCTGCAGGTAGCCCAGCGGCATGCCGGTGTCGTACCGGTGGCCGCGGTAGACGATGCCGTGCACCGGGGTGCCGTCGGCGAGCAGCGCGGCCATCGCGTCGGTGAGCTGGATCTCGCCGCCGCTGCCCGGCTTGGTGTCGGCGATCGCGTCGAAGATCGTGGCGGGCAGCACGTAGCGGCCGAGCACGGCCAGGTTGCTGGGCGCCTCGGCCGGCGACGGCTTCTCCACCAGGCCGGTCACCTTGACGACGTCCTCGGTGTCGGTGGTCTCGATCGAGGCGATGCCGTAGCGGGAGGTCTCCGACGGGTCGACCTCGACGAAGGCGAGCACGATGCCGCCGGTCTGCGCCTGCAGGTCGAGCATCGACGGGAGCAGCGGCTCGTCCACGTCGCAGAACTCGTCGCCGAGCAGCACGGCGAACGGTTCGCCGCCGATGTGCGAGGCGGCGACGCCGACCGCGTGGCCGAGCCCGAGCGGCTCGCCCTGCCGGCACGTGTAGATGTTGGCGAGCTCGCTGGTGCGCCGGACCTCGGCGAGGCGCTCGAGGTCACCCTTCTCCTCCAGGCGCGCCTCCACGTCGGGGCGCCGGTCGAAGTGGTCGACCATCGACGTCTTTCCCCGCCCGGTGACCAGCAGGACGTCGGTGATGCCGGCCGCGGCCGCCTCCTCGACGATGTACTGCAGGACCGGCCGGTCCACCACCGGCAGCAGCTCCTTGGGCACGGCCTTGGTGGCCGGCAGGAACCGGGTGGCGAGGCCGGCCGCGGGGATCACGGCCTTGACCGCCCGGCGTGCACCGGAGGCGTTCGTCGTCATCAGAGGGGTCACCGCACCTTCGTTCGGATCGTGCCCGGATATGCCGCGAGACTATCGGCCGCGGCTCTGCCGCGGAGGCTGCGGCCCGCCGAGAGGGGTGCCTGCTTGCCCCAGGTTCCCATCCGGTACGGGCTGGGAAACCACTTCGGCCAAGCGATACGTGTCACGTCCGGCGTGCTTGGCCGCATAGAGAGCATCGTCCGCCGCGTCAAGCACCTGTTGCGCCCCGGCGCCGTGCTCCGGGTAGACGGCGACGCCGATGGACACGCTGATCGGGATGCGGTCGACCATCCGGCCGGTGGCCGCGTCCACCCGCCGGCCGTCGATCGGTACCGGTATGTCGCGGATCGCCGCGCCCAGGCGCTCGGCGACGATGGCTCCGCCGTACGCATCGGTCTCCGGCAGCAGCACCACGAACTCCTCGCCCCCCTGCCGGAACGCCGCATCCACCTCGCGCAGCCCGACCCGCAGCCGGCGGGCGAATTCACCGAGCACCGCGTCGCCGGCCGCGTGCCCGTAGGTGTCGTTGACGTCCTTGAAGTGGTCGAGGTCGAGGACCAGCACGGTGAGCATCCGCCCGAACCGGTTCGCCCGCTCGATCTCCCGGCGCAGCGAGTCCCGCAGGCACCGGTAGTTCCACAGCCCGGTGAGCGGGTCGGTGAGCGACAGCCGCTGCGCCTCCTCGTGCACCCGCACGTTGTGCACGGCCACCCCGGCCTGCCCGGCGAAGGTACGCAGGGTGAACAGGTCGTCGTCGTCGAACTCGTCCGAGCCGAGCCGGTCGTAGAGGGCGAGCACGCCGAGCGGGGCGGGCGGGAGATCCGATTCGTCCGGGTTCGCCGGTGGGCAGATCGGGACCGCGACGTACGTGAGACAGGCCGGTTCGTCGACGGTTCCGCCGTCCGGCCCGCAGGCCCCGCGCCGCGGTTCGCCGGTGGCCGCCACCGCACCCAGAACGCCCTGGCCGAGCGGTACCCGCAGCCGCGGCAGCTCCTGCTCGGGGACGTCCCACCGGCCGGTCAGCCCCTCCGCGCAGCGGGCCACCAGCCGGCCGTCCTTGGGGTCGATGAGCAGCACGAGGCCGGCCCGCGCGCCGGTCGCGGACAGGGCGGTCTGCAGGATCACCTGCAGTATCCGGTGCAGGTCGTGGGTGCTGGACAGGGTGTCGCCGAGGATCGCCAGGTGGCCGCGGAGCTGATCCCGGCTGGCGGTCAGGGCCTGCACGTACGCCTGGAGCTCCCGGGTCATCCGGTTGAAGGCGCCGGCCAGCCGCCCGAGCTCGTCGTCACGGGTGAGCGGCACCCGGGTGTTCAGCTCGCCACCGGCCACCCGGTCGGCGGCGCGGGCCAGCTCGGCCAGCGGGCGGGTGGTGGACCGGGCCAGCCAGCGGGCGACCAGCACCGCCCCGGCGGCGACCGCGAGCACGCCCATGGTCATCAGGGCGTACAGGCCGCGCGGGTCGTCCTCGGTGACGGTGACCGCGAGCGGGAGTGGCTGCCCGGGCCCGGTGGGCAGGCGGCGGACCGTGCCGGTCGAGGCGCCGCGCGGTCCCAGCGCCTGGGCGCTCCGCACGGCCGTCGCGTCGGCCCCGTCGTGGGCGAGCAGCAGCACGTCGGCGCCGCTGGAGGCGGCCAGCCGGTCGACGAAGCCGGCGTCCAGCCGGAGCGCGGCGACCACGCGGGTTCCGTCTGCCGCGGTACTGCCGGCGGAGATCGCGTCCACGCCGCCGGACGGGTCGGAGCAGTCCCGCCAGCCCGGGTCGGTCTGCCCGGTGATCTCGCTGGCCAGGCCTCGTGCGACCAGCTGACGGGCGGCCGCGGCACGATCACCGGCGGACAGTACGGCGACGGCGTCGGCGGTGGCCTGGAGCTGACGGCAGACCGCGCCGATGGCGGTGCGTACGGTGGTCGCGGCATGATCGAGCCGCTCGTCGGCACGATCGCTGTTGACGGTGGCCACGGTCACGCCGACGAACAGCGCCCCGAGCAGCACAGGGCCGAGGACCACCGCCAAAAATGCGGTAGTGAGTCGACCACGTAGCGTCACGTGCGCTCCCAACGAATGGTCCCTTTGTGGCGATGCTGACATGGTGTGCACCGTTTGCCGGTTTTCGAAAGGGGGTGTTGCATGTCCGATTTCGCCCTTGACGCGGAACGAGTAAGAGCCGCGAAGGTTGCGCTGCGCGATCAGATGATCACTGCCCGCAGATCGTTGCCCGAGGCCGTCCGCCACTCCGCGGATGCATCGGTCCAGGCCACGACCATCACATGGGTACGCGCGCAGCAACCGACTGTTTGTGCGGCGTACGCGCCGGTCGGCCGCGAGCCCGGAGGCGGTGACCTGCCCGACCGGCTGGCCGAGGTGTGCAGGGTCCTGTTGCCGGTTCTGCTCCCGGACGGCGACCTGGACTGGGCCGAATACGACGGCATGAAGATGCGTACCCGCCGGGGTCTGCTCGAACCAGGCGGACCGCGCCAGGGTCCGGAGGTGATCGCCGAGGTGCCGCTGATCATCGTGCCGGCGCTGGCGGTGTCCCGCGACGGCGTCCGGATGGGCCGGGGCGGCGGCTCCTACGACCGGGTGCTCGCCCGCGCCCCGCAGGCCCGCACGGTCGCCCTGCTGCACGACGGCGAGTTGCTCGACACCGTCCCAGGCGAGCCTCACGACCAGCGGGTACGGGCAGTCGTCACACCCTCGGGAGGGCTCATCGAGACCCTCGGGTGGACGAAATAAACTCCGATGACGCAGCATTGGCACTCGCAGAACTAGAGTGCCAGCCCGAACCTCCCGGAGGACCAGTGCCGACCTATCAGTACTCCTGCACCGAGTGTGGCGAGCAGCTCGAGGTGGTGCAGTCGTTCTCCGACGAGCCGCTGACCGTGTGCCCGACCTGCCAGGGCCGCCTGCGCAAGGTGTTCAACTCGGTGGGCGTGGTCTTCAAGGGGTCCGGTTTCTACCGCAACGACTCCCGCAAGAGCACGACCACTGCCGAGTCGCCCTCGGAGACCAAGGCCTCGCCGTCCGCGGAGACCAAGTCGTCGTCCTCGGACTCGTCCAGCGGCACGAAGTCGGAGAGCAAGCCGGCCGCGACGACGACGACCAGCTCGACTTCTACTACGTCCTAGCCCCAGTGCGGGGGGCGGTCCTCGTAGAGGCGTTCGTCATTCGACGCCGAGGTCTCGCCCCACCCACGCTCGGTGTCGTCACGGGTCTGCTCCGGGAGCAACGGCGCTTCCTCGGGCTCGAAGTCGACGACCCGCTCACCGTCGGCGTCGCGCTCCGGCTGGTCCAGAATGTCCACGGCATCCAGGGTAAGCCGCGTCGGGTCCGTCGTCGTCCCCCGCCCGCTGTACCGTCGGTGAACGTGAGCACCCCCACCGGTGGCGACGACGAGTATTGGCGCCGGCCCGACGCCGCCTACGATGCGGCCCGGCCGGAGACCCCCGCGGCGCCGTCACGGCCCGCGTACACCGGTCCGCCGCGCACCGAACCACCCTCCCCGCACTGGCGTCCGCCCACGGTGGCGCACCCGCCGCCGCCCCGGGACATGCCTGCCCAGAACCTCGACGCGCTCGATGAGGCGGAGGGGTCGGCCCGCACGGTGACCTTCGGCATCGGCCTGGTCGCCGGCGCGATCGCCCTGATCCTGATGTGCCTGGTCTGCGGCCGCCTGGTCTTCTGACCGTCACGGCCCGGCCGACTGCTCACGCACCTTGGCCCCGCGGCTGCTAAGCAGTCGGGAGAACGAACGTTCGTTCCCCGCAAACCGTCGACGCACGGTGTGGCCCCGGCCCGACAGGGCCGGGACCGTCACGCACGCGTCAGTACTCACCCCAGACCGCGGTGGCGCCCGAGTCGCCGGTACGGAAGCAGTAGTAAGCGGTCACGGCGGCCAGCGCCACCATCACCACCGCCAGCCCGATGTCGGCGCCCTTGGGCAGCGACGCCGACCTGCGCAGCGTCATCGCGAGCATGACCAGCGTGACCACGCCCAGCCCCAGAGAGAACCAGAAGGTCAGCACGCCGAAGCCCTGGTGGTCGGCGAGGATCTCCGCACCCTTGCCCTTGAGCCCCTGGTCCAGCAGGCGTTGGTGCAGCTTGTTGCCGGAGAGCATGGCGACCAGCGCGGAGATCGGCGCCACGATCGCGAGCAGCCCGACGGCCCAGCCGATCTTTGTTCGTAGGCGGGCGACCAGCGCGTACACGATCGCGCCGACGGCCAGCAGGGGGACGAAGATGACCACCGCGTGCACGATTAGCGCGTGCACGGGCAGGCCGTTGATCTGATCGAACACGGACGCCTCCTCGGTTCCGGCGGGGGTGCCGGCATGGCTGATGGAACGGTCACCGACACCCCTCGGTCGCGCGTACCACCGACCGGACGATCCGGTTCACCGAAACAGTCAAATCTTCAAGGATCTTGGCCCACCGTACGCGAGGTTGAGGTGGCGGGCGGCGCGTGCTGTCATGGTGTGGTGTCGACCGGTGCCGAAATGTTGCGCTCTCGTGGCCTGCGGATCACCCGCCAGCGTCTGGCGGTGCTCGATGTGCTGACCGAGGGCGGTCACCTCGAGGTCGACGACATCACCCAGCAGGTGCGTACGCGGCTCGACTCGGTCTCCACCCAGGCGGTGTACGACGTGCTCGGCGCCCTGTCCCGGGCCGGGCTGGCCCGCCGCATCGAACCGGCCGGCAGTCCCGCGCTCTACGAGGCCCGGGTCGGCGACAACCACCACCACATCGTCTGCCGGGGCTGCGGCGTGATCGAGGACGTCGACTGCGCGGCCGGCGAGAAGCCCTGCCTCGAGCCGTCGTCCCGGAACGGCTTCCAGATCGACGAGGCCGAGGTGACCTTCTGGGGCCTCTGCCCCGCGTGCGCCTCCCGCCGAGAAAGCTGAACGAGTTCAACTTGTGGCACGCTGGAGGGGTGGACTCTGACTTCGGCCTGTTCGGCCCCCACTCGGTGACGTGGAAGGTGCACAGCGAGCCGATCGTGACGCTCGGCGGGCTGCGCAGCCTCTACCTGCAGGCGCTGCACCCGCGCGCGGTCGCCGGCGTCGCCCAGAACTCCGCCTACCGCACCGACCCGTGGGGCCGTTTCAACCGCACCTCCGAGTACGTGGGCACGGTCCTCTACGGCACCACCGCCGAGGTGGAGGCGGCCGCCGGCCGAATCCGCCGCGTGCACTCGCGGATGCGGGCCACCGACCCGCGTACCGGCGAGGTCTTCCGGATCGACGAGCCCGACCTGCTCCGCTGGGTCCATGTGACCGAGGTCGAGTCGTTCGTGACGACGGCCCGCCGCGCCGGCCTCAGCCTGACCGACGACGAGGTCGACCAGTACTACACCGAGCAGCGCCGGGCGGCCGAGATGATCGGCCTCGACCCCGGCTCGGTCCCCGGCACCGCGACCGAGGTGGACGCCTACTACGAGTCCGTACGGCCCGGGCTCGGCCTGACCAAGGAGGGCGCCGAGACCGCGGCGTTCCTGACCGTCCCGCCGATCCCCTCCGACTGGGGCGGTCAGGCCTTCCGCCTGGCCCTCACCCTGGGCCCGGCCCGCTGGGGTTACCTGGGCGTCGCCTCCACCGCGATCGCCCTGCTGCCGCCGTGGGCCCGCAAGATCTACGGCGGGCTGGGCTGGTCCACGACGGACGTCACCGCCAGCCTCTCGGCCCGCGGCATGCGCCTGCTCCTGCAGGGCTTCCTGGCGACCCTGCCGACCGAGTACCGCATCCCGCCGATGCGCCGAGCCGCCCTCGAACGCGCCGGCCTCGCCTGACCATCTCCCCTGCCTGACCGCTCCCTCTCCGGCTGTCATTTATGAGGTGGACCGCAAACCCTCCGAGCCGTGGCCCCTCCCTGCCCAAGCCCTATAAATGAGGCGCCAGCCAATTCCTTCCTCAGCCCGCACCTACCTGGACCGTTCGGTCGATCCGCCATCAGGACGTACGGCTCATCCGCAAGATGATCGCCTGCTGGGCACAAACGGTCACTCCTTTGATGTCGCCAGTTCGGCCCGCTGCCCCTGACCAAACTGTCCTATGTACACACCGACGAGTGGAGTTGCCTGCCGCGCTCGGTCGATAGCGTTTGGTCATTGTGATGCGGCTGGGAAATGAGGACGCGCATGACCTCGACTTTTGAAGCCGATAACACGCCGAGCATGCACGTCGACTACGTGCCGGGTGCCCGCGGACACTGCGTTCTTGCCATTGGCGCGGATCAGCACGGCCGAAAATCGGTTGCTGTTTGGCAACTGGGACCAACGGGAGACTCCGGCGGCGCCTGGGTAATCAATTTCACCGACCTCGACCAGCAGAAGGGGGACCTGCAGAAGGTCGTCGCTAACCAGTGCGGACGCTGCCTCGTCGGCTGGGACAGCGACGGCCCGGCTGCTGTCGTGGACCGACTGGCCTTGTACCTGTCACCCCGCGTCGTCCGAGACCTTGCCGGGTCGATAGTGGTGATTCCAGATCTGCTCGAGGAGATCACCGAGCATCGCGAGCGATACGCCGCCGCGGTGAACGCCTATCGGACCACAACGAAGTCGAAGATCGTCCCGCTGTCCTGGGGTCAGGACATGCCTGGAGATCTCGCGAGCGCACAACGGGCTCTGACACCCCGGTACGGCGGCAGTGGGTCGCCGGTCGCCGCAGACGCCTTAGGTATCGCGGTCTCGCTCAAGCGTGCTGTCCGTCTTTGGCACGACACCGAACAGGCCCGGTTTAGTCGTTCGTACCTTCGTTCGTTCGGAGAGCCCCGGGCCCTGCCTCCCCGCTGGCTCGGACGACTCCGTGCGGCTACGAACCGATCGGCCGCATAGGAGGTCATCTGCGATGTACTCGGTCATCGATCTCGAAACGACGGGCCTGCGGACAAGCTGGCAGGACAGGGTCATCGAAGTCGCCGTCGTCCACCTCGACGAACTGGGCCGCCGGCAAGGTGAGTGGTGCAGCCTGGTCAACCCCGACCGGGACCTCGGTCCGCAACACATTCATGGAATCTCGGCAGCAGAGGCGCGCCGGGCGCCGAGTTTCGAACAGCTCGCCGGTCAGGTCGTCGAGCTACTTCGCGGGAAGGTCCTGGTTGCGCACAATCTGTCCTTCGACGCCATGTTCCTGGTCGCCGAGTTCAAACGGCTCGGCATCATCGCGCCTGTGGAAGCCCAGGGTGGACTCTGCACCATGAGGCTGGCGGCTCACTTCCTGTCGTCGGCAGGTCGTAGCCTCCAGGATTGCCTCCGGGTGGCCGGGCTTCCACCGCACCAGGCGCACTCAGCCCTTCACGATGCGAGGGCCGCAGCGGATCTACTCGCGTGCTATCTCCGTGCGGCCGGCAGTCCACCGCCGTGGCCGGATGTACTCGATCGAGCAAGCAGGTTGCCTTGGCCAGCTGTTCCTGCGTCGTCAGCCGTTCCGGTGCAACGTGCAGCTGCGGGGCACCGTCGGCCACACTTCCTGAGCCAATTGGTCGACCGGCTTCCCCGACTGAACGAACCTCGGGCAGATGCCTACCTGGAATTGCTCGACCAAGCGCTTCTTGACCGTCACATCTCCGCCACGGAGGCCGACGGCCTCATCGCGGTCGCCAACGAGTTCGGTCTCGCACGGGTCGACGTGGCGGCAATACACGAGCAATACCTCGCAAACCTTTCGGCGATCGCCTTGTCGGACGGGATAGTCACCAAGGCTGAGCGATCCGACCTGGAGATGGTTGCGGAACTCCTGGGCCTCGCCAAGACGTCGGTCAGGGGCGCGCTCGAATCAGCCGCACGCATCAATGCCGACCGCGCCAATCGTGATTCTTGGCGTCTTCAACAAGGCGATCTCGTGGTGTTCACCGGCTCCATGAATCCTTCCCGAGAGGATTGGCAGGCCAAGGCGGTCGCCGCCGGCCTACGCGTCGGCGGCGGAGTCACGAAGAGGACCCGGCTGCTGGTCGCCGCGGATCCGGACTCAGCATCCGGCAAGGCGAAGAAGGCTCGCGAATATCACATTCCGATCGTTCACCCGACCGCGTTCCGACGAATGCTGGGCACGTTATCGCAGTAACAGCGCCGTCGCGGTCGCCCCAGAGAAGTCAACGAGGCGGCCGGGGGATGATCCACCATTTCACTGCAGGGGCGAGAACCGCCGTCAGCGCGGCCGAGAGCAGGAGGCCGCCGCGGGCGTCCAGGGCTGCGATCAAAGAGCCGGCTGTGCCCTGTCGCAGCAGCGGTGAGGTCAGGGTGATCGCCGCGGCGTAGAGCGAGATCACCGGCTGTTACTCGGGCTCGGACAGGTTCTCTGCACGCAGCCGCAGGTGGTCACGAGCCGTAGGTGGTCACGAGCCGTAGGTGGTCACGAGCCGTAGGTGGTCACGAGCCGTAGGTGGTCACGAGTCGACGGCCGTCCAGGGCTGTTTCTCGGCGGCGGTGGCGCCCACCGGGCAGGACCGGCGGAAGTCGCACCACGAGCAGAGGGTGCCGGGGCGGGTCGGGAACTGCTCGTCGGGGTCGGCGCCCGCGGCCACGGCCTTTTCCGCGGCCACGATGTCGCGGGCGGTGTCCTCGGCGCGGGACAGGTGGCGGGACAGGGACTCAGGCGTGTGGTCGTGGGCGGCGACCGTGCCGGTCGGCAGGTGGTGCAGCTCGACGCGGCGGCACGGGCGGCGGAAGACGCGCTCTGCCGCATATGCGTACAGGGCCAGTGCTCGGGAGCCGCGCGCGTCGTCGGCGTCGAGGCCGGAGCGGCCGGTCTTGTAGTCGACGATCACCGCCTCGGGGCCGTCGGGGCCGCGGCGGCCGTCGATGCGGTCGGCGCGGCCGTTGAAGGCGATCACCGCGGTCTTGGTCGCCACCACCCGCTCGACGCCGAGCGGCTCGTCGTCGGGGTCCAGGCCGGACACATAGGTCTCCAGCCAGCCCAGGGCACGGCGGTAGACCACCCGCTCCTGGTCGACGTCGCGGTAACCCTCGCGTACCCAAGTGCCCTTGAGAAGAGCGGGCAACGCACCCGGACCGCGCCGGTCGACGGGCACCGCATACCAGTTCTTCAGCGCCGTGTGCACGCTCGCGCCCAGCGAGTTGTGCGCCCAGGGCGGGCCCTTGGGCGGGGTGGGCCGGTCGACATAGGAATAGCGGTAGCGCCGGGGGCAGTCCTCGAAAGCCCCCAGCTTGCTGGGGGTGCAGACGAAGAGACGCTCGGGCATGCCGGCAAAACCAAGCTGCTCTGAAACGACGGGCACGAACCAATCCTGCCAGCCGGGTGTGACAGAAAGTCAGCCGCCGGTCGTGTAGAGCTTCACGAACGCCGCGACCGCGTCCGCGATCAGCTGCACCGCGATGGCCGCCAGCAGCAGGCCGGCGATGCGGGTGAGCACCTCGATGCCGCCGGGGCGCAGCAGCCGCACGATCACCCCGGAGAACCGCAGGACCAGCCAGACCGTGGCCATCACGGCGACGATGCCGAGCGCGATCACCAGGTAGTCCGCGAAGCCGTCGGCACGCCGGACGAACAGCATGGTGGCGACGATCGCGCCGGGGCCGGCCAGCAGCGGCGTGCCGAGCGGGACGAGCGCCACGTTGGAGGTGCCGGCCTGGTCCTCGGGCTCGTCCGTCTTGCCGGTGAGCAGTTGCAACGCGACCAGCACGAGCAGCAGGCCACCGGCGCCCTGCAGCGCGGGGAGCTGGACGTGCAGGTAGTCGAGCAGCGTCTGCCCGGCCACCGCGAAGACCACGATGACGCCGAGCGCCAGCAGCACCGCCTGGGTTCCGGCCCTGATCCGCTGTTTGACGGGCAGCGCCCCGGTGAGCGCGAGGAACACCGGCACCATGCCCGGCGGGTCGACGATGACCAGCAGGGTGACGAAGACCTCGCCCAGCAGCTTCAGATTCACTCGGTCACCCCAGCACAGACACGCCGGTCGCGGCGGCGACGATCTTCTCGTACGCCTCGGGAGAGGTCACGAACGCACCCAGCCGGACCGTCTTGTGGGTGCCGTGGAAGTCGGACGAACCGGTCACCACCAGCCCGAGCCGCTCGGCGAGCGCGCGCATCTCGGCACGCTCGGCCGGCGAATGGTCCTCGTGGTCCGCCTCCAGCCCGAACAGCCCGGCCTCGGCCAGCTCCTCCACCAGGCTGTCCGGCACCACCGGCCCGCGCTTGGTCGCCCGCGGATGCGCGAAGACGGGCACCCCACCCGCGGCACGCACCGCCCGCACCCCTTCAAAGACATCAAGATCAGACTTGGGTACGAAGTAACGACCGCCCAGCCATCCGGACTGGAAGGCCTCCGTCGTGGTGGCCACCAGACCCGCCCTGATCAGGGCCTGAGCGATGTGCGGCCGGCCCACCGAGCCGCCCGCCGCGTACTCGTGCACCTCGGGCCAGGAGATCGGCACGCCGTCCGCCCGGAGCAGGTCGACGATCTGCTCGGCGCGCTGCTCCCGGTCGTCGCGCAGCCGAGACAGGTCGGCGGCCAGCCGCGGCTCGTCCGGGTCGAACAGGTAGGCGAGCAGGTGCAGCGCGATCGGCCAGCGCTTGCCGCCTCGCCAGCGGCAGGACAGTTCCGCCCCGCGTACCAGAGAAAGACCCTCGGGCCGCGCCTCGGCCGCCTCGGCCCAACCACCGGTGGTGTCGTGATCGGTGATGGCCATCACGTTCAAACCGGCCGCGGCGCCCGCCCGGACCAGGTCGGCAGGTGTCAGGGTCCCGTCGCTGGCGGTCGAGTGGCAGTGCAGGTCGATTCTGGTCACCCGGAGACGTTACAGCGTCTGCCCCCGGGGACCGGCCGAAGCGAGGCGGGCCCCCGGGGCAGGCCCAGAGGCAGCCGGCTCCGACATCCCCCGTTCTCATGTCGGAACCGGCCGCCCGCCTAGATTGCTGACCCCGCCGCGGGTGGTCAATGTCCGCCGGTGACCGGGTCGCGGATTTGCGGGATACGGAAACGCGCAGGTGCGGGATACCGCAACCCGGTCGAGCGTCCATCGACGTTGTCACCCGATTGTGGTTGCATTCGCGGCACCGCCACCTGTTCACTGTTGGAGCTCCGACGTGCCGAAGATCACCCTGACCGGACGCGAGCGCGAGTTGATCGCGCTGCTCGCCGAGGGACACACGGATGTGAGCGCGGCGGAGCAGCTGAGGATCAGCCCTCGGTCGGTTACGAATATCCTTCGTAGCCTGATGGACCGCCTCGGCGTGGAGAACCGGTTCCAGCTCGGTCTCGCGCTGGGGTTCCTGCGCAAGGCACACGTACCGTCCCCGACAACCGAGAAGGACGTCTGATGGCCCGCCGAGTCCCGAAGCCGCTCGTGCCGTTGCTGGTCGCCGTGGCGGCGATCGGTCTCGCCACCGCCGCCGCCTTACCGAGCTTCGCGGGTCCGAACGTGACACCCGGCAGCGGGGGCGCCGAGCCGCCCACCCCGCCGGCCGCCACCGCCCCGGCGTCCACGCCGTCGCCCATTCCGCAGCCGACCACCTCGTCCCGCCCCCCGGAGGCCGACGCCCCGCAAAAGGGCGGCGACGGTCAAGGCCCACGGGACTGCGTGAACTGCGGTCAGCCGAGCCGCGATTGACCCGGCCATGACGATCACGGCAACCGTGCCGCTGGGCGCCGCCATCCCGTCACTGGCGAGGTGGGGGCTGTCCAGCGACGCCGACCTGGTGTTCCGGACTCTGGCGACCTTCGGCGCCCGGCTCACCGGCGAGCTCGCCGGTGAGCTGGGGCTGGCCCGGGCGCGGGTGGAGAGCGCCCTGGCCGAACTGCACGAGTGCGGCGCCGCGACGCCGGTGGCCGGCGCCGGACGCGCGTTGTCCTGGGTGAGCCGGCCGCCCGACCAGGTCGTGCACCGGCTGCGGATGCGCCGGATGCGCCCGTCGGACTCGGCGCAGCTGTTCCGGCGCCATCAGGCCGTCTTCCACGTGATCAACCGGCAGCTGTCCGGCGCCGGGCTCCCCCTCGACCCGGCGCTGGCCGGGCCGATCGGTGAGCAGATCCGCTACCACCCGGTCCGTGCGCTGGCCCGCGAGCGGATGGCGCTGGCCTTCGACGCCGAACGCCACGAGCGGCTGGTCATCAACACCGACGAGTCCGACCACGCGGATGTCAGCCGGGTGTCGCCTCTGGACCCCAGCCAGTTCCGCCACGACATCCCCCGGCGGGTGCTCGGGCAGCCGCCCCGCGACGGCGACGCGGTGTCGGTGGAGCAGGAGCACAGACTTCCCGGGTACGCGTTCCGCGAGACGCCGGACACACCCCTGAAGCTGTTCGTCTCCGATCGGACGACGGCGTTCGTCCCGGCCGATCCCACCGATCTCGAACGTGGCTACTTCGAGATCACGCACCCGGCCGTGGTCGGGACGCTGGTCCGGCTCTTCGAGTCACGCTGGAGCTCGGCGGTCGATCCCGAGGTCGCCGGCGTACCCATGATCCTGCTGTCCGAGCGCGAGCAGGACCTGGTCGACCTGCTGGCGCTCGGACACACCGACGTGACCGCGGCGCGGGAGCTCAGGATCAGCGCGCGCTCGGTGACCAACGCGCTGCGGGCGCTGATGGACCGGGTCGGCGTGGACAACCGGTTCCAGCTCGGGTTGGCGCTGGGCGCGATGGACGTGTCCGTCCCGCCCTCGCTGCTTTAGCAGCTTTTGGAGCTGCTTTAGCAGCTTTTGGAGCTGCTTTAGCAGCTTTTGGAGCGCAGGCACTCACGCACGTGGAGCGAAGCGACCCTCGGCGTGAGCAGCGGTCAGCAACACCCACCCAGCTACGACCTGATCTTGATCTGAAACTTGATCTTGACCTTACTCAGGCGTCGTCACCTTCGGCGTCCTTGCCGAGTCGCGCCTCAACCGCCTGCGGCTCGTACATCTCCTCGACGACGCGCAGGTAGAGCTCGTTCGGGTTCGGCAGGTGCTTGACCTCGCGGAGCGCCTGGTCCTGGCCCGCCGACTCGAGCACGAACGTGCCGTAGTTGAGCATCCGGCCGAGCGCGCTCTGCTCGTACTTCATGTCGGTGACCCGCAGCAGCGGCATCATCGCGACCTTGCGGGTGATGATCCCGTTGACGACCATGACCCGCTTGTTGGTCAGGATGAACCTGTCGAAGTACCAGTCGAACACCTTCCAGGCCACCCAGCCGATCACCGCGAGCCAGATCAGCACCGCGGCGGTCACCAGCCCGTCGATGTTCTGCTTGGTCAGGAAGCCGGCCAGGTATCCGAGCAGGACGGTGGCGCCGGCGCCGATGCCCAGCGGCCCGGAGAGGTGGATCCAGTGTCGTTTCCACTCGCCGCGGTAGCGCTCGGTCGGGAACAGGTACCGGGAGACCAGAGTGGTCGGTTCGTCCTCGAGCGGGAGCACCCGCCGGGATCCACCCGGGACACCGCCGCCGCCACCACCGAGGCCCTCGAGCTCCTCCTCGGTGAACTGAGGACGCTGGTACTCGGTGGTGTCGTCGTCCATCGCGTACCCGGCACTGGGTGAATAGCCCGCGTCGGGATTGAAGCCGGGACCGTCGGCGTAGCCGGCACGGCGGGAGTACTCGGGGTCGTCGAACGCCGGGTCGTTGTACCCGAACGTCTCGTCGTCCTCCTGAGGGCGGCGCGCGCCCTCGTCACGTGGTTCGCGCGGCTCGCCAGGACCCATAGGGCGATGTTATGCGACGAGGTTCGTGAAGAACGTTCCGAAACCCTGCGCGATATCGCCGATCGTGCTACCGAGCGACGAGAACACTTGTGCTGCCGAGTTCGGGTTGAATGCGATGAAGAAGATAAGGAAAGCAATGCCAAGCCAGGTGAGAACCTTCTTGATCATGGCGGGCCTTCTCCTCCGTGGCGGGTGACGGCTCATCCCGCGATGTACTGACGGTATCAGCAACGCTGCTGTGTGTGAACGTTGTCCCAGAAAGATCCATTGGCCTCAAAGGTCCACTAGGAACCGATCAGGCACCAGAACCGATCAGGTACGGGGACGGCGCTCCATACACGAGCTCGGGCGGGATCCCGTCGGACAGGTCGTGCAGCACGACATGCTCGGCCAGGAAGTAGCCCGCGCTCGCGGGCCACGCTACCGCATAGAGCCACATGCCCTTCGCCTCGGACACGTACGCCGATCTATCCTCGGGGCTTTTCACCGACCAGAGCGGGATGCGATGCCCGCCGGCCTTGATCTTCGCGTGTGGACCACCATGTCCACTCATGTCGCTGAGACACTCCGCGATCAGGTAACCGGGATCGATCCCCGGGATCCCGCCGAAGCGGGTACCCAGTCCGACACCGGGCTGCTCGGCGATGAGCACGACATCGGCGGGTCCGCCGCCGAGCGGGTCGGGACCGCTGCAGGCGAGCGCCGTCGCTCGTACGCCCGAGCGGTCGTCGCCGGCCCAGCCGACACCGGTGACCATCCAGCCCGGAGGTAGCGGCCAGGGGCACCAGAGTGGCATGTGGTCGACGGTGGGCCGGGGTTGTCGCAGGACGCTTTCCACGATCTCCGTGCCGATGTGCTTGGCCACATGGAACGGAGGGACGTCGCCGCAGCTGTCACAACGCCACTCGCTGTGCATCAGGTCCGGCGGCCGGACCTCTGCAGCACATCGGGGGCAACTCACCGTGACACCCACCCCCTAACCGTGGAGCCCGGCCGCTCCCCCGTCAAGCGGATCGGCGGAACCCACCCGGGCTCACGGGCTTTCACTCATTCCGCGGGGGTGGCCCGGCATGCGCCGCGATCCAGGCGTGCATGGCTATCCCGCTGGCCACACCGGCGTTGATCGAGCGTGTCGAGCCGTACTGGGCGATCGAGAAGAGCTGGGCGCACGCGGCCCGGGCCGGCCCGGAAAGGCCGGGGCCCTCCTGGCCGAAGAGCAGCGCGCAGCGCCTCGGGAGGGTGACCGTCTCGAGCGGGCGCGACCCCGGCAGGTTGTCGATGCCGATGATCGGGAGCCGTTCCGCCTCGGCCCAGGCCACGAAGTCCTCGATAGCCGGATGGTGCCGCACGTGCTGGTAGCGGTCGGTGACCATGGCGCCGCGGCGGTTCCAGCGGCGCAGGCCGACGATATGGACCTCGCGAGCGAGGAAGGCGTTCGCGTTGCGCACGACCGTGCCGATGTTGAAATCGTGCTGCCAGTTCTCGATCGCGACGTGGAAATCGTGCCGGCGGGTGTCGAGATCCGCGATCACCGCTTCGCGCGTCCAATATCGGTAACGATCGACGACATTGCGCCGGTCACCGTGCTCGAGAAGCTCAGGATCGAAGTGTTCACCGGTGGGCCGCTCACCGAGCCAAGGGCCAACGCCAACCTCGGGGGCCTCATCCGTCATAAACGATCAGGCTAAAACCGACCCCGGACGCAATGAGCGGCGGGGCCCTCCCCGGCACCCGCCGCCCACGCTCTGTTGGACTTACAGTCTGCCTCACCCTGCGTATCGATGTGAAGAGTTTTACAAAGTGACCCAAGTCACATTTAACTTTGTTTCCAATTGAATTCAACATTCACGCTACCGGCCACGATCTGCGACAGCGTGTATCTGACAGCTATCCCGCCCGGTCGCAAACTGCCAGGTAGCCGGCCACGTGCCGGAAGCGGTTCCATCACATTCCGTCATAACTTCAGGGTGGCGGCGATCCTTCTAAAGGTGCCGTAGCACACGTGTCGGCCACCTGATGTCCGGGAATTGACTACTGTGACGAGGGGTTTCACGTCAGGTAAGCCATTCCCGTGGACGGAGAGATCATGGCCACCGTTGCGTTGACCGCAGACAACTTCGACGAGCTCACGAAGAAGGACGGCATCGTCCTGGTCGACTTCTGGGCAAGCTGGTGCGGGCCGTGTGTGCGCTTCGCCCCCACGTACGAGCGGTCATCGGAGAAGCACACCGCCATCACCTTCGGCAAGGTGGACACCGAGGCGGAGCAGCTCCTGGCGGCGAAGTTCGACATCCGCTCGATCCCGACCATCATGGCCATCCGCGACGGCGTGATCGTCTTCTCACAGCCGGGCGCGCTGCCGGAGTCGGCCCTCGAGTCGCTGATCGAGCAGGTCGAGAAGCTCGACATGGACGACGTGCGCGAGCAGCTGGCCGCCCAGGCCGGCTGACCCGCTCCTTTCCGGGCGCCGTGGACCTTCGGGTCCGCGGCGTCTTTTTGTCGTCCACCGGCGGACGATCCGGGTGGACACGGCGATCGAACGTGTGTTCGAATCTTCGGCATGCGATGGTCCCATCTGTCGGCCGATGCCGGCTCCTCGCTCCCGGACAGGGCGGCGCCGGCGGCTCCACCCCTGCCGCTGGCGCTGCCCGGCGCCACCGTGCGCACCTTCGACACGCCCGCCTTCCGGGGCATGACGTTCTACGAGGTGCGGGCCAAATCGATGATCAACCGCGTGCCGGGCGCCTCCCGGGTGCCGTTCGAGTGGACGATCAACCCCTACCGCGGCTGCTCGCACGCGTGCTCCTACTGCCTGGCCGGTGACACCCCGGTGCTGCTGGCCGACGGCGGCACCCGGGCGATCGCCGACCTGCGTCCCGGCGACGCGGTGATGGGCACGATGGGCGCCGGGCCGCATCGGCGATACGTGCCGACCACCGTGCTCGACCACTGGACCACGACCAAGACCGCCTACCGCGTGACGCTGGCCGACGGCACCCGCATCGTCTCCGGCGGCGAGCACCGCTTCCTCACCGACCGCGGCTGGCGGCACGTTTCGCCGGCCCGGGCCGAGTGCCCGGCTCTGGCGGTGGGCGACCGGCTGCCAGGGGTGGGCCGGTTCGCCGACCCGCCCAAGGAGACCCCCGACTACCAGGCCGGCTTCCTCTGCGGGCTGATCCGCGGTGACGGCGGCCGGGCGCGCGAGGGCGACGCCTGGGTCCGCGCCGACGGTTACCTCGACGAGGTCCAGCTGCACGACGCGCTGCGCTGGCCCGAGGCGCCGACCGACGACTGGCACCGCGGCTTCCTGGCCGGGGCCTACGGCTCCACCGGCCGCACCGACCGGCTGGCCGTCGTCTTCACCAGCCACGACGCGATGTTCCTGCGCCACGTCACCGACGCCCTGACGAGTCTCGGCCTGGCCAGCCGGATGCCGGCCTGCCGCCCGCCCGGCGCGGCGACCGTCCAGACGCCGCGCGACCTGTGGGCCGCGCTTCGCTTCCGGCACATGACCGGGGTGACCGGCGCCCGGCTCGACGCGTCCGGCATCGGAGTGCGCAGCGAGGCGCAGCTCGCCGTGGTCGACATCGAGCCGCTCGGGCTCACCATGCCGCTGTTCGACATCACCACCGGCACCGGCGACTTCGTGGCCGACGGGGTGGTCAGTCACAACTGCTTCGCCCGCAACACGCATCGCTACCTCGACCTGGACCCGGGCCACGACTTCGACAGCCGGATCGTGGTCAAGGTGAACGCGGGCGAGGTGGTCCGGCGCGAGCTCGGCGCGCCGCGCTGGTCCGGCGCGCACATCGCGATGGGCACCAACGTGGATGTCTACCAGCGGGCCGAGGGTCGTTACCGGCTGATGCCGCCGATCCTCGAGGCGCTGCGCGACTTCGCCAACCCGTTCTCCATCCTGACCAAGGGCACGCTGATCCTGCGCGACCTGCCGCTCCTCCTGCAGGCCGCCGAGGTCACCCGGGTCGGGCTCTCGTTCTCGGTCGGGTTCCTCGACGAGGAGGTGTGGCGGTCGGTCGAGTCCGGCACGCCCAGCCCGCGCCGCCGCCTCGACGCCGTTCGCACGCTGACCGACGCGGGATTCCCGGTCAGTGTGCTGATGGCGCCGATTCTGCCCGGCCTGACCGACACCGACGAGTCGATCGACGCCACGGTGGCCGCGATCGCGGCGGCCGGGGCGAGCAGCGTGACGCCGCTGCCACTGCACCTGCGGCCCGGCGCCAAGGAGTGGTATGCGGCCTGGCTGCGCACCAACCACCCCCGGCTGGCCCCGCGCTATCGCGAGCTCTACGGCCGCGGGTCCTACCTTCCGCAGGCCCTGCAGGACGAGATCACCGCGCGGGTGCGGATGGCCGCCCGGCGGCACGGCCTGCACCGGTCCGGGCCGTTCCAGGCACGTGCCCTGCCCCAGGAACCGGAACACGCGGCGTCGGTGACCCAGCTGACTCTGCTGTGAGCCCCCACGGGGATACGCGGCGTCGGTGACCCAGCTGACCCCACGGGGATGCGCGGCGTGGCTAGAGTCGATGCCATGCGGAGCGCCGAGCAGATCCTGCGGGATGCCAAGGTCATCGCGGTGGTGGGCGCGTCGCGCGAGCAGTGGAAGCCTTCGCACACGGTGCCGTTGCAGATGATGCGGCACGGGTGGCGGATCATTCCGGTCAACCCGTTCGCCGACGAGATCTTCGGGGTACCGACGGTGCCCACGCTGGCCGACATCGGTGAGCCGATCGACCTGGTCGACATCTTCCGCCCGGCGGCGGACGCGGTGGAGATCGTCCGGCAGGCGGTGGCGATCAAGGCGCCCGCCGTCTGGCTGCAGTCCGGGATCGTCTCGGCCGAGGCTCGGCGGATCGCCACCGAGGCCGGCCTGGACTACGTCGAGGACCGCTGTCTGGCCGTCGAACGGGCCGTCGCCGGGCTCAGCCGCACCGCCTGATCCATCCCAAGAGCGTTACAAGGCACGAACACCCCTCGAATGGGGTGTCCCGCTACCAGCCCGACCAGTACGGTGCCGGGTGAACGAGGAGGAACGACATGACCTATCCGCCACCCGGCGGCTCGCCTGATCCGTACCAGCCGCAGCAGCCGTACGGGCAGTACGAGCAGCCGTCGTACGCGCAGGACCCGTATTCGACGCCGTCCAGCGGGGCGCCGTCCAGCGGGCAGCCGTACCCGCCCCCGGCGTACGGGCAGCAGCAGCAATACGGGCAGCAGTCGTACCCGCCGCCGTACGGCGGACCCGCGGTGGCGACCACGAACACCCTGGCGATCCTCGCCCTGGTGTTCGCGTTCATCTTCGCGCCCGCCGCGATCGTGCTCGGCCACATGTCGAAGAAGCAGATCCGCCAGACCGGCGAGCAGGGCGAGGGGCTGGCAACCGCCGGGCTCTGGCTCGGCTACATCTTCACCGGGCTCGGGGTGCTGGGCTGCGCGATCTACGCCATCGCCCTGATCGGCCTGGCCGGTAGCTCCGGCGAGTTCTGACCGGTTGATCGGCTGACCGACCGGCTGGTGTTCGCACCGGCCGGTCGGTAACCGTTGTCCTGCCGTCCGCGGACCTGAGCGACACATCCGCGGACCCGGGCGGCCTGTCGCAAATCTGGGCAGCCTGCCCGCGGCGGGTCCTGGGCCAACACCCGCCAGCCTGCCCGCGGCGGGGCTGGGCCACACCCGCCAGCCTGCCCGCGGCGGGGCTGGGCCACACCCGCCAGCCTGCCCGCGGCGGGGCTGGGCCACACCCGCCAGCCTGCCCGCGGCGGGGCTGGGCTCGCGGCCGGGCCTGCCCGTCAGCGGAACTGGGCCTCGCGCACGCTGTTGCCGCCGTCCACCACCAGCATCTGGCCGGTGATGTAGGACGCGGCGGGCGAGCAGAGGAACGCGATCGCCGCCGCGACCTCGTCCGGCGTGCCCGGGCGCCCTATCGGCGTGCCCAGACCCTGCTTGATCTCGGTCACCGTGGACGCGGCGGTGTAGATCGTGCCCGGCGCGATGCAGTTGACATTCACCCCGTCGGCGACCAGCTCCATGGCCAGCGCCCGGGTCAGGCCCACCACACCCGACTTCGCGGCGGCATAGGCCGCCTCGGTGGGCAGCGCGTTCACCGGACCGGCGGTCGCGGCCAGGTTCACGATCCGGCCCCAGCCCCGCTCGGCCATGCCACCCACGAAGGCACGGCTGCACAGGAACGCGGTGCTCAGGTTGCGGTCGATCTCCGAACGCCACTCGTCGTAGGTGAGCTGCGCCACCGGGCGGAGCACCTCGGGGCTCGCCCGGCTCGCCAGACCGGCGTTGTTCACCAGCACCTCGACGTCGCCCAGCGAGTCGGAGATCGCGTCGGCCAGCGCGCCCACCTCGGACTCGTCGGTCAGATCGGCGACGAAACCGGTGACGCTCAGCTCGGACGCACGCTCGTGGATGCGGCGGGTCGTCGACACGATCGCCACCCGCGCACCCAGGTCACGCAGGCGGCGGGCGGTCGCGTACCCGATGCCGTCCGGGCTGCCCGCGCCGGTGACCAGCGCGACCTTGCCGTCCAGCCGCAGGGTCACGGGTGCTTCCGCCGGGTCGTTCTCGGGCTCGTCCACAGCCATCTCGGCCTCCGGAGTCTCGGCACTGGTCGCGGTGATGATGCGCGGACGCCGAACGGGGTGCCGCTGCGCGAGCGGCGTCGACGACCATGCGCGATCCTGCCCGGTCGGCAGGAACGGGGCAAACACGGGGGTCACCTTGCCGTGTCGCCGAGCCGCCGAAGTTCCGGCGGGTCAACGGTGGGTGACAGCCCTGTCTATCCTGGCTGACGAAGGACCGGCCGGACGGAGAACGCGATGACCTACCCCCCACCTCCACCGCTCGGCCCGGGCGGTCAGTTCCCGCCACCGGAGCCGGTCCAGCCCTACCAGCCGCCGCAGGCATATCAGTCGCCGCAGGGCTACCAGCCGGACAACCCGTATGCGGCGCCGTACCAGCAGCCGCCGCCCTACACGCCGCCGCAGGCCTACGACTACGGGTACGGCAGCCCGTACGGCCAGGGCTACGGGCCGATGCTCAAGCCGCCGACCGAGGGACTGTCGATCGCCGCCCTGGTCGTCTCGTGCGTCGCGGTGGCCGGCCTGTGCGCCTCCGGCCTCGGCGGTCTCCTCGGCATCGTCGGCGCGATCATGGGGCACGTCGCCCAACGCAAGATCAGCGTCAACGGCTCCAGCGGGCGCGGGATGGCGCTGGCCGGCATCATCGTCGGCTGGGTGGCCACGGCGTTGGCGCTGGTGGCGCTTGCCTTCATCGTCTTCGCGATCGCGTCCGAGTCGGATTCGTCCTACTGACCGCTTCCTGCGGCTGCTGACCGCTGCGCCGGCTGCTGCCCCTTTGACGGCTCTGGTGGCGGTTGCTCGCGGCTGACGGGTGTCGGGCAATGGTCCTGATCCGCGGCGGGTCGGCGGGCACGGCGTCTGGTCTGCGGCCGGGACATGGGCTCGGTGGCCGGGACCTCGGGACGGCAGTCGGAGGCGGGGGCAGCGGCCGGGACGCGCGGGGTCAGCGGCCGGAGGTCAGGGTGTCGGCTCGGCGGTTTCGGTCAGGGTGGCGGCTGGGGGACGGCGGGTCGTGAGGCGGCGGGAGCCGATGATCACCACGGCTACGCCGGACAGGAGCAGGGCCAGGCCGGGGAGGGTTGCCAGGCGTGGCTGCTGCTCGAGCCAGACCCAGGCGAGCAGGGCGGCGCCCGGGGTCTCCAGCAGGATCAGGACGCTCACCGTTGTCGCGGACGTGTGGTGCAACGCGTAGTTGAACATCGAATGGCCCAGGAGCTGGGCGCCCGCCACTACGGCCAGGATCGCCAGCCAGGTCGTCACGGCGTACCCGTGAAGTGGGGTTTTGAGGGTGAGACAGACGATCAGCAGGACCACCGCGCAGGTGCCGTAGCAGGCCCAGGTGTAGGTGGTCGTGCTGGTCCGGGCGCGGACCCGCTCGCCCAGCGCGGTGTAGACGGCCGCGGCCATGCCACCGATCAGCGCCAGCACGTCGGCCAGGACCGCCTGCGGGGAGACCGTGATGTCGGCGCCGGTGGCCCAGGCCGCACCCGCCACGGCCAGACCGATGCCCGTCCACGCCGCCTTCGACGGGCGGCGGCCCTGCGCGGCGGCGATCAGGCCCTGCCAGACCGGCTGGGTGGCCACCAGCGCGGTCGCCGTCGCCACCGAACCCAGCTGCACGCTCGGCATCCACGTGGCGAAGTGCGCGGCCAGCGCCACCCCGGCCAGTACGCAGAACAGGCCGTCGCGGTTCCCGCCACGCAGCAGGCCGCGGAGCTCCGCCCGGCGCGGGCCCAGCGTGACGGGGGTGAGCACGGCGGCGGAGAGGGCGTTCCGCCAGAAGGCGATCGCCAGGGCGGGGGCGGCCGCGAACGCGATCAGGGGCGCCGACGACGAGACGGCGAGGACCGCGATCGCCAGCGCCGCTCCGGTGAGCAAAGCGCGGTTTGAACGCATATTCATCCTCGGCGTCGCTTTGTGCGTGGGCGGGGTTCACAGTTTGCGGACCTCAGTTGAGCGGAAAGTGAAGCTGTCGTTACGCTCCGATCCGCTTATCAACATCGATGCCTGGAGGCTGGTGCACTGTGCCCGCATTTCGTGCGGTCATCTTCGACTTTTTCGGCACGCTGACCCGCAGCGTCCAACGCGGGCCCCAGCATGCCGAGATCGCCCGGAATCTCGGCTGCGACCCGGAAGTCATCCGCGGCGTCCTGGACCGGACGTTCCACTCGCGGGCAAGAGGGACGTTCGGCTCGGCCGAAGCCACCCTACGATGGGTGTCCGAGCAGGCCGGCGGCCACCCGCGGCCAGCCCAGCTCAGGGCGGCGGTACCGGCCAGGGTCGACGCGCTCAAGGCCGACACCCGGCTGCGGCCCGACGCGGTGAGCGCCCTGAGGGCGGTGAAACAGCGCGGGCTTTCGACCGCGGTGATCAGCGACTGTACGCACGAACTGCCGGCGTTCCTGCCCGGTCTGCCGGTCGCGGGGCTGCTCGACGCCAAGGTCTTCTCGGTCGAGGTCGGCTTCTGCAAGCCCGATCCCCGGATCTACCTGACGGCCTGCGACCGCTTGGGGGTACGGGCGGATCAATGCGTCTACGTGGGCGACGGGGGCAGCCGGGAGCTCTCGGGGGCGGCGGCGGTGGGGATGACGGCGGTTCGGTTGTCGGCCCCTGACCTGCGCGATCACCTTGTCTTTGATCAGGACACCGGTTTCGATGGGCCGTCGGTCGGGTCGTTGACCGAGTTGCTGGGGCTGATCGACCGCGCGCCGGCGTTGGTTTGATCCGTGCAGGCCGTGGCTTCCTCGTCGTCGAGCCGGGGAAGCCACGGCTCCCGGTGATGCATTCTGCATGTGAGGGCCGGGGTCGAACGTGATGCGGAGAGGCCGGGCAGCGATCCCGAGGGGCGGAGCGCGGGCGTGGGAGGATGGCGGCGTGGGGTCGGCTGTGCTCGATGAGGCGCTGAAGAAGGCCGCCATCGCCTGGGTCTCGGTGGATGGCGGGGCGGCGCGTGGGCTGTGGTGCGTTCCGCTCGAGGGGACGCTGATCATGGTCAGCGGGCCGGGTGAGCAGGAAGCGCCGGGGCTCGGCGAGGCGACGCGGGCGAGCGTGCGGCTGCGCGGGGACACCGGTGGGCTGATCGTCGTCTGGGAGGCGGTCGTCAGCCGGCTGCAACCGGGCACCGAGGAGTGGGACACCGTCGCTCCGCAGGTGGCCACCAAGCGGCTCAACGCCTCGGGGACGGCGGACGAGTTGATCGCGCGCTGGATCGCTTCGGGCTGTGCGGTCGTTCGGCTCACCCCGGTTGACGAGGCGCCCACGACCTCGCCGGACCTGCCGGACACCTCCGGCGCGGCCACGCCGCGGGAGACGCCGGCCCGGGTCGAGGTCAAGCGGCCGTTCCGGCTCCACCGGGTGCGCCGCCAGCGCTGAGCCGCAGGGACCGCCAACGCTGAGCCGCAGGGACCGCCAGCGCTGAGGCGGCAGGAGCGCGGCAGGAGGCTGGCGGCGCTAGCGGCAGGGGATGCGCGCCGTAACGGCAGGCCTTCTCGTACGCCACGGTGGACATGACCGGGCCCTCACCTAGGCTGGGTCCGTGACTCTGGGGACGAGGGTGTATCTGGCGCGGCTCGCCGCGCTGCCCGTGTTCGACCCCAACGGTGACCGGGTGGGGCGGGTGCGGGACGCCGTGGTGCGGCTGCGGACCACCAACCGGCCGCCGCAGGTGGTCGGACTGGTGGCCGAGATGGCGCTGCGGCGGCGGATCTTCCTGCCGATCGGGCGGGTCACCCACATGGACGCCGAGTCGGTGGTGCTGTCCACCGGCACGCTCAACCTGCGCCGGTTCGAGAAACGACCGAACGAGCTGCTGGTGCTCGAAAACGTGCTGGACCGCCGGGTGACGATCGAGCCGGAGCACACCGCGGGCAGCGTCGTCGACCTGGGCATGGAGTTGAGCCGCAACAACGAGTGGCTGATCACCCGGGTGGCGGTGCGGGAGCACACCGGCCGCCTGGCCCGGCGCGGGCACGTGTTCCAGGCCGAGTACGACCGGGTCCGCGGCCTGGTCGGCCCGACCGACACCCAGGGGTCGGCGAACCTGGTGGCCCTGCTGGAGCAGATGCGCCCGGCCGACATGGCGAACGCGCTGCAGGACCTGCCGGACGCACGCCGGGTCGAGGTGGCGGCGGCGCTGAGCGACCGTACGCTCGCCGACGTGCTCGAGGAGCTGCCCGAGCACGACCAGGTGGAGATCCTGATCAAGCTGGACCGCGAGCGCGCCGCCGACGTGCTGGAGCGGATGGAACCGGACGACGCCGCCGACCTGCTGGCCGAGCTGCCGCAGGCGGAGCAGACGCTGCTGCTGGACCTGATGGAGCCGGACGAGGCGGCGCCGGTGCGGCAGCTGATGAACTACTCGCCGGGCACCGCCGGCTCGGTGATGACCTCCGAGCCGGTGATCATGACGCCGGACTCGACGGTGGCCGAGGCGCTGGCCCGGATCCGCGAACCGGAGCTGCCGCCGGTGGTGGCCGCGCAGGTGTTCGTGGCGCGGGCGCCGAGCGCGACGCCGAGCGGGAAGTATCTGGGCATGGTCCACTTCCAGCGCCTGCTCCGGGAGCCGCCCGCTTCCCTGCTGGGCGGCCTGGTGATCAACGACATCGACCCGCTGCACCCCGACCACGATCTGAAGGACATCACCCGGCGGATGGCCACCTACGACATGGTCGCGATGCCCGTGGTGGACAACTCGCACCGCCTGGTCGGCGCGGTCACCGTGGATGACGTGCTGGACCACTCGCTGCCCCGGGACTGGCGTGACCGGGACGCCGAGGACGAGGAGCAGGGCATTCTCCCGGGGGCTGAGACGTCATGACCGAGCAGCGCAGGGACCGGCTGGATCAGCCTGTGGAGCCGGGCCGGGTACGCCTGCCACGGTTCGACGCCGAGGCGTTCGGCCGCTGGTCGGAGAGCATCGCCCGGTCCATGGGAACCGCCAACTTCATCGTCTACATGACGCTGGTGATCGCCGCCTGGTTCGGCTGGAACACGCTGGCGCCGCCCGACCTTCGCTTCGACCCGTACACCTTCACGTTCTTGACCTTGATCTTGTCCTTGCAGGCGTCCTACGCGGCGCCGCTGATCCTGCTCGCCCAGAACCGGCAGACCGACCGGGACCGTCTGGGCATGGAGGAGGACCGCCGGCGGGCGGCGCAGCAGAAGGCGGACACCGAATATCTGGCCCGGGAGATCGCCTCGCTGCGGATCGCGATGGGTGAGGTGGCCACCCGTGACTTCCTGCGCTCGGAGCTGACCCGGCTGGCGGACGAGCTCGACGAGGCGGCGATGCGGCGGTCGAAGCTGGACCGTAAGGAGTGGGACGAGGACCGCAAGGAGTGGGAGGAGGACCACTCCTGACACCGATGGGCGGCGAAGTAAGCTCGAACGTATGTCTGCACCCGCCCCCACCGTCGAGGATGCGATCCAGTCCGCCCTGGCGACCGTCGACGATCCTGAGATCCACCGGCCGATCACCGAGCTCGGCATGGTCAAGGGTTTCACCGTCGCGGCCGGGCAGGTCAAGGTCGAGCTGCTGCTCACCGTGGCCGGTTGCCCGCTGCGGGACAAGCTGACCTCGGACATCACGGCCGCCCTGACGAAGATCCCGGGGATCACCTCGGTGAGCATCGACTTCGGTGTGATGAGCGAGGAGCAGCGCAAGGCACTGCAGGTGCAGCTACGGGGCGGCGGGGCAGCCGCCGCGGAACCGGTCATCCCGTTCGCCCAGCCGGGGTCCAGGACCAGGGTGTACGCGGTGGCCAGCGGCAAGGGCGGCGTGGGCAAGTCGAGCATCACGGTCAACCTGGCGGCGGCCCTCGCCAAGCGGGGTCTCGCGGTGGGCGTGGTCGACGCCGACATCTACGGCCACTCGGTGCCCCGCATGCTGGGCGTGGAGGGCCGGCCCACCCGGGTCGAGGACATGATCATGCCTCCGGAGTCGCACGGGGTGAAGGTCATCTCGATCGGCATGTTCACCGCGGGCAACGCCGCCGTGGTGTGGCGCGGGCCGATGCTGCACCGCGCGCTGCAGCAGTTCCTGGCCGACGTCTACTGGGGCGACCTGGATGTTCTGCTGCTCGACCTGCCGCCGGGCACCGGTGACGTGGCGATCTCGCTGGCCCAGCTGCTGCCCAACGCCGAGATCCTGGTGGTGACCACCCCGCAGACGGCGGCCGCCGAGGTGGCCGAGCGGGCCGGGGCGATCGCGATGCAGACCCACCAGCGCCTGGTCGGCGTGGTGGAGAACATGTCGTGGCTGGAGCTGCCGGACGGCTCGCGGATGGAGGTCTTCGGCTCGGGCGGCGGCCAGACGGTGGCCGACTCGCTGACCCGGACGATGGGCGCCTCGGTGCCGCTGCTGGGTCAGGTGCCGCTGGACACCCGGGTGCGGGAGGCGGGCGACGCCGGCACCCCGGTCGTGCTGGAGGCCCCGGAGTCGCCGGCCGCGCAGGCACTGGACGGCGTGGCGCAGAAGCTGGCCGTGCGACGGGAGTCCCTGGTCGGCAAGCCGCTGAGCCTCAGCGTGGTCAAGTAGCGTCGAGGTCGAAGGACCGCTTCTTCGGCACCGCGGGAGTGGCAGCGGGTGCCGGAGCGGGCTTGTTGATGTCGGCGGCGTTCTTCACGTCGCTGAGGTCGGACTTGACGTCCTCGAAGAGGCCTTGGAGCGGCTTGCGGATCGCCGCCTCGTCGTCCTCGCTGAGCAGGTGCTTGCGGATGAACGCCTTCGGGTGCAGGTCCTGGAGCTGGATGTCGGTGCCCAGCTCACGGCTCAGGTCGCTGGTCGCGTTCTGAGCCATCGCCCGCAGGCCACGCAGCATCCGCAGGCCGTCGCCGATCACCTTCGGCAGACGCTCGCCGAAGATCAGCAGCGCGAGCATCAGCAGCGCGCCGATCTCCCACCAGTTGAGGTTTTCGAACACCCGGGCCTCCCCAGAAAGATCCCGTCCGCCAGACTACGCACCAAGACTGTGCATCGGCTATTTCGCGTCTGCGGCCAACGTCACTGAAGCCGTCTCGGCCTTGCCGCTGCGGCGGAACTCCACCGCCACGGTCGCGCCCGGAGCGTACTTGCGGACCAGGGCGATCAGGTCGGTGCCGTCCTCCAGCACGTGCCCGTCGAGCTTGGTGACCACGTCGCCGGCCTTGAGACCGGCGGCCGCCGCCGGGCCGGGCGAGTTCACCGAGCGCAGCCGGGCGCCCGAGCCGCCGCCGCCCGTACCGCTGCCGTTGCCGGTGTTGACCTCGGCGCCGATCACCGTGCGGCGGGCCTTGCCGGTGTCGATGATGTCCTCGGCGACCCGGCGGGCCTGGTTGATCGGGATGGCGAAGGCGAGGCCGATGTTGCCGGCCTCGGTGTCGGTGCCACCGACCGAGCGGATCACCGAGTTCACGCCGATCACCTGGCCGGCCGCGTCGACCAGCGGGCCGCCGGAGTTGCCCTGGTTCACCGCGGCGTCGGTCTGGATGGCCGCGTAGTAGCGCGTGGTGCCACCCGGCTCGCCCGCCTGGATGGTGCGGTCGAGGGCGCTGACGATGCCCGAGGTGACGGTGTTGACCAGGGCCAGCGGCGAGCCGAAGGCGAGCACCGGGTCACCGACCGCGATCTCGTCGGAGTTGCCGAACTTGATCGGCGGCAGCCCGGACTTGGCGACCTTGATGACCGCGATGTCCGACTCGGGGTCGCGGCCGACCAGCTTCGCCGAAGCCGTCGAGCCGTCCGAGAAGGCCACCGACATCGCTTCCGTCCCGCCGCCCTCGACGACGTGATCGTTCGTGATCACGTACCCGTCGGCGGAGACCACGAAGCCGGACCCGATCGCCCCGGTGACCCGCACGGTGACCACGCTCGGTGCGACCTGCTTGGCGACCCCGGCCAGCGACTCGGGAGCGCGCTGGACGGCCGCTGGAGCGTCCTGCGGGGCTGCCCCGAGCGTGCTGCCACCGCCGACGCCGGACCGGGTCGCGAAGACGTATCCGAGGGTGCCGCCCAGGCCACCGGCCAGCAGCGCGGTGATCAGGCAGATCAGCAGGATCAGTCCGAAGCCGCGACGAGGGCCGTCCGGATCGGGGATGACCTCCGGCGGCGGACCGTTGCTGGTCGGTGGAGGGATCACCACGGCCGACGCGCTGTACGGGTCCCGCCAGGGGTCCTGCCGGGCGTCACCGTTCCACCACGGTGATGAGCCGTCGGTCACGTCGATGCCTCCACTCGTCCGGGGAGCCTCCCGGCGCCCCAGGCTCCAGGATGACACGGATCGGCCGGACCGTTCAGGCATCGACGGCCCGGTGCGCGCTCCGATGGCATCACTTCTACTCTCATACCCGACGTGCGCCGGTTCCGGGTCGCACGTCCCGCTCCGAGGGGGTCGTCATCGTCACCGCCGCGCGTTCGTCCGATATGCCGGATCAGAGCCGGACGTTCGCTGAGGCGTACGCCGCCGAGGACGTCGTCCTGCAGACCGCTCGCGCACTCGCCGCGGAGCTCGCCCTGGACCCCGTCTCGCCGGGCGCGGGCTCGGTGCTGAGCCTGCTGGCTGCCGCGGGGAGCGCCAAGGCGGTGGTGGAGATCGGCACGGGTACGGGTGTGAGCGGCACGTGGCTGCTCAGGGGCATGCGCCCGGACGGCGTGCTGACGACCATCGATGTGGAGAGCGAGCATCAGCGCATCGCCCGCCGCATCTTCGTGGAGGCGGGCTTCACCCCGTCGCGGACCAGGATCATCGCCGGCCGGGGCCTGGACGTGCTCCCCCGGCTCGCCGACGGCGTGTACGACCTGATCTTCGTCGACTCCGACGCCGCCGAGTTCGGCCCGTGCGCGGACGCGGCGCTGCGGCTGCTCCGCCCCGGCGGCACGCTGGTGGTCAACGGGGCGCTGGCCGGCGGCCGGATCTCGGACCCCTCCGCCCGGGACGCCGAGACGGTGACGATCCGGGAGCTGATCCGGTCGATGCGCGAGGCGGAGGAGTGGACCACCGCGCTGCTGCCGACCGGCGCGGGCCTACTCGTCGCCGTCCGTCGCTAGCGCCTGGAGGTATCGGACCAGGGTGCGCACGCCCCAGCCGGTCGCGCCCTTGACCAGGTCGCCCTCGGTGCGGTCGGACCAGGACGGCGCCGACATGTCGAAGTGCGCCCAGTTGTCCACCTTGTCGCCGAGGAACTCGCGCAGGTAGAGGGCGGCCACCACGGATCCGCCGCCCTGGGCGGGCGAGCTGTGCCGGTCGGCGATGTCCGAGCGGAGGTACTCGACGTAGTCGTCGGGCAGCGGCATCCGCCACATGCCCTCGCCGGCGTCCTCGCCCGCGGTCAGCAGCGCCGCCGCCAGGTCGTCGTCGTGGGTGTACATCGCGGCCATGCCCTTGCCCAGGGCGACCGCGTTGGCGCCGGTCAGGGTGGCCAGGTCGATCACCACGTCCGGATCGAGGCGGCTGACCGCATAGCCCAGGGCGTCCGCCAGGACCAGCCGGCCCTCGGCGTCCGAGTTGGTGGACTCGCTGGTCGTCCCGTCGTAGTGGGTAATCACGTCGCCGGGCCGGTAGGCGTCGGCGCCCACCGCGTTCTCGGCCAGCGGGACGAGGGCGGTCACGCGTACCGGAAGATCCAGGTCGGCCGCGGCCAGCGTGGCCGCGATCACCGAGGCCGCGCCGCCCATGTCCTTCTTCATCAGCTTCATGCCGTCGCGGGTCTTGATCGAGATCCCGCCGGTGTCGAACGTGATGCCCTTGCCGACCAGCACCACGTGCCGCACGGCTCCGGGCGGCGCCCAGCGCACCTCGACCAGCCTCGGCGGCGTGGCCGACGCTCCGCCGACCGCCAGGATGGCCCCGAAGCCCTCCTCAGCGAGCTGCTCCGGCTCGCGGACGATCACCTCGAGGCCGGGCCGGGTCGCCGCCGACGCGACCACCTGACCGGCGAACCAGGCCGGGTTCTTGGTGGACGACGGCATGTTGGTCAGGTCGCGGGCCAGCCAGACCGCCTCGGCCACCGCACGCGCCTCGTCGAGCGCCGCCGCGTACCCGTCATGGGTGGTCACCAGATCGACCGCCGCCGTGCGCGGGCCGACCGGAGCCTCGCGGAAGCGATAGCCCGCGAACCACGCCCCCTCGGCCAGGTCACGCACCTGCGCCTCGGTGGTCCCGTCGGGCACGACGATCTGGATCTCCTCGTCGCCGGGCACCGCGGCGACCGCACCGGCGCCGGCCGCGCGATAGTCACCGTCGCCCAGGCCCACGATCAAAACCTTCGCCGGGGTACGCAGCGGTCGCGGCAGCACCTCCACCGCACCGGCCCGTCCCGGGTCGTCGGTGGTCCGGCACCAGGCCGCCACCTCGTCGTCCCCGCCCAGCGGGGTTCCCGCGGCATCCACCAGGACCACTCGCGTGGGCTGCCCCGGATCGCGTACCAGCCTGATGGCGAACAACTCGCCGTCCTCCCCAAAACATGTGAAACCCGCCGATGCGCCAGGCGCATCGGCGGGTTCGCGTGAATATCAGCCGACGATCGACTTCAACGCGTCACCGAGTGCGTTGGCCTCGTCCGGAGTCATCTCAACGACGAGACGGCCACCGCCCTCCAGCGGGACGCGCATGACGATGCCCCGCCCTTCCTTGGTGACCTCCAGCGGACCGTCGCCCGTCCGCGGCTTCATCGCCGCCATCTTGTCTCCCCTCAGACCTACATCAGGGTCGGTGGGTTGCCCCACAGCCACTACTCAACGCCACGTGCTCAGCCCCACGCGGCGCCGTTATCTCGTATCCGACCGGCGGCCCTGCAGACCCCGTCGCGTGCCACCGCGACCCTGGCCCACCGTGCCGATCAAACATTTTCCCTGATGAACACCGGCGAACCCAAACCCAGCCCGGGCGGATGTGACAGCGTCTAGCATATCGCCTTTGCGACTGTCACAATGTGCGCTCATGCGGGCGCGGCCGGCACTCTTCGAGGTCTACGGCGATTACCTGCGTCCACGCGGCGGTCGCGCACCCGTCTCGGCCCTGGTCAAACTGCTCGCTCCACTCGGCATCGCGGCGCCCGCGGTGCGGACGGCCGTCTCCCGGATGGTGCGCCAGGGCTGGCTGCGTCCGATGCGACTGCCGTCGGGTCCAGGCTATTCGCTGACCCCGCTGGCGGCGCGCAGACTCGATGAGACATCCGCGCGGATCACCCGGAACGGCCGGTCCGGGTGGGATGGCCGGTTCGACCTGCTTCTTCCGTACGCACCGGTCGGTCGCGCCGAGGCGAGCCGGCTGACCGCCCTCGGGTACGGCCGGCTCGGCGACCACACCTGGATCGCCCCGCGCCCGGCCGACGAGGCGACGGCGCTGCTCGACGCGGCCGAAGTCCGGTACGAACGGTTCACCGCCACACATCCCGCCGGGTCCAGCGGCGCCGCCGACATCGTCCGCCGGGCCTGGGACCTGCCCGGCATCGGTCGCGCCTACGCCGCCTTCGTCGAGGCGCAGCGGCCGATCGTCACCGCGATCACCGTGCGCAGCAGCGACGAGGAGGCGTACGCGGCCCGCGTCGACCTCGTCCACCAGTGGCGCGGCTTCCTCACCCGCGACCCGCAGCTGCCCGCGGCCCTGCTGCCGCCGCGCTGGCCGGGCGCCGGTGCGGCCGGTTTCGTCGACCGGCACGCCACCCGCCTGCGCCCCGCCGCGGACCGGTACGTCGAGCGCTGCCTCGGGCCGGTAACCAGGGGCGGGCGTGTGGGATTCTCTGAGTCATGACCGATTCGCCGTCCACAGCCCCACCACCGCCCCTGACCGGACTGAAGGCTCCGCTCCTGGTAGACCGCACCGACGCCGTCGTCACCCTCACCCTGAACCGTCCGGCCTCGATGAACTCCCTGGACGTGGACCTGAAGGAAGCGCTGCGGGACACCCTGGCGCAGCTGGAGACCGACCGGTCCTGCCGCGCGATCGTGCTGGCCGGCGCCGGGCGGGCCTTCTGCGTCGGTCAGGACCTGCGTGAGCACGCCGGTCTGCTGGAGCAGGGCCACACCGAGATCGACACGGTCCGCAAGCACTACAACCCGATCGCGCAGCGCCTGGCGAACATGCCGAAGCCGGTGGTGGCCGCGATCCGGGGCGCGGCGGCCGGTGCGGGCGCCGGGATCAGCCTGCTCTGCGACTTCCGGATCGGCGGGCCGTCGACGTCGATCCTGATGGCGTTCGCGAATGTCGGGCTGGCCGGGGACACCGGCGTGTCGTGGTCGCTGCCGCGGATCGTCGGGCACGCCCGGGCCCTGGAGCTGCTGCTGCTGGCCGAGCCGGTGCGCTCCGAGGACGCGTACAAGATGGGTCTGCTCTCCCGTCTGGTCCTGGACGACGAACAGGTGCTGCCGGTGGCACAGGAACTCGCCGCGCGGCTGGCCGCCGGGCCGACGGTGGCCTACGGCGCGATCAAGCGCGAGCTGTCCATCGGGGACGCCGGAACGCTCTCCGACGCGCTCGCGGCCGAGGCGCAGGCGCAGGCCATCTGCGGCGGGACCGACGACCACCAGGCCGCGGTGCACTCCTTCCTCGCCAAGCAGAAACCCATCTTTACCGGCAGGTGATATGACTCCCCTGAGATGGAGGTATTTACCTGAATGAATGTTTAGCTCTCCTCAACCTTTGTTGATGGGGAGGAACCGGATGGCAAGGTGGCGCAATCTTCTGGCCGTGGCGGCAGCCGCGGTCACAGCGGCAACGATGGGTGCGATCGCTTCACCGGCCGCCGCGGCACCACCCGACCCGGGTGGCGGCGTGGTCAGCCCGCAGGTCGTCGGCGGAACCCGCGCGACGCAGGGTGAGTTCCCGTTCATGGTGCGGCTGTCGATGGGCTGCGGCGGCGCGCTCTACAGCTCGAGGCTGGTCCTGACCGCCGCGCACTGCGTCGGCGCGACCGGGGCGAACACCAGCATCACGGCCACCCTCGGCGTGGTCGACCTGCAGTCTTCGTCGGGCCGCATCCAGGTCCGCTCCAACTACGTGTACCGGGCCCCCGGCTACAACGGCAACGGCAAGGACTGGGCGCTGATCCGCCTGGACACGCCGGTCACCACCCTGCCAACGCTGAGGATCGCCACCACGTCGGCGTACGACACCGGCACGTTCACCATCGCCGGCTGGGGTTCCGCGAGCGAGGGCGGCTCCCAGCAGCGCTACCTGCTGAAGGCGACGGTCCCGTTCGTCAGCGACACGACCTGCAACTCCCGCACGATGTACAACGGCTCGGTCATCGCCTCCGACGAGATCTGCGCCGGGTACACCCAGGGCGGCGTCGACACCTGCCAGGGCGACTCCGGCGGCCCGATGTTCCGCCGCGACAACGCCAACGCCTGGATCCAGGTCGGCATCGTCAGCTGGGGCGCAGGGTGCGCCCGCCCGAACAAGCCGGGCGTCTACAGCCAGGTCAGCTACTTCGCCTCGAACATCGCGTCGGCCGCGGCCTCACTGGGCGGCTGAGCACGTCGTTTCCCGGACCCCGGGGCGGTCAGCCGCTCCGGGGTCCGGCTGCATCTCCGCCCCGTGAACTCGTCAGTCGTCCTCGTCCTCTTCTTCCGGGTCCTGGTTGGCCTCGGCGCCGAGGACGAAGGCCTGCATGGCCAGCTCGTCGCCGGACGGCCAGACGAAGGTCGGCAGCTCGGCCGGGCCCAGCTCGGCCACGTAGGTCCAGAACTGGCGGACCGCCTCGGCCGGGGTGGCCGCCTCGATCGGCATGGCGACGCTGACCAGCCACGGTGTGCGGACCGGCGGCCGGCCGATGCGGGTGGCGACACGGTCGAAAGACTCGTGGTCGAGGGCCGTGACCGGGTCGGTGAGTGTGAGGTCGCCGGCGGGGACCGGCTCGTCGAAGGCCCGCCGGACGTAGCTGATCTCGCCCGGCGCGGTGAACCGGCCCAGGGCGACGGCCTGACGGTCATCGTCGTCGGCGGCGATCAGCACCGCGTCGTCGCCGGCCGCAGGGCCGGCCAGGTCAACGGTCAGCGTGTCGTGCTCATACAACCTCTCGGTCGCCCACCGGTCCGCCGGAATGATCACCGCCCACTGCGCCATGCGCACCATCGAACCACGCTCGTCTCAGGGCGCGGCCGGTGGGACGCAACACCCCGCGATATGGTCGTCGACCATGCCGGTGGCCTGCATCAACGCGTACGCCGTGGTGGGTCCGATGAATTTGAAGCCGCGTTTCTTGAGAGCTTTGGCCAACGCGGTGGACTCGGGTGTCAGCGCCGGCACCTCGGCACGGGAGGCGGGGCGGGGGCGACGCGGCGGCGCGAACGACCAGAGCAGCTCGGCCAGGCCCTCGTCCAGGTCGGCGGCGACCCGGGCGTTGTGCAGAGCGGCCTCCACCTTCATCCGGTTGCGCACGATGCCCGCGTCGGCCATCAGGCGGGCGACGTCGGCCTCGCCGAACGCCGCCACCTTGCCGATCGAGAAGTCGTCGAACGCCGCCCGGAACGCGGGGCGTTTGCGCAGGATGGTGATCCAGGCCAGGCCGGACTGGAAGGCCTCCAGCGTCATCCGCTCGAACAGCCCGTCGTCGGTGCGGACCGGCCGGCCCCACTCGGTGTCGTGGTAGGCCGTGTAGTCAGGGGTGCTCGCGCCCCAGAAGCACCGCAGCCGCCCGTCCGCGCCGGCCACCAGGCCCGTCTCCGTCATGCCGACAACCGTAGAGGCGGGGTACGACAAAACCCGGGCTACGAACTCAGGCCGGCAGCCGGCCCTGCTCGACCATCCGGCCGAAGCGCTTGAGAGCGCCCATGAAGCTCAGCTTGGACCCCGGCCACAGCACCGGCCAGGCGAGCTTGCCGACGGCGCCACCGGGCAGGTGGAGCCACTCGTGCATGACGACCTGGGTGCGGCCGCCGGTCATCGGCGTACACCTCATCGAACCCGGGCCTCGCAACACCTTGCCCTCGTGCACCACCCGGACCTCGTACGGCGCGTCCACCCGCACCACCCGCAGCTCGTCGCGCAGCACGGCGGGCCCGAGCGCGGTGACCGCCTCGACCAGGCTGCCCTCGCCCCCGTCGCCCTCCACCACCCGCACGGTGGTGAACGGGATCCACTCGGACTGACTGGGCCAGTCGATGAACGCGGCGAAGACCCGTTCGACCGGCGCGTTCACGATCACCGTGGCGGTCATCTCGCCTGCGCCGGGCTGATAGGGGTCGCTCACGCCTTCTCCTCCGCCTTGTCGTCCACCTTCGCGGGGGCGTCCACCCTCGCGGGGGCGTCCACCTTCGCGGGGGCGTCCGGCACGACCGGCTCGTCCGGCCGGGGGATCTCGATGAGCGCGCCCTCGCTGGGCGGCTGTGCCTGAGCGGGCGCGATCGCCGCCTCGCGCGCCTTGCGCAGCGTGTCGGCGTCCGCAATACGGCCCTCACGCAGGGCGATGACCTCGGCCTCCAGCACACCGATCAGCTCGCCCTTGTAACCGATGTCGTACGCGGCCCGCTGCAGGGCCTGGTCGACCTGCGACATCCGGTAACCGCGGAACGCCGTGTCGAACCGGGTGTGCGACACGTCCTCCTCCCCCAGCGGGCGATCGCTGGGCAGTGGCAGCGCCCGGCCGTCGGGTTCGGTCGGGGTCAGGCCGGAGTCTCCACCGCCGATCATCACGGTCACGCCGAAGATGATCGCGGCCACCACGAGCGCCACGACCAGGAAGAGCAGAAGCTGACCCATGGGTCAGATCGTGGCACGACGGACGCAGACGCGCGAAATCGCCACCCTACGTCCAGGTCAGATCGGCACCCTACGTCCAGGTCAGATCTGAACCCTACGTCCAGGTCAGAATGCGCTTACGCCACGCGTACAGGATGCCGAGTGCCAAAACCGCCACGAAGATGCCCATCTCGGCCACCGTGACCAGCCCGAACCCGGGCCGGTCGAAGATCACCGCCCACGGGAAGAGGAACACCGCCTCGACCGCGAAGAGCACATACAGGTACGCGTACACGTAATAGCGGATCTGCGCCTGTGCCCAGTCGCCACCGACCGGATCCATGCCACTTTCGTAGGCGATCCGCTTGCCGGACGGCTCGGCCGGCGAGGACGGGCTCAACAGGCGGTTGGCGGCGAACGCGCCCACGAAAACCAGCACACCGGCGAGGAAGACCAAGCCGAGCGTGGCGTACGTACCGAGGTAGCCCTGCACGTGGTGAATCGTAGTCATCCGACTGCCGGGATGCGATTGGGCCAGGGAAGCCTTGCCTGGCTACTGTGGTCAACGGTCTCTGATCGGACAGACTGCTGAACCAACGGTGGTAAGGACTGCCGACGTAGGCTGGAAGTGACGCACGGGAGGGTGACGAAAGTGACCGAGGTCGATGGGAGCGCACATCCCACGAAGCTGGTTGAACAGCTGGACCGCGTGGTCATCCGGTTCGCCGGCGACTCCGGCGACGGCATGCAGCTCACCGGTGACCGATTCACGTCCGAAACCGCACAGCTCGGCAACGACATCTCCACGTTGCCGAACTTCCCGGCCGAGATCCGCGCCCCCGCGGGCACGCTGCCGGGTGTCTCCAGCTTTCAGGTGCACTTCGCCGACTACGACATCCTGACCCCGGGCGACGCGCCGAACGTCCTGGTCGCGATGAACCCGGCCGCGCTCAAGGCCAACCTCTCCGACCTGCCGTCCGGCGCCGACATCATCGTCAACACCGACGAGTTCACCAAGCGCAACCTGGCCAAGGTGGGTTATGCGGTCAGCCCGCTCGAGGACGGGTCGCTGGAGGGCTTCGTCGTCCACCCGGTCGCGCTGACCTCGATGACGATCGGCGCGCTCGCCGAGCTCAACATCGCCAAGAAAGACGCCGAGCGCGCCAAGAACATGTTCGCGCTGGGCCTGCTGAGCTGGATGTACTCGCGCCCGTTCGAGTCCACCCTGCGGTTCCTGGAGCGCAAGTTCGTCAAACGCCCCGACCTGGTGGCGGCGAACAAGGCGGCCTTCCAGGCGGGGTGGAACTTCGGCGAGACGACCGAGGACTTCTCGGTGCGGTACGAGGTGAAGCCGGCGAAGATGCGCCCCGGCACCTACCGCAACATCACCGGCAACGCGGCCCTGGCGCTCGGGCTGGTGGCCGCCGCGGTGCGGTCCAAGCTGCCGATGTTCCTGGGTGCGTACCCGATCACCCCGGCGTCGGACATCCTGCACGAGCTCTCCAAGCACAAGCGGTTCGGCATCACGACCATGCAGGCCGAGGACGAGATCGCCGCGATCGGCGCGGCGCTGGGCGCGTCGTACGGCGGCGCGATCGGCGTGACCACCACCTCCGGGCCGGGCGTCGCACTCAAGGGCGAGACGATCTCGCTGGCGATCGCGCTGGAGCTGCCGCTGGTGATCGTCGACGTGCAGCGGGCCGGCCCGTCGACGGGCATGCCGACCAAGACCGAGCAGGCCGACCTCAACATGGCGCTGTACGGCCGGCACGGCGAGGCGCCGCTGGTCGTGATCGCGCCGAAATCGCCCTCGGACTGCTTCCACGCGGCGCTGGAGGCGGCGCGCATCGCGCTGACCTACCGCACCCCGGTGATCCTGCTCAGCGACAACTACGTGGCGAACGGCTCGGAGCCGTGGCTGCTGCCGGAGGTCGCCGACCTGCCCGACCTGTCGGTCGACTTCGCCACCGAGCCGAACGCGGAGGGCGGGCGGTTCCTGCCCTACCTGCGCGACCCGGAGACGCTGGCCCGCCCGTGGGCGATCCCCGGCACGCCCGGCCTCGAGCACCGCATCGGCGGTCTGGAGAAGGCGGACAAGACCGGCGACATCTCGTACGACCCGGCGAACCACGAGTTCATGGTGCGGATCCGGGCCGAGCGGATCGAGTCGATCCCGGTGCCGGACGTCGAGGTCGAGGACCCGGACGACGATTCGCGGGTGCTCGTGCTCGGCTGGGGCTCGACGTACGGCCCGATCGGCGCCGCCTGCCGGGCGCTGCGCCAGCGTGGCCTGCCGATCGCCCAGGCGCACCTGCGGCATTTGAACCCGCTGCCGGCCAACCTCGGCGAGGTGCTCAAGTCGTACGACAAGGTGGTGATCCCGGAGATGAACCTGGGTCAGCTCGCCCACGTGATCCGCGCGAAATACCTGGTCGACGCGATTCCCTTCAACCAGGTCAGCGGCCTTCCGTTCACGGCCGCGACGCTGGAGAACATGCTCGAGGACGTGGTCAAGAATGGCTAGCCCGACAATTCCGATCTCCCCGGTCAAGCTCACGACCAAGGACTTCAAGTCCGACCAGGAAGTGCGCTGGTGCCCGGGCTGCGGTGACTACGCGATCCTGGCGGCCGTTCAGCAGTTCATGCCCGAGCTGAACATCGCGCGGGAGAACACCGTCTTCGTCTCCGGCATCGGCTGCTCCTCGCGCTTCCCGTACTACATGAACACGTACGGGATGCACTCGATCCACGGCCGTGCACCGGCGATCGCGACCGGTCTGTCCGCGTCCCGCCCCGACCTGTCCGTCTGGGTCGTCACCGGCGACGGCGACGCCCTGTCGATCGGCGGCAACCACCTGATCCACGCGCTGCGCCGCAACGTCAACCTGAAGATCCTGCTGTTCAACAACCGGATCTACGGGCTGACCAAGGGGCAGTACTCGCCGACCTCGGAAATCGGGAAGATCACCAAGTCGACCCCGGCCGGCTCGGCGGACTCGCCGTTCAACCCGCTGTCGCTCGCCCTGGGCGCGGAGGCGACGTTCGTGGCCCGCACGATCGACTCGGACCGCAAGCACCTGCAGTCGGTGCTGCGCGCGGCGGCGGAGCACGAGGGTTCGGCGTTCGTGGAGATCTACCAGAACTGCAACATCTTCAACGACGGCGCGTTCGAGCTGATCAAGGACCCGGGCACCCGCGACGACCACCTGATCCGCCTGGAGCAGGGCCAGCCGATCACGTTCGGGCCGGAGGGCAAGTTCTCCGTGGTCCACCCCGAGGGCGGCTTCGGGCTCGAGGTCCGCGAGGGTGGCCAGGCTCTGGTGCACGACGCGACGATCGACGACCCGGCGTACGCGTTCGCGCTGAGCCGGCTCTCCGGCTCCGACCTGAGCACCACGCCGATCGGGGTGTTCCGCTCGGTGGAGCGGCCGTCCTACGACGAGATCGTGCAGAAACAACTGCAGGACGCCAAGGCGCAGGTCACCGGCACGCCCGACGAGATGCTCTCCGACCTGCTCGGCGCCGGCGACACCTGGACGATCGTCTAGGACCTAGAGCGACATGCCGGCGACGGTGGCGTTCTCGTCGCGGATGTAGACGAGCATGTCGCCGGTCTCGATGACCATCGGGTCGGGCCCGCCCAGCGGGATCACCTTGCCCCGGCGGATCAGCGCGACCACCAGGGTGTCCAGCTCGCGGGGGTTCCGGCTCACCTCGGCGCGCTCGGCCGAACGCATCGCCAGCGCCATGCCCTGGCCCGGCGTGAGCAGGTCCTCCACCACGTCGATCAGCGGCGGCGCGGTGGTCGTCAGGCCGAGCAGCCGGCCGGCCGTCGCCGAGCTCACGATTACGTGGTGCGCGCCGCTCTGCTTGAGCAGGGCGGCGTTCTCCTGCTCGCGGACCGAGGCGATGATCCGCACCTGACCGGCGGTCAGCTGGCGGACCGTGAGCGTGATCAGCACCGACGCCTCGTCGCTGTCGGTCGCGATGATCACCGCCTTGCAGTTCTTCACATCCGCCTGGAGCAGCACCGACGAGCGGGTGGCGTTGCCCTCGATGATCGCCAGGCCGTTGGCGGTCGCCTGACGGATCGCATCGGGCCGGTTCTCGACCAGCACGATCTGGTGCTTGCTGTACCCGGTCTCCAGCAGCGCGCTGACCGCGGCCCGGCCCTTGGTGCCGTAGCCGCAGATGATGATGTGATCCTTCAACTTGTGCCTCCAGCGCGCCACGCGCAGGCCCTTGCGGTACTGCTCGGTCAGGACCTCGAGGGTTGTGCCGACCAGGATGATCAGGAAGAGGACGCGGGCCGGCGTGATTGCCAGGACGTTGATCAACCGCGCGTGTGAGGTGGCGGGCGTGATGTCGCCGTACCCGGTGGTGGAGAGCGACACGACCGCGTAGTAAAAGCAGTCGAGCAGCGTCAGACCATCCTCGTTGACGTCCCGGTAGCCATCGCGATCCATGTAGACGATCGTCACCGTGACCAGCACCAACCCGATGGCGAAGGCCAATCGGGAAGCGAGCGCCCGCAGCGGTCCCTGCCGGACCAGCGGTAAGTGGATCATCGGGCGCCCCTGTGCACGTGCTCACGATAGCCGCCTGGTCGAGGGCCCATTTACCAGGACAGCACAAGACGTGCAGTGACGAAATACTCAGCAGGGAGTTACATCATCGTTCGAACAAACAAAATCGATCGTCTTGTATGTCGCAAGGTGCCGATCGAACACTGGGGCTTACCCGGCTCTCACGAGGGGCCCCGTTGTTGCTGGAAGGTCGACGATGACTCGCTACATCCGCCGAACGCTCGTGGTCCTCGCCTCAGCCCTCGCCCTGCTCGCGCCCAGCACCGCCGCGCACGCCGCGGCCAGCAAGGCCGAGGTGCTCAGCGGCTGGACACAGACCTCCGTGTCGAGCTACAACGCCTGGAACGCGGCCCGGCTGAACCGGCCGCCGTGGGCCTCCTACAACTTCGACTGGACCACCGACTACTGCTCGAGCAGCCCCGACAACCCGCTCGGCTTCAACTTCGAGCTGTCCTGCTGGCACCACGACTTCGGGTACCGCAACTACAAGGCCATCGGCGCGTTCCCGGCCAACAAGCCGCGGGTCGACTCGATGTTCTACGCCGACATGCAGCGGGCCTGCGACACGTACAACGCGCTCCTGCAGCCGCCGTGCAACGCGCTGGCCTGGATCTACTACCAGGCCGTTCGCGCGTTCGGGTCGCTCGCGGCGGTCAAGCAGTCGGACATCGACAGGGCCCGCGAGCTGATGCCGCGGTCATAAGAAGGTGCGGGGTCGCCACGGCGGCCCCGCACTACCGCATGGTGGGGGCGAAACGGGCCGAGCCGTACTCCAGGTCCGGGTGTTCGACCGCGAGAGCGGCCGCAACGATCCGGTCGAAGCCCTGGCCGGCGCCGTCGACGTAGGCCGCGTCGAACGCCGCGTCACCGATCGCGGCGCGTACCTGGGCCTGCTGCTCCACCCAGAACCCACCGGCCACCGCCGCCCGCCGCACCCCGCGCACACCCTCCGAACCGCCGAACAGCCTCGCCGACGTGGTGTGGTCGCCGCCCATCGCGCAGCGCACCGCCAGCGCGGCGACGGCGTCCGCGGCGCCACCCCGGAACCCGTGCCGCAACCGCGACCGCAGCGCCACGACCAGATGATCGTGGGCGGCCACCAGGTCACCGCGACGCAAGGCGATCAAACCCAGGAGCCAGTCGACGGTACGCCGTCCGCGATCCGCCGGACGCCCGGCTTCCACCTGGCGCGCCCCGCCCAGCAGCTCGGCAGCCTCGTCCAAGGCGCCCCGGTGCCACAGCAACTCGGCCAGCGCAACGACGGACGGCAGCGCGGCGCTCGGCACCCCGGTCCGTTCGGCGCGCGCGATGACGTCCCGGCAGACCTGCTCCGCGTCGGCCGGTCGCAACCCGATCCGGCGGCCGGCCAGCGACCGCACCAGCAGGGCCGGGTGGTCGACGCGGCGGGCGATCTCCTCCGCCCGGGACAGGAAGAGCTGCCGTTCGTCCCGGTCGTTGGCCAGGCCGGCGTGCACCAGGTAGGCGGAGGCCAGCTCGGCCGGGGCGATGTGCTCGCCGGACAGCCGGGCGTACAGGCGGAACAGCAGGTCTCGCCCCTCCCAGGCGCCGCCGTGCTCACGCCACCACGGGTCCAGGGCGCCGGCCAGCCGCAGGCCCGCCCGAACACTGCCCTGGCCGGCGGACCAGCGCAACGCCGCCTGCCACTCGTCCACGTAGGGCGCGAGATCGGTCAGCGACACGGTGCGCGGCTGACCGTCGGTGTCCACGGCGACACTGTCCAGGGTATGCAGAGCCCACGCGGTGTGCCGGTTCCGGGCAGCCCGCTCGTCACCGGCGGCGGCCAGCTTGCCTGCCGCGTACCCCCGGATGGTCTTGGAAAGCCGGAAGCGCGAGCCCGGCAGAACCTCGATCAGGGACTTGTCGGCCAGCTCCGTCAGGCCTGCGAGCGCGTCGTCACCGAACCACTCGACCGCCGACAGATCCACCGCGCCGGCGAAGACGGCCAGCCGCCGCAGCAGCCCCGACGCCCGATCCCCCAGCGACCGGTACGACCAGTCCAGGCTGGCAGTCAGGCTTCGATGCCGATCGTCCGGCTCGGTCACCTCGGCCTCCCGGGTCGCGTCCAGCGCCCGGGCCGGATCGTCCAGGCGGGCGGCCAGCTCGGCCGCGCACAGCAGGCGCAGGCGGGCGGCGGCCAGCTCGATGGCCAGCGGGGATCCGTCCAGTCCCGACGCCACCCGGGCCAGGTCCCCCGATTCGTCCCGGGCGATCGGCCGTCCGCCACGCGCATCCGTGGTCCGCGAGCTCAGCAGGGTGAACGCGTCGGCCGGCGCCATCGGCGGAACCCGCCACACCACCTCGCCGTGAATGCCCAGCGGCTCCCGCCCCGTGGCCAGCACGCTCACATCCGGGCACCCGGTCAGCAGGCGCCGCACCGTAGCGGCCACATGCGTCGGCGCCGCCTCGACCGTCTCGACCAGCAGCAACATCCGCCGCGCCGCGCAGTGCTCCAGCACCGTCTCCAGCAGCGGCCGCCCCGGCTCCGTGCGCAGACCCACGGCGCCGGCGATCGCGCCAGGCAGCCCGGTCGCGCCACGCACGCTCGCCGCGTCCACGATCCACACCCCATCCGGGTACGCGACCAGCAACTCATCCGCTGCCGCCAGAGCGAGCCGGGACTTGCCGATCCCACCCGGCCCCGCCACGGTGACCAGCCGGTGCCGGGCGACCAACGCGGTCACCTCGTCCCGCTCAGCCCGGCGCCCCACGAACGGCGTCAACGAGGCCGGCAGGTTGTTCGTCGGCGCTCCCGGCGTGCGGGGCCGCGGGAAGTCCCGCTCCAGCCCACTCGCGACCAGCTGGAACAGCCGCTCGGCGTCATCGAAGCCACGCAGCTTGTGCGGCCCCAGATCCAGCAGGTCGACCCCGGTCATCGCCACGCGACCCGCCCTGCCCAGGCGCGCTCCGCTCTGCCCCGGTCCGGCCTGCTGCTCGCCGTCCAGCCCCTCGCCGTCCAGCCCCTCGCCGCTCAGCCCCTCGCCGCTCAGCCCCTCGCCGCTCAGCCCCTCGCCGCTCAGCCCCTCGCCGCTCAGCCCCTCGCCGTCCAGCTCCTCGCCGCTCGGGCTGGTGCCGGTCAGGCCGGCCGGCCAGGTGGTCGCGGCCAGGGCCGTCGCTTCGGAGCAGAGGACCTGGCTGCCGTGCGCGGCCGCCGCCACCCGGGCGGCGCGGTGCACCTCGGCACTCACGTACTCCCCGTTGGCCGGCATCGCCCAGCCGGTGTGCAGACCCATCCGCACCCGCGGGCGCGCGTCCGGGGTGGGCCAGTCATGTGCGGCGAGTGCACGCTGTGCAGCGACGCACGCCGCTATGGCGGCCGACGCATCTCCGAAGGCGACAAAGAAGGAGTCACCCTCAGTGAACAACTCGTGGCCGCCGAAGTTACTCAGCGCAGCACGCAGCACACTCCTGTGTGCGCCGAGCACGGCTGAATACGACTCACCGAGCATCCTGGCCAGACGAGTCGAGCCCTCGATGTCGGTGAACATAAAGGTCACCAGCCCACTCGGCAGCGCGGTCCGACCCGACACGGTAAGAACCTCCGCCCCCTAGGGAAGTCATGCTCCATGCTGCCGCACAGTCATGGGTTAGCACATCGTAGAAACGGTCGGTAACCATCTTCCCGGCACAGCCGACCCTGGACGAGCGACGCGCGCAGGTCATCGACGATTACGCACAGCACTACGCGTGACGTAACGAGGCGGTTCACGTCGGGTTGCGCGGCGAGTGGATCGATCTCACCGACCGTTCGGACGGCCCCGCAGGAGTGGTACGGATTTGCCAACAGCTTTGTCCACAGTGCGACCACAATGCGATCACGGCCGAAATAACGACAAATGACTCAGCTCGTCAACGCTCCGTTAGCGACAGACCGCGGCCCGTCGCCAAATGCCGACCACGAAGCCGCACCCGAGGGGTGTCCCAAGGATGCCGACCGCTGGATGCCGACCGCTGGCCGCCGCGCCCGACGCGAGCCCGACGCGCCTCGTCCGCGACAAATCGCGAGCCCGACACACCCTCCGTCCGCCCCCGACAAATCGCGGTTCGAGGAGGCCGGCGACATCGAGTCGCGGCTCGTCAACGACCTGTCCGCCTCGCCGACAACCCGCCGCGACCCACCTGTGACGGACATCGGCTCGCCCGCAGCAACTAGCCGTTGCGGCGCGCCTACGGCAAGTTGCGGCGGATGAGGCGTGACAGGTCATGGCAGGCGCAGCCAGTCGCGGCAGGTCGCAGCCGATCGTGACGTTGGCGAGCACAGCCGATCGCGGCAAGTCGCAGCCGATCGCCCCTGGCGGGCACAGCCGATCGCGTCTGGTCGCGGCATGGCAGGTCGCAGCCGATCGCGTCATGGCAGCGCAGCCGGTCGCAGTCGGTTGCGGCCTGGCGGGCCGCAGTCGATCGCGGCGCGGCGCGGTCGTCAGCAGCCGCAGGCGCCGCCGCAACAGCCGCCGCCGGACGGGGCGGCGGGCGCCGAGGCGCCGCCACCGCGGCCTGTCACGGCGACAGTGGACAGAAGTTTCACGGTGTCGGCATGGCCCTGTGGGCAGGACGCGGGGGCGGTGGCCTCGACCATCGGGCGGCTGACCTCGAAGGTGTCACCGCAGGCCCGGCAGCGGTAGTCGTAACGCGGCATGAGGGTCAGGGTAGGCCCCGCATACGACAAAATGCGGCCCCATGCGGCTCGCGGTCGCCGGGTAGTGTCGACCGCGTGGCGGAGCGGCACAAAAACCCATCGGACGGGCCCGGGAACGACGGCTCGGCGGCCCCCGGCGCGCGCCCGCCGGCACCTCATCTGGGCGGGCCGCTCGGCAGCTCCGGCGCGGCCCCGGGATCACCCGATTCCAGCGCGGCCCCCGGATCACCCGATTCCGGCACGGCCCCAGGATCGCCCGATTCAGCGTCCCCCTCCGGCGAGGTTCTGCCCGAATCCACCGCACCCGAGGGGGCCGGACGGGCAACCGCGTCCGAGGCCACGCCTGCGGCGAGCAAGGATGCCGACGCGGAGAGTAAGGCCGGTCTGTCCAAGGACGAGGATCCGGCTCCGGACGCGGTGTCCAGTGACGCAGCCGGCGGCGAGACCGGCGCGAGCAAGGCGCCCGAGGGCAAGACCGACAAAGAGCCCGAGGACAACAAACCCGCGGACAAGAAGTCCGAGGGTGAAGCCAAGGACAAGGCCGCCGAGGGCGGGACTGCTAAGGACGGCGGGGCCGGCAAGGACGGCGAGGGTGACGGCGGTAAGAAGGACGGGGTCGATGTTGATCTCGACAAGCCTGTGGTCGTCACCACGGGCGCCGCTTCCGGGAAACGGGTCACCCGGGTGCTGCGGCGGGCCAACCCGATCAAGGCGGCCCGGTCGGCGACGCGGACCACGTCGGCCTGGGCGCGGAAGCCTTCGGGGCGGCTGCTGATCCCGGCCGTGGCGGCCGCTCTGCTGATCGGGGCGGCCGGCGCCGCTGGTGCTTACCTCGTACCCAAAGCCTTGGAGAGCGGCGTCGCGCCCAGCCGCAGCCCGGGTTTCCCGCTGGACCAGGCAGCCGCCGACCCGGTCGCGCCCACCGGCGGGGCCGTGCTGCCGCCGGTCGACCCCAGCGGCGGCGCCTTCAACAATCCGCTGGCGCCTCCGGTCGGCGCGACCCGGCCGGCGGACGCGCTGCAGGGCTGGGCGCAGGGCGTCGGCACCCGGGTCGGCATCCCGGTCGTGGCCGTGCAGGCCTACGGGTACGCCGAGCTGGTCGCCGCGCGTACCGCCCCGAACTGTCATCTGAGCTGGACCACCCTCGCGGCGATCGCTGAGGTCGAGTCGTCGCACGGCAGCGCGAACGGCGCCGTGCTGAACGCGGACGGGTCTGTGCAGCCGCCGATCTACGGGCTGCCGCTGGACGGCAAGGGCGGCCGGCAGCTGATCGCGGACACCGACAAGGGCGGCCTCGACGGCGACAGCACGTTCGACAGGGCGGTCGGTCCGCTGCAGTTCGTCCCGGCCACCTGGCAGGAGATGCAGGTGGACGCGGACAACAGCGGCGCCTCCGACCCCAACGACATCGACGACGCGTCGCTCGCGGCGGCCCTCTACCTGTGTAAGGGCGGGCGGGACCTGTCCAAGGCGGACGCCTGGTGGGACGCGATCCTCACGTACAACGCGGTGCGCCCCTACGCACAGAAGGTCTTCGACGCGGCGAATGAGTATGGTCAGCGCAGTCGCGTTTGACAACTGAGCGTGAGCAGATAGGCACGAATGCCTCCCCGGCACTTCCCGTACGTGCCCGCACCCGGCAAGCTGTACGAGTGAGGGTGCGTGAATGGGATCCGCGAGCGGCAGCGGATGGTGAGATCCAATCGCTCGTGGAGACGGTGAACGCGGTCCTGGCCGAGGACCTGCCGGATGATCCCCCGTGGCGTGAGGCGCAGGTCAGGGAGTACCTGGCCGAGACGATGCCGGGCGAGCGCCGGATCAGCTGGGTGGCCGAGGACGACCGTCTCGCCGAGGGCGAGAGCCGCATCTTCGCGCACGTCAACCTGCTGCTCCTGGGCAACATCGGCGTCCTCGAGGTGCTGGTGCATCCGCGTCTGCGCCGCCGGGGGCTGGGCCGCGAGCTGGTGGCGGTCGCCGTGCGCCGGGCGTACCTGGAGGGCTTCTCCTCGATCGGGGTGGAGGCCATCGGCAACACTCCCGCGATCGCGTTCTACGAGTCGATGGGCTTCGAGAAGGAGTACGTCGAGACGCGCAGTGTCCTGCACCTGTCCAAGGTGGACTGGGACACGCTCGGCAAGATGGCGAACGGGATCAGCGAGGGCTACCGGGTCGAGTACCACCCGGGCGGCCCGCCCGACGACGTGATCGAGGCGTACGCCCAGGCGAAGCTCGAGGCCGACGACAACGATCCGGAGACGCAGCCGCGCAGCTCCGACCCGCAGCGGCTCAAGGACAGCCTGGTCACCCTGCATCGGCGCGGCCTGAAGCCGTACATCGTGCTGGCTGTCCACGAGGCCTCCGGCGCGGTGGCCGGCCTGACCGAGGTGGTGGTTCCGGCCCAGCACCCCGAGCGCGCCGACCAGTACGACACGATCGTCGCCCGCGACCACCGCGGCTACGGCATCGACCGCGCCATCAAGGCCAGGATGCTCTTCGAGCTCCGCGCCGCCGAGCCCGGCCTGCTCGAGGTGCAGACCTGGAACGCCCAGCACAACGAGTCGATGCTCAAGGTCAACGCGGAGCTGGGTTTCCAGTCCGACCGCGACTGGTTCGAGTACAGCACCGACGTCGCCGATCTGGTCCAGAAGCTCGCCCCCGCCGAGTAGGACCGATGCGTAGCTGGTGGGCCGGCGGCGTCGTCCTGGGTCTCGTGGCCGTCGGCGGCGGGGTGTATCTCCTGGCGCGCGTGGGCCTGGAGGATGCCGACCGGTGGGCCGGCGTGCTGGGTCTCTTCCTCAACGCCGCCGGCCTGGCCATCGCCGTCGTCAGCCTGGTCAAGGGCCGGCGTGCCTCGGGCAACGTCAGCAACCGCGTCTCCAGGGGCGAGTTCGACGAGTCGGTGACCATGGCCCGCGACGTCAACCCGGCCGATCCGCAGTCCGGCGACGTGCGCAACGCGATCGGGAACGGCCGCTTCCACGGCCCGGTGATCATGGGCCGCGACGTCCATGAGAAGGACCAGTGACGACGTCCAACCAGATCACCGACGGCGTCTTCTTCAGCTCCGTCGTGATGGGCCGGGACGTGCGGGTGGTTCTGCCCGCCGAGGTACGCCCGGCGCTTACCGGGTTGCCACCGCCGACCACGGTCTTCACCGGCCGGGACGAGCAGGTGGAGCTGCTGTTGAGCGCTCTGCGGCCCGGTCGCGAGGCGGGGGCGCTGCTGGTCTCGGCGGTAGCCGGGATGGGCGGCGTCGGCAAGACGGAGCTGGTGCTGCACGTCGCCGATCGGGCGCTGCGCTGGTTCTCGGGTGGCGTGCTGTTCGTGGACATGTTCGGCTACGACCCCGAGCGCCGGCTGTCCGCCGGCGATGCCCTTCTCGGCTGGTTGCAGGCGGTCGGCGTGCCGGGGGAGCACATCCCGGCGTCCGAGCAGGACCGGTCACGGTTGTGGCGCAGCGTGCTGGACGCCTATGTCCGCGACGACCGCCGCCTGTTGCTGATCATCGACAACGTGGCCGACGAGGGTCAGGTCCGGCCACTGCTGCCCACGGACGCCAGGGTGCCGGTCCTGATCACGTCGCGGCACACCCTGGACCTCGACGCCCGCCTGCACGATCTGGACACGTTGGACGTCGCCGCGGCCGTCGCGCTGATCCGCGAGGTGATCGCCGGTCGCCGCGGCCCGGCGGACCCTCGGTTGTCGGAGCCGGCGGACAGTCTCGCCGAGGTGTGCGCGGGTCTCCCTTTGGCTCTTCGGATCGTGGCCGCGCTGCTGGCGGATCGCCCTCGCCTGACACCGGACGAGTTGGCCGGGCAGCTCCGGGCGGATGACGTACGCCTGGACGCGCTGGCACGTCAGCAGAGTGCCGTCCGGGCGACGTTCGACCTGTCCTACCGTCAGCTGGCCGAGGATCAGGCACGCCTCTTCCGGCTGCTGCCGCTCAATCCCGGCCCGGACATCGCCACCGCGGCCGCGTCCGTGCTGGCCGGCGTCGGCGAGGACGTGCTGGCCGACCTGCACCGGGCGCACCTGATCGAGGAGCCGGTAGCCGGTCGGTGGCGCATGCACGACCTGGTCCGCCTCTACGCCGCCACCCTTCCGTCGCCGGACGGACCCGAGGCTCGCGAACGCCTTTACCGGTTTTACGTGAGCCGCACCCAGGCGGCGACCAGATATCTGTGGCGGGAGGGCGAATCGCCCGAGACCGAGGAGTTCCCGGAGCGGGATGCCGCCCTCGCGTGGCTCGACGCGGAGCACAGGAACCTGGTCAGCGTGTGCGTCACGGCGCACCACCAGCGGCTGCCGGAGATCAGCTGGGAGCTCGCGCTGGCACTGGGACGTTTCCTGGACGTACGACGGCACAACGCCGACGCGATCGCCACCGCCATGATCGCGCGCGACCTCGGCGAACGGCGGGACGACCTTCACGAGAAGGGCGTCGCCTGGAACCTGCTCGGCCTCGCTCTGATGCGAGTTCGCCGGCTCGACGAGTCGATCGCGATGCTGAGCCGGGCTCGCGCGGCCTTCCGCGAGACCGGCGACGTCATCAGGGAGGCCAACTCCCTCAGCAACCTGGGCGGCGGTCTGCGCGCGGTGGGCCGGACCGAAGAAGCGGTCGTCGCGCTGACCGAGGCCGACGAGAAGTTCCGGTCGGCGACCGGGGGGCACCCCACCGGCGGCCACGCCTCCAACAACCTGGGTGGGGCGCTCCGCGAACTCGGCCGCATCGACGAGTCGATCACCGCGCACGAACGCGCCCGCGACGTCTTCCGCCAACTCGGCGACGAACACGGCGAGGCGCAGGCGTGGAACGCTCTCGGTATCACGTTTCGCGAGGCGGGACGGGTCGACGAGGCACTGGCCGCGCACCTCCGCGCCCGGGACGTCTTCCGCGCGTTCGCCGACCGGCACCGCGAGGCCGTGGCGCTGTGCGACGTGGGCACCGCGCTGGTGCGGGCGGGCCGGGCGGGAGAGGCGCACGACTACTGGGCCGCGGCGGCCGAGGCGTTCGCGGAGACCGGCGAGCAGGATCTGGCCGAGGTCACCCGCGGCTGGATCGACGAGCTGCGCCAGGGTCAGTAGCGGTCGCGGAGGAACTGGGCGGCCTCGGTGGCCCAGTAGGTGAGGATGATCTGGGCGCCCGCCCGTTTGATGGAGGTCAGGGACTCCAGGATCACCCGTTCGCGATCGATCCAGCCGTTGGCGGCGGCGGCCTCGACCATCGCGTACTCGCCGCTCACCTGGTAGGCCGCGACGGGAACGTCGACCCGGTCGCGGATGCGGGTGATGATGTCCAGGTAGGGCATCGCGGGCTTGACCATCACGATGTCGGCGCCCTCGGCGATGTCCAGGTCGACCTCGCGCAGGGCCTCGCGGGCGTTGCCGGGGTCCTGCTGGTACTGGCGGCGGTCGCCCTGCAGGCTGCTCTCCACGGCCTCGCGGAACGGGCCGTAGAAGGCGCCGGCGTACTTCGCCGCGTACGCGAGAATGGCGGTGTCCTTGAAGCCCGCCGCGTCGAGCGCCTTGCGGGCGGCGCCGACCTGGCCGTCCATCATGCCGGAGGCGCCGAGCATGTGGGCGCCGGCCGTGGCCTGCGCGACGCCCATCTCGGCGTACAGCGCCAGGGTCGCGTCGTTGTCGACAGAGCCGTCGTCGGCCAGCACGCCGCAGTGGCCGTGCGAGGTGAACTCGTCCAGGCACAGATCGCTCATCACGACCGTGCTGTCGCCCACCTCGGCGATCACGTCGCGGATCGCCACGTTGAGGATGCCGTCGGGGTCCAGGCCGCCGCTGCCGGTCTCGTCCTTGTTCCCGTCGGCGGGCACGCCGTAGATCATCAGGCCGCCCACCCCGGCGCTGACCGCGTCGTGGGCCGCCTTGCGCAGGCTCTCCCGCGAGTGCTGCACCGAGCCGGGCATCGACGAGATCGCCTTCGGCTCGGTGAGGCCCTCCTTGACGAACAGCGGCAGCACCAGCTCGGCCGGCGCCACCCGCGTCTCCTCGACGAGGCGACGGATCGCGGCGCTGCGGCGCAGGCGACGCGGGCGGATGTCCGGGTAGGACATGGCGGAACCCCTAACGGGACTAGCGGAAGCGGAGAGCCGTCGGCCCCTGCACCTTCGATCCACGCCGCTGCTTGGCGGGCATGGCGGCGAGCTTCTCGCGAAGCTCGATCGCGTACTCGGCCAGCGCCTCGACCAGGTCGGGCACCGACGCGTGCTGCGGCTGCACGTCGACCCGGAGGCCGAACTCGGTGGCGGTCTCGGCCGTCTTCGGGCCGATCACCGCGACGACCGTGCGGGCGTGCGGCTTGCCGGCGATGCCGACCAGGTTGCGGACCGTCGACGAGCTGGTGAAGAGCACCGCGTCGAAGCCACCGGACTTGATGGCGTCACGGATATCGGCGGGCGGCGGCGCGGCGCGGACCGTGCGGTACGCGGTCACGTCGTCCACCTCCCAGCCACGCTCGATGAGGCCGGCGGCCAGCGTCTCGGTGGCGATGTCGGCGCGCGGCAGAAGCACCCGGCCGACCGGGTCGAGGATCTCGTCGTGCGGCGAGAACTCGGCCAGCAGACCCTCGCTGGACTGGTCGCCGCCCGGCACGAGCTCGGGCTGGATGCCGAACGCGCGGACCGCCTCGGCCGTCGCCTCGCCGATGCAGGCGATCTTCACGCCACCGAAGTGGCGGGCGTCCAAGCCGTGCTCGGCGAACTTCTCCCACACCGCGCGGACCGCGTTCACCGAGGTGAAGACGACCCAGGCGTACCGGCCGTCGACCAGGCCCTTGACCGCGCGCTCCATCTGGGCGGGGGTGCGCGGCGGCTCGACCGCGATGGTCGGCACCTCGCACGGGATGGCGCCGTACGCCCGCAGCCGCGCGCTCATCGCGCCCGCCTGCTCCTTGGTGCGCGGCACCAGCACCTTCCAGCCGTACAGCGGGCGGTTCTCCCACCAGCTCAGCTTGTCGCGCTGCGCGACCTCGCTGCCGACGGTGAGCACCACCCGGCCGGTGAAACCGAGCGCCGCGGCCACGAAGCTGTCCACGGTGGACGTCGTGGTGTACTGCGTCTCGCCGGTGCCGTCGCCGGTCACGGCGACCGCGGTGCCGGGCTCGATGCCCGCGGCGAGCAGGCCGTCGCGGACCGCGGCCAGGTCACCGGCGTCGACGGCGACCGCGAAGGAACCCTTGCGGGTGGCGTTGGCCAGGCCCTCGAAGTCGAGCGCGGCCACGTCGTCGACGTCGGCCGCGATGCGTACGCCCGGCAGCGGCACACCGGCGTAGGTGGCGACACCCTCGGCCTGGCCGATGCCCGGGACGACCTCGAAGTGCACGGCCGTACGCGCGACCGCCTGCACCTCGCGCACCACCGAGTCGTGTCCGAACGGGTCGCCGGACACGAGGTGCACCGCGGACAGCCCGGAGCGGGCCGCGGAGATCAACACCTTGGCCACGTCACCGGACGCGCCCTCGGCCGGGCTGAACTGCGCGTCCGCCTTGGCCTGGGCCTTGATCGCGGCGAGCAGCGAATCGGGGACGCCACTGTCATAGACCACCTGGTCGGCCTCGACCAGTGCGTCGTGCGCCCGGCGCGTCAACAGCTCCGGGTCGCCGGGTCCGGCGCCGACGAACGCGATGCGTCCGGCGGGCTTACGGGCGGTGCGGGTGGTCATGCTGTGCCTTCCTTGAGCATGCGCTCCTGGCCCTCGCGCACGAGGCCGTCGTTTGGTGCGACTGGGTGCCGCTCGGTGCAGTCGCTCATGCTGTGCTCCCCATCAGGGTGTCGGCGCCATTGTCGAGAAGATCGGCGGCGAGCGCCTTGCCGATCTCCGCAGCGTCGGCGGGCGTTCCAGTGCGCGACAACCGGACGTCTCGGCCCCCGTCCGGGCTGATCACGGCACCGCGCAGGTAGATCTCGTCGCCGTCCTCGCCCTCGGCGAGTTCGGCGTATGCGGCGACCGGGGCGGAACACCCGGCCTCCAGCGTGGCGAGCATCGCCCGCTCCGCCACGACGGCGGCGCGGGACGGTGCGTGATCGAGTGCGGCCAGCAGCTCGATCAGGTCCGCGTCGCCGGTCCGGCACTCCACCGCCAGCGCGCCCTGGGCCGGGGCGGGCAGCATGAGCATCGGGTCCAGCGTCTCGGTGACCTCGGCCGTGCGGCCGAGGCGCTGCACTCCGGCCCGGGCCAGGACGACCGCGTCGAGGTCGGCCGAGGGGCCGAGCACCCGAGCGATCCGGCTGTCGACGTTGCCCCGGATCGGAGTGATCCGCAACTGTAGGCCCAAAGCGTGCAGTTGCGCGATTCGGCGCACCGCGCCCGTCCCGATCTCCGAGCCCGCGGGCAGCTCGGTGAGGGTCAGCCCGTCCCGGGCGATCAGCACGTCACGGGGGTCGGCACGCTCCGGAACTGCGGCGATGTGCAGGCTCGGGTGCCCGGCGGTGGGCAGGTCCTTGTACGAGTGCACGGCGAAGTCGATCTCGTCGGCGATCAGCGCGTCCCGCAGTGCGGACACGAAGACCCCGACGCCCAGCTCGGCGACCGGCGCCGCCGACTTGTCCCCCGCGGTGGCGATGCGCACCAACTCGACCGGGTGACCGGTGCTCGCGGTGACCGCGTCCGCGACCATCCGGGACTGTGCCAGGGCCAGCGCGGAGCCGCGGGTGCCCAGACGCAGTGGCGTCCTCATGCGTTACCCCCGATCTCCGGTACGGCGTCTGCCTGTGTGGCCATGGGAACGTCCAGGTCGAACAGCTCGCGCAGCAGGGCGGCGTACTGATCGCCGCCCGGTTCGGCGGCCAGTTGCCGGACCCGGACGGTCGGCGAATGCAACAGCTGCTGGACGACCCGGTGCAGCGTACGGGAAACGTCGGCGCGTTGCTCCTCGGTGAATTCCGGCCGTCGCGAGGTCAGCTTGCGCAGCTCGGCGGTGACCACGTCGTCGGCCCGGGTGCGCAGTGCGGCGACCGTCGGGGCGATCTCGGTGCCGCGCAGCCAGGCCAGGAAGTGCTCGACCTCGGCGACGACGATCTGCTCCACGGCGGCGGTCTCGGCGGCCGCGGGCAGGGCACGCCGGCCGGCGGCCAGTCCCTCGATGTCGATCACGGTGACGCCGTCGATACCGGTCACGTCGGGGGCGACGTCACGCGGCACGGCCAGGTCGAGCACGACCAGCGGCGCGGCGGCGGCGAGCATGGCCCGGTCGAGCACCGGCGACGATGACGCGGTGGCACTGATGACGATCTCGGCCTCGGCGAGCGCGGCGTCCAGCTCGGCGTACGGGATCGCGGTCGCGCCGTAGGCCTCGGCGAGGCGTGCGGCCCGCTCGGCGCCGCGGTTGGTGATCCGCAGCGGCCCGACGCCGGCCCTGGTCAGTGTGGCGACCGAGAGCGCGCCCATCGCGCCGGCGCCGATCACCAGGGCGGGCCGGCCGGTCAGGTCGCCGATCTGCTGGGCGGCCACGTCGAGAGCGGCGGTGACCACACTCTGCCCGGCCTTGTCGATGCCGGTCTCGGCGTGCGCCCGCTTGCCGACCCGGAGGGTCTGCTGCATCAGCTCGTGCAGGAGCCGGCCGGCGGTGTCCGCCTCGGTGGCCACGTGGTACGAGTCGCGGAGCTGCCCGAGGATCTGCGCCTCGCCGACGACCATCGAGTCGAGACCGGCCGCGACCCGGAACGCGTGCCGGACGGCCGCCTCGTCGTAGTGCACGTAGAGGTGGGCGGCGAGCTCGCTGGCACCGATGCCGGAGTGCTCGGCGAGCACGGTGCAGATGTCGCCCAGGCCGCCGTGGAATCCGCTGACCGCCGCGTACACCTCGACCCGGTTGCAGGTGGAAACGACCACGGCCTCGCCGACATAGGGCTGCTTGACCAGGTGAGCGAGCACCTCGGTCAGCTGCGCCGGGGTGAACGTGAGCCGTTCCAGGGTGGCGACGTCGGCGGTGCGGTAGGAGGTGCCGACACAGAGCAGGTTCACGAGCCCACCGCCTCGGTGCCGACCGCGCCGTTCACCCGGCCGCCGGGCAGCGCGGTCAGCGACGCCTTGCGGTGCTCGTGGAAGGAGAGGATCTGCAGCTCGATGGCGAGGTCGACCTTGCGGACGTCGACCCCGGAGGGCACCGACAGCACGCACGGCGCGAAGTTCAGGATGCTGGTCACCCCCGCGGAGACCAGATCGTCGGCGACTGCCTGCGCGGCGGAGGCCGGGGTGGCGATCACGCCGATCGCGATCGACTCCTCGGCGGCGACCTGAGGAAGTTCGTCGATGTGCCGGACGAGCAGTCCGTTTATCACCTCGCCGACACGACCCGGGGCGGCGTCGAAGAGCGCGACGATGCGGAAGCCGCGGCCGGCGAAGCCGTCGTAGCCGGCCAGCGCGTGGCCGAGGTTGCCGACGCCGACCAGGCAGACGGCCCGGCGCTGATCGAGGCCGAGGATGTACTCGATCTGGGCGGTCAGCAGCGCCACGTCGTAGCCGACGCCTCGGGTGCCGTACGAACCCAGGTGAGAGAGGTCCTTGCGAAGTTTCGCCGAGTTGACCCCGGCGGCGGCGGCCAGACCCTCGCTGGAGATGGTCTCGGCGCCGTCCTCGAGGTTGTGCAGCGCACGCAGGTATTCCGGCAGCCGGGCGATCGTCGCCTCGGGAAGATCCGGAAAGGCGGGGACCGCGCCGGGGGCGCCGTGCGTGGTTCCGTGTCGCTGCTCGCTCATCTGACTCCGTGACGACGAGATGGCCGGCCTGCAGAGAGCCCACCGTGGACGGCAAGGTCCGGCTGTGATACCGGGGCTCATCAGTGCCACAGAGTAGGCGCTTGTGAAGGCGTGCACAAATCGCGATCTTGATAGGAGGTCTGGACGAAGATCCACTCGCCGTGCTAATGGCGAGCTCATCCGAGTATTACCGGTCCAACCGCCTTCAGACCAATCGCGTCACGTTGCCGACGACCGGTATCAGAGCGTCCGCGCGATCTCGACCGCCTCGACCAGCGTGTCCGCGACCGGGCACCCGGCGGTGCGCAGGCGGGTGGCATCGGTGAATCCGCCGGTATAGAGGACGACCGCGGCCCCGTTCGACGAAGCCGCGGCCGCGTCGTCCAGGGAGTCGCCGATCAGCACGGTCTGCGCCCCGGTGACATCCATCTCACGCAGGTGAGCGGCCAGGTGCCCGGCCTTCAGGTCGCCGCCGACCTCGGTGCGCAGCCCGTCCACCCGGGTGAAGTGACCGGCCAGGCCGTACGTCTCGAGAGTCGGGACGAGCTCGGCGTGGAACCACATGGACAGCAGCGACTGACTGCCCGGCCAGCTGGTCAGCGCCTCCTTGGCGTCGGCCGCCAGCGCCATCGTGGTCAGCCCGAGCCGGTACGCGTCGTGGAAGATCCGGTCCAGCTTGCCGAACTCGTCCTCGTCGACCGCCCGCTCGAGGATCTCGGCGTAGAACTCGGCGACCGGACGGCGGAACCGGCGGCGATGCTCATCCGGAGTGACATCGCGAGCCCCGACCGCCGCGAACGCGTGGTTGGTCGCCGTGACCACCAGCGCGAAATCGTCGAGCAGAGTGCCGTTCCAATCCCAGACCAGATGCGTACGCGCCACGCGCACAACCTACAGCCGAGGCGCTCCGGGCGGCTTCGCAATATCGCGACGCAGCCGTTCTTCCTCGACCCGCCAGTACCCGTGCTCCTTGCCGTCCAGCAGCACCACCGGCACCCGGTCGCCGTAGTCCCGCTCCAGGTCCAGCGACGAATCGACGTCCACCCGGTCCCAGGCGCCGGGCACGATCCGGTCCAGTGCCTGCTCGGCCACCTCGCACAGGTGGCACCCGTCCCGGCTGATCAGCGTCACGCGGTTGGTCACCTGAGCTCCCGCTTCCGAACCTTGCCCAGCGCCGAGTGGGGCAGGGACGAGACGATCTCGATCGCGGCCGGGAGCTTGAAGCGCGCGAGCTGCGCCGCGCAGAAGACCTGCAGTTCGGCCACGGTGGGTGCCGGGTCGAGAGCCGGCACCACGTACGCGTGCGGCGCCTGCCCGGTCTCCGCGTGCTCCACCGCGACCACCGCCGCCTCGGCCACGCCCGGATGGGCGTCCAGCACCCGTTCGATCTCCGCCGGGTAGACGTTGAAGCCGTTCACCAGGATCAGCTCGCCGATCCGGTCGACCAGGTGCAGGTCGCCGTCCTCGTCCGCGTACGCGATGTCGCCGGTCCCCCACCACCCGTCGGTGTCCGGCCCGTCCCGCCCGTCCGGCCAGTAACCGCCGAACAGGTTGGCGCCGCGCACCACGATCTCGGCGGGGTCGGAGCCGGCCGAGTCCTCGACCGAGAGGTCCAGTTCGGCCAGGTCCTCGGCCGGGGTGGCGGTGCCGTCCGCCCAGAGCACCTCACCGTTCGCGGTCCGCAGCCGCAGTTCCACGCCGGGCAGCGGGCGCCCGATCGACCCGGCCTTGCCACGGTCGCTCACCGCGGTGGTGGTCAGCACCGGGGCGGTCTCGGTCAGCCCGTACCCGATGATCACGGTCTTGCCGGTGGCGGCGGTGAACCTGGCCGCGACGTCCGGGTCGAGCGGCGCGGCGCCACAGACCGCGGTGCGCACGGCGGTGAGGGACGATCCGGCAGATTCGGTACGCGACCACGCGGCGTACATACTCGGCACTCCGACCGTCACGGTCACGCCGCGCTCGGCGATCACGCGGAGCGACTCGGCCGGGTCGAACCTGTCCAGCAGAACGCCGGTGGCCGCGTGATGGGCGACGCTGCCCAGACCGGTGTTCAGCCCGTACGCGTGAAAGAACGGCACCGTCAGCAGCACCACATCGGCCGGGCCCACGACGGCCGGCTCGATCCGGTCCAGCTGCTCGTGGTTGGCGGCGAGTGCGGCGTGGCTGAGCATCGCGCCCTTGGGCCGCCCGCTGGTACCGGACGTGTAGAGCAGGACGGCCAGCTGGTCGCCGGCCACCTCCGGTGGGTCGCTCTCCGGGCCCTCCCCGAAGTCGGGCGACACGCACGACACGCCGTCAAGCGGCCTGTCCGTGACCACCAGCGACACGCCCGCGTCGGACAGTGCGTAGTTCAGCTCGTCAGATGTGTATCCGGGGTTGAGCGGCACGGCGACGAGCCCGGCACGCAACACGGCGAAGTAGGTGACCGCGAAGTCGACGGACGTGCCGAGCACGATGCCCGCCCGGGCGCCCGGCGCATCGACCATCGCCGCCAGCCGGCGGGCTGCCCGGTCCACCCGTGTGTCCACATCAGCCCAGGTCAGCGAGGTTGTCCCGGCGATCAGCGCGATCCCGTCGGGGCGGCGCCGGGCGGCCTCGCGGACGACGTCGCGTGCTCTGTTCTCCACGACCAGCGAGTGTGGCACATCACCCCCGGTCGGAGGACGACGGACAACTTGTCCGTCTCCGTACGGAGTGGGTCCTACATCGTGGCAGAAGTTCCTGTTGTCTTGTCTGCGCCACTTCATGGTGATTTCGCGCAGCGCACACGGTGTGCGACTCCGTGTGTCCGGAGTCCGTGACACTCCCTGTCCAACGGACTCCACACCCGTGGGTGAGGACGGCCCGGCAACGTCGGGTCCGCCCCACCCCTTTTGTTGTGAGTGACCATCCCTCACCCCGAGGAGGCCCGCTGTGCCACACGTAGCACGGATTCAGCTCGAATGCCGCTCTGGCGGGACGGAGGCGCAGTGAGTGATGTGTATGCCGGCGACCCCTGCAACTCGGCACGCTTCACGCTCAACTCGGGGCTGACCCGGCTGGCGGATTCGGTGGAGACGTTCGTCGTCCACGCCATCCGAGGCGACGGACCCAAGCGGACCCGTAACCGGCCGCACATCAACGAGTCGCCCAGCCGGCACACGCCACCCACCGGCAACATCAAGCCGGTCGGCGGTGGTCGCGTCGCCGTGCCCGGCCGCCCGGCGATGCCCGCCCAGCCCGGGCCCGGCCAGCGCAGCCTGGACGGTGAGACCCGGCCGCTGGACGGCGACGTCACCCAGGTGGTCGTGCCGACTCAGAGCACCACCGGCCCGCCGACCGAGTCGGAGCCACCCAAGTACCCGGCCCGGCCGGACCCGTCCGACGCGGCCGCCGAGGTGTGGGGGCTGGTCGAGCGCGCCCAGGCCGGCGAGTCCGAGGCCTTCGGCCTGATCTACGACCGGTACGTCGACACGGTGTTCCGCTTCGTCTACTTCCGGGTCGGCAACCGCCAGCTCGCCGAGGACCTGACCTCGGACACCTTCCTGCGGGCGCTCAAACGGATCGGCAGCTTCACCTGGCAGGGCCGCGACCTCGGCGCCTGGCTGGTCACCATCGCTCGCAACCTGGTCGCCGACCACTTCAAGTCGGGCCGGTACCGGCTCGAGGTGACCACTGGCGACGTGCTCGACGCCGACCGCGAGGACCGCGGCCCGGAGGGCAGCCCGGAGTCGGCCGTGGTCGACCACATCACCAACGTCGCCCTGCTCACCGCGGTCAAACAACTGAACCCGGAACAGCAGGAGTGCATCGTGCTGCGTTTCCTGCAGGGGTTCTCGGTGGCCGAGACGGCACAGACCATGGGCAAGAACGAGGGCGCGATCAAGGCGCTGCAGTACCGGGCGGTGCGGGCACTGGCCCGGCTCCTGCCCGAAGGATTCCAGTGGTGAAGGCGCGCGTGCCTCACGCACGCGGGCTCTCTCACGTGGCGGAGCCGACACTTCACCGAGCGTCGATGGCCGTAACCCTAAACCTCCCCCGACCGTTTGTCCCGGTGCGACCCGCGGTCGCATCCGTCGGTCACGCGATCGGTGGATCAGACACGAGCGAAGGGAGGTGCCCGTGGTGAGGTTCGACTTCCTCGACCGGCGGCGCGCCGAGCGCTTCGCGGAACTTCTCGACGAGACCGGCGGCGGCCGTCGGCACCACTCCCGTGGTCCGGCCGACGAGGAGCTCGCCGAGCTCGTCGCCATCGGTACCACCCTCTCCGCGGTCCGCCCGGGAGCACGGGTGGGCAACGAGTTCCGCACCGGGCTACGAGCGATGCTCGTGGCCACGGCCGAGCGGGACGGGATCGGTCACACCGCGGTGCCGACCGGTACCGAACCGGCCGGAGGCCACGCGGCTGAGCCGCGACGTGGCCTGAGCCTCACCGGGCGCCGGATCCGTGCCCGCGGCGCCATCGTGATCGGCGTCGCCGCCGGTGCCATGGCCGTCTCCGGGATCTCCGCGGCCAGCGAGAACGCCGCACCCGGCGACGCGCTGTACGGGGTCAAGCGCCAGACCGAACGGGCACAGCTGGCGATGGCCGGCTCGGACGTGACGCGCGGTCAGCTGTCGCTGGACTTCGCGCGTACCCGGCTGGCCGAGGCGGCAGCGCTGCCCGGCGGCACCACCGGGTTCTCCGGGGTCCTGAACGACATGGACGCCGACACCCGGCAGGGCGTCAAGCTGCTCACCGAGGCGGCCGTGGCGCGTACCGACAAGTCGCCGCTGGCCCGGATCGACACTTTCGTCGCCGGTCAGCGCCGTACGTTCGCGCCACTGATGGGCAAGCTGGCGTCGGCCGACAGGGAACGCGCGAACACCTCGCTGTCCCTGCTGGACGACGTGCAGGCCCGCGCCGAGGAGTTGCGCGCCGGACTTTCCTGCGGCGCGGTCAACCCGGCCGGCGTCGACTCGCTGGGGCCGCGCCTGCGCGGCTGCATGGCCGGCAAGGACTCCTCCGGAAGCAACGGTGACTCGCCGAGCCACGGACAGAAGCCGGGCACCAAGCCCAGCACGTCCGGTGCCGACGACGAGCAGCCGGCCGGCGAGGCGCGTCCGGAGAAGACCGACCCGGCAACGGACCCGGCCACCGCCCCGGCCGGCACCGCCCCAGCGGACAAGCAGGGCGACAACCGGACGAAGATCGCGCCGGCCGACGAGACGCCCGGCGAGGAACCGACGCCGGACGAGACGCCGACGACCGGTTCCGAAGAGGACAAGGGCCTGCTCGGCGGGCTGCTGGGTGGAATCCTCGGCAGCTAGGACAGGCATGAACATGGCGAGGGGCGGTGCCGGGTGTTACCGGGCCCGCCCCTCGCCTTCATGCTACGACTTCACAGTCCGAACGGGTCCGGCCTTTTCGCCAGCAGGTCGTGCAGGGTGGCCTGGATCGTCTCGCGGACCTGGTCGGCCAGGTTGTAGACCACCATCGGGTCGTCCGCGTACTCGGTGAGATGCGCGGTCGGGATCGGCGGGCAGAACTGGATCATCCACTTGCTCGGCAGCGGCACCAGGCCGAGCGGGCCGAGCGCCGGGAAGAACGGCGTGACCGGGAAGTACGGGACGCCGAGCAACCGGGCCAGCGGCTTCAGGTCGGCGATCATCGGGTAGATCTCCTCGGCGCCGACGATGCCCACCGGGATGATCGGCGTGCCGGTCCGCAGCGCCGCCGACACGAAACCGCCCCGGCCGAAACGCTGCAGCTTGTACCGGTCGGCGTACAGCTTGCCGGTGCCCTTGAAGCCCTCCGGGAAGACGCCGACCAGCTCGTCGTTGCGCATCAGCCGCTCGGCGTCCGGATTGCAGGCCACCGTGGCGCCGACCTTGCGGGCCAGCTCGGACATCACCGGCACCCGGAAGACCAGATCGGCGCCGAGCAGCCGGAGGTGTCGTTCCTCCGGGTGCTGGTCGCGCAGGGCAACCGAGAGCATCACCGCGTCCAGCGCGAGCACGCCCGAGTGGTTACCGACCAGGAGACCGCCGCCGGTGGCCGGGACGTGCTCGATGCCCAGCACCTCGGTGCGGAACCAGTCCTTGTAGAGCCGCTTGAGCATCGGCAGGAACACCGAGTCGGCGAGGTCCGGGTCGAAGCCGAAATCATCCACTTCGTACGCCCCGGTCAGCCGCCGGCGCAGGAACGCGAGCCCCTTGGCGACCCGCTGATCCCAGATGTCGACGACATCCGCCGGCTGCTCGGTTTCCGGCTGCTCGGTCTCCGGCTCCTCAGGCTGCGGAGTCCGCGGCGTACGCCCATTGAGGGGGTGATTGCCGTTGATCTTCCGCGGCACGGCTTCTTCAGCCGGCAGCTCAAAGTCGACATGCCCCGGCAATGTCGCGCGGCGGTATTCCTCCTGGCTCACGACTAGTCACTTCCCCCAGCGGCTGCGGCCGATGCGCGGACGGCGCGAATACCTTCGAGGATGGCCCTCTCGGCGGCGTCCAGGCGGCCGGCGGTCAGCGACGCGCCGTTCGCGTGCCCGGCGATGAAGTCCTCGAAGGCCTCGGCCGTGGTCCGCGGCGTGAAGCCGAACTCCGCGGTCAGCCGGCTGGTGTCCACCACCCGGCCGTGCACGAACCAGTCGATCTGGTCCAGGCCGATCTGCCCGATGCCGACGTTGCGCGCCACCGACGCCAGCGACGACAAGGCGCCCTCGGGCAACGCGATCGAGATCCGGCCGGCCCGGCGCACCGCCTGCGAGAGCACCAGGACACCGGCCCCGGCCACGTTGAAGGTGCCCGGATGGTCCTCGACCACCGCGCGGTGCAGGATCTCCAGCGCGTCGTCCACGTGCACGAACTGCAGCCGGGCATCGCGGCCCCACACGGTGGGCACCACCGGCTGGGCGAAGTAGCGGGTCAGCGTGGTCTCGGCGGACGCGCTGATGAACGGTGCGAAGCGGAGCACGGTGGCGCCGACCTCGGGGCGACGGCGGCGGAACCCACGCACGTAGCCCTCGATGTCGAGGATGTCCCGGGCGAACGAGCCGCGCGGCACGGCACGGGGCTCGGTCTCCTCGGTGAAGACGGCCGGGTCCTTGAAAGAGGCGCCGTACGCGGCCGTGGAGGAGCGCACCACCAGTTTGCGCAGCTGCGGCGCAGCCTGTGCGGCGGCGAGCAGCTGCATCGTGCCGATGACGTTCTGCTCTTTCATCGCCGCGCGACCCCCGCTGTCGGGGTCGGGCGCACTGGCGACGGAGAGGTGGACCACCGCCTCGGCGCCCAGGTCGGCGATCGCTCCGGAGGCGGCACGCGCGTCGGCCTTGACCAGCTCGACGTCGCCGAGCAGCCCGGAAAAGGCTGTCGGCGGGTCACGCGGATCAAGGCCGATGACGCGTTCGACGCCCGGGTGGGCGGCGAGACGCGACGCCACCCGGGCACCCAGAAAACGGCTGACCCCGGTGACGACGACCACCCGTGGGGGCTTGGAAACAGACGTCACCACGGGCGCCCTCTCTCAGATCAGACGGCGGTGGGGCAGGCAAGAAGGGCATGACCGGACGAGCGTCCGGCCATTCACCTACTTGCCGAGACGGCGACGCTGGACGCGGGTCTTGCGCAGCAGCTTACGGTGCTTCTTCTTCGCCATACGCTTGCGGCGCTTCTTGACCACGGAGCCCATACGAAAAGCCTCTCGAAACCATGTAATCGCCGGATCGGCGCCGAGTGGCATGCCGAATGGCGCTGACTGGACGGTGTCCCGGGCCGGGGCGCTCACGCGCATCTCACCCGGGAACCAACCGCTCCAGCGTAGCGGCCCCGCAGCAGCGGGACCAACACGGCCCCCGTCTGACCTGTGATCAGGCCGTCTGGCTGAACGCTCCGCGGAGGTACTCATGCACTGCGTGCTCCGGAACACGGAACGATCGACCGACGCGTACGGCGGTCAGGTCGCCCCCGTGAACCAGCCGGTAGACCGTCATCTTGGAGACCCGCATGAGCGCGGCCACCTCGGCCACGGTCAGGAACCGCACTTCGGACAGTCCTTCAGACTGGGCTGGACCCGTCATCTCCCTCGCACCGATCCTCTCGCAGGCGTCGGTCACCGCGGCTCGGGCGAGGCCTGTGGAGGCCGGTGCCGCAGCGCTCAAACGCGCGTGTCATCAGTACGGTATCGATGCTTCTGTGACCAACGCGATGCGTTCCGTGAAATTGCTTCAGAAAGTCAAGACGCAACGCCGGAGAGTGTGCCCTTTTCGCCCGGAATGATTACTTACGCGAGGTAAGCGCCCGGCCGAAGAAGGCCAGGTTCGCCGGACGCTCGGCGAGACGGCGCATCAGGTAGCCGTACCACTGGTCGCCGTAGGGGACGTAGACGCGGACGGTGTGCCCGGCGCCGGCCAGCCGAGCCTGCTCCTCGGGGCGGCAGCCGTAGAGCATCTGGAACTCGTACTCGTCCGGTGACCGGTCGAACCAGCGGGCCCGGTCCTCGGCGATCGCGATCAGCCGCGGGTCGTGCGTCGCCACCATCGGGTAGCCCTCACCCGACATCAGGATGTTCAGGCAGCGGACGTACGACTTGTCCACGTCCAGCGTCGACTGGTAGGCGACCGACTCCGGTTCCGCGTAGGCGCCCTTGCACAGCCGCACCCGAGACCCGGCGGTGGCGAGCTCGCGGCAGTCTCCCTCGGTCCGGCGCAGGTACGCCTGCAGCACCGCCCCGGTCGCCGGGAAGTCCTTGCGCAGCTCGGCCAGGATCTCCAGGGTCGAATCCGTGGTGGTGTGGTCCTCCATGTCGAGGGTCACGGTCGTGCCCGCCTCCTGCGCCGCGGCACAGATCTGGCTGGCATGGTCGTACGCCATCCGGTCGTCGACCTTCTGCCCCAGCGCGGACAGCTTCACGCTGACCTCGGCGGCCGGCGTCAGCCCAGCCTCGCGCAACTGACCGAGCAGGGTGAGGTACTGATCCTTGGTCGCCGTCGCCTGCTCGGCGGTCAGCGTGTCCTCACCCAGGTAGTCCAGGGAGATCGCCAGCCCGTCGTCGGCCAGCCCCCGGGTGGTGCTCAGTGCGTCACGCACCTCGCTGCCCGCGACGAACCGTCGCACGATGCCCTTGCTGACGGGCGCGGACTCGACCAGCCGCTCCAACCGGGACGATCCGGCGGCGGCGAGAAAGACGGATCGGAGCATGGCCAGAGAGTATCGCCCGGTGCTGTCCTGGGCAGGGGCAGCTACCTTTGTCGGGTGGACTTCGACGCGTACGCCAGGACCGCCGTTGATCTGGTCAACGCACGCCTGGACGACCTGGGCGGGTTGCGTGCCATGTTCGGCGACGAGCACCAGTGGATGCGCGACGAGGCGGCCGAGAAGGACGTCGCCATCTTCCGGCGCGCGCAGAAACGCCTGCGTGAGGTCTTCCAGCACGGCACGTCCGGCCGCGACGGCGAGGCGGTGAACGAGCTCAACGCCCTGCTCGCCGCCTTCCCGGTCCAGCCGCGCATCTCCGGCCACGACGCCTCCGACTGGCACATGCACGTGACCAGCCGCGGCGCGTCGGTGAGTGCGGAATATCTCGCCGGCGCCGTCTGGGGTCTGTCGGTCTGGCTGTGCGAGTACGGCAGCGCCCGCTTCGGCATCTGCGCCGACGAGCGCTGCGGCAACGTCTACCTGGACACGTCGTCGAACAACTGCCGCCGGTTCTGCTCCGAGCGCTGCGCGACCCGCTCGCACGTGGCAGCCCACCGCGCCCGCAAACGCGCCGCCAGCCTCACCCCGGCGTAAGCCGAGCCCCACCGCGAGCCGAGCCCCACCGCGAGCCGAGCCCCACCGCGAGACGAGCCGGCGTAAGCGGAGCCCAGGAGCGAGACGGGCACCGCAATGGCGCGCCGATCTACAACGCGCGTGGCGCGCCGATCTCAACCGCGGGTCGAGTAAGGCGGGCGCCGGCGTAAGGGTCAGGCGGGGAGGTGTGCGGGGTTCTGCGCCGGCGCCAGGTGCCGCCGGGCGAACTCCAGCGACTCCCGCAGGTCGACCTCGCGCTCGGCCCGGCTGGACACCTTGCGGGTGTTCACCTCGAGCGCGACCGAACCGGTGAACCCGCCCTCGGCCAGCGACCGCAGCACCTGCGCGCACGGCTGGTTGCCTCGCCCGGGCACGAGATGCTCGTCGCGGCCCTCGCCGGTGCCGTCGCCCAGGTGCAGGTGGCGCATCGCGGAGCCCATCTTGCCGAGCATCTCCAGCGAGTCGACGCGCGCGGCCGAGCAGTGCGAGATGTCCAGCGTGTACGCGTCGAAGCCGGTGGTCGTCGGATCCCACCCCGGCGTGTACGGCGTGAACCAGCGCCCGGCCATCTTCACCGGGAACATGTTCTCGATCGCGAACGTGATGTCGGGGTGCTTGGCCTGCATCTTGGCCACGCCGGGCGCGAAGTTCCGCGCATAGTCGCGCTGCCAGCTGAACGGCGGGTGCACGACGACGGTCGGGGCCTCGAGGGACTCGGCGAGCTGGGCGGCGCGGTTCAGCCGCTCCCACGGGTCGGGGCTCCACACCCGCTGGGTGACCAGCAGGCAGGGCGCGTGCACCGAGCGGACCGGGATGTCGTAGTGCCGGGAGAGGACGCGCAGGGCGTCGGCGTCCTGGCTGACGGCGTCGGTCCACACCATCACCTCGAGGGCGTCGAAGCCCACCGTGGCAGCCATCTCGAAGGCGGCCGCGGTCGGCTCGGGGAAGACCGACGAGCTGGACAGGAGGACAGGGACGCGGGAACTCACCCTTCCAGGGTAGACCCGCCGTGCGCGAGGGCTCGACGCGTGCCTGGATATAAAGACCAAACCGGGCGGCGTCCGGGTGCTCATCACCCGCACGCGTACGCTGTCGCAGGTGAGCCGCCGTTCTCCCGTCCAGATCACCCTGGACCCCACCGCCGCAGCGCGGGCCGACGAGGTCGACCTCGACTACGCCCGCGAGTGGATCGAGTTCCCCGACCCGGCCGACGATCAGCACTCGGTCCGCGCCGACCTGACCTGGTTGCTGTCTCGCTGGACCTGTGTCTTCGGGTCGGCCTGCCACGGCATCGTCGCCGGCCGCGCCCAGGACGGCTGCTGTTCACACGGCGCGTTCTTCACCGACGCCGACGACGAGAACCGGACGAAGGCGGCGGCCGCACGGCTCACCCCGGAGTACTGGCAGCACTACCGCAAGGGCTTCAAGAACTACACCGAGATGGACACCGTCGACGGCAGCAAGCCGGCCCGGCGGACCGCCACCCAGTCGGTCGACGGCCCCTGCGTCTTCCTCAACGACGCCGACTTCTCCGGCGGTGGTGGCTGCGCGCTGCACGCCCAGGCTCTGCGCGACGGCGTGCACCCGCTCACCTACAAGCCGGATGTCTGCTGGCAGCTGCCGGTGCGCCGCGAGCAGAACTGGGTGGAGCGCCCGGACGGGACCAAGGTGCTGCAGTCCACGCTCGCCGAGTTCGACCGCCGCGGCTGGGGCGCCGGCGGCCACGACCTGGACTGGTGGTGCACGTCGTCACCGGACGCGCACGTCGGCGCGGAGCCGATGTTCAAGTCGTACGCCCCGGAGCTGATCGCGTTGATCGGCGAGGGTGCCTACAACCGCCTGGCCGAGCTGTGCGACGCGCGGCTGGCGGCCGGGCTGGTCGCCGAGCACCCGGCCACCGTGAAGGCCAGGGCCCGGCTGCCGATCACGCCGGTCGGCACCAGTAAGAAGGACAAGATCCTCTAGGTCCTGGACCGGTCAGGGCTCGAACTTGTAGCCGAGCCCCCGGACGGTGACGATGTAGCGCGGCGCGCTGGGCTCCGGCTCCACCTTGGAACGCAGCCGCTTGACGTGCACGTCCAGGGTCTTGGTGTCGCCCACGTAGTCGGCGCCCCAGACCCGGTCGATCAGCTGGCCGCGGGTGAGCACCCGGCCGGCGTTGCGCAGCAGCAGCTCGAGCAGCTCGAACTCCTTGAGCGGAAGCTGCACCGACGAGCCGTCCACGGTCACGACGTGCCGCTCGACGTCCATCCGGACCGGGCCGGCGGCCAGCGTCGGCGTGGTCACCTCGGCGGACTCGGTGCCCTGGCGGCGCAGCACCGCCCTTATCCGGGCGACCAGCTCACGCGGGGAGTACGGCTTGGTGACGTAGTCGTCCGCACCGATCTCGAGACCGACGACCTTGTCGATCTCACTGTCCCGGGCGGTGACCATGATGATGGGTACGGCGGAGCGCTGCCGGAGCTGACGGCAGACCTCGGTGCCGGACATCTCGGGCAGCATCAGGTCGAGCAGGACGATGTCGGCGCCGGTCCGGTCGAACTGGGTGAGCGCCGAGGTGCCGGTCGGTGCGACCGAAACCTCGAACCCCTCCTTGCGCAGCATGTACGACAAGGCGTCGGAGAACGATTCCTCGTCCTCGACCACGAGCACGCGGGCCAATGTGGTTCCCTTCCGTTCGCGCGGGAAAGCTAGCGCTCTTCCGCGCCAGGATCGATCTCAGTCGCCGGCGGTAACGGCGACGGGGCTTCCGGGGGTCGCGCCGGTAGGCGCAGCGTGAACGTCGAGCCACCACCCAGTGTGCTGGAGACATCCACCCGGCCACCATGGTTGGTGGCGATGTGCTTGACGATGGCCAGGCCGAGCCCGGTGCCGCCGGTGGCCCGGGAGCGCGCCTGGTCGGCGCGGTAGAACCGTTCGAAGATGCGGTCCAGGTCGTGCGGCGCGATGCCGATCCCCTGGTCCGCCACATCGATCTCGATCCAGTCGTCGTCCTGACGAACCGTGAGCGAGACGGTGGTGTCTTCGCCGGAGTAGGCGATGGCGTTCTCCACCAGGTTGGTGACCGCGGTGGCGACCTGGCTGTCGCTGCCGAAGACCACGGCGCCGCGCGGTCCCGCGTACACCACCTCGATCTTCTTGGCGCTGGACGTGGTGCGCGTGCGATCGATGACCTCGGCGATCACCCAGTCCATCGGGACCGGTTCGGGGGTGGGCAGCGGCTCGGCGCCCTGCAGCCGGGTGAGTTCCAGCAGCTCGTTGACCAGCCGGCCCATCCGCGCGGACTCGTGGTGGATGCGCTCGGCGAAGCGCCGGGCGGCGATCAGGTCCTCGTTCTCGATGTCGTCCGGCTTGGGCTCCGGCATGTCGGTGGCGTCCAGTAACGCCTCGGCGAGCAGCTGGAGCGCGCCGATCGGCGTCTTGAGCTCGTGGCTGACGTTGGCCACGAAGTCGCGCCGGACCCGGGCCAGCCGGTGCGACTCGGTCACGTCGGCGGCCTCGACCGCGACGTGCGAGGAGTTCAGGGCCACCGCGCGCAGGTGCAGGCCGAGCGGCGCCTGCGGGCCACCCGCGCGGCCACGGGGCAGATCCAGCTCGACCTCGCGGCGCACGCCGGTGCGCCGGACCTGCCCGGCCAGCGTACGCAGAATGGGATGTGCCGCGATCGTGCCCGGCGCACCGCCGGACCGCAGCAGGCCCATGGCCCGGGCGGCGGGGTTGACCAGGACCGGTTCGTCGTCGGCGTCGAGCACGACCACGCCGACCCGCAGGGAGTCGAGGCTCTTGCGGCCGAGACCCTTGAGCCCGTGTTTGCCGCCGGGGGACTCTCCGTCCGGTTCGATGGCGCGTCCCTTCTTACCCGTTCCCACCGATGGGGGCTTGACGTCGGGGGCGGATGTCCGTCTGCGGGCGATGACCAGCCCCGCCCCCACGCCGAGAGCGAGGGTGGCAAGGAGGAGGCCGACGCCTGACACCCAGTCCACGCTGCGATCGTAGGGTCATTGTTTACCTGGGCCGATAGCACAATGGGACATACCGGGCGCGCGTCGGGGAAAGTTCACCGGTGCGCCCGGCGTCGTTCATCACCGTTCATATGCTTGCCGTCCCGCGCACCTAGCGTGGCCTGGACGACAGCCCCGACCGACAACAGGACGTGACGATGCGCGAGGAATTCCGGGCCGACCTGGCCGAGGTCAGCCGGCTGCTGGTGACCATGGCCGAGGCTGTGCGCGCCGCGATGAAGAAGGCTACGAAGGCCCTGCTCACCGCCGATATCGAAGCCGCCCGTGCGGTGATGGAGCGCGACGCCGAGGTGGACGCGCTCTACGCCCAGGTCGAGACCAAGGTGGCCGACACCATCGCCCGCCAGGCGCCGGTCGCCGTCGACCTGCGGACCGTGATCACGGCGCTGCACATCTCCGCCGACCTGGAGCGGATGGGCGACCTCGCCGAGCATGTGGCGAAGACCGCACAGCGCCGTCACCCGTCACCGGCCGTTCCGGCCGAGCTGCGTGGCGTCTTCCAGGGCATGGCCGAGCGGGCCGACCTGATGGCGGAGAAGATCACCGGCCTGCTCGCGAGCCCCGAGGCCGGCGCCGCCGAGGAGTTGGAGAAGGACGACGACGCGATGGACGACCTGGAGCGGGAGCTGTTCAAGATCCTGCTCCACGACGACTGGCCGTACGGCGCGGAGACCGCGATCGACGGCGCGCTGCTGGGCCGTTTCTACGAGCGGTACGCGGACCACGCCGTCAACATCGGCGAGCAGCTGGCTTTCCTGGTGACCGGCGAGCCGATCACCGAACAGCAGTAACCGGAGGGGAGAACGGAGGGGACGCCACGGGGGCGTCCCCTCCGTTTCTGGTTCAGCGGCCCTGGCTGGCGACCGCGGCGGCGGCCTCGGCGGCGGCGGCCGGGTCCAGGTACTGACCGCCGGCGGTGACCGGGCGCAGGTCGGCGTCCAGGTCGTAGCGCAGCGGGATCCCGGTCGGGATGTTCAGCTTCGCGATCGCCTCGTCGGAGATCTGGTCGAGGTGCTTGACGATGGCCCGCAGCGAGTTGCCGTGCGCGGCCACCAGCACCGTCTTGCCGACGCGCAGATCCGGCACGATCTGGTCGTACCAGTACGGCAGCGCCCGCTCCAGCACGTCCTTCAGGCACTCGGTGCGCGGCTTGAGCTCCGGCGGCAGCGCGGCGTACCGGGGGTCGGCGTACTGCGAGTACTCGTCGTCGATGTCGATCGCGGGCGGCGGCGTGTCGTACGACCGGCGCCAGAGCATGAACTGCTCCTCGCCGTACTCCTGAAGGGTCTGCTTCTTGTCCTTGCCCTGCAGTGCGCCGTAGTGCCGCTCGTTGAGGCGCCAGGACCGCTTCACCGGGATCCAGTGCCGGTCGGCCGCGTGCAGCCCGATCTCGGAGGTCCGGATCGCGCGGCGCAGCAGGCTGGTGTGCACCACGTCAAGCTCGAGGCCGCTCTCCTTGATGAGCACGCCACCGCGCCGAGCCTCGTCCTCACCCTTGGCGGTCAGGTCGACGTCGACCCACCCGGTGAAGAGGTTCTTGGCATTCCATTCGCTTTCACCGTGCCGCAGCAGCACCAAGGTCCCAGTCATGGGTCTCATACTGCCGCGCCGTGGTGAACAGCCGTCCACGGGGCCAGGACCGGGCAAAAAAAATCGCCGGCGGCGGCGGACGACGCCCATCCCCATAGGCGTCGCCCGCACTAACCGCCGGTCTCGGGTCGCGCCGTCCCCCAACGGCTGATGCCACCCGTCCCCAACACCGAACCGCGGTGACCGCAAGCGGTCGACCCGTTCCCCGAACTGACGGTCCGGTGTTCATTGACTACGCTAGTTGGACGGCGCAACAGGGGGCAAGCTAGTTGGCTGTCTGCCATCTGTCTGAACCGTCACAGCTGGCCGAACGGCCGATTCGACCGAGGTCACCGGACGGCCGAGCCGCCCTCCCCCGCTCGACGCGAATCCGGTGAGCGGACCGAAGCGGGCAGGAAGCGGTCACCAGAACCCTGAAAACGGAAGCACGGCGAAAGGGCTGCGCTCAGGGTTTCCATCCGGTTGCCGAACGGGTTGGGGAGTACCGCTACAAGCCACCGGAGCCCCTGATGTCTCAGCCAACCCCCTTCGACGAGGATCGGCAGTTGCATCGTGCCGCTCTGGAGCTGCTGCTGCACGAGCGCCTCGTCGCTACGGTCAGCGGCCGGACCGGGGGGCTGGTGTCGGCGAACGACCGGTTCTGCGATCTGATCGGACAGCCCGAGTCGGAGATCCAGGGCCGGATGCTGGCCGATCTGTGGCACACGTCGGCCACCGCGGTGGACCGGCTGCTCGACGCGGCCCGGTCCGGTGAATACCTCGAGCAGGTCACGTCGGTGGTCGACAGCACCGAGCGGCACCGCTGGCTGCGGATCAACTGCGGCCCGGTGGAGTCGGACCGCAACCTGGTGCTGGTCTCCGCGTACGACATCACCGAGGACCGCCGGCAGGTCACCGAGCTGAAGGGCAAGGTCACGGCCATCGACCGCGCCCAGGCGGTGATCGAGTTCGACCTGGACGGCATCATCCTCAGCGCCAACGAGAACTTCCTGGAACTCACCGGGTACGGGCTCGGCGATCTGGTCGGCGAGCACCACGGGATCCTGTGCGAGGAGCGGTACGCCGAAAGCACCGAGTACGCCCAGTTCTGGGAGCGGCTGCGCAACGGCGAGGTGGAGAGCGGCGAGTTCAAGCGGGTCGGGCGAGGCGGCCGGGAGGTGTGGATCCGGGCCACCTACAACCCGATCTTCAACCTGGACGACAAGCCGTACAAGATCGTGAAGTACGCGCTGGACGTCACCGAGACGAAGCTGCGCAACGCCGAGTACGAGGGCAAGGTCACGGCGATCAGCCGGGCGCAGGCGGTCATCGAGTTCGACCTGAACGGGCTGATCCTGGACGCCAACCAGAACTTCCTGAACACGATGGGCTACACCCTCGACGAGATCCGCGGTCAGCACCACCGGCTCTTCGTGGAGGAGCAGGAGGCGCGCGGGGCGGCGTACAAGAACTTCTGGCAGGCGCTGTCCCGGGGCGAGTTCGAGGGCGGCGAGTACAAGCGGCTGGCCAAGGGCGGGCGGGAGATCTGGCTGCAGGCCACCTACAACCCGATCTTCGATCTGGACGGGCGCCCGTTCAAGGTCGTCAAGTACGCCACCGAGATCACCGACAACAAGATCAAGAATGCCGAGTACGTCGGGAAGGTCGCCGCGATCGACCGGTCCCAGGCGGTCGTCGAGTTCGACCTGGCCGGCCACATCCAGGACGCGAACGAGAACTTCCTGACCACCATGGGCTACACGATGGACGAGGTCCGCGGGCAGCACCACCGCATCTTCGTGGACGCCGAGCACGCCAAGGGCCAGGAGTACGCGGCGTTCTGGCAGCGGCTGAGCCGCGGCGAGTACGAGGCCGGCGAGTACCGGCGGGTCGCCAAGGGCGGCCGGGACATCTGGCTGCTGGCCTCGTACAACCCGATCTTCGACCTGGAGGGCCGGCCGTTCAAGGTCGTCGAGTACGCCACCGAGATCACCGAGGGCAAGCTGCGCAACGCCGAGTACGAGGGCAAGGTGTCGGCGATCGGCCGGGCCCAGGCGGTCGTCGAGTTCGACCTGGCCGGCCGGATCCTGGACGCCAACCAGAACTTCGTCGACACGATGGGCTACTCGCTGCCGGAGATCCGCGGCCAGCACCACCGGATGTTCGTCGACCCGGAGATGGCGAACAGCGCCGAGTACACCGCGTTCTGGGAGAAGCTGGGCCGCGGCGAGTTCGACGCCGGCGAGTACAAGCGGCTGGCCAAGGGCGAGCGGGAGATCTGGCTGCAGGCCACCTACAACCCGATCTTCGACCTGGACGGCATGCCGTACAAGGTGGTCAAGTACGCGGTCGACGTCACCGAGGCCAAGCTGCGCAACGCCGAGTTCCACGGCAAGGACCTGGCGATCAACCGGGCCCAGGCGGTCATCGAGTTCGACCTCGAGGGCAACATCCTGATGGCCAACGAGAACTTCCAGCGCACCCTCGGCTACTCGGCCCGGGAACTCGTCGGCCAGCACCACTCGATGCTCTGCTCCGGCGACTACGTGACCTCGCCCGAGTACCGCGACTTCTGGCTGCGGCTGCGCAAGGGCGAGTACCTCGCGGGGCGGTTCCACCGGATCGGCAAATTCGGGCGGGACGTGTGGATCCAGGCCACGTACAACCCGATCTTCAACACCAGGGGCGAGCCGTTCAAGGTCGTCAAGTACGCCCACGACATCACCGACCAGGTGGGCATGGAACGGCGGATCAACGCGAAGACCAAGGAGATGAGCCAGTCGATCACCGCGCTGACCGGCTCGATCGACGAGATCACGGTGAGCGCGCAGCAGGCCAGCACGCTGGCCGGCGAGACACAGCAGAACGCCCAGGAGGGCTACGAGGAGCTACGCAACGCGATCGAGGCCATCGACCTGATCGAGCGGTCCTCGGACCAGATCGCCGCGATCGTCAACGTGATCGGCGAGATCGCCGGGCAGACCAACCTGCTGGCCTTCAACGCCTCGATCGAGGCGGCCCGGGCCGGCGAGCACGGCGTCGGCTTCTCCGTGGTGGCGGGCGAGGTGCGCAAGCTGGCCGAACGCTCGTCGGACGCGGCCCGGGAGATCACCACACTGATCCACGAGTCGGCCGCCCGGGTGGGCCAGGGCTCGCAGGTGTCGCACCGGGCGCAGGAGGCGTTCGGGATGATCCTGAAGAGCGTCGGCTCGACCAGCGAGTCGATCAAGCGGATCGCCGACTCGACCTCGCTGCAGCAGTCCGCGTCCCGGGCCGTCTCGGACCACATCCGTGAGCTGCTCGGCAGTGGTGCGGCTGAGTGATGACCACGATCGCGACGGCCGGCAGCACGGACGCCCTGTACGGGGTGTTCCACGCCGGCGACGTCCGGGTGGCGCTGCCGCTGGACGAACTGCGTGAGGTGATCATGCGGCCGCCGCGGTTCAGCGCGCTGCCCGCCGCGGCCGACGGCCTGCTCGGGGCGGTGAACCTGCGGCACGTGGTGATCCCGGTGCTGGACCTGTGCCGGCTCGCCGGGTTCGGCGCGCACGACAGCGACGCCGCCGGCCGGGTGATCGTCATCGTCGCCCGGGAGGGCCAGGTCTTCGGGCTGCTCGCCGACGAGATCGAAGGCGTCGCCAAGGTCACCGCCGAGGCGCTGCTCGAGACGCACGTCGCCGGGGATGCCGCGGCGCTGTTCTCGCACACGTTCGAACGGCCCGAGGACGGCGCCGTGGTGTCGCTGCTGAACGCCGCCGCGATCGCCGCCCGCCCGGGCATCCCGGTGGTCCAGGACGTCGGGTTGCGGCCACCGATCGGGAGCGGGGTGATCGACGCGTCCCGGCGTACCGTGCTGCTCCTGCAGTGCGGGCCGGTGGGGCTGAGCATGGACGTGACCCACGTGCACTCGGTGATCCCCCAGCTCACCCTGCATCCGTCACCGCTGGACGGGACCACCTGCCGCGGCGTGGTGCACCTGCACGGCCGGGCGGTGCCCGCGGTCGACCCGCTCGCCCTGCTGGGACTGGGCTCGCTGCCGGACGACGGCATCATGCGTGGGCTTGTGCTGGCCACCGAGCGCGGCCTGGTGGTGCTCATCGTCTCGGACATCTCGGACATCGCCGCGGTCCCGATCGACGACGTGCTGCCGCTGCCGCCGGTGGGCATGCGCAAGGACGGCTTCCTGGACGGCATCCTGCGGCTCGAGGACGGCCGCCAGCACCTGCTGCTGAACGGCGCGGTGATGCGCGCGGACGCCGAACTGGACACGCTCGCGGGCCTCGGCCTGCCGCTGGACGGCGGCGACACCGCCCTGGCCGACGAGGAGATCGGGGCCCCCGCCGACGAGGGCGAGGCCACCCGGGAGACCAAGGACGGGCGGCGGATCGTGGCGAGGGTCCGGAAGTTCCTGACTTACCACGTCGGCAAGGAGGCGGCCACGCCGCTGGAGCAGATCACCGAGATCGTGCCGTACCCGGAGCACGCGATCGGCCTGGACAGCGGCAGCGAACTGCTCGGCGTCTTCACCCACCGCCGGCTGTCGGTGCCGCTGCTCGCCCTCGGCATGCTGCTCGGCGTGGCCGAACCGGTGGACACCGGCACCGCGCGGGTGCTGCTGGTGGACACGCCGGGCGGGGACCTGGTCGGCTTCGTGGTGCCCGCCCTGCACGCGATCGAGGAATCCGTCTGGGAGGAGGTCGGCCCCGCGCAGCCCGGCGACCCGGGCGCGATGCTCCAGCGCGGCCAGCTGGTGAAGATCGGCACCGAGGGTCAGGGCCGGCTGCTGCCGTACGTGGATCTCAAGAGTCTGGTCGCCGCGGAGCTGGCGGCCTAGGACACGTCCTGGGGTTTGTCGAAGAGGTGGGCGAAGGCCTGCAGGTTGGCCAGCGACTCGCCGCGCTTGACCCGCCAGGCCCACTCGCGCCGGATGGACTCGCCGAACCCGATCTCCAGCATCGGGTCGAAGGACTCGTCGGCGTAGGTGAGCACCGCGCCGAACAGCCGGTCCAGCTCGTCCTCGTCCAGCGACGCCAGCGACACCCGGCCGGTCAGGTAGACGTCGCCGACGCCGTCGATGGAGAAGCTCACGCCGTACATCCGGGCGTTGCGCCGCAGCAGCCAGGCCCACAGCTCCTCGCGGTTCTCGTCGGGCCGGCGCATGACGAACGCCTCGATGCGCAGCGCGTGCTCACCGACGATGAGGTTGCACATGGTCTTGAGCTTGTGCGTGCCCGGCAGCGTGACGACCCAGCGGTTCTCGCCGGTCGCCTCGCACTCCAGCTCGCGGTCGGCACAGACCTTTTCGATCAACCCCGTCACCATGCGTACGCCTCCACGCGTGCCGCGATCAGCGCCCGGTGCGCGGTCACCGCCTCACGGTAAACGCGAAGCAGCTCCTCGGCCGTCCGGTCCCAGGAGAAGCAGGTGGCGTGCGCGACGGCCCCGGCGGACAGCTCGGCCCGGAAGCCGGGAGCGACCAGCAACCGGCCCAGCACACGGGCCCAGTCCTCCGGGTCGTGCCCGTCGACCAGCACCCCGCTGATCCCGTCGCGCACCGCGGTGACCAGGCCACCGACCGCGGCCGCGACGACCGGCGTGCCGCAGGCCTGCGCCTCCAGCGCGACCAGCCCGAACGACTCGTTGTGCGAGGGCACCGCGACCAGGTCGGAGGTGCGGTAGAGGGCGGCCAGCGCGTCGCCGGTCTGCGGCGGGAGGAAGGTCACCGCGTCGGACACACCCAGGGACGCGGCCAGCTCGATCAGCGAGGCGGGCCGGTCCAGGCCGCTGCCGCTGGGTCCGCCGCAGATCACCACCGTGATCGGCAGCCCCGGGTCACGGGCGCGCAGCTCGGCAAGGGCCCGGATCAGCACGCCGGGCCCTTTGAGCGGCTGGATGCGGCCGACGAACGAGACCACATGACCGGTCGGCGGCAGGCCGAACCGGGCGCGGTCGGCCGGACCCGGGCGGAACCGGCCCAGGTCGACGCCGGGCTGCACCACGGAAACCCGCGCCGGGTCGGCGTCGTAGCAGGCGACCAGGTCCTGTGCCTCGAACCGGGTGTTCGCCACCAGGGCGTCGGACTCGGCGACCACCTGCTCCTCGCCGATCACCCGCGCCTTCGGTTCCGGGCGGTCACCGGCCGCGATCATCCTGTTCTTGACCTTGGCCAGGGTGTGCGCGGTGTGCACGTGCGGCACGCCCCAGCGCTCCCGGGCCAGCCAGCCCACCTGGCCGGACAGCCAGTAGTGGGAGTGGATCAGGTCGTAGTGGCCCGGCGGATGTGCCGCCTCGGCGCGCAGCACACCGTTGGTGAACGCGCACAGCTGGGACGGCAACTCTTCCTTCGAGAGGCCCTCGAACGGGCCGGCGGTGACATGCCGGACGGTCACACCGGGCGCCATCTCCACCACCGGCGGCAGCTCGGACGACGTGGCGCGGGTGAACACCTCGACCTCGACGCCGAGGCGGGCGAGCCGTTTCGCGGTTTCGACGATGTACACGTTCATCCCACCGGCGTCACCGGTGCCCGGCTGCTCCAGCGGGGAGGTGTGTACGGAGAGTGTGGCGATGCGCCGGGGGGTCGGCCAGCTCAAGGCGGCCAGCGGCTCAGCCACGTCAAGTCCTCTCGATGGGGGGCAATCGTTACGGACAACCAATACAGAGTCGTTCATCTTCCAGCGCCGAGAATCATCTTCCCCACCGGCTGACGCTGAACCCAAACGGCGGCCGGGCGAGGGTGACCGACGTCATGACCGATTGCACCGAGCGGCACACGCCGGCGGTGACCCACTCCGCCGCAGGGCGAGGGCCAAGAGGGCATGACAAAGGGAGGCTCCGTCATGACCGATTGCACCGAGCGGCACACGCCGCCGCCAACCCACTCCGCCGCAGGGCGAGGGCCAAGAGGGCATGACAAAGGGAGGCTCCGTCATGACCGATTGCACCGAGCGGCACACGCCGCCGCCAACCCACTCCGCCGCAGGGCGAGGGCCAAGAGGGCATA
>NZ_BSTL01000007.1:0-13107 GCF_030269485.1 Actinoplanes sp. NBRC 103695 | reverse complement strand
CATGACAAAGGGAGGCTCAGCATGAGGCAGGATCGGGGGCATGACGAAGAAACTCGCCGTGGTCACCGGAGCGTCCAGCGGGATCGGTGCGGCCTCGGCCCGCCGCCTGGTCACCGAGGGCTTCCACGTGGTCGTCGCCGCCCGGCGCGCGGACCGGCTGGAGGCGCTGGTCAAGGAGGTCGGCGACGCCACCGCCGTCGAGTGCGACATCACCGACGACGCCTCCGTGGAACGGCTGCGGGCGACCGTGGCCGGCCTGGACGGGACGCTCACCCTGCTGGTGAACAACGCGGGTGGCGCGCACGGCGGAGACCCGGTCGCGTCCGGCTCGGTCGAGGACTGGCAGTGGATGTACGACGTGAACGTGCTCGGCACCCTGCGGGTCACCCAGGCCCTGCTCCCGGCGCTGGAGGCCAGCGGCGCCGGGACGATCGTGACGATCGGCTCGACCGCGTCGTTCGTGGTCTACGAGGGCGGCGGCGGGTACAGCGCCGCCAAGCACGCCCAGGCCGCGCTGGTCGGGACGCTGCGCCTGGAGATCGTCGGCAAGCCGGTGCGGGTGATCGAGATCGATCCCGGCATGGTGCGCACCGACGAGTTCTCCCTGAACCGCTTCGGCGACCAGGCCAAGGCCGACGCGATCTACGACGGCGTGCCCGAGCCGCTGGTCGCCGAGGACATCGCGGACTGTGTGGCGTGGACGGCCACCCGGCCGCACCATGTCAACATCGACCGGCTGGTGGTGCGCCCGATCGTGCAGGCCGCGCAGCACAAGGTGTTCCGGCAGAAGTGAGACCCGTCGGCGCGGTCACCCGAGGCACGACCAACCCGAACCGGTTGCGCCGCGTCGACAACTGGATCGCGTACCGCTGCGGGGATCTGCTCGCCGCGGCGGCGCACCCGCTGGTGGTCGATCTGGGGTTCGGCGCCACGCCGGTGACCGCGATCGAGCTGCGGGAGCGGCTGGCCTCCCGGGTCCGGCGCGACGTCGCGGTGGTCGGTCTGGAGATCGATCCCGTACGCGTCGCCGCGGCGCTCCCGGCCGCCGACCCGCCCCGGCTGGAGTTCCGCCGTGGCGGCTTCGAGCTCGCCGGCCTGCGCCCGGTCGTGGTCCGCGCCCTGAACGTGCTGCGCCAGTACGACGAGGCCGAGGTGGCCGCCGCCTGGCGGACGATGACCGCGACCGGGGCGGCGCTGGTCGAGGGCACCTGTGACGAGCTGGGCCGGGTGGCGGCCTGGGCGTACGTCGAGCACGGCCGGCCGCTCACCCTGACCCTGTCGGCGCGACTGTCCGATCTGGACCATCCCGCCACGTTCGCCGAGCGGCTGCCCAAGGCGCTGATCCACCACAACGTGCCGGGCGAGCCGATCCACGACCTGCTGCGGGCCCTGGGTCACGCCTGGGACGTGGCGGCCGGACCGTTCGGGCCGAGGCAGCGCTGGCGCCACGCCGCCGCGACCCTGCACGCCGAGGGCCTGCCGCTGCTGCACGAGCCGAACCGCTGGCGCCTCGGCGAGCTGACCGTCACCTGGCCGGGCCAGTGGTAGGCCCGGGAGTGGTAGGCCCGGGCGGCATCCAAGGCCCGGACACCTCCCTGGGCTACCACTGTTTCAGCTGGCTGGGACGACGTCCTTGGGGCGCTTGACCGTCACCGGGATGCCGTAGTCGAACAGTTCCAATGTGGCCGTGGACGTGCCCTGCTGGGGGCCTCCCTTACCCTGCTCGACCGCCTCCCATGTGGAACGCGTCGCCACCTTCGCGATGCGGCCGTCGCGGTCGAGCGTGACATCGCCGGTCGTGGTCGACGACCCGTGACCGTACTTCGAGGTGTACTTCGCCGAGTACTCGAAATGCATGGTCCCGTCGGGGTTCTCGGTGACCTTCGCGCCCCGCAACGCCTTCCGCAGGGACGCCGGGTCGGGGGTCGCCGCGCCCAGGACGCTGTCCGTGCCGGCGTACAGCGACAGGCTGTCGTACTTGCCGGGGTACTGGCCGTACCGGCCGTACTTCTCGCCCTTGCCCTTGTCGGCCGGCAGCGGCTGCAGCGGCCGTTCGCCTCCTATGTACCGGGTTCCGTTGATCAGCAGCTCGGTCACCACCGAGTCGTCCTGCGGCTGACGGACGTAACCGGTGTCCGTGCGGGGGTCGAAGGCGCCCTCGTAAGTCACGCCCGGTCCACTCTGGGTGCCGGTTGTGAGGCGCATCCGGTAGCTGATCTCGTCGCTGGCCGCGGTCGCGCTCGCCAGTCGCATCGCGACCGACACGGGCTGGACGGCGGAGGGTCCGGGCGCCGGCGCGCCGCCGCCGGTCATGCCGGCGACCAGCAGGCCGGCCAGCCCGGCGACGCCGAGCGCGGAGGTGGCCCGGATCGCGGTGGTGCGGCGGCGGTGGCGGCGGGTGGCCCGGCCGAGGACGTCGCTGGTGAGGGTGATGCCGCCGGCCTCGTGCCGCATGCTGTCGATGAGTCGTTCTTCCAGGTCAGTGTTCATCTCGGCGTCCCGTTCGTGGAGGTGATCCGGTTGTCGTCCCAGGTGGCGGTCAGCTCACGGAGCCGGGCGAGGCCCCGTGACGTGGTCGATTTGACGGTGCCGACGGAACAGCCGAGCGCCTCGGCCGTCTCCGCCTCGCTCAGCTGCTCCCAGTAGCGCAGCACCAGCACGGTGCGCTGGCGCGGCGGCAACTGGGTCAGCGCCTGGCTCAGCGCGTCCCGCAGGTCCAGCGCGTCGGTCGCGTCGGGCGCGCCCGGTGGCTCGTGCGGCGCGAAGACCTCCGGCCGCCGCTTGCGGCCGCGCCACGCGTCGATCGCCAGGTGGTACATCGTCCGCCGCAGATATCGTTCGCGGTCCGTACGCACCCGGTCCCACGAGCGCATCAGTCGTTCCAGGGCCGCCTGCAGCAGGTCCTCGCCCGCTGCCCGGCTTCCGGTGAGCAGGACCGCGGTGGCGAGCAGGGCGTTACCCCGTTCGGCGACCAGCGTGTCCAGGCCGTCGAAGCGTCGGCTCCACAACATCGCTCTCCTTTCGTCTCGAACAAGACGACGGGAGTCCGGAGAAGGTTGACACACAAAACGCCGCCGGTCCGTGACGGACCGGCGGCGCCGGATGGTGCTCAGCTGACGGTGCTAGGAATCGGGGCCGGGATCCGGCCGCTGCGAGATCACCAGCCGGAGCGCCTCGATCAGCAGTTCGGAGGTGAACGGCTTCTTCACCAGCAGGGCGTCCTCCGAGATCAGGCCCTTGGTGACCGCGATGTCCTTGGGCAGCCCGGAGATGTAGACGACGCCCATGCCCGGGCGCAGCGAGGTGGCCGCGCGGGACAGCTCGCCACCGGAGGCGCCGGGCAGGCCCAGATCGGTGACCAGCACGTCGATCACGGACTCGTGCTCACGGCAGGTGGCTATCGCCGACTCCGAGTCCGGTGCGACCAGGGTGTCGAAACCCCGGCGCTCGAGCATCCGCCGCATGATGTCGCGCAGGTCCTCTTCGTCGTCGACGACGAGAACGGTCGGACGCTTCTCGGTCACCTCCGTCATGGTTCCCCCTTGTCTTCGCGAGTCACGCTATCCGTACACAGCGCCTGCGGTTGCCGGTTTCGGGCAATCGTCAGGCGTTCAGCCAGCTTGTGTCGAGCAGCTTGGCGGGCGAGCCGGCCCGGTCGGCGACCCGGGTGGAGGCGTTGGCCACCAACGCGTCCCGGACCTGCTTCGGCGTGTACGCGGGCTGGGCGCCGAGGACCAGCGCGGCGGCACCGGCGACGTGCGGGCTCGCCATCGAGGTGCCGCTCATCGTCTTGGTGCCGGTGTCCGAGGTCGACGACGCGGCGACGATCTTCACGCCCGGCGCGAAGATGTCCACGCATGTGCCGAAGTTGGAGAAACTCGCCCGGGTGTCCGTGTTGTCCGTCGCGGCGACCGTGATCGCGTCGGGCTGCCGGGCCGGCGACTGCCGGCAGGCGTCCTTCTTGTCGTTGCCGGCGGCCAGCGCGTACGTGACGCCGGAGGCGATCGACTTCTTCACCGCGTCGTCCAGGGTCTTGCTGGTGGTGCCGCCGAGGCTCATGTTGGCGACGGCGGGCTTGACCGCGTGCTTGGTGACCCAGTCGACACCCGCGATGATCGCCGAGTACGACCCGCTGCCGTCGCAGCCCAGCACCCGCACGGCGACCAGCTTCACGTCCTTGGCCACACCGTAGATGGCGCCACCGATCGTCCCGGCGACGTGCGTGCCGTGCCCCTGGCAGTCCTCCGCCTTGCCGCCCTTGGTGATCGCGTCGAACCCGGCCCGGGCCCGCCCGTCGAACTCCTTGCTGGTGGTGCGGATGCCGGTGTCCAGCACGTACGCGGTCACCCCGGCCGCCGAGCGGTAGGTGTACGTCTTCGACAGCGGCAGCGCGGGCTGGTCGATCCGGTCCAGGCCCCAGGCCGGGTTGCTCTGCACGCCGTCGGCGCTGATCCGGGCGTCCTGCTCGACCGACTGCACGGCCGGGTGCGCGGCCAGCCGGCGCGCCTGGGTGCGGGTCATCGTGGCGTGGAAACCGCCGACCGCGGTGAAACTTTCCCGGACCGCGCCACCGTAGCGGCGGACCAGACGCTGCGCCTCGGCCGGTACGTCGGCGGCGCGGGTACCGTTCTTCTGGTGGAACGTAACGAGGTAGCTGTCCGCGATCGCCGCGGCCCGGTCGGTCTCCAGGATCGTGCCGGTCGGCAGCGCGGTGGGCGTTCCGGCGGCGGCCGAACCGGCGAAACCGGTCACGGCGGCCGCGGTGGCGACACCGGCGGTCAGCACGAAGCGGGCGGCGCGGCGCCGGCCGTGGTTACGAATCATCAGAAAAGGTCCCCCCTTGTCGGCTCCGGCGCACATCACCTCTTCGGTGCGCATGCCGGAGTCACCTTCGGGGAACAGAGTGTGGATCGGGCGGAGCCTCCCGGGGATCTCCCGGGTTGCGCCTGAGTTGCAGGCGAACCCGACCGGTCCGGAAGAGCTAATTCGGTACCGCGGAAAGCCGAATTACCGGCTGTCAGCACCGCGAGGCTAGAAACTAGGAGAGCCATGATGACGACACTGATGAGCACTCCCGAGATCGTGACCGTCGACGAGCTGACCGAGCGGTGCGACAGCTGCGGGGCGGCGGCAAAGCTGGAGGTCACTCTGCCGACCGGCACGCTGGCCTTCTGCGGGCACCACGCGAACCGGAACGCCGGCAAACTGGCGCCGCTGGCGACCCTGGCGCGCGTCGAGAAGGGCTTCGAGTGGGCAGGTATCGCACAGTAACCACTTGAACGCATCTGCCGCGATGTGCCGCATCTGCCCGATATGATGGCTACCTCACTTATTAGGGGAATTGACCCCGTCTGAGAGAGGGCGCGGTTGCCATTCGCGACACATGACGTGAGCAGGCTGTCCCGCCTCGGTGCCGGGTGCGCCGGGGTCGCGACGGTCCTTTACGGCGTGGCGGGTCCGCCCTCGGCAGATCTCAGCTTTGACTCCAGCCCGGCGGCGGCACTGTTGCCCGCCGGGCTGGCGCTCGTTCTGGCCACTCTTCCCGTCCGGCGCCTGTCCGTACGCATCACCGGCTTTCTCCTCACCGTGGCGGCCGGCCTGCTCGGGGCGCTGGCCCTGCCGTCGCATCCGGCCGCGGGCGTGGCCACCGTGCTGGCCGCCGCCGCCCTGGCCGTCCTCGACATCCGCCTCACGGCCCGCCGCGCCCGCCGCTTCCGGGTAGCCGATCCCCTGCTCGCCGGGTCCGCCACCATCGCGCTGGTGGCCCTGGTGCCACGGATGTTCGCGCCGACCTTCCCGGACGGCAGCGGCCCGGTCACGCTGATGTCGCCGTACCTGGCCGGCGCCCTGCTGATGCTCACGGTCGGCGCGATCCTGGCCCGGCCGGAGGCGGGACCACTGCGCACCTCGGCGATGGCCGGCGCGGGCACCACGGTGCGCCGGGCGCTGCCGGCCCTGATCGCCGTTCCCGTGCTCGCGGCCCTGGTCAGCGCGCTGGCCGTGCGGACCGGGATCTCCGGCCCGCCGGTCGCGATCAGCATCGGCGCGATTCTTGCCGCCCTGGCCGTGCTGGCCCTGATCGCGCACCTGATCCGCTCGCTGGAGGCGGCCGACCGGCGGCACCGCGAGCTGGTCGCCGAGCTGCACACCCGGCAGGAGTTCGCCAACACGCTGTTGCAGTCGATGAACGAGGCGGTCATGGTGCTGGACGCCAACCACCGGGTCATCGACGTGAACCGGCGCTGGCGCGAGCTGACCGGGCACCGGCACGAGGACGCCGTCGGCCGGCTGCCCGAGATCCTGCCGCCGGACGGCACCGGCGACTGGTCGGTGCGCCACCGCGACGGCGCCGACGTGCCGGTGCTGGCCACGATGGCCGCGGTGCCCGGCGCGGACGGCTCGGCCCGGGCGTACGTCGCCACCTACGTCGACATCACCGACCGCAAGCGGGCCGAGGAGTCCGTCCGGGCGCACGCCGCCGACCTGGAGCTCGGCAACGAGCAGTTGCGCGAGGCGAACGCCCGGCTGGAAGCCGCGCTGGCCTTCAAGAACGACCTGACCTCGATGCTCACGCACGATGTGGCCCAGCCGATCAGCTCGATCGCCAGCCTCGCCGAGCTGCTCGTCGCGGACTGGGCGGACCTGCCCGACGACATCCGGCAGGAGCTGGCCACCAAGATCGACCGGAACACCCGCCGGTTGATCAAGATGATGAACGACCTGCAGCTGCTGTTCCGGCTGGACACCGGCTCGGTCACCGCCCGCCGCACGCCGGTGCCGATCCGCGAGGTGGTGGAGGCGGCGGTGGCGACCGGCCGGGCCGCCGACGGGACGGTCGAGGTGCTGGTCGGCGAGAACGTCTCCGCGCTGGCCGACCGCGGGCACGTGCACGCGGTGGTACAAAATCTGCTGGCCAACGCGTACGCGTACGGCGAGGCCCCGGTGGAGATCCGGGCCTGGCAGCAGGACGACTCGGTGGTCCTGACCGTGCAGGACCGCGGGCCGGGCATCCCGGACGAGCTGCTGCCGAGCCTCTTCGGGCGGTTCATGCGCGGCGCCGGTCTGGGATTGTTCATCGTCCGGCACCTGGTGGAGGCGAACGGCGGGTCGGTCCGTTACGAGCCGGCCGACCCGCGTGGCGCGCGCCTGGTCGTCACACTCGAGTCGGCGTCGGTGTCGTGACGTCGCCGTCGCCGGCCGCCGGCCGCGCCTGCTCGCCCTCGCGCTCGGCCTTGGCCAGCAGCTTGGGGAAGCGCCGGGTGAGCTGGTAGAGCCGCAGCACCAGCAGCGCCTCGAAGGCCAGCAGCAGCACGCCGGAGACGATCGAGGTCCAGAAGACGAAGCCGATCAGCGGGCCGACGATGAAGACCGTCATCTCGTACTCGATGCCGCTGAACAGGTGGGTGCGGATCCGGCTGCGGAGCAGCCAGTTGCGGATCCGGACGTACGCGCCGGTATCACCCTCCGCGGGCGGCGGCATGGCCGGGCGGGCGTCCTCGGAGTCCGACTCCTCCTCGTCCGGCGACGGCAGGTCGGGGCGAACGCCGCGGGCCTCGGCGAGCCGGGACGTCATGTTGCTCTTGATCTTGCCCATCTGCGACCCGTTGAGGTAGCGGAACAGGTCGATGGTGATCACGGCGGCGGCGAGCCAGACGTACGCGACGTCGTCGTGCTTGGCGTACTGCCCGCCGAACAGCGCGATGGTGCAGAGGACGACCCGGATCCGGTCGAAGATGAAGTCGAACCAGACGCCGAAGATGGTCCCGGTGCCGTTCAGCCGGGCGATCTTGCCGTCCATGCAGTCGATGACGAAGGCCAGGTGGAAGAGCAACGCGCCGCCGACCAGCCACCACCTGTCCTGCATGGCGAAGCAGGCCGCCGCGCCCAGGCCGAGGACGAACGCGAACAGCGACAGCAGGTTCGGCGTTATCCACCGGTACGGGTAGACCAGCCTGACCAGCCGCAGGGCCAGCGGGTCGACGAGAAGCACGGTCCACCAAGCGTCACGTCGCTTGGCCGTCCGGTCGGTGATCTCCTGTAGGGCGATGCGTTGCACTCCGTTAACTTGCCGTTCGTCAGGCACCTTTGCAAGCGGAGTGCGGTGCTTGTAACCGAATTATCAGGGAGCCCGTAACATCACCGTTGGTGATCGTGTGAACTCCCACGGTCCTCTTCATTGATCATTCCGTCACCCCAGACGTCTTTCGCCTGCGTACGGCCGCCCATCTCGGCCGTGCCGATCCGGGCACCGGCCGCGCCGCCCCGGACCGGCGGGGCGCCGCCGATCCTGCGGCCGGGAGCGAGCACGTCGTCGAGGTCGTGCGGACTGGAGATGCCGGGCGCCGTGGTGATGTCGGCGCTCGTACCCATCCGGGCCAGATCATCCCCATCCCCGCCGCCCCTGACCGGACTGAAGGCGGAGCCTGAACTCGTCCCCCAGCCTGCGCCGGGGTGCGGGGTGTCGCGCCGCTTGATCCGGCCGGCCACCGAGGCGGGGGTGGGCGGGCTGCCGAAGACCGTGCTCGACTTGCCGGTGAGCTGCTTCGAGCTGGCCCCGCCCATACCCTGCGAGCCCAGCGGGTGCGCGCCCAGCACGCCGCTCTCCACCAGACCCTTGAACGTGGTCAGGTCGTTCTTGAGCTGCCGGGTCAGGGTCTCCTGGCCGTGCCGGTCGCTGGGCAGCAGGAAGGCGATGTCCGCGTCGAGCTGAGCCACCAGCTGGGTCCGGGTCTCGCCGACCGGGCGCAGCGTGATGGTCTCGCTGAGCCGGGGGCCGTCGGTCGTCGCCCAGGTGATGCGCTCGTCAATGGACAGCTCGGTGATCTGCGCGTCGAACTCACGGCGGTGCCCGTCGACATCCATGACCCAGTGGGTGCGGTCGGCGCCGATCGGCGTGACCTGCTCGACCCCGGTCATGAAACGCGGGTAGTTCTCCAGCGCCGCGATCTGCTCGTACACCGTGTGCAGGGGGGCGCCGACCTCGATGGTTTGCTGAACGAGACTCATGCGACAGAGAGTACGTATGCCAGTACTCTCCGCGTTTGGTTTTGCCTCAGACGCGGTGCAGGTACTGCCAGTGGCCGACCTCGGCGGCGTACCGGGCGTCACTCGCGGCGACCAACGGCACTCCCGCTTCCCGGAGCCGGGCCACCGTCCGAGGCGACGGGCTACGCCACGCCTCGCTGACCTCCACCGCGGTGCCGGTACGCCGGCACGCGTCGGCGATCTGGTCGAGCACCTCGGTGGCCAGCACCCCGTTCGCCGGGTTCTCGGTGTCGATGCCGACCTGGGACAGCAGGCTCAGCGGGCGAGCCAGCTGGGTAGGCACGTAGCGGGAGGCGCGCTCCAGCCCGTGGATCGTCGCGCCGACCACGATCTCGGCCACCTGGGCCTCGGTCAAGGTGCCGGCGGCGAGCATCTGCCGGACCTCGCGGACGCCGATCGGGCCGTCGTCGGCGGGCAGGCGGGTGATGGCGACCGAGAGCGCCTCGAGGTGACCCAGGTCGGCGGCGGGCCAGGCGAGCCAGCCGTCCGGCCGGACGACCTCGACCTCGGCGGCGATGCGGAGGGTCAGCTCGGTACGGCGGCGGGCACGGCGCACCGCGTCGGCGTACGCGGGCAGCCAGGTGGTGTCCCGGGCGACCTGGTCCGCGAAGGTGATCGCGGTGAGCCCGGCCCGGTCGGCGGCCGACACGACCACACCGACGCTGTCCCGGCCGGCCGCGAAGCCGGTGTGCACGTGCGCGTCCACGGTCAGGTCGAGGGTGCTGCCCGCCGCGATGGTTTCCTGCTCTGCGCCCACGATCCGCTCCCGCACTGCTCACCGACGAGCTCTTCCCGTCTGGGCAAATAGTCGGCCGCCGGCGGTGGAATGCGAGATGCGGAGGTGGTGCAGGACAGTATCAATCCCGCAGAGCTTCAGCCGTACGGCGTCAGAGCCGGAACGCGGAGACCAGGCCGCGCAGTTCCTCGGCCGTACGCGCGACCTCGGAGCTGGCCTGGCGGGTCTGGTTGACGCCCTGCACGGCGCTCGCACTGGCGTGGGCGACGTCGGTGATGTTGGCCGCGATCCGGCTGCTGCCGGAGGCCACCTCGCTGATGCTCCGGCTCATCTCGGCGGTGGTCGCGGTCTGCTCCTCGACCGCGCTGGCGATCGTGGTCTGGTAATCGTTGATCTTCGCGATCACCTCGCTGATCCGGCTGATCACGTCGACCGCGCCGCCGGTGTCCTGCTGGATCGCGTTGACCCGGGCGCCGATGTCCTCGGTCGCCCGCGCCGTCTCCTGAGCCAGATCCTTGACCTCCGACGCCACCACCGCGAACCCCTTACCCGCGTCACCCGCCCGAGCCGCCTCGATGGTCGCGTTCAGGGCCAGCAGGTTGGTCTGCTCGGCGATCGACGTGATCAGCTTGATCACGTTGCCGATCTCGGCCGACGACTCACCCAGCTGCCGGATCGTTTCGGTGGCCCGGGCCGACTCGGACACCGCCACCGCCGCGATCTGCGCGGCCTCGCTGGTGTTGCTGGAGATCTCCCGGATCGACAGGCCCATCTCCTCGGAGCCGGCAGCCACCGTCTGCACGTTGCGGGAGATCTCCTCGGCCTCGGCGGAGGCGGACGAGCTCTGCACGTCGGTGTCGTTGGCGGCCTCGGCGATCTCGCCGGCCACCTCGGTCAGCCGGCTCGCCGAGTTGGCCAGGACGTCCGCGTTGCTGCCGATCGCGGTCATCGAGGCCCGGATCGATTCCAGGGCGCTGTCCAGTGCCGCGGCCATCCGGCCCACCTCGTCACGGGACGTGATGCCGCTGCGCTCGGTGAGATTGCCCCGGGCGAGCGACTCGATCACCACGCCGAGCCGGCGCACCGGCCGCAGGATCGACCGGGCCACCGGGACGGCGAGGCCGACCAGCAGCAACAGGCCGAGCAGGGCCACGCCGTCGGTCAGCCACTCGGTACGGCCGGTCGTGCCGTCCATGTCGCCGCGCTCGGTGGCGATGTCCTTCTCCAGTTCCTCCTTGATCGCGTCGATCTTGTCGTCGGAGATGTTGTTGCGCTCCGGGATCTGATCGATGTCGCGCAGCGCCGCCTCACGGGCGGTGGCCGCCCGCTGGACGAAATCCGCGGCGAAGACGCCGAACGAGGTGACGTCCGGCTTCAGGTCGTCGAACATCGGCTGGATCCGGGCCGGCAGACCCGCGTCCTGCACCGCCTGCGCGGCCTCGGCCGCCGAGGTCACGTCGTCGGCCACGTCCTGGGCCATGTCCTGACCGAGAAGCTGGCGGTACATGTCGACCTTCAGCTCGGACTGCCGGGTGTCCAGGTGGTTGAGCGTCCCCAGAGCCGATTCCAGCCGCCGTACGCTCTCCGCCTGATCGGCGAGCTGGTTCTGGCTGATCGTGCTGATCACCGCTAGAGCGCCGAGCGCCACCACGCCGGCGGCCACGATAAGGCCCAGACGCTTGGCGACACCGAGTTCCACCAATCGCGACATATACGACTCCTAGGAAGCAAGCATTGCCGGTGCCCCAATCTTTCAGCGCTGCCCGACCCCCGACGGTCGTTTCGGTGTATTTGCCCGCAACTGTTCTGCACTGGCGGCGCACCTCCGGCGGCATCCCGAACTCGGCAGCCTGACCCGGTGAGCACGCGACCGCGTGCCGGGAAGGACGTCCATGAAAGCTCGACATCGCATCGCCGCCACGCTTCTCGCCGCCACCGGCCTGATCACTTCGGGCGCACTGGCAGTCACCACCGCACCCGCCGTCGCCGCCGCGAAAATCGCCGGCATCGGCACCGCCCGGACCGGCGGCACCCCGCTCAACATGCGTCAGACGCCGTCGCCGAGCGGCCGGCTCGCCGGCACCGTCACCAACGGCGGCAAGCTCGCCATCGTCTGCCAGGTACGCGGCGTGACGATCCGCGGCACGGTCCGCACCACGAACCTCTGGGACAGGCTGTCGAACAACCGCTGGGTCGCCGACGCCTATGTGGCGCGCGCCGTGTTCCCGATCCCGACCTGCCCCAAGACCACCTCGGCCACGCCGGCGATCTCGAAGATCTGGATGCACCCGGTGTCCGCCGGGATCGTCAGCGGCTTCCGGACGATCACGCGGCCCGCACACGACGGCGTCGACCTGGGCGCGGCACGCAACACCCCGATCCGGGCGGCCAACGGCGGCACCGTGATCCGGGTGGTCTGCAACGCCTCCACCGGAAACTGCGACGTGGACGGCAGCCGCACGACCGCCGGCTGCGGCTGGTACGTCGAAGTGCGGCACGCGCTGAACTACGTGACCCGGTACTGCCACATGGTCCGCAGGCCGTCCGTGGTCGTCGGCCAGGCCGTGCTGACCGGTCAGCTTCTCGGCTACGTGGGCTCGTCCGGTTCCTCGTCCGGGCCGCACCTGCACTTCGAGGTCCACTCCGGAACGCCGGCCACCCGGCTGAACGCGGTCGACCCGATCAAGTTCATGGCCGCCCGCGGCGTACCCCTCGTCTAGACACCCTTCGAGGTTGAGGTCTGGTCAGGCCGTGCTGCCGGGTGTGCAAGGTGCCCGGGTGCCTGCTGCACCCTGGTTGCCGTCGCTTGCGCGGTGCGGGGTCGGGCGGGGTGCCCGCTCACCCTGGCAGCCACCGCCCGCGCCCGCTGCGGAGTCCGGGCGGTGCCCGCTCACCCTGGCAGCCACCGCCCGCGCCCGCTGCGAAGTCGGGGCGGGGTGCCCGCTCACCCTGGCAGCCACTGCCCGCGCCCGGTGCGAAGTCGGGGCGGGGTGCCCGCTCACCCTGGCAGCCACCGCCCGCGCCCGGTGCGAAGTCGGGGCGGGGTGCCCGCTCACCCTGGCAGCCACCGCCCGCGCCCGGTGCGAAGTCGGGGCGGGGTGCCCGCTCACCCTGGCAGCCACCGCCCGCGCCCGGTGCGAAGTCGGGGCGGGGTGCCCGCTCACCCTGGCAGCCACTGCCCGCGCCCGCTGCGGGGTCCGGGCGGCTTGCCAGGCGCCCGGGTGCCTGCTCACCGTTGCTGCGGCCGGTCGCGGCCGTGGCCGGGCGCGGTTGGTGGCCGGGCGCGGTTGGTGGTAGGAGCGGACGTGAGTGGTAGACCAGGCAGG
>NZ_BSTL01000006.1 GCF_030269485.1 Actinoplanes sp. NBRC 103695 | reverse complement strand
CGCCTCACACCCATCACCACCAGCCAAGACACCCAACCCGACCTCGAACCCGCCGAGATAGCCGCCTAACATCAACCCACACGGATCAGCGCTGGCCGCCTCTTACACCACGCCAGCGGACGCGACCTGAGTGGTGGGAGCGGGCGTGAGTGGTGGGAGCGGGCGTGAGTGGTGGGTCCGGGCGTGAGTGGTGGGTCCGGGCACGCAGTGGTAGGACCAGGCACGCAGTGGTTGGGCAGAGCGGTGTCCGGCCCGAAATGCCGCGCTGAGCCACCACCGTCCGCGCGGGTGGTAGCCCAGCACGGCATCCCTGGCCGGGATAGCGCCCGGTCCTGCCACCCGAGAGGGAGCACGTCGCGGACAAGACGCACGCCGGTGTTCGTCAGAGGTCGTGCCAGGGGCTCGCCTTCTGGCGTTCGGTGGCGACCGCCCTGCGCAACTCCGTCGCCCAGGCGGGCTCGGCCTCCGCGGGGGACCAGGTCAGTTCACCCCGCGCCGAGGACGCCAGGCGCGGGGTGAAGATGGCGGACTGGGCGCGGCTCGGCGGGCGCCAGATCGGCGGCGGCCCCCACCAGATGATGCGTTCGCGCCGCCGCACGGCGGGCACCAGCGACGCGCCCGCCACGGCGCCGGACGGCAGGGCCTTGACCGGCTCCTCGCCCGCGTGCGTCATGCCGGTCGCGGGGGCGGTGGCCAGCAGCGCCGCCGAGGCGACCGTGACCAGGGCGGCCGCCGCGGCCGGGAGTTCCCAGCCGGCCCGGACCGTGTCGCCGAGGAAGGCCACCGCGACCGCCGACGGGGTCAGCACCTCGAAGGTCCAGTGCACCGCGGTCACCGGGCCGACCTCGCCGTGCTGGAGGGCGTGCGCGTACAGCATCATCCCGGTCGCCGCGAAGACCAGCAGGGCCGCGGTCAGCGGCTCGGTGACGATGCCGACCGTGACCTCCCACGCGTCCCCGTCGGGCACCGGGAGGGCCCGGCCGACCAGCGCCGCGCCGCCCAGGCAGAGGCCGGCCAGCGCCGCCACCACCCCGCCGGGCGCGCCCGCCTTGGCCGCGCCCCAGCCGGTGGCGACCACGGCGACGGCGGCCGCGCACAGCCAGAAGGTCAGCCGGGAGGACGTCGGCACGTCCTCCTGCGGGCCGGCCGACATGGCCAGCACCGCGAGCGACGCCAGGGTGATGACCACGGCCGCCACGTCGCGCCTGCGCAGCCGGGACTTCAGGAAGATCCGCGCACCGACCACCGTCAGGGCCAGGGAGCCGGCGAGCACGGACTCCACGACGTACACGGCGAGTTGTTGAAGCGCGACCATCGCGCCTGCCCAGGCCAGCAGGTCGCAGGCGATGCCGAGCAGGTAGAGCGGGTGGCCCATGGTCTTGACCGTGCCGGAGCTGCGCCGGGCCGCCACCGCCTGGAGGATCGACGCGGCGGCGTAGCTGAACGCGCCGCAGATCACGATCGCCAGCGCGACGAGGCCGGCGGTGGTCATCACGCACCGACCCGCAGCACGGTGATCGTGTTGTCGTCGCCGTTCGTCACGTACGCGAGCCGCCCGTCCGGTGACGTCGCGATGGTCCGCGGGCTCCTGCCCACTTTGATCGTCGCGGTGATCTTCACGGTCCGCGCGTCCAGCACCGACACCGTGCCGTCGCCCTCGTTCACGATGTACGCGTGCCGCCCGTCCCGGGAGAAGGCCACGCACTGCGGGTCGCGCCCGACCTTCAGCGGCCCGGTGCGCCGGAGCGTCCGGGCGCTGATCAGGTCGGCGCTGTCCGCCTCGTAGCCGGCCGCGAGCACCGTGGACCCGTCGGGCGAGACCGCGACGCTGTGCGGGGCCTTGCTGACCGGGATGGACCTGACCACCTTCCCGGTGGCGGTGTCGACGACGGCCACGGCGTTGGACTCGTGGCTGGCGGTGAAGGCCCGTTTGCGCGGCGCGGAGAAGGCGATCGCATGCGGGTTGGGCGGCACGTCGAAACTCTGCTTACGGTTGCGCCCGTCCTCGTCGTACACCTCGAGTCTGCCCTTGCCGTGGATCGGCACCCACAGCCGCCCATCGGGTCCGACGGCGAGGGTGTACGGCTGCTGGCCGGTGGCCAGGTACCGGATCACGGTGCGGCGGCCCGCGTCGACGACAGCCACGCCGCTGCCGGACTTGTCCTCCTCGTACATGGACACGAAGACCAGCCGCGAGTTCCGGGACACCGCAACGAATCGCGGGGTGTTGCGCAGTTTGACGCCGGTGACCCTGCCGCCGCGAGCGTCCACGATAGACAGTTTGCGCTCGCCCTGGTTGGCCACGTAGATCGTCCGGCCGTCCGGCGCGACCGCCACGCCCTCGGGCTCCTCGCCGACCTTGATCGCCCGCAGCGCCTTGGGCCGGCCCAGGCTGGACACCCGCTGCGGCTGGGCGAGCTGCACCTTGGGGACGGTCGCCGACTTCGTCGTCACGCTCGGCGCGGGAGAGGGCAAGGCGTCGAGGGAGGGTGCGGCCAGAGGTGCGGGGGTCTGCTCACCGTTGGTGAGCGCGAAGGCCACTCCGGCTCCGCCGAGCAGGACCAGGGCGACGAGTACGGCGGCCAGGGCGCCCGCCCCGGCCCTGCGGGTGCGTTGCGGCGCCACCAGCACGGTGACCCGGGCGGCGTTCGGGTCGATGTCGGCGGCCGCGAGCTCCTCGAGGTCCAGGTGGCTGAACGGTTTCGGGATGGCGACGCGGCCGGTCACACGTACGTCGGCCCACCCGCAGGGTCCGTGGACCGTGACCGTCCCGTCGAGCCATTCCGTGCGGGGTTGCCAGGTGATCCGGAGCCGGCCGTCGTCGAGGGAGGCGCTCAGCCCCGGCCCGGACGCCGTGACCGTGCCGACGGCGGCGAGCGGGGGACCGTGCACCTCGATGTTCGCCGCGAGTTCGGTGGCGACGGTCGGCACCTGTCCGAAGTCGACGCTCTCCGGGTTCAGCCGGATGGCCGTGCGCTCCAGCATCCCGGCCGCGGCGGCCGCGACCACCCGGCTCTCGTCGCCGGTCATGTGGCTGAGGGCCCGGCGTGCGGCGGCCGCCATCGCGAGATCGGTTCCGATGGTCAGCCGGGCCAGTTCGCCCACACCCCTGAGGCGGGCGTCCCGGATCGGGCTGTCGATCCCGGTCAGCACCTGCGGTGGCAAGCCGCTACGTTCACTCATCGTGCCCCCTCGATCAGCATGCTGTGACCATGGGGCGGGGGTAAACCCCTGAGGCGAAATTGGCACCTTCCGCGAGTTCGTGCCGTTCTCGATGCCCGTTCGCACTCCGCGCCGAAAGAGACCCCGGCCTGCGCGTTGAGCTGCGTGAAAGGGAGGTGTCACATGGATCGGCGCAAGCTGCTCAGCGACGGAGGGTTCGCCGCGCAGGGGGCGGTCGCGCTCGGGGCGACCGTCTCCGGTGGACCGGCGGAGGCGCACGAGGCCGTCCGCAACGGTTTCCCGGAGGGCTCGAGCCGGGCCGAGCGGGAACACCTGCGGACGTTCGACGAGCTCGACCTCGAGATCTTCCTGGTGCACGACTGGCCCCGCTTCGCCGAGAGCCACGCGCCGGACGTGAAGGTCCACTGGCCGGACGGCCGCACCACCGAGGGCCTGGACCCCCACGTCGCGGACATCCAGGCCATGATCGCGTGGGCGCCGGACACCCGGTCGTTCAACCAGCAGGTCGGCCTCACGCCGTAGGACGCAGGCCCGGGGCGAAGCGGAAAGAGACGGCCTCGGCCAGGGCTCGGTGCTTGGTGTTCTGGAAGGCGGCGATGAGCCACCGGCCGCCCGGCTCGCGGACCAGGACGTACGTCTGGATCTTGCCGAGCTTTCCGGGTCTGCCCCGCTGGACCTCGCCGCGGCTGGTGACGATGGCCGTGTCGGGGCCGGTGAAACGGACGTCCGTGATCTCGTCGGCCAGCGTCGATCCCTTGAGGAACCTCTGCCACAGCACCCGATGGCTGCCGGCGATGTCGGCGCGGCCCTGGTACCGGGTGCCGACCCAGGTCACGTAGGTGGCGTCGGCGGTGAACTGGGCGGCATACGCCTGATCGTCGTGGGCCGCCCAGGCACGCACCAAGGCGGCGATGGTCTCCTCCACAGCGCGGCGGTCGTGGTCGATGGTCATGATTGCCTCCCCGTGTGTAGTATCTGCACGCATGCAGATACTAACCACGGGAAGGTAAATGCGACCAGACGCACACGACGTTTTCCGCCGCTACCTCGACGCGGTCGGGCTGAACGGCCTGGCCCTCGCCGAGGCCGCCGGCCTGAACACCACCGACTGGCACGCGATCAGCGTCCTGGAGCAGGACGGGCCGCTCACGTCCGGCGCGCTGGCCGAGCGCACCGGCCTGACCACGGGTGCCACCACTCGCCTGATCGACCGCCTCGAACGGGCCGGTCACGCCCGCCGCGCCGCGGATCCCCGGGACCGCCGGCGGGTGGTCGTCGAGCACGTGCCCAACCTGGACGTCGACGCGATCACCGGACCGGCCCGCCGGCATCTGGCGGCCGTGCTGGGGTCGTACACGCCGGAGGAGGTCGACCTGCTCTTCGACTTCTTCGAGCGTGCGGCGCCGGCCTTGCACGCGGCCACGGCGGAGATCCGGGCGTCGCTATAGTGACGCCGCCGTTTCGGGAAGGGGCAGCCGTGGCTGAGCCGCTGGACACCGGGCGACCGCATCCCGCCCGGGTGTACGACTTCCTGCTCGGTGGCAAGGACAGGTCGGCCGTAGCCGCTGCCTGACACTGCAACGACTGGATATCTCACGTCGGACGGATACCTGTCGAATAGCACGAATAGCACGGCAAGAGCACCGGACACCAGCGCTCGGTGTTTGAACCGGCAGATCCGAGGCACGCAAATGAGAACAAACGGTCTGTTCGTCGCCGTAGCAGCCGGAACACTCGCGGTGGGCGTCGCGGCCCCTGCGTCCGCGGCACCTGGCGACAACACCACCATCACCATCACCATCAAAGGTGGCCCCTTGGGTATCACCATGCCGGCTGGCGCCGGCAACCTTGACGCCACGCTGCCCAACGCCGTGGGCACGATCAGTGGCCCGCTGGGTCAGGTACGGGTGAACGACGCGCGCAGGGCCCTCGCCGGTTCGGGCTGGATCGCCAGCGTCATCTCCACCGCCGTCACCCCGCCGTCGGGACCGGCGATCGCCGCCAGCGCCGTCAGCTACACCGCGGGAACCATCGCGAAGATCGGCACCGCCACCTACACGGCGAACGATCCGCGGAACCTCGCCGGTGTGCGTCCAGCGATCACCGCTACCGGCATCACCGGCGACAACTCCGCCACCTGGAACCCCACCATCTCAGTCGCTGTAGTGGGCGGCATAGCCGCGAACGCCTACTCGGTGACGATCACTCATTCCGTCCTCTGATCTCATGCGTGTCTCGCTTGCCACCGCGACCGGCCGTCTGGTCGGGTTCGTCCGGCAGCTGCTGGCCGTCGGGGTCTGCGCCGCGGTGGTCGCGCTGCCCGCTCACGCGGCGACCGCGGCACCCGACCCGGCCCCTGCCGCTGCATCGCCCGGCGGTATCGGGTTGCGACTTGTCGACGCGCCGTTTTCCGGTCGCAAGGATCCGCGCACGTGGATGTGCATCGTGGACCACCTCCACCCCGGCACGGTCATCAGCCGTCACATCGAGGTCACGAACGGCTCCTCGTCTACCGCACACGTCTCGCTGTACGCCGCCGCGGCGGGCATTGCCGATGGCGCGTTCCTGGGCGCCGCCGGTGCCACGCCGAACGACCTCTCCACCTGGACGTCGGTGAGCCCGAGCAGCGCTGATGTGCCCGGCGGCGGACGAGTGACGATGACCGTGACCACTGCCGTGCCGCGTGACGCCGCGCCCGGCGAACAGTACGGCGTGGTGTGGGCCGAGGCCCGCTCGGCGCCGCCCGGGGGCAGGGGACTGACCCTGGTCAGCCGGGTCGGCATCCGCCTCTACGTGTCCGTCGGGCCGGGCGGGGCCCCGAAGGCCGACTTCGTGATCGAATCGCTGACAGCGGCGCGCTCCGCCGCCGGTCAGCCCATGATCTTCGTCGCGGTACGCAACACCGGTGGCCGGGCGCTGGACATGAACGGAACCCTGGACATGAACGGAACCCTGGACCTGCGCGGCGGCCCGGCCGGGCTCAGCGCCGGCCCGTTCGCTGCCGGCCTCGGTGTCACTCTGGCGGTCGGCGCTGTCGAACCGGTAACGATCGTCCTCGACGGGCAACTGCCGGCGGGGCCGTGGGAAGCTCAGATCACGTTACGCAGCGGGCTGATCGTACGTAGCGCGGAGGCCACCATCAGCTTTCCCGTCGCCGGCACGGCACCTCCGGTGAGCACCCGGGCGACCGCTCCGGCCTGGCGCTACCTTGCAGTCGCCGGGCTCGTCATCCTGTTGCTGGCGGGGTCGGTCGTGTTCGCCGTTCGCCGGCGCCGGGCCGTCTCTCGGCCCGTCAGGCGGAAGCCGGCCAGCGTGGGCTCCCTGCCGATACCGGTCGTGGTCGCTGAGCCGGTCGTGGTTGCTGAGCCGGTCGTGGCTGAGCCGGTTGTTATTGCCGAACCGGTTGTTGTTCCCGAGCCGGTCATCGTCGCCGAGCCGTTGGCCGCCGATCTGCCGGCGCCACAGATTGACCGCCGCCGGCCGGTCGTTGACCGGGCGTCGCGCCTGGCGGAGCAGCCGGTGACCGTCGACGCCATCGCCGACGCGCCGTACCACTGGGAACTCGCGCTGGCGAACTCCCAGGATGTGCTGACCAGCCTGGCCGACCGTTCCCTGTTCGAGGATGAGACCCAGTACGCATTGGACGCGGGCACCGAGCGCCTGTGTCTGCTGCGGGTCGGCCTGGACAGGTTCGACGAGATCAACCGGGTGCACGGTCGCGAGGCGGGCGACGAATTGCTGGTCGTCCTGGCGGAGCGGCTGCGTAACTCCGTGCGCCCGAAGGATCTCACCGGACGACTCGGCGGAGTGGACTTCGCCGTCCTGTTTGAGGACGTCTGGCAAGCCGACGTCAACACCATCGCGCAGCGGATCCTGGATGCCGTCCGGGAGCCGTTCATCGTCGCCGATCACCAGGTATTCATGCAGGCGAGTGTCGGTATCGCCGCGGCGGCCCCGACCGACGACGCGACCCGGTTGCTGCTGCACGCCACCGAGGCACTCGCGTTCGCGAGGATCACCGCGGGCGCGGAACATCAGTGGTACGTCGAGGTGGCGGGACCGACGGATGCCTGATCGTGGTCTGCCGTCCGTCGGGCGGCGGCATCGTCCGGGGGCGGTAACCGCCCTCCATCGCAAACCGGCGGCAAAGGGGGGTTCTAGCCGCTAATGTCGACCTTGGTCGAAGACACTGGCGCCAATGTCAAGGGACCGGGCCGCCGCTGTCCGTTGGCGTGGGGGTGGTCATGTCGTCTCTGGTTCGGCCGGCCCGGACAGGGCGGAGTCGCGGGTCCGCGGCGATGCTGCGGGTGACGATCGCGGCGGTCGTGGTGGCCCTGGTCGGTGTCGTGCGCGTGCCGCCCGCGTCCGCTCTCGAGACCCCCGTGGAGCTGGGGGCCGCAGCCTCATTCGCGGTGTTGGCGGCCACCACCGTCACCAGCACCGGAGCCACGCAGGTCAGCGGGGACGTCGGGGTCAGCCCAGGCACAGCCGTCACCGGCTTCAACCCGACCGGCACGGTGAGCGGCGGCGCCATCTATCCGGGCGTTCCCCCGGCGGGTGCGGCCCATGCCGCCCTGGCGACGGCGTATGCCGATGCCGCTGCGCGGAGCCCGGCCGCTCTGCTCGCGTCCGGGAACCTCGGCGGGCAGACCATCCACCCGGGATTGTATGCGTCCCCGGACGGGACGCTCGGCATCGCTGGCACGCTTACCCTGGATGCGGACGGCGACCCCAACGCGGTGTTCATCCTCCGGGCCGCGACCACCCTCATCACCGAGGCGAGCAACAGCAGCGTCGCGTTGATCGACGGTGCCCAGGCCTGCAACGTTTTCTGGCAGGTGGGCAGTTCGGCGACCCTCGGCGTCAGCACCAGCTTCGTCGGGACCCTGATGGCGACCACGTCCGTAACGGTGAATTCCGGCGCTGCCGTCACCGGGCGGATCCTGGCACGCGATGCCGCCGTCACCTTGGATACCAACCTCATCACCAGGGCCGACTGCCCTGGCAGCCTGGACATTTCGGCGCCGGCGTCGGCAAGCCTCGGAGCCAGTGTGCCGGGCGGCACCATCACCGGCCAGCTCGGTGCCGTCACCGTCACCGACACCAGGTTCCCGGCCGTCGCCGGCTGGGTCGCGACGGTCGTCTGCACCGACTTCCGAACCGGCGCGGGGGTCCCCACCCAGACGATCCAGGCCGAACGGATCGACTATTGGTCCGGGCCTTTCACCGCATCGTCAGGTACCGGCACCTTCACACCGGGGCAGCTCAACACGGCCGCAGCGTCGCGCCTTGACAACACGGCGTCCCTGCAGGCCTTTGCGCATGTCAGCGGCACCGGCAGCAACACCCTCACCTGGAATCCCACTCTCGTGATCCACGTACCGCTGGCGAACCAGAGCGGCGGCTACACGGGCACGGTGACGCACTCGGTCGCATAGGTGCGGTCGAGGCCTGGCAGATGACGGTTCAGGGAGGCCGGTGGCACGGGTGTGACCGTCTACCCGACCACCTGTTCGCCTGAGTTGCTGCTTTTAAACGGAAATCAAGTTTGACACCCCGCTGCCCCGTACGGTTATCGACATCCGCAGGTGAAACCCCTTGATCTGAGGGCCGAGCATCGACTCTGAAAAGAAGCAGGGTGACGCCGTGCATACCGCCAGATTCCTCATCATCGGCACCGCGACTACTCTCGCGATAGGGCTGAGCGCCGCGCCGGCCGCAGCAGCACCGGACGGCGACACCATCGTCACCTTCACCATCAGCGCAGGGACCTTGGACATCGTGGTCCCCGGCACGGCGGCTATTGCTGGCGGCGCGGCTGGACTTCCGACCAGCGGGCCGCTTGGACCAGTTACCGTCACTGACGGCCGGGCCGCGGCCGACGGGACCTGGGAAGTGGAGGCGGAGGGCACAGACTTCGAAACGGGCGGTGGCACCCCTACCGAGACGATCACTGACGACCTGGTCGAATACTGGTCGGGTCCGGCGACGGCGACGACCGGTGCCGGCCCCTTCGTTCCCGGCCAGGCCACTGCTGCCCAATCCGAACCTCTTGATGCCACGGTCATCGCGTTCAATCGCACGGGCGGCACCGGTAACGGCTCCGCTACCTGGAATCCCACGCTGATCTTCAATACGCCGCTCGCCAACGTGGCTGGGGCCTACGTGGGAACGGTGACGCATTCGGTGGCGTAACCCCAGCGATCGCCCGGCCGCCACGGCCGCGTTGGCATTGCTGTGCGTCGTGGCCCTCGGCCCGGCGGCGCAGGCGGCTCCGGCACGCCGGGATGCCGGGCCGGGCAGTATCGGGATCCAATTGATAGAGGGCCCGACGAACCGCGAGAAGGACCCCCGCGCGCATCGATACATCGTGGACCACCTGGCCCCGGGCGCGACCGTCCACCGCAAGCTCCGGGTGGCGAACAGCTCACGGGAGCGGCGGCGTGTCGAGGTCTACCCGGGCGCCGCCACGCTGGACAAGGAGAGGTTCGTCTTCGGTACGGATCGTGAGGCGAACGAGCTGACTTCCTGGATCTCACTGGACAAGGGCAAGTTCGACCTCGAGCCCGGCGCCAAGCAGGTCGTCGAGGCGACTGTCTCCGTCCCGCCGGCCGCCTCGAAAGGTGAACGCTACGCAGTGATCTGGGCGTCCGTCGGGTCGGCTGCCCCGCAGTCCGGGGGCGTCCGTATGGTCACCCGGGCCGGTGTCCGGATCTACCTCGACATCGGTCCTGGCGGTGAACCCCACTCCGACTTCACCATCAACGAACTCACCCCGGCCAGGACCAAGGCCGGCGATCCGTCGCTCGTCGTCACCGTGACCAACACCGGCGGCCGAGCCCTCGACATGACCGGCTCCGCCGACCTTTCCGAAGGCCCGGCCAGTCAGCGCGCCGGCCCGTTCCAGGTGACAAGCACGGCAACGCTGGGCCCCGATGTGACCGGAACGGTCATCGTGCAGTTCCCCCAAGCATTGCCGAACGGGCCCTGGAAGGTCGACCTGACCCTCAAGAGCGGGCTGGTCAGCCATTCGGTGACCGCGACGATCACGTTCCCCGATCCCGGCAAGACCGGCAAGCGGGGCACCATCATGTCCAAGCTCACCGGCCCGTGGACCCTTGCCGGCGGATCGCTGATGACCGGCTTGATTCTCCTGGCCCTGTTCTCATTGACCCGCCGCCACCGCCGCAAGTCCCGCGAAGCCACCAATTAGGCAAGGACCCACAGGTCGCAGCGCCGCATCGTGACACAGGGCACGAGAACCTAGCTGACGTCATCGCCGACATCACCCAGGCCCGGCCTCGGCGGATCAGCGCGAGCTCACCGTCTCGTCGAGAATGGCGTTCAGGTCGGCGGCGATCCGGCCGGCGTCGGCTCGCACCTACGCGGACAGCCCCAGTCCTGCAGCGAAATTCGGAACCAGGCTTTGACCGCGTCGCGGAAGGGCACCACGTCGCGGCAAGGTACTCGGCGGCCCGGGCCTCGCGCATCCCGGCAGCGTTGCGGTGGCGGCCGGACGAACAGACCGCACTGACCGACACGCAGGTGGCGCTGTACGACGGGGTCGCCCGAAAGGGTTGATCAGTTTCGGTTCGGGCGGGATGGGTAGCAAGGAGGGGGTCAGTGTCCGCCGGGTTTGAGGAGATTTAGCATGACTGCTGTCGCAGATCCAGCCACCGTGCAGGAGTGCTTGCGGGTCGGTCACGGGTTCTCGCAAGGGGACCGCAACTGGATCGCCGAGCAGTTCGCGACGCTCGACCATCGGCTCGCGGGGTTCCACGCGGAGTCCACCGAGATCGAGGTCTCGGTGAAGGACCGTGAGGCACGCGGGCAGAAGGTCACCCTGGAGTGCTGGATCGCGGGCCGGGATAAGATCGTCACGACCTCGTCGGAAGAGGATCTGCACGCGGCGCTGCACGACGTACGTGACGATCTGCGGCGTCGGCTCGACGATCAGAAGACCCGCCAGGAGCCGCGCAACAACCGGCACCTGCGCGAGCATGTCGAACCCACGACGTTGGACCCCCTGCCGTAGCAACTCGCGACTATGCTCGCCGCCATGCGTCTTCCGAGGACGGTGGCGGCGAGCCTCGTCGTGGCCCTTCTGCTGGGCTGCGGCCTGCTCCCGCGCGGCGGCAGTGGGAACGCCGCCCCGGAGCCGGCCTTCTCCGTCGATCCCGAGGAGTCCGACACCTCCGTCGAGGACGCCGTGCCGCCGCCGGTCGACCTCGACGCCGTGTTCCGGCCGACGTTCCAGACCACCGAGGGCGAGGTCAACGCGGGGTCCGCGTTCCTGGTCAACTGGCCGGACGGCCGCGTGCTGATGCTCACCGCGCACCACCTGCTCGGCGAGGCCGGCGGGATGAGCCGGGAGTACACCGGCGCCGAACTGCCCGGGGTGGTGTCCGGCGTGTTCGCGTCCAGCGTGGACGACGAGAACATCGAGATCGCCTCGAGCACGATGGTGAGCCTGCCCGAGGCGGTCTCCAGCGACGTCGACATCCGGCGGGACCTCGCCGCCTTCCAGATCGCCGACGCGCGGGGCGCGGTCGTGCTGGATCTCGCGGAGGCGCCCCCGGAGCCCGGCGACCGTGTCTACCTGCTGGCCGAGTCGGGTGAGCCGGGCTCGCGGATCTTCCCGGCCGTGGAGACCGGCAAGGCCACCACGCCGTTCCTGCAGTTCGCCTACGACGACGAGGTCGACCTCAAGGCCACCAGCGGCGCGCCGCTGCTGAACTCGGACGGCAAGGTGGTCGGCGTGAACATCGGCGGGGACGCGGGCAAGTCCCCGGTCGAGGGACACGCGAACTCGATCGAGACCGTCGTGCCGATGCTCGAGAGGCACCTCTCCTAGGTCTGACCGAAAGGCTTCCCCCGCACGGGCGACGAGAGCCGCAATGACCGTCGCAGATCTTCCTAAGCTCGTCCGATGCCTGCCGTTTACCGCGCGAACACCGCGCCCGAGCCGACGAAGGGCGGCGGCCGTCAGCGAAGCCGCTACTTCGACTTCCTGCGTGCCGCGGCGCTGATCCGGGTGTTCCTCTACCACATGTTCCCGGTCGCCTGGCTCTCCATGATCTTCCCGTCCATGGGGGTGATGTTCGCGCTGGGTGGCTCGCTGATGGCCACCTCGATGCAGCGGTCGGTGGAGCAGGCGATCACCGGCCGGCTGCGCCGCCTGCTGCCCGCGTTGTGGGCGATGGCGATCCTGCTGGTCCCGGTGATGCTGCTGCTGGACTGGCCGGGCCGGCCGGAGTTGTCGCGCCTGGTGTTCTGGGTGGTCCCGGTGGTCGAGCCGCCCGCGGCGCCGTGGGCCGCGCCGGTCGAGGGCGTGCTCTGGTATCTGGTCGCGTACCTCTGGCTGGTCCTGCTCTCGCCGCTGCTGCACCGGATCTACCGCAGGATCGGCCTGGTCGCCGCCGTGCTTCCGGTGATCGGGGTGTTCCTCTGGGACTACCTGACCTGGCCGGTGCCGCCGCGGGTGGAGTCGGCGGTCACCGACGTGCTCACCTTCGCCGGGTGCTGGGTGCTCGGCTTCGCGCACCAGGCCGGCGTGCTGAAACGGATGCGCTGGTCGATCCTCGGGCCGGTTGCGGCGGTGCTGATCGCGGCGAGTCTGTGGTGGACGGTCGGCCATCCCGGGGAGGAGGGCATCGACCTGGCCAACGAGCCGGTCGCGTACGCGGTCTACTCCTCCGGCTTCGTCCTGCTGCTGTTCCGGGTGTCGCCGGAGATGGCCTGGCTGAGCCGGGTCAAGGTGCTGAACGGGCTGGTCAACTTCTGCAACGCCCGGGCCGTGACGATCTACCTGTGGCACAACGCCGCGATCGCGGTCGTCTTCGCCGCCGCCGAGCGGTACGAGCTGGAACGGGTCGGCGATCACATCGAGATGTTCGTCATGGTCGTGCTGACGATCGGGCTGGTCGCGGTCTTCGTCGCGCTGCTCGGCTGGGTGGAGGACGTGGCCGCCCGCCGCCCGGTGTCGCTGCTGCCGTGGAGCAGGGTCCCGGCCAGCCGGCCACGCAAGGAGCAGCCGGAGTGGTGCGGCCCGGTGTGGTTCTGACTCAGCTCGCGTTCGTAGGCGTGCTCTTCTCCGGCGACCGGAACAGCCAGTCGAGCGGAGGCTCCACGAGCCGGCCCGTGGCGCGACGCACGAACGCCGACGCCAGCACGACGGAGAGCCCGACCCCGAGCAGCGTGAGCAGGACCTGGCCGGCCGGGTGCTTCCAGAGGTCCCAGCGGTAGGCGCCCCAGACGAGCGCACCCTGAACGACGAAGCCGTGCAGCAGATAGGTGAACTGGGTGCCCTCACCGAACCCGGTCCACCGTTGCCGGCTGGCCGGCACCAGGGCGAGGAAGGCGACGCAGAGCACGATGGCGGCCACACCCTGGACCGCCGAGTGCAGCCACCACTGCGCAAGGCTGACGTCGAGCTCGTCGTGCCCGCTGCGCCGGTAGAGCCACTCGCTCCGGGCGACCGGCACGTAGAGGTAGCACCCGGCCAGCGTGACCGCGAAGACCGTCACCGCGACCGGCCGCCGCCAGGGCACGGCGCGCAGCCGGTCGAGCCACTCCGGGCGGATCGTCAGCCCGATCACGAAGAACGGCAGGAACTGCAGGAACTGCGCGACGGCCAGGTCACGCGGTTCGGCCGCGCCGATGGCCAGGGACGCGAGGACGCTGATCGTGACCGGCCAGCGCACCAGTAGCCAGAAGGGAGAGGTCAGCCGCCAGAGGAACAGTGCCAGCAGGAACCACGTCAGGTAGTACGGCTCGACCAGGTTCATCGGCGTCCAGTCGCCGCCGCGGGTGAGGTTGCGGAAGAGCGTGTAGAGCGACCCGAAGATCAGGTACGGCACGAGGGTGGTCAGCAGCAGGCGACGCAGCCGTTTCGGTCCGGCCGGGTCACGCGCGTACGACCGGGTGAAGTATCCGCAGACCGCGATGAACAGCGGCATGTGAAAGAGATAGACCAGCGTGTACGCGGAACTGAGCACCCGGAACCGCTCCGGGTCGTCGGCCAGCGGCCCCCAGACGTGGCCGCACACGACCAGCACGATCGCCAGGAACTTCACGTTGTCGAAGAACGCGTCGCGCTCCACCGGCAAGGTCATGTTCTCCCCAAGAACATCGACAGCAATCGGGCTGCGCGAGTGTAGACCAGCACCTTGCGCGGCGCGCGAAACTGGTCAAGCATCGACGTAGCTCAATGCAAACCGGGAGGGCTCGATGCGTACGGTGTCCCGCATTCTCGCCGTGGCGCTGGTCGCCGCGTTCGCGCTGGTCGCACCCGGCGAGGCGGGGGCCGCCGTGATCGCCGGGCGGCCCGTCAAGATCATGCCACTGGGCGACTCGATCACCTGGGGCGCCGGGTCGAGCACCACCTCCAGCTACCGCCCCGAGCTGTGGCAACGCCTGGTCGGCGGCGCGGGACTGGCCGTCGACTACGTCGGCAGCGGGCAGTCCGGCTCGCTGCCGGACACCGACAACGAGGGCCATTCGGGGTGGCGGATCGAGCAGATCACCGCGTCGATCGACGGCTGGCTCGCCACCAGCCGTCCCGACGTGGTCCTGCTGCACATCGGCACGAACGACATGAATCAGAACTTCGACGTCGGCAACGCGCCGTCCCGGCTGGGCACGCTGCTCGACCGGATCCACGCCGGTGCGCCGGCTGCGGTCGTCCTGGTGGCGCAGATCGTGCCCGCGCTGGACGCGACGATCAACGCGCGGATCACCACGTTCAACGCGGCCGTGCCGTCGGTGCTGTCGTCGCGGGCGTACACCAGGCTTGTCGATCTGAACAGCACCATCACCGCCGCCGACCTGAACGACACGCTGCACCCGAACGACGCGGGCTACACCAAGATGGGCGACCTCTGGTATTCGGCGCTGGAGAGCGTGCTCGGCGGCGGGCGGGACTGGCCGCTGCTGCGTACCGGTCTGGAGCCGGGCGAGACCGCGCCGACCTGGACGGACACCGTGGACAGCAGCCTCAACGTGGGTGGCTACAACGCGAACCTGACCAGGATGGAGACCGGCCCGCGCGCCGAGACCGCCCGTGGTGGGGCGAACGCGTTGATGTACTCCGGCAACGACCTCAGCGCGAGCGGCTCCTACTCGTACACGCGGGTCTTCGACACGCACCTGCGGATCGCCGCGACCTCGGTCCTCAGCTACTGGATCTTCCCGCAGCAGGCCAACGGCGCCCACGTGGCGGTCGATCTGCGCTTCACCGACGGCAGCAACCTGCGCGATTCCGGCGCGGTCGACCAGTACGGGGTCCGCGCCCACCCGCAGTTCCAGGGCGAGGGCGGCCATCTGGTCGTCAACCGGTGGAACCTGGTCCGCGTCAACCTGGCCGCGCTGGCCGGCCGCACGGTCGACCGCATCCACCTCGGCTACGACCAGCCCGCGGCCACCGGTGTCTTCCGCGGCTACGTCGACGACATCACCATCAACGACAGCACCCGTGAGGCCGCCGATCCGGCAGCCGCCGCCAACCTCGCCCTCAAGCGCCCGGTTACCGCGAGCGCGGCGTGTGTCACGGCCGAGGACGCGGCCAAGGCCGTCGACGGCACGACGGACAACAACAGCAAGTGGTGTACGGGTGTGAGCGGCGCGACCTGGCAGGTCGATCTGGGCGCCCCCGCCGCGGTCCGCACGGTGATCGTGCGCCACGCGTCCGCCGGCGGTGAGCCGTCCGCCCTGAACACCCGGGCGTACCGCGTCCAGACCAGTCCCGACGCGACCACCTGGACCACGTTCGCCACGGTGACCGGCAACGCCGACGGCGTCACGACGTCCACGGCGGGCCCGGTCAGCGCCCGCCACGTGCGGCTGCTGATCGACACCGGCCAGCAGGACGGCGGCACGACAGGCCGCATCTACGAGGTCGAGGTCTACGGCGCCTGACCGGGGCCGAGGACGATGACGGAGTTGTGGCCGCCCATGCCGAGAGAGGACTTGACGGTGAGGCCCGGCTCGGTCTTCCGCAGTCCGGTCAGCAGCCGGGGGTGGGCTTCCGCGACGGCCGGGGGAGCGGGGATGACGCCGCGGCGGTAGGCGAGGGCGCTGACCGCGATCTCGACGGCCGAGGCGGCGCCCTGGCAGTGTCCGGTGAGCGGCTTCACGGAGAAGACCTCGGCGGCCGGCGGGAACAGGGATTCGAGGATCGCGGCCTCGGCGGCGTCGCACTGGCGGGTGCCCGGGCCGTGCGCGTTGAGGTAGCGGACGTCCCCGGCGTCGATGCCGGCATCGGCGATGGCGTCGGTGAAGCAGCTTCGGACGGAGGTCAGCCCGGGTTCGATCGAGGTGACGTGGTAGGCGTCGTGGGTCATGGCGCCGCCGAGGACTTCGGCGTACGCGCTGCCGCCGGCCGCCGACAGGACGAAGGCGACCGAGGCCTCGCCCATGACGAAGCCGCGGCTGCCGGCCTGGAACGGCCGGGAGGCCTGCAGCGGCGGCGTGTCGGTGACCGCGACGCCCAGCCCGACGAAGTGGTCCAGGCTCTCCGGCGTGCAGGACAGGTCGGTCGCGATGAGGATGACGTCGTCGACGATGCCCGCGTCGATCCAGGCCTTGGCGGTGATCATGCCGGCGTTGCCGGAGGCGCACATCGCCGAGACCGCCATGGCCGGGCCCCGGAAGCCGAACTCCTGCATCAGCAGCGACATCGGGGTCGAGGGCATCAGCGCCAGGTAGTCCCGGGTGGACAGCTTCCGGTCGTGCACGGTGTAGAAGTCACGCCACAGGTCGACCTCGCCGAGGACGGTGGCGTGCAGCAGCCCGACCCGCCGGCCCGGCACCCAGCCGTTCGACCGGGCATCCCCGATCGCCTCGCGCGCCGCGGCGCGCACCGCCCGGGCGAAACGGCTGGTGCCGTCGGCGGGATCGCCGCCGTCCGGCACGTGAGCGGCGTACCCCGGATCGTCCGGGCCCGGCCGGTATCCCGGGCTGGGCGTGCAGGCGGACTGCCCGGAGAGCAGTCCTTCCCACAGTTCCTCGCGACCCCAGCCGTAGCCGGTCACGGCGCCGATCCCGTAAATCCCCGCCACCATGGCCCCAGCGTCCCAGTGTCCGAGGGGCGCCGGCGGAGCCTTTCGATCAGGGTCGAATTGTTCGGCCGGCAGGCATACTGCTGGACATGAGGGATTCATTAAGATCAATACGACGAAGGATCTTCACCCTCGCCGTCACGACCACACTCATCGGCACCGCGGGGTATGCGGCGCCGGCCCAGGCCTCCGCGCAGGCGGGCGGCCCCGCCGTCGTCCAGACCGCGACCGGCCGGATCCGTGGCCTGGTCGCCGAGGACCGGCGTACCTTCTCCGGCATCCCGTACGCCGCGGCGCCGGTCGGCGACCGGCGATGGCAGCCACCGCAACCGGCGGCGTCCTGGCGCGGGGTCCGCGACGCCACCGTCCCGGGCAGCCGCTGCCCCCAGCCGGACGCCGCCGGTACCAGCGAGGACTGCCTCTTCCTCAACGTCACCACCCCGCCGGTGAGCGCGGGAAGCCGCCTTCCGGTGATGGTGTGGATCCACGGTGGTTCGCTGACCACCGGCGCGGGCAGCGACTACGACGCGTCCCGCCTGCTGGCGGGCGGCCGGGTCCTGCTGGTGACGATCAACTATCGGCTGGGCGCGCTGGGTTTCCTGGCCCACCCGGCGCTCGACCGGGGGAGGTCCAAGTCGGGCGCGTACGGCTTCGCCGACCAGACCGCGGCCCTGCGGTGGGTGCGGCGCAACATCGCCGCGTTCGGCGGGAACCCGGGCAACGTCACGGTGTTCGGCGAGTCGGCCGGCGGCGGCAGCGTCTGCGCCCAGCTGGCGTCCCCGGCAGCCGCGGGGCTGTTCCAGCGCGCGATCGTGGAGAGCGCCCCCTGCGTCAACAATCCCGCCGCGCTGCCCTGGTGGAGGCATCTGACGCAGTCCGAGAGCCTGGGCGTGCAGGCGGCCGGGCGCTTCGGATGCGCCGATCCGGCCACCGCCGCCGCCTGCCTGCGCGAGGTGCCGATCGACGAACTGCTCGCCGCTGCCGTGCCGGCGTCGCAGATCGCCTTCCCGCCCGCCTTCGGTGGCGACGTCCTGCCCGAGGATCCCGGGGTGGCGGTCTCCTCCGGCCGCTTCAACCGGGTGCCCGTGATGCACCTCGGCACCCGGGACGAACACCGCCTGTTCGTCGCGCTCGAGGAGCTCGCCGCCGGAAGGCCGATCACCGAGACCGAATACCAGGCCGCGGTACGGGCGCAGTTCGGTGACCACGCCACCCGCCTCCTGGCGCGGTACACGTCGGCGGCGTACGGCTCGCCCAGCCTGGCCCTGTCGGCGCTGTTCACCGACGGCGCCTGGTCGTGCCCGGCGTTGTGGACCGAGCGGGCGCTGGCGCGGTTCGTCCCGACCTTCGCGGCGGAGTTCACCGACCGGAACGCGCCACCGCTGTTCCCGGGCACCGAGTCGGTGAGCTTCCCCCTCGGCGCCTACCACGCCGCCGAACTGCAGTACCTCTTCGGCGGACCGGTCTTCCCCGACCGGCTGAACGCGGCACAGAGCCGGCTGTCCCGGCAGATGGTGCGGTACTGGCTGCGGTTCGCGGCCACGGGCAACCCCAACAGCGTCGGATCACCGGTCTGGCCCAGGTTCACCCCTCGCGGCGTTCACGTTCAGTCCCTCGCACCCGGACCGCGCGGGATCCGTCCGGTCGATCTCGCCGCCCGGCACCGGTGCGCTCTCTGGGAGTCGCAGATGGGCTAGTTTGCTCGGATGAGTCTCCTCGATGACGTGGCGAAGCGCGACGGCTGGCGATGCTGGGTGTGCGACGAGCCGGTCGACGCCGGCATGTCGGTGAACGACCCGCGCGGCCCCAGCGTCGACAGCCGCACCGCCGACCGCAAGGCCAAGGTCGCCGAGCGCCTCGCCCACCGTGCCTGCAACACCCGCAAGGGCGCGGTGAAGGTCGTCATCGCCTGGCCGGACCGTCTGCACGTGGTGGAGCCGGCGCCGCTGGTCGCCGTCGCCGAGCGCCTCGAACGCAAGGGCGGCCGCGAGCTGGTCGCCCGCTGCCCGAGCAGGAAGGACGCCCAGGAGGCGGCGGACTGGCTGGTCGACCGCTTCTCCCGGCTGGTGCCCGGCCTGCCGGTGACCGCGACCGTCGACGCGGGCGGCGGCCAGTTCCTCGTCGCCCTGTCCACCGGCCGACGGTGACATCCTTGATCATCCGTACCGCCCGGCTCACCCTGCGGCCGGTCACCCTGGACGACCTCGACGATGTGCACTCCTGGCAGTGCCGCCCCGACGTGGTCCGCTGGATGCTCGGCGCCCGGCTGCGCACGCGGGAGCAGTCGCGGGCGTCGGTGATCGCCATGGCGGGCGAGGACGCGCTTCGTGCCGAAGGCGACTGCCTGACACTGGCCGCGGTCACCGACGCCGGCGTCATCGGGACCGTGGAGCTGGTGTGGCGCAGCCAGGCCGACCGCACGGCCGAACTCGGTTATGTCTTCCATCCCGGTCACGGCGGCCGCGGGCTGGCCACCGAGGCCGCCGCGGCGCTGGTGGACTGGGGTTTCGACGAGTTCGGCCTGCACCGGATCTATGCCCGGTGCCATGGCCGCAATGAGGCGTCCGTCCGTCTGATGGCCCGGCTCGGCATGCGTCAGGAGGCCCGCCACGTCGAAAGCTACCTGTTCCAGGGGGAGTGGGCCGACCAGCTCGTGTACGCGGTGTTAGCTCACGAGAGGGCGTCGAGCAGCCGATCGATCTCGGACGCGGTGTTGTAGTGGTAGATGCTCGCCCGGACCGCACCGCCGGTGTCCCGCAGGCCGGCGGCCTCGAAGTACTCGGCCGCGTAGTAATCCCCGCTCGAGACGCAGATGTTCTGCTCGCCGAGGATGCGGGCGGTCTCGGCGGGCGGCCGGCCGTCCAGGCGGAACGACACCGTGGGGCAGCGACCGGCCGGCGCCGCCAGGATGCTCACGCCGTCGATGTCGGACAGGCCGGCCAGCAGGCGGTCGGTGAGCGCGTTCTCGTAGGCCGTCACCGCCGTCATGCTGGCCGTCAGGCGGGCGCGGCGGTCCAGGGCGGCGGGCGCCAGCGGCGACAGCGCGGCCAGGTGGTCGACGGCGGCCGTCACGCCGGCCAGGAGTTCGAAGCTGAGCGTGCCGTACTCGAAACGGTCCGGCGTGGTCGACGGTGACGGGATCAACTTGACCGGCTCCAGCGGCGCCCACGTGGCCGGGTCGGCGACCACGGCGGCGTAGTGCGGGCCGGACCACTTGTAGGCGCTGGTCACGTAGAAGTCGGCGCCGAGCGCGGCCACGTCGGTCGGGCGGTGGGCGGTGGCGTGCACGCCGTCGACGTACGTGAGAGCGCCGGCCGCGTGGGCGAGGTCGGCGATCTCGCGCACCGCGGGGACGGCGCCGGTGGCGTTGCTGGCCGCGGTCAGGGCGACCAGGCGGGTCCGCGGGCCGATCAGGTCCCGGTACTGCTCGACCGGCAGTTCCCCGGTGGCGAGGTCGACGTCGGCCCAGCGGATCGTCGCGCCGGTCTGCACCCACGGCCGGACGTTGGCGTCGTGGTCGAGCCGGGACACCACCACCTCGTCGCCGGGGCCCCAGCCCTGCGCGAGCGTGCGCGCGACCAGGTAGGTGAGTGCTGTCGCCGACGGACCGAACACCACGCCGTCCGGCCGGCCGCCGACCAGGTCGGCCACGGCCGCCCGGGCCGCCGCGACGATCTCGCCCGAGCGGCGGGCCGGGGCGAAGGCGGTGCCCCGGTTGGACACGGCGGTGCGCATCGTGGCGGCGATCGCGTCGATCACGGCGGCGGCGGGCTGGGTGCCACCCGCGCCGTCGAAGTGGACGAATCCCTCGGCGAGGGCGGGGTAGCCGGACCGGATCCGGGCGACGTCGAGCTCCATGACGTCGACCCTATTTGTTCGCGTCCCCGCGTGGACATTGCGCTGACCTGCGCGAACAAATCACATTGTTCGACGGTCATCGCCGGTGCTTCCGCGCGTACCCGAAACCGGTGTTGCCTTTGAGGGGTGGGGCCGGGCACGGGGCCGGCCCCGCAGCACGCTCACCCAGGTCACACCGACGCCGCGTCGAAGGACTCGCGGTTGGCCAGGACGTCGTCCATGTGGGTCTGCGCCCAGGCCTTGAGGCCGCGGACCATCTCGTGCAGGGAGAGGCCGAGGTCAGTGAGCTCGTAGCTGACCGTGACGGGCACGGTCGCCGTCGCGCTGCGGGTGACCAGGCCGTCGCGTTCCAGGGAGCGCAGCGTCTGGGTGAGCATCTTCTGACTCACGCCGGCCAGCAGGCGGGAGAGCTCCGAGTAGCGCATCGGCCGGGGCTCGCCGACGCAGCCGGGGCCGCTGCCCAGCGCGGACAGCACGAGGGTGACCCACTTGTCGGAGATCCGGTCGAGCAGCTTGCGACTCGGACATCCGGCCAGGAAAGCGTCGTATTCCACCTTGGCCTGAGCTCTCCGCTGGGCCGCCGTTGTCGTCGCCATCGACTGCTCCTCCCACCCGTGGGTACCTAACGAACCTGGAAGTGCGTACTTCCCATCAGGAAGTTACCCCACCAGAGTGAAGCACATGACGAATCTTTCCACCGGTAGCCTGGGCGACCTGACCGTCACCCGCTTCGGCTACGGCGCCATGCAGCTCGCCGGTCCCTGGGTGATGGGCCCTCCCGCCGACCGCCACGGCGCCCTCGCCGTGCTGCGCGAGGCGGTCGACCTGGGCATCACCCACATCGACACCAGCGACGCGTACGGCCCGCACATCACCAACCAGCTCATCCGGGAGGCGCTGCACCCCTACCCCGAGTCGCTGCACATCGTGACCAAGGTCGGCGCGAACCGTGACGCCCAGGGCGGCTGGCCACCCGCACGGGAGCCGGAGCAGGTGCGCCGCTCCGTACACCAGAATCTCGAGAACCTGGGTCTTGACGTCCTCGACCTGGTCAACCTGCGGCTGGGCGACGCCGAGGGACCGCGACCCGGGTCGCTGGCCGAGCCGTTCGAGGCGCTCGTCGAGCTGCAGCGGCAGGGCCTCATCCGGCACCTCGGCGTGAGCAACGCGACCGCCGAGCAGGTCGCCGAGGCGCGGTCGATCGCCCCGATCGTGTGCGTGCAGAACCTCTACAACCTGGCGTACCGGCAGGACGACGCCCTGATCGACGAGCTCGCCGGCCAGGGCATCGCCTACGTGCCGTTCTTCCCGCTCGGCGGCTTCAGCCCGCTGCAGTCCGCCGCGCTCGACGCCGTGGCCGCCCGGCTGGACGCGACACCGATGGCCGTGGCGCTGGCCTGGCTGCTGCGCCGGTCGCCGAACATCCTGCTGATCCCCGGCACCTCGTCGGTCGCTCACCTGCGCGAGAACCTCGCCGGGTCGGAGCTCGAACTGTCCGAAGAGGACGTCGCCGAGCTGGACAAGATCGGGGTCCGATAGGTGGCATGAGCGAGGTGACCACCGTCCGGCGGGCGGCGCCCGGTGACCAGGCCTATGTCGAGGCGCGCTGCGGGACGCCTTCGGGGAACGGCCGCCGCGGTCCACGACGAGCTGGACTTGAGCTTTCCACTGTGGATGTTGCTTGACGATCGTCGATACAGTCGACCGGGTGCTTCCGCGACGCGCGATCGTCATCACGTTCCTTCTCCCGGCCCTGGGCATCCTGATCGTCGGCGGCATCTGCGCCGGGATCCTCGCCGACTGGTACGCCAAGTCCGACCGCGCCACCGCCGTGGTCACCGGCAGAGGTTCCGCGGTCGGCGAGTTCGCCTCCGACAACACCGTGCGCTACGACGTGTACTGGAAGGACGCGGCCGGCGACGGCCACGAGGCGCAGTACCGCGTGCCCGGCGGCAGCCGGCTGGAGGACGGGCCGTTCCAGGTGCGGTACGACCCGGCCGACGCCGAGGGGCTGGTGTTCCCGGCCGGTGCCGACGCCGGCCGGGTGATTCCGCCGGCGCCGCCGTGGTGGGTGCTGTTCTTCCTGCTCCCGTTCGTGATCGTGGCCGTCGGGCTGGCGCTGGGCTGGCGTTCCCGGATCGCCGGGGCACGTGCGGCCGCCGCCCGGCCCGGCGTGCCCTACCGCGTGGTGCCGTTCGTCATGGAGAGCACCCAGGCCGGTCTCGGCTCGAAGGGGACGGTCGACGTCGGTCTCGGCACGGTGCTGCTGCCCGCCGGCGCACCGGTCGACGAGGAGATCTACCAGCCCGGCCGCGACCTGGTGCTGCCACCCGGCGCGCTCTGGCAGCGGGCGATGTGGAGCCGGGGCTTCGCGACGCTCACGCCCGGCCACGAGGTGACGGCGCACATCACCGAGGGCAAGGGCGGCCGTGCGCTCCTGACGACCGAGCAGGGCACGGTCTGGCCGGCCGGCCCGCTGTCGGACAGGCCGTTCCCGAAGCGCGTACCGGTCAAGGTCGCCTATCGCACCGCGGTCAACAGCCGCGTCCGGCCGGGCCGGGCCTACCTGGTCGCGCCGCTGTTCGGGCTGTGCGCGGCGCCGGCCGCCATCCAGACCCCGCTGGCGCTGTTCCTCCTGCCGTACGCGGTGCTGCTCGGCTACAGTCTCGGGATCTTCGCCTGGGGCTGGCGGGGTGGCATCCCGGAGCGCTGATGATCTTCGTGAACGAGGCGATGGCGCGGGAGCGGATCGGGGAGGTGGCCGCGGCAGTCAGGACCCTGTGGGAGGTTCCGCACGCCGGCCGGGGCGAGTGGAGCGACGACCTGGACTTCGCCCGGCGGCTGACGTCGAGCCCCGGCCGCCCGGCGGAGTGACGGCCGAGGCGTGGGACGCGGCCGACGACCAGGCCCGCCGGCTCCTTGATCTCGTTCATCCTGGCCGCCGGTAGTGCACCGCCTCGCCGACCGCGACCACTCGCGCATCCCGGCGAGCCGATCCTGCATCCGGTCCAGCTGCGCATCGTGTCGGCGATGGTTCCGCGCCTGAGGCCCAGATATGCGGTACCGTCAATGGGAGCGCTCCCACCTCGCCCCCGTCCCCGTGAGGAGTACCGATGAGACGCGTCCTCCGCGCTGCCGCCGCTGCCGTCGTCCTGGCCGCCGGCTCGATCACCGCCGTCGTCCTGGCCGGTCCGGCGCAGGCCGACACCCGGATCTGCGAGCAGTACGGCTCCACCACCATCCAGGGCCGTTACGTGGTCATGAACAACCGCTGGGGCACCAGCGCCGAGCAGTGCATCAACGTCACCAGCACCGGTTTCGAGATCACCAGCCAGCAGGGTGTCGGCAACACCAGCGGCGCGCCGGTGTCCTACCCGGCGGTCTATTACGGCTGCCACTACACGAACTGCTCGCCGGGCACCGCGCTGCCCAAGCGGGTCAGCGAGATCAGCAGCCTGACCAGCAGCATCAGCTACCGGTACGTGAGTGGCGCGACCTACGACGCCGCGTACGACATCTGGCTGGACCCGTCGCCGCGCACCGACGGCAACAACGCCATGGAGATCATGATCTGGTTCAACCGGCAGGGCAGCATCCAGCCCATCGGCTCGCCGGTCGGCAACACCACCATCGGCGGCCGGTCCTGGCAGGTCTGGCAGGGCTCCAACGGTTCGAACAACGTCATCTCGTACGTCGCGCCGTCGGCCATCACCAGCTGGGACTTCAGCGTGCTCGACTTCATCACCGACGTGCGCAACCGCGGCGCCATCACCAACTCGTGGTACCTGACCAGCCTGCAGGCCGGCTTCGAGCCGTGGATCGGCGGCGCCGGGCTGGCCGTCACGTCCTTCTCGACGACGATCAACGGCACCGGTGGCGGTGGCGGCACCACCCCGCCTCCCGCACCGGCCGCCTGCCGGGTCACCTGGGCCGCCGACTCGTGGAACAACGGCTTCACCGCGAACGTGACCATCGCCAACACCGGCAGCACGCCCGTCAACGGCTGGACGCTCGGCTTCACGTTGCCCGCCGGCCAGAGCGTGACGAGCTCGTGGAACACCACGCTCTCCGGCGCCTCCGGGGCGCTCACCGCCCGCAACATCTCCTGGAACGGCGCGATCCCGGCCGGCGGCAGCGCGTCGTTCGGCCTGCAAGGAAACCACGGCGGTGCGTACGCCTCACCGTCGGCGTTCACGCTCAACGGAAGCGCCTGCACCACCGGTCAGTAGTCGGTGGACGTGCTGAGCTCGCGCCACCGCTCGAGCTCGGCACGTTGCGCGTCCAGCACCGAACCGAACAGCTGCACCGCGTCCGGCCCGAGCACCAGCAACGCCGGCGGTGTCGCGGAGGTCGCGGCCTCGATCATGGCCCGCGCGGCCTTGTCCGGGTCGCCGGGCTGGGTGCCGTGCACGGTGTCGTTCTCCTTGCGCCGCGGCCCGGCCGTGCTCGCGTAGTCCGCGATCGCCTCGGCCGACTGGGTGAGCGACCGCCCGGCGAAGTCCGTGCGGAACAGCCCCGGCTCCACCGCCATCGCCCTGATCCCGAGCGGTTCCAGCTCGGCCCGCAGCGACCCGGTCAGGCCCTCGAGGGCGGCCTTCACCGCCGCGTAGTAGCCGGACCCCGGCGGAGTGATCCGCGCCCCGATCGAGGAGATGTTCACGATCGTCCCGCTGCGCCTGCCGCGCATGCCCGGCAGCACCGCCTTGATCATCGCCACCGCGCCGAAGAAGTTCGTGTCGAACAGCCGCTGCACATCAGCCTCGTCGCCCTCCTCGACGGCCGCGCGGTAGCCGTACCCGGCGTTGTTGACCAGCACGTCCACCTCGCCGAACCGCTCTTCGGCACGCGCGACGGCGTCAGTGACCTGCGCCGCGTCGGTGACATCGAGCGCCAGGGCCAGCGCGGTTTCCGGGTGGGCGTCCGCGAGGTCCTGGACCTTGCCCGCATCCCGCGCGGTCACCACGGCGTTGTCGCCCTCGGCCAGGACCGCGGCGGCGAGAGCACGCCCGAGTCCGGTCGAGCATCCGGTGATCAACCAGGTCGTCATGACGCCATTCAACCCTAGGCTGCTCTTCGTGACCTACTACCGGCGCGACCTCGCCTACGTGTTCGACCAGGGCTATGGCTTCCACGCCGAGGCCTGCGCGCCCGGGATTCTGGCGCTGCTCTCAGGCGTACGCGAGAAAGAGGGTCTGGTCCTGGAGGTCGGGTGTGGGTCGGGGCTGCTCACCAAGCGCCTGGTGGAAGCCGGGCACCGGGTGATCGCCACCGACGCGTCGCCGGCCATGCTCGAGCTCGCCCGGGACGCCGCGCCGGGCGCCGAGGACATCCGGGCCCTGGTGCTGCCCGACGATCCGGTCCCGGCGGTGGACGCGGTCGTCGGGATCGGGCACGCCCTCAACTACCTGCCCGACGCCGACGCCATCCGTCGCGGGCTCACCGCCCTCGCCGGCGCGTTGTCACCCGGCGGTTTGCTGGCCGTCGACCTGTGCGACCTGAGTTGGGGCACCGCCCGCGAGGACGCCATGGCGCAGGGACGGGTCGGCGACGACTGGGCGATCATCACCAGGTTCAGCCGGCCGTCGCCGGAACGGTTCGACCGGGACCTCACGACCTTCGTCCGCGGCGCCGACGGTGGTTACCGGCGCGAGGACGAACACCACGCCAACGTGCTGATCGACACTTCCACGGTGCCGGCCCTGCTGGCCGGCCACGGGGTGACGGCGGCGGTCGGCGAATCGTTCGACGGCGCCGGCCACCCGCTGCCGGCGGGACTGCACAGCATCATCGGTCGCCGTCGACCGTGAGCGGGGTTCCGGACGATTCGCATCCCCATAGACTGACGTGATGATGTCCTGGCTGAACGAACCGCCGCAGTGGTCCGACGAGGACGGTGCGATCAGTGTCGTCACCGGCCTCAAGACGGACTTCTGGCGCCGCACGTTCTACGGCTACATCACGGACAACGGCCACTTCTACCACCGCCCGGTGACCGGCGACTTCACCGCCGAGGTGGTGGTGTCGGCCGGCCATTCCGCCCTGTTCGACCAGGCCGGCCTGATGGTGCGGGCCGACGAGCGCACCTGGCTGAAGACCGGACTCGAGGTCACGTCCGGCGCCGTGCAGCTCAGCACGGTGCTCACCCGGGACGACTCCGACCTGTCCGTGGTGCCGGTGCCCGGCTACGACGGCGGGCTCCGGCTCCGGCTGACCCGCTTCGGCACCGCGGTGTGCGTGCACCGTGGTGACGCGGACGGGTCCTGGCAGCTGGTCCGGCTCGGCCACCTGGACCTGCCCGAGTCGGTCGACGTCGGGGTGATGTGCTGCTCGCCGGAACGGGCCGGGCTCGAGGTCACCTTCCGGGACTTCCGGGTCGGCGAGCCGATCTCCCGGGAAGGCCTCGAGTAGACCGGTCCCGCACGTCGGTGCATGTCGAAGGCCAGGTGGATGGTGCCGTCCTGGACCCAGAAGGCCGCGGATTCTTACGCGCGCGGGCGGCGGAATACAACGCAAGCGCGCGCCTCAGCGAATGGACTGGCCGTACACGTGGGTGACGGTCAGGACGAGGAGCACCCGGCGGTCGGCGACCATCACGGCGCGGTACTCGTCCCAGTCGGGGTGCTCACCGGCGGCCCGGCGGTAGTAGTCGACCAAGGCCTCCACCTCCGGGCCGTTCGGGTCCGAGCCGGGGCCGATCAGCTCGACCGTGCCCTCCGCGGTGGCCCACGCCCAGCCGTCGGCCCGGGTCACCTCGATGGCCGCACGCGGGTCGCGGCGCAGGTTGGCGGTCTTGGCCCGGCCCTCGGTGACGGAGACCAGGATCTGGCCGGCGTCCTTGTCGTAGAACGGGGTGATGGGGGAGAGCTGCGGGAGGCCGTTCGCCTTGATGGTCGCGAGCACGCCGAGGCGGCTCTCCGCCAGCAATGCCCGCGCGTCGAAGTCGGTCACCGTTGCATTCTGCACCCCGGCGACGTCTCCGCCCGGACATGGATCAAGGGCTTCGCAGTGAGAGCGATCACCCCCGAGCCTCGGCGGTCAGCGCCACCCGCCAAGCTACGAAATCTGCATTTCAGGCATTGACATCGCGCCGCAACACATGGATGTTCATCAATGTGATGCGGATTCCCCGGTTGATAGCCGCCCTCGTCCTGGTCCTCGCCGCCTCCCTCATCGCCCCAGCTCATCCGGCCGCCGCCATCGACAACGGTCTTGCGCGGACGCCGCCCATGGGGTTCAACAACTGGAATTCCACGCAGTGCCGCGCCGAGTTCAACGAGGCGATGATCAAGGGGATCGCCGACATCTTCGTGAGTCGCGGGCTCAAGGCCGCGGGCTACGAATACGTCAATCTCGACGACTGCTGGGCGCTGCGGCAGCGGGACGGGAGCGGGAACCTGGTGCCCGACCCGGCTCGCTTCCCCAACGGGATCAAGGCGCTCGCCGACTACGTGCACGGCAAGGGCCTGAAGTTCGGCATCTACACCAGCGCGGGAACCTCCACCTGCTCGTCGATCGGGTTTCCGGGCGGGCTGGATCATGAGGATCAGGACGCGCGGCTGTTCGCCTCCTGGGGCGTCGACTACCTGAAATACGACAACTGCAACAACCAGGGCCGCGACGCGATCCAGCGCTACACCCGGATGCGGGACGCGCTGGCGAGCACCGGGCGGCCGATCGTCTTCGCGATCTGCGAGTGGGGCTCGACGCAGCCGTGGCGCTGGGCCGGGCCGGTCGGGAACCTGTGGCGCACCACCGGCGACATCGAGGACAACTGGGGCTCGGTCCTCACCCTCATCCGGCAGAACAGCGTGCTCGCACCGTACGCGCGGCCGGGCGCCTGGAACGACCCGGACATGCTCGAGGTCGGCAACGGCGGGCTGTCCGAAACCGAATATCGCACGCACTTCGCGTTGTGGGCCATGATGTCGGCGCCGCTGCTGATCGGCTCCGACCTGCGGACCGCGTCCGACGCCACGTTCGGCATCCTGACGAACGCCGGCCTGATCGCGGTCGACCAGGACTCGCTGGGGCGGCAGGCGTACGTCGTCCGCAACTACTCCGGCCAGTGGGTCTTCAGCAAGGTGCTGGCCAACGGGGACCGGGCGGTGGCCCTGTTCAACGAGAACGGCGCGCCGGCCACGATCAGCACGAGCGCGGCGCAGGTCGGCATGAACGCCTCCGCCGCCTACGGACTGCGCGACCTCTGGACCGGTGCGTCGTCCACCACCGCGGGAACGATCAGCGCGACCGTTCCCGCCCATGGCACGGCGGTGTTCCGGGTGTCCGGTGGCGCCGCCTACGCCGGGCGTCGCTTCGTCAGCCAGGCCTCCGGCCAGTGCCTGGACGTGCACGACAACCTGGTGGTCAACGACGCCGCGGTGGAGATCTACACCTGCAACGGGGGCGCCAACCAGCGCTGGAACCTCACCCCGGCCGGCGAACTGCGCGTCTACGACGGAACCCGCTGCATGGACGTCTTCAACGGCGAGACGACGGCCGGCACGCGGGTGCTGCAGTGGGAGTGCAACGGCGGCGCCAACCAGCAGTTCCGCCTCAACGCCAACGGCACCATCACGGCCGTCCAGTCCGGCCTGTGCCTCGACGTCAACGGCGGCGCCACCACCCCCGGCACCGGCGTCATCATCTGGACCTGCCACGGCCAGGCCAATCAGGTCTGGAACCCCTAGAAATTCAGGATCCAGAAATTCTGGATGTCGTGCCTGGGTGGGTGGTGCTGACCGCTGCTCACGCCGAGGTCGGCCCGCCTTCGGCGTCGCCTGCCGGGTCCGTGCCCGCTCGCCCTCCTCCACGATTCCGGCCCAGCTCACGCGGGGACCGCCGGCTCAGTTCTGGGAGGCCGGTCGGATCGTCAGGTCGCCGATCTCGACGTCGGCGGGCTGTTCGATCGCGAACGCGATGGCGCGCGCCACCGCCTCCGGGTCGAGGGCGAACTCGTTCATCGAGGTCTGGATCTGCTCGCGCAGGTCCGGATCGTCGATGCTCGACGCGAGCTCCGTCCGCACGTACCCGGGGGAGATGGACGTGGTGCGCAGCCAGCCCGCGGTGGACTCGGTACGCAGGCCCTCGAGGACGGTGCGCACCGCGTTCTTCGTACCGGCATAGACCGCCATCGTCGGTGTGATCTTGAGGCCCGCGGTGGAGATCGTGGTCACGAAGTGACCGCGGCGCTGGCGTTCGAAGACCGGCAGGGCGGCCGCGAGGCCGTGCAGCACCCCGCGCACGTTGACATCGATCATGGCGGACCAGCCGTCGACGTCCAGGTCGGCGACCGGGCTGATCCGGCTGATCCCGGCGTTGCCGACGAGCACGTCGAGCCGGCCGAACTCGTCCACGGCCAGGTTCACCAGCGCGGCCAGGTCGTCGCGTGAGGTGACGTCGACGGCGCGGACCGCGGCGCGGCCACCCTGCCGGCGGATGTCGCCGGCGAGCGCCTCGAGCCGGTCGGTCCGCCGGGCGCCGAGCACGACGGCGGCGCCGCGGGCGGCCAGTTCGCGGGCCGTGGCCTCGCCGATGCCGCTGCTGGCCCCGGTGATGGCGACCACTGTCATGGCGTAACCTCCTCGATAGGGAAGCGGACGCGTGTCCGCTTACTCGACCGACACTAGCGGACACGTGTCCGCTTACGCCAGCCGGAGGAGTGAGACGGTGCCCCCACGCGCGGACGCCACCGAGAACCGTGCCCGCATCCTGCAGGTGGCGCGGGAGGTCGTCAGCGACGCCGCCACCGTGGGTGACGTGCGGCTGAACGAGATCGCGAAGGCGGCCGGCGTCGGCCAGGGCACGCTCTACCGGCACTTCCCGACCCGGGAGGCGCTCCTGCTGGAGGTCTACCGCCGCGATGTCGACGAGATGTGCGACGCGGCCGCCGACCTGGTGCGCGACCTGCCCGCGGCCGAGGCGATGGAGCGCTGGCTGGAGCGGGTGGAGGAGTACGCCTGGGTGAAGCAGGGCGTCTTCGCCGCGGTCGAGGCGGCGATGCGCGCCGACGCCACCGAGCACAGCCACCGCCGGATCGCCGAGGCCCTCGATCTGCTGCTCGCCGCCGGCCGGGCCGCGGGGACCGTACGCGCCGACGTCGACGCCCGCGACGTGGTCCTGCTCATCGGCTACCTTTCCCTGCTGACGCCGGGCGAGCGGGAAGTCCGGTCGAAGCGCCTGCGCGCGGTCGTCCTCGACGGTCTGCGCGCCTCCGAAGCGGACGGTTAGCTCTTGCGTGCAAGGTGTAGATCCACCAGGATTGCGTAGCCCCTCATTCGAGCCTTGCCGTGGCGGCGGTGCGTGATTCGAGGAATACCTTGACGTTCATTCGCGATGTGCTGCGCGGGGAGCGGGACACTCTGACCTTCTGGGGTCTGCTGATCGCGGCCGTGACGGCGCTCGCCGTGCTGGTCACGCTCACGCTGTCGCCGCGGCGGGGCGCCGACCCGCTCGAGGTGCGCGCCACCCCGTTCCCGTTCGGATCGATGCCCGCGCTGTCCCCACCGTCACCCGTTCAGGTGATCCCCATTCCGATGGAACCGCTGCCGTCGGCGTCGCCCTCCACAGTGGAGCCTCCGGCCCGGTTCGCCGTCGCGTCCCCACCCGCGCCGGATGACCCCACGCCCACCCGGCCGACTTCTTCCCCCGAGAAGCCGGAAAAGCCGAAACCGCCCTGGTCGGCCTGGCTGGGCAGGAAAGCCGCGCTGGAGTTCGCCGAGCGACCGGGCGTCCTGGTGCGACATCGCAACTTCGTGGCCCAGCTCGAGAAGATCGGCAGCGCCAGCCGCGCCCTGGACCGGGCCGACGCCACGTTCGTGGTGCGCGAAGGACTGGCCGGCGACGGCTGCCTGTCCTTCGAGTCGTCGAACATCGACGGCTTCTACCTGCGGCACCGCGACTTCCTGCTGCTGCTGAACAGGAACGACACCACCCGCCTGTTCCGCGAGGACGCCACGTTCTGCCCCGAGCCCGCGAGCGACGGCACGTGGACGTTGCGCTCGCTCAACTTCCCCGACCGGCGGCTGACCCTCCAGTGGTTCCGGGTCGCGCTCACCCCGGTTCCGAGTTCAAAGGCTTTGCGCGTACGCCTTCGTCCGCCGCCCTGACCGGGAACTCCTGCGTGCCGAGCACCCGTAACAGCGCCAGCCGCTCGCGGGACTCGCCGCCGGCCGGGGTCAGCACCAGCAACTGCTGACCCTGGTCGGGCGTCATCAGGGTCTCGCAGTCCATCAGCAGCGGCCCGACCCGCGCGTTCATCAGCGTCTTGCGGTCGGCTCGGCGCACCGCCACCTCGTGCTCGGACCACAGCCGCCGGAAGTCGGCGCTCGCCGCCCGGAGCCGCTCGACCAGCCCGGTCACCACCGGATCGCCCGCCCGTCGGCCCGCCGTCGCGCGCAGGTCGGCCACCATCTGGCGGGCGTGCGACTCGCGCTCCCCGGGTGCGTGGACCTGCGGTTCGGTGAACCAGCGGTACGCGGCGTAGCGCCGATCGCCGGCGCCGCAGGACAACCGGCCGGAGGCGGTGCGCAACTTCCTCGCGTACTCGATGGCCCGCCTGGGGGTCGACCACATCGACATCTACCGTCCCGCGCGGCCCGACCCGGCCGTCCCGATCGAGGACACGGTCGGCGCGATCAAGGAGATGATCGACGCCGGCTACGTGCGGCACCTCGGCCGGTCCGAGGTCGACGCGGCCACGATCCGCCGGGCCAACGCCGTGCACCCGGTGGCCGACCTGCAGATCGAGTACTCCCTGATGTCCCGGGCCGTCGAGCACGAGGTGCTGCCCACGCTGCGGGAACTGGGCATCGGCATGACCGCGTGCGGCGTGCTGAGCCGTGGCCTGCTCTCCGGCCGATGGGGCACCGGTCCGGCCGTGCCCGGCGACCTGCGCACGATGATGCCGCGCTTCGCCGACGGCAACGTCGAGCACAACCTGGCCCTGGCGTCGGCCCTGGGCCGGGTGGCCGCCGCGGCCGGCCACCCGGTGGCGCAGCTGGCGATCGCCTGGGTGGCGGCGCAGGGCGCGGACATCGTCCCGCTGGTAGGCGCGCGCACCCGCGAGCGGCTGGCCGAGGCGCTGCCGTCGCTCGACGTGACGCTCAGCCCCGACGACCTGGCCGAGATCGAGAAGGCCGTCCCGGCGGGAGCGGCCCGGGGCGACCGATACCCGTCGGCCTTCATGTCAGCTCTGGGCGTCGGCAACTGAGCCGCATTTCAAGATCAACTCGGGCCCCGCCGCCACCCCCGCCCCGGCACTGGGTGGGCGGTCAACGTAGCGCGGGGAACGGCGGAATTCGCGGTTGTCCACAGGCGGAGGCCGGTCAGCCGGGTTGATTCTCGACACTGATCCGGCCGAGCCCGGCGCGCACGTCGACGTCCACCCGGTCGTCGGCGCCACGCCACGCCCCGGGCTCGAACACGGTGTTCCGGGCGACCCCGCGGACCAGTTTGCCCTCGATCTCGGCGCTGCCGGCGCCGCCGCGGGCCCGGACCCGGACCGGGGCCGCGCCACCCGCCGAGAGCGTCAAACGGTTGATGTCACCGGTGACCTGGACCGGAAGGGTTTCGCTCGGGGCCGGCAGGCGCAGCAGGATGTCGGCGGCGTCGCCGGCCAGCTCAACCCGGTCCACGCCGGCCTTGCTGATGTCGATGTCGGCGCTGTTGATGGCCGCGTCGACCCGCAGCGTCCAGCGCACCTCGGCGGAGAGCAGCACGTCGACCGCCTCGGGGCCGGGCGCGCCGGTGGCGATCAGGGTCAGGCTGGCGGTGTCGCCGGACAGCTTCGTCTCGGGGCGCACGCTGCCGCCCGGCGGGCTGCTCACCCGGAACAGGTCGGTCTCGGTGTCGCCGGCCCGGACGCGGACGGCGGACGCGTTGCTGGCCAGCACGAACACCGCGGCTTTCCGGTCGTCCAGCGGCGCCGTGACGATCTGCGGGGCGGCGGCGGCGCTCGGTGCGGCCGCCGCGGGAGGGCCGGCCGCAGGTCGTTGCGTGTAGAGGTAGGTCCCGCCGGCGGCCAGGGCGACCACGGCCAGGGCGGAGACCACGACCCGGCCACGGCGCTTGCGGCGGCGGGGAGGGCGAGGGGGCGGCGGCAGCTGCATCGGGATCGGGGGGAGCGGCAGCGTCGGGCGCCCGGACGCGGGGACTTGGGGGAACGGCACCGTCGGCTCTTCGGAGTAGTAGTCCGCTTCGGCGATGCGATGGGGGAGATCCGGCCAGTACTCCGAGATGGTGGGCAGCGACTCAGTGCCGTTGCCGGGGGTTGCGTCCATGCGACTCTCCCGTCACGCGAGGCGATCACCCAGCGATACGGAAAAGACACCCACCCGGTTCAGCCGTCACGTGTGTCGTATCGATGACGCCGGAAACATCACCCGCGCAGGCGTGCGGCGTCCCGCCCGGGTGGCGCGCCGAACAGGCGGCGGTACTCCCGGCTGAACTGGGACGGGCTGTCGTAACCCACCAGGTGGCCCACGCCGGCCACGTCGTCGGGGCGGGCCAGCAGCAGGGCGCGGGCCTCCTGGAGGCGCAGGCGTTTCTGGAACTGCAGCGGGCTCATCGCCGTGACGTCGCGGAAGTGGCGGTGGAAGGCGGACGTGCTCATGCCGGCCAGGCGGGCCAGGTCGTCGACCCTCGTCGGCTCGGCGTAGTTGTCGCGCAGCCAGGTGATCGCCCGGTTGATGTGAGCGAGGCTGCTGTCCGCGAGCGCGATCTGCCGCAGCACGTCGCCGTGCGGGCCGGTGAGCAGGCGCCACAGGATCTCGCGTTCGTACAGCGGCGCCAGCATTTCGATGTCGCCCGGCTGGTCGAGCAGGCGCACCAGCCGGGTCACCGCGTCGAGCAGACCGGGCCCGATCTCGAAGGTGGCGATCGCGGCCGCGCCGGACGAGCGGGGGACAGGCGGGGCGGCGAGCAGCAGCGGCGCGATCCCCTCCGGCCGCAGGGTGAGGGCCACACCAAGCGCGGGCGTGTCGAAGAAGTGGCCGGTCACCGGCAGCCCGGTGGTCACCAGGAGACACTGGCCGGTGCGGTACTCGTACACCCGGTCGCCCAGCAGAAGACGCTTCCCGCCTCGCACCATCACGACCAGCATCGGGTCGGTCAGCGAATACTCCGGCTCGGTGGTGGTCACCCTGGACAACCACAGACCGGAGATTCGGGTACGCATGTCAGCCCGCGAATGTGCTTCGACCAGCTCGCTCAAGTCCACCTGCACAGAAAACCCCACAACGGCAGGATCGTGCAAGAGTCGCGTTCGCACGGCCTACCTCGCCGGCCGCATCGGCGGCAGGCTGTTCACATGCCTCTCGACCACTATGTGACCCTCGGCCGCTCCGGACTCCGCGTCAGCCCGTTCGCCCTCGGCGCGATGAACTTCGGAGAGGATCCGCCCGGCGCCGGCAGCTCCGTGGAGGAATCGGAGAAGATCCTCGCCGCGTACCTGGACCGGGGCGGCAACTTCATCGACACCGCGAACTTCTACACCAACGGCCACTCGGAGAAGATCCTCGGTGACTTCTTCGCCCGCCAGCCGGGCCGCCGCGACCGGGTGGTGCTGGCCACGAAGTTCTTCTTCAACATGCACCCCGGCGATCCGAACGGCGGCGGCGCCGGGCGGGGCTCGATCGTCGCCCAGCTGGACGAGTCGCTGCGCCGGATGCGGACCGGCCACATCGACCTCTACTGGCTGCACAACTGGGACCGCAACACCCCGATCGAGGAGACCCTGCGGACGCTTGACGACCTGGTCCGGGCCGGGAAGATCCGGTACATCGGGTTCTCCAACACGCCCGCGTGGGTGACGGCGCAGGCGCAGACCACGGCGCTGCTGCGCGGCTGGACCCCGCTCATCGCACTGCAGGTCGAGTACTCGCTGCTCGCCCGTACGGTGGAATCGGAGATCGTGCCGTTCGCCCACGACCAGGGGATCGCGCTGACGCCGTGGAGCCCGCTGCGCAACGGCTTCCTGTCGGGCAAGTACCGGCGGAACGGGAGCGGCGCCGACTCGGCCCGCACCGCGTACGTCGGCCGTCCGAGCGACGCCGAGTTCGACGTCATCGAGGCGGTCGCCGCGGTGGCCGCCGAGCAGCACGCCTCCCCGGCGGCGGTGGCGCTGGCCTGGCTGCGCGCCCGCCCCGGCACCGTGGTCCCGATCGTCGGGGCGCGCCGCTTCGAACACCTCGAGGACAACCTGGCCGCGCTCGACCTGACGCTGACGGCCGACCAGCTGTCCCGCCTGGACACGGTGTCGGCGCCGGTCCTGGGCTACCCAGCCTCGCTGCACGGCGAGATGCGGACCATGCTGCAGTTCGGGGGCACCACCATCGACGGCGAGTCGTCCGCTGTCTACCCGCCGCTGCTGGCGAGCGACGTCCGCTACTGAGCGTTGGAGTAGACCCGGGACGGCGTGATCAGGGCGGCCGTGCGGCGCTGCTCGACCATCGTGCGGTCGTATTCGTCCCAGTCGTCATGGTTGCCGCCCGCGGCGGTGAAGATCTCGCGCAGCAGCAGGCGGAGGCCCTCGGCGTCGACGTCGGGGCGGGGGTCGTCCGGGCCGATCAGCTCGGCGCGGCCCTCGACCGCCGCCCACTGCCAGCCGTTGCGGAAGGCCACGGTCACCTGCGGCCGCTCCCGGAGATTGGCGAGCTTCACCCGCCCGTACGTGACGAAGGCCAGCACCGGCTCGCCGCGCGTGATGATCCCGGTGTTGACCAGGGAGGCCTGGATCGTCCGGTCGGCGCGGAGCGTGGACACGATCGCGAGCCCGGAATCCGCGCGGCTCAGCTCCCAGGCCGAGGACAAGGTCGTCGTCATGCGCCCAGCCTCTCACCTCGGGTATCGCGGGCATATCGAAAACCGCTTACGCCACCGCAACAGTCCCCGGTCTTCAGTGGAGGCATGAAACCCATCGACGAGTCCCCGATGCGGAGGCGTTCCGTGCTGGCCGCGCTCGGCGCCGTGCCGTTCGCCGCCTCTGCCGCCCCTCGTGCCGTGAGCGACCGGATCCCGCGGGACACCCTGCCCGGTGGCGCCTACGACCGGTACGTGGCGGGGCTGGCCGCCGAGGGCAGGTTCTCCGGCGTGGTGCTGCTGTCGCACCGCGGCCGGACCGTGTTGTCCCGCAGCTACGGCATGGCCGACCAGGAGAGAGGCATCCGCAACCACGAGGGCACCGCGTTCAGTCTCAGTTCGGCGGGCAAGCCGTTCCTCCCGGTGGCGGTCCTGCAGCTGGCGCAGCGGGGCAGGCTGGCGCTGTCGGACACGGTGGGCAAGCACCTGACCGGCTTCGACGCCGACATCGCCGAACGGGTGACCATCCACCAGCTGCTCTCCGGCACGTCCGGGCTGGAGGCTCCCGCCGAGGACGTGGAGCGCGTCTTCCAGAGCCGGGACGAGGTGCACGAGTACTACGTGCGGCGGGCCCGGCAGTCGAAGCTGGTGGGCGTACCCGGCCTGCCCACCACGACCCACGCGGAGCCCGAGATCACCATTCCGGCGCTGATCGTGGAGGCCGTGACCGGCAAGACGTACTGGGACTACGTCGAGGAGAACATCTTCCGCCGCGCCGGCATGACCGGGTCGGGGTTCTACACCCGGCCGCGATGGCTCACCGACAAGCGCCTCGCGCACCCGTACATGGAGGTGGCCGGAGGCGGCCGGGTGGACGCCGTGCGCAACCTGGACCAGGGCAGCCCTTACGACTACATCCTGGGCAAGAACCCCGGCCGCGCCTTCATCGACGCCCCCGGCGACGGCGGCTTCGCCAGCGCGCCGGACCTGGTGCGGTACGCGCACGGCCTGGCCGGCGGCACCGTGCTGGACCGGCCGTGGGCCGACGTCCTCTTCGCCGCCAAGCTGCCGCACGGCCCGGCGTCGTTCGGGGCGTACGGCCTGGCGGTCCAGATCACCGGCGGCCAGTGGATCTACGAGCGTGCCGGTGGCAACCCCGGCGTCGGCGCCAACTGGAGCATCTACCCGGACACCGGCTGGGTCGGCGTCATCCTCAGCAACCGCGACGGCGGACCGCTGGTGGAGATGATCGGGCGCGAGGTCCAGGCCATCACCGGCGTCGCGCCCGACGAGGGTGGCTCAGGCGGCTGACCAGCGCGGCCGGCCCGGACCTCGTGCCGTGGCGACGACATCCGCCGGATGATCCCGCGGTTCGACGCCGCCGCCCGGGAGACCAACCTGACGCTGGTGGAGCTGCTCGGCCTCATCGCGGCACGCCACGACGCCACCCCGGCACCGATCGCCCTGGCCTGGCCGCTACCCCGAGAACCTGGAGCGGCCGACGAACATCTAGGGGCTCGCTCAGGGCAATTGCCGGATTCGTCTGCGCCACAGTGGACGGAAGGCTCGACGCATGCGATTTCTCCCCCTTCACGCACTGACGGCCGTGCTGGTCCTGGCCGCGCCAGGCGCGGCGATGGCCGCTCCGGCTCCCGAGTCACTCGATACCGCCGCGCTGGAGGCGGCCCTCGACGACGTGCCCGACGACGAGGTCAGCGCGGCGGTGGTCCAGGTTCGAGGAACGGCGGGCAGCTGGTCGGGCACGGCCGGGCGGATTTCCGTACGCGCGGACCGCCGGCCGAGTCCCGACAGCCGGTTCCGGATCGGTTCGATGACGAAGGTGTTCACCGCCACCGTGGTCCTGCAGCTGGCGGCGGAGGGCCGGCTGAGCCTGGACGGCACCGTCCAGCAGTACGCGCCCGGGTTCCTGCCCGCGTCGTACGCGCCGATCACTGTCCGTCAGCTGCTCACGTTCACCAGCGGGATCAACGGGCGGGAACTGCCGCACAAGACGCCCGACTGGTTCTTCGAGCACCGTTACGACCACTGGGCGCCGGGCAGCCAGCTCGACCTCAGCATCCCCCTGGCGTTCGAGCCGGGCACCTACCAGCGCTACGGCAACGCCGACTACATCCTGGCCGGCGTGGTCGTCGAGAGGGTGACCGGCCACCGCTGGGCCGACGAGGTGAACCGCCGGATCATCCGACCGTTGCACCTGAGCGGCACCAGCACGCCGGGCGACGACGTCCGGATCCCCGGGCCGCACGTGCACGGCTACGAGGCGACGGCCGGCGGCTGGCGTGACGTCACGCTGGCCAACCCGTCGCTGCAGTGGTCGGCCGCCGAGATCATCTCGACGACCGGTGACCTGGACCGGCTCATGGTCGCCCTGTTCAGCGGCCGGCTGGTCCCGGCGACCCAGCTGGAGGAGATGTTCACCGTTCCGGCGGTGCGCGACTTCGGCACCGGCAAGCCGGCCGTGTACTCCGCCGGGCTGACCCGGTTCGAGACGGGTGGGCAGGTGCTGTGGGTCAAGAGCGGGGACCGGCCGGGCTACAACAACGGCATGGGCGCCAGCCGTGACCTGTCCCGGCGGCTCGTCTACTCGGTGAACACGCTGCGCATGGGCGGCGACCAGCCGGTCCGGGCCCAGCGCATCATCATGGCGGCGCTGGCCTAACTTGTAGCTGTGGAAGAAACGGCACCGCGTCTGCCGCGCTCGGCGGGCGCGGTGCGCGCCTTCTGGCGCCGGCACCCGCGGGTGGTCGACTCGCTCGCCGCCCTGTTCTGCGGCATGTGGGTCTTCGACGACGGCCTGGGCCTGCGGCTTCCTCAGCCGGTCGACGTGCGATGGGCACTGGTCACGCTGGTCCTGGCGGCCATGATGTTCGTCCGCCGCTCGCGGCCCTGGTGGGTGCTGGTGGCGACGGTCGCCGGCGGCGCGCTGATGACCCAGCACTTCATCGGCGCCGCGCTCGGGTGCGCCCTGTACGCGCTGGCCGCCTACCGGTCGACCGGGGCGGCCGCGCTCGGCGCCGCGGCGGCCCTGGGCGCGCTCGTCCCGTTGGCAGGGTCGAGCGACGCCGCGATCGCGTACGTGATGATCGCGTTCGGCACGGTGATCACCGGCGCGAACGTCCGGATCCGGCGCCGGTACCTGGAGGCTCTCGTCGACCGCACGGTCCAGCTCGCGCGGGAGAAGGAACGGGAGGGCGAGCTCGCCGCGGTGCGGGAGCGTACGAGGATCGCCCACGACCTGCATGACATCGTCGCCCACAGCCTGACCGTGATGGTGCGGCTCGCCGACGGGGCCGCGGCGGTCGCGACCGCTGACCCGGAGCGCGCCCGGTCGGCCTCGGAGCAGGTCGCCCGCCTCGGCCGGGACGCGATGACGGACATGCGGCGGCTGCTCGGGGTGCTGCGCGACGGCCCGGCCGACGAGCAGGATCTGGACGCCCTCGTCACCACGTTCCGGAACGCGGGGTTGCCGGTCACCGTACGCGTGCAAGGCCCGGAGCCGGCATCACCCAGCCTGCGCAACGCGGTGTTCCGTACCGTCCAGGAGGCCCTGACCAACGCGTTGCGCTATGCCGAGCGCCCGGAGCGGGTGCTCGTCGACCTGGACCACCGGGCCGACCCGATCCTCGTCGAGGTCACCGACGACGGGCGCGGCGCCGGCCCGGCGCAGTCGGTGGGCTCACAGCAGGGTCTGAAGGCCCTGCGGGAGAGGCTGTCGCTGTACGGCGGTTCGGTGGAGGCGGGTCCACGTCCCGGGCAAGGGTGGGCGGTTAAAGTGACCCTGCCACGGTCGGGTGAGGATGGGCGATGAGTGAGACGAGAGTGCTCCTCGTGGACGACCAGGCGTTGGTGCGCGAGGGCATGGCGATGGTGCTGGGCCAGGAGCCCGGCCTGCGGATCGTCGGCGAGGCCGGCGACGGCCGGGCGGGCGTCCGGCTGGCCCGCCTGCACCAGCCGGACGTCGTTCTGATGGACGTGCGGATGCCGGTGCTGGACGGCATCGAGGCCACCCGCGAGATCGTCGAGCACTGCCCGGGGAGCCGGGTGCTCATCCTGACGACGTTCGACCTCGACGAGTACGCCCTCGCCGGCCTGCGCGCCGGGGCCAGCGGATTCCTGCTGAAGGACGCCCGATCGGCGGAGCTGGTCGACGCGGTCCGCACGGTGGCGGCCGGCGAGGCGGTCGCGTCGCCCCGGATCACCCGCAGGCTGCTGGACCATTACCGGTCCGGCCCACCGCCCGCGTCCTCGGATCCTCCGCTGCCGGTGGCTTTGACCGCCCGCGAGCACGAGGTTCTCGTCGCCATCGGCCGTGGGCTGTCGAACGCCGAGATCGCCGCCGAGCTCTTCCTCTCCGAGTCGACGGTGAAGACCCACGTCGGACGGGTCCTCGCCAAGCTGGGCGCGCGGGACCGGGTGCACGCCGTCATCTGGGCGCATCGCCACGACCTCGTCTGACCGCGGTACCGCGGTACCACCGATGGACGGCACCTGGAGAACGGCCGCCTGCTGACCCGCGTCGGCGACGGGCACGGCTCGTACGTCTACGACCACTGCCGTCCCGAGGCGGACCGCTACCCTGCTGGAGGGCACGCCGCCGCCCGGATGCTCCGTCCGCGCCGGGTAAGGGAACCTACGGCGAATTGAGGACGGTGCGGTTGATGAGCAGGGCGTGGGCGATGCTCGCGATCCATACGCCGAACGCCAGCCCCATCGCCCATCGATAGAGGTCACCGTCGGGATCGGCGTCCTGGAGTGTGTAGATCGCCGTCCAGCCGAGCGCCAGATAGGCGATGCCGGCGATCCACCACCCGGGCCGTCGTTCCCGTACGCCGAAGTAGATGAACGCCGCCCCGCCCAGGCAGCTGAACCCCAGGATCGGCAACAGCAGCCACCAGCTGCGCCGCAACTTCCCCGTCATGGGCACAGAGGTTACCGTCGGCGGCATGGCCACGGTGAACGCGCGGGACGTGAAGAACATCGGCGCCGGCTACCACCCCGATCCGGCCCGGTCGATGTCGCTGAAGGCCCCCGCGTACACCGAGCAGCGCTGGCTGGACCTGGAGAACCGGGCCATCTTCGCGCGGACCTGGCAGTGGATCTGCCACGTCGAGCAGGTCCGCGAGCCCGGCAGCTTCCTCGCGGCCACTGTGGCGGGCATGCCGATCGCTGTCGTCCGGGACCGCACGGGCGAGCTGCGTGCCTTCTGGAACGTGTGCAAGCACCGGGCCCACGAGCTGCTGTCCGGCGCGGGGAAGGCCGGGACCATCGTCTGCCCGTACCACGCCTGGGTGTACGACCTGGACGGAACTCTCCGCCGCGCCCGGCAGGCCGACCGGATGCCCACCTTCGACCGCGCGGACATCCGCCTCGACCGGGTGCGGGTGGAGGAGTTCGGCGGTTTCGTCTACGTCAACCTCGACCCGGACGCCGCGCCGCTGGCCGTGCAGGCGCCCGACCTGGCCGCCGAGATCGCGCGGTGGGCGCCCGACGTCGCCGGGCTGACCTTCGCCGAACGGCTCACCTACGACGTGAAGTCCAACTGGAAGAACGTCATCGACAACTTCCTCGAGTGCTACCACTGCCACATCGCGCACCGTGAGTTCGTCGCGCTGGTCGACATGGACACCTACGAGGTGCGGACCCACGGCATCTGGTCCAGCCACTTCGCCGAGGCCGGCAAGGGCGACAATCCGGCGTACGACGTGACGGGCGCGTCCGTCACCCAGCACGCCGTGTGGTGGCTGTGGCCCAACACCTGCCTGCTGCGTTACCCCGGGCGCGGCAACTTCATGGTCTTCCAGGTCCTGCCCGCCGGCCCCGGCCGCACGCTGGAGACCTGGGACTTCTTCTTCGAGACGGACACGCTGGAGCCCGCCGAGGAGGAGGCCGTCCGCTACATCGACGACGTGCTCCAGCAGCAGGACATCGCGATCGTCGAGAGCGTCCAGCGAGGCATGGCGACGCCCGCCTTCGATCAGGGGCGGATCGTGTACGACCCGGAGGGCTCCGGACTCTCCGAACACGGGGTGCACCACTTCCACGGCCTGGTCCTCGAGGCGTACGAGTCGTATGTGACCGGCGCGCCCTTTCGCTCACCCGCGACGTTTGGGGCAGGATCGGGAGATGCCGCCGGATGAGGATCTCGACACGTCAACGCTGAGCGAGCGGCAGCGGCAGGTGCTGACCGTCATCCGGGACTGGGCCCTGCGGCACGGTCACTCGCCGTCCACCCGCGAGATCAGCGAGACCCTGCGCATCGGCAGCTCGTCGGTCAGCCGGCACCTGCGGGCACTCGAGGACCTCGGCTTCCTCCGCCGCGGCCGCACCGCGACCCGCCCGGTCGACATCCGGCTGTTCCTGCGGCCGCCCCGCCAGCGGCAGGCCCCCGCCACGGTGAGCGTGCCGGTGGTCGGCGACATCGCCGCGGGCACGCCGATCCTGGCCGAGCAGTCCGCCGGCGACGAGATGCTCACCCTGCCGCGCGACCTGGTCGGCCGCGGCACCCTGTTCTGCCTGCGGGTCCGCGGCGACTCGATGATCGAGGCGGCGATCTGCGACGGCGACATCGTCGTGGTGCGCCAGCAGTCCGACGCCTACAACGGCGACATCGTCGCCGCCATGATCGACGAGGAGGCGACGGTCAAGGTCTACCGCCGCCGCTCCGGCCACGTCGTGCTCGAGCCCCGCAATCCCGCGTACGCCGACATCGACGGCGACCGTGCCGTCATCCTCGGCAAGGTCGTCTCGGTCCTCCGCCAGACCTGAGCGAACCCACCTCCGGACCGGCCGCGGCTCGCCGGGGATACTGCCTCGGTGAGTCCCACTTCGCCGGACGCCGTCGGCCGGCGGTTCGCCCTCCCGGTCCAGGCGATACCGGGCGGTGTCGCCAACCGGTGTTATGCGCTGGGTGGCTCGCTCATCCTGCGCATTCCCCGCGACCCCTCGTTCGCCGCCGATCTGGCACGCGAGGCGGTCGTCATTCCGTACGCGGTCGCCGCCGGTGTGCCGACATCGGCGATCGTCGAATACACCGGCGACCACATGGTCGTGACCCGCGTTCCCGGTGCGGACGCCGCGACCGTGCCCGTCACGGCCGGCTTCTACGAGGCGGTGGGCGAAGGCCTGGCGGCCCTGCACACTGTGACAGCCGTGCCGGGGCTCCACGCCGACGTCCCGGACGACCCCGTTCCGCTGGTGAGCGCGTACGCCACCGACGGGCTCATCGACGCGGCGACGGCACACTGGCTCACCGCCTGGTTCGGCAAGCTCCGCCGCCCACCCCTGCCACAGGTCCTGATTCATGGCGACGTCGCGGAGCAGAACCTGATGGCGGACGCCGACGGACGCTTCACCGGCTTCGTCGACTGGGGTGACGCCCAGCTCGCCGACCCCGCCGTCGACTTCGCGAAGCTGCCCCTGCCGTCGGCGGACCAGGCGCTCCGCGGCTACCTCGGCTCCGCCGACCTGGGCGACTGGCCCGCCCGGGTGCTGTGGCACCAGCTGCACTGGGCCGTGGCCCGGCTGGCCGACCCCGCGCCGAGGCCGGGAGCGCGCCACTGGACCGCCACGCCCTACGCCCGTCTCTTCAGCATCATGCGGTTCTTCACGGCCGCACCCGCACCATGGGCGCGACTTCTGCCCTGAGCCGGCAGCGCGGACCGCCGCCTCGGCAACCTGCCCGCTACCTGGGCAAACCGGGTTTCGCACCGCCTGGCTCCCATTGTCGTGCGGGTGACGAGACGACAGGTAGCCCAGTCCCGAGCCCGGCGATTCCTCACCGCGGCGGTCCTCGCCGCGGTGGTCGTGCCCGCCGCGTTGACCGTGGCGAGCCCGGCGGAGGCGGCCATCCCGGCCGTGGCGAAGACCTGGTCCAGGCTGATGTTCGGCAGCCTCACCGTGACCGCGACCGGCGCCGGGATGCGCCGGACGCTGGCGACCCAGCGCGCGACCGTCACGACCCGGACCGCCGGGGTCACCAAGGCCACGGCGGCGCTCACCGCGGCCCGGAAGGCGGCCACGACGGCGTCGGCCTCCGACACGGCCGCCAAGGCCCGCGTCACGGCCGCCCGGCAGGCGGTGACCACGGCGAAGACGAACCTGGCGAAGGCGAAGCAGCGCAGCAAGGCCGCGGTCACCCGGGCCCGGGCCGCGCTCACGGCCGCCCAGCGGACGCTGACCCTGCGTACGTCTCAGGCGCGGACCGCGGCGACGGCCCTGACCACCGCCTCCGCTTCCGCCGCGGCCGCCGGCACCTCGCTGAACAGCGCGAACGTCGCGTTTAAGTCGGCCTCCGCCGCCGTGGAGACGAGCAAACAGAAGATCGCGGCGCTGCCGACGCCCGCCTCGCTGTCGGCCCAGGCAGCCGCCGTGAGCAAGGACGTCGTCACCGCTGTCCGGCCCACCTTCGTCCCGGCCGAGACCAGGATCGTCTACGGAACGACGGTCCACTGGAACGTCGCCTACTCGTACAAGCGCATGGTCGACGACGCGGCCAAGGCCGGAATCCCGCTCTCGGGCGGCGGTTTCCGCACCAAGCAGCGCCAGATCGAGCTCCGGAAGATCAACGGCTGCCCCGACGTCTGGACGGCGCCGGCCTCGTCGTGCCGCGTCCCGACCGCGATCCCGGGCCGCTCCCTGCACGAGATCGGCATGGCCGTCGACATCACGTCCGGCGGCAGGTCGCTCACCTCGAAGAGCCCGGGCTTCAAGTGGCTGCAGGCCCACGCCGCCAAGTACGGCTTCAAGAACCTGCCCTCCGAGCCGTGGCACTGGTCCATCACGGGCGGCTGACGCGTACGCCGGCGATTCTGGGGATCGGCGTGGCCTCGGCTCTGGTCGAGCGACTAACCGGCTCTGGTCGAGCGACTAACCTTTGAGTCGTGGCGACGGTCGACGACGTGCATGAGCTGGCGAGGGCGATGCCGCACGTCAAGGTCTACGACGAGACCGCGGGCAACCCGGTCTATCAGGTGGGCGGGAAGTCGTTCGTGTTCTTCCGCAACCCCCGGCCGGACGCGTTCGACCCGGCGACGGGGGAGCGCTACCCGGACGTGATCGTCTTCTGGGTGGAGTCGGACGCCGACAAGCAGGCGCTGGTGCAGGACGAGTCGACGCCCTTCTTCACCACCCCGCACTTCGACGGGCATCCGTCGGTGCTGGTGCGCGCCAGCCGGCTCGGTGAGATCGGCCGGGACGAGTTGGCCGAGGTGGTTCAGGACGCCTGGCTGGCCCGCGCCTCCCACGCCCGGCGCCGGGCGTGGCTCAACCGCGCCGAACAGAATCCCGGCGACGCGCCCGGGCCATAGCATCGATAAATCACGCCGGCCGGGCACAGCGCCTGGTGTCGCGGTGCCCGGACTGGCCGAGGCGAGCTGGTGTCCCTCGAATCGGTGAATTACCAGGGCCGGTACCTGCGGCACTGCAACTATGCGATCAGGCTTGATCCGAACGACGGAACGGCGGCCTTCCGGGGCGATGCCGCGTTTTATCGGGTCGCCGGTCTGGCCGACTCCACCAGGGCATCCTTCCGGTCGTACAACGTTCCCGACCGGCACCTGCGGCACTACGACTTCGTGCTGCGGATCGACCCGCTGAGCAGTTCCTCGCCGGGCGCGGACCGGCAGGATGCGACCTTCCGGCTCGCCCCCTGGTCATCCTTTTGGTTGGCAGCCCCGGGCCGTACGGTTATCTTTGCCGGACAGCAACCGTTGTTGATCGGCAAGGAGAGTGGACAGTGAATGCCTCCGGCATCGCCGACACCGCCGGCGCCGGCGAACTGATCGCGGGCTTTGCCAGTACCCCCGTAGGTGACCCGGCCCGCGCCGCCCGGCGCGACCGCGCCATCCAGGCCTGGCTGCCGCTGGCCCAGCACCTGGCCCGGCGCTACCAGGGCCGGGGCGAGCCGCTCGGCGACCTCACCCAGGTCGCGGTGGTCGGCCTGATCAAGGCAGTGGACCGTTACGAGCCCGGCCGCGGCGTCGAGTTCGCCGCCTTCGCCGTGCCCACGATCATCGGCGAGATCAAACGGCACTTCCGCGACCGCACCTGGTTCATCAGGGTGCCGCGTCGCCTCCAGGAGCTGCGCCTGGCGATCACCGCGGCCAACAACGAGCTCACCCACGCGCTGGGCCGCTCGCCGACCGTCGCCGACGTCGCCGACCACCTCGGGATCACCGAGGAGGAGGTGCTGGAGGGTCTGGAGGGCGCCCGCGCGTACGCGGCGACGAGCCTGTCGGCACCCGCCGGCGAGGACGGCGCCGGCGAGCTCGGCGACACCTTCGGCAGCGAGGACCGGGGGTACGAGCTGGCCGAGCTGCGCGTCGCCCTGGGCCCGGCGCTGGCCGCTCTGGACGAGCGCGAGCAGCGCATCCTGTCGTTCCGCTTCTACGGCAACCTGACCCAGTCGGAGATCGCCACCGAGATCGGCGTCTCCCAGATGCACGTCAGCCGGCTGCTGACCAGGGCCCTGGGGAAACTCCGCGCCCACCTGGAGTCGTGATCCGCCGTCGTTAAGAGTCCTCAGTGGACCTCGGCGCCCAGGGCGACGTCGAAGCCGGCGCCGTTGCGTGCCAGACCCACCAGGAGCATGCCGGCCCATTCGAGGGCGTAGGCCATCTCGAGCCCTCCCGCGTCGAGGGCCCTCATGTCCAACTCTCCAGAAACGCCGCGACGCGTGCCTTCGCCCCGGCGCTGTCGCCGGCGAAGAACACGTCCACCGGCTTGTCCCCGGCCAGGACGCCGCGGAAGATCGCGTGTCTGGATCAGATTTGGCGGTGGGTTTCCGAGCGCTCAGATCACCGTGGTGCCGCCGTCGACGACCAGCTCCATGCCGTTGAGGTAGCTCGAGTCGTCCGAGGCGCGGAACAGCGCGACCGACGTGATCTCGTCGGGGCGGCCCATCTCCCGCTTCGGGATCATGGCCTCGAACCGTGCCTTCGTCTGCTCGTCCATCACCTCCGCGAGGATCGGCGTGGCGACCTGGCCGGGGGTCAGCACGTTCACCCGGATCCTGCGGTCCCTCAACTCGGACACCCACACCCGTGCGTAGGCGGGCAGCACCGCCTTGCTCGCCGCGTACACGCTCCAGTCGGGGTAGCCCCGGAGTGACGCGTTCGACCCGGTCATCACGATCGAGCCGCCATCGCTGAACAGCGGCAGCGCCCTCTGGCAGCCGTCCTCGTCGACAACGCCATCCGAACGGGTGACACTTAGGAATCAACCGGGACAAGTCGGTCTATTGTTGCAGGTAGACCGTAGTACCTGAGACCCCGATCGCAGTCGGACTCAGCTTCCCCCAGTTCTGGACTGGTCGGACTGAGCCCTGTGCCCTTCTCGACCAGCGGAGTCGAGAGGCGGGAGGGGATGGGGCCTTTCTTCGAACCACTGCTGACCGGCGGCCCGTGGGCGGTCGTCCTGGTCGTCTGCGCGCCGATGGTCGCCATCGTGATCATGTTCGTCTGTGCCCTGGTGCTCGTTCCCCGGCGGCGCCGGGTGAAGGCGATCCGGGCCATGGCCGAGCTGATCCGGGCGCTGCGGCCGGGGCTGCTCGCCAGAGGACGACGGCGAGAGTGAACGCGGTTCGTTCGTCCTCGCGCGCCCGGCGTGAGGACGATGCGGCCGTCGAGGGCGCGGCTCTCCATGCGCTTGTGCGCGGCGGCGGCCTCGGCGAACGGCAGCACGTCGACCTCGGTGTCGCTCAGTCCGGCGGCAACCGCCCTCAGTGCCGCCTCGATCGCGGGGCAAACCAGTTGCGGGTGCGCGGGCACGAAGGCGCCCGCGTTGAAGCCGGAGACGGTGGCGTTTCCCAGCCACAACTGATTGCTGCCCATCTGATGGGTCCAATCGCCGCTCGCATTCCCCACCACCAGCAGGCGCCCACCCGCCGCCAGCAGATCCAGACTCCGCGTACGGACATCGCTGCCCACTGGGCCGACGATGACGTCGAACCTCTCCCCATCGAGGGAATCCGGCAGCTCGGCAGAGTCGACGATCCTGTCGTACGGCAGCTTGGTCGTCGCGGGCGCGGTCAGCTTGCTCGACCGCACCGAACCCACCACCTGGGACGTTCCGAGCTGCCGTCTACGTCATCGCTGACACGGCCCGCACCTGCCGAACACCCTGCGACGTGTCGACGCCAGCGACGATCTGCTCACGGGCCACTGTTAGGACCGCAGAACGGTGCGATCGCCGGCAGCCCACGGCCACAATTCGTCGATGTTGAGGCTGTGAGCGGTCTGGGCGATCGCTCTGAAGCCGCATTCGCTGCCCTGACCGGCGTATCGCCACTACCGGCCTCGTCAGGCAACACCACCCGACACCGGCTCAACCGCGGTGGTGACCGGCGCTTGAACCGAGCTCTCTACACCGTCGCGCTGGTCCGGATGGGCCACGATCACCGCACCCGCGACTAATTCGCCCGCCGCACCGCCGAAGGCCGCACGAAACGCGAGATCATGCGCAGCCTCAAGCGCTACATCAGCAGAGCGACCTATCGCCCGACCGTGACCTCAGAGGGAGCACCCATGTCGAAACGTTCACGGGTACACACCCCTCGGTGTCTTGTAAGGCTCCCGAGAAATTGGTAGCGGCCACCACGATGCGTCAGCGTTTTCCGCGCAGGCTCATCGATCACGTCCAACGACCTGTCCGCCGTGCACCTTCCGAGTCCCGCTCAGCCCGACTGGCGGTGCCGGTCGACATTTACGCGTACGCCGGTCAGGCCGACGACGTATCAACCAACACCGCGAACGTTCGTGGTCACGGCACTAGCTCGGCCGATCGGGTCCTATAACCCGCCGGGTCCGTCGTAACCGGTGTGTTCGACGATCGTCGAGCAGTTCCGACGCTGGGCGTCTGCTCTGCGGGCGGCACTACCGCGGCATCTTGGGTTCAAACAAACCTTCAAGAGCCTGCGGTGGCCTGGTTGCCGTCCACAGACAAAACCACACGCCTCGCTGGCCAGCACGGATCCCCTGCTGGAGTACTAGAGACTTCGTGCCTTGTCGCGCAGCCCAACCGGGACATCGGGCGCGGTGCCACGTGCGACGGGTCTTGCCACCTCGGTTATCACTGGCACAATGCGTACGATGGGCGTGTTTAGGAAATTCCGAACGACGACTGCAAACATCGAAGAGGTGCGTCCGACCGTTTGGACCGAGGCCGTTACTGCTCAGCGGTATCAGGGCGTCGACGAAAAATATCAGGCCGCAGTCATGGACCAATACAAGATCTACCTAGAGATGGCGGATAGAGTCAGTGCCAGGCGCGGCTTGACGAATACCTTCTTTCTGACACTTAATACGCTGGTTTTCACTGCCATCGGAATCTTTTGGAGGGATAAGCCGAATGCCGCCCTCTGGTCCGTCTCACTCCCCACAGTGGCGCTGTTACTGCAGTGTGCCGCCTGGTTCTGGCTGCTTCGTTCCTACCGTCAGCTGAACTCTGCGAAGTATGTAATTGTCGGCGTCCTCGAGGAGCGCCTACCGGCATCACCCTACTGGCGGGCCGAGTGGAAGGCGTTAGGGGAGGGCCGTGACTCGTCGAGATATTGGCCGCTGACTCATTTGGAACAATGGATTCCGTTCTGCTTCGCAACTACCTACGTCGCCGCTTTCATTGCTATCCTTGCCGGATAGGCAGCCTGGAGCCCTTGATAGGTTACCTCGCCCAACAGTGAAGGGGCGAGGTCACGGCAAGGCAAACATCGTTAGGACGCGTACATAGGCGGCACCTGTCGCAGCGCGGAGTGCGGGTCCATCGCACACCACGACTTCGGACCGGCCCACTGGGGCGAACGACGGCAAGCTAGTAGATCATGGACCGACGGGATTCGGCCACCGCGGCGGAGACGATGGCTCGAACGGCGGGCTCCACGCTCGGGACCGCCACTAGGATGGCTTCAGGCGGAAGCGGCGCCGATCGCCCTTCCAAATCCACGACGAGACATCCGCTTTCAGTGGCGATGACGCTCCCTGCAGCCATGTCCCATAGTCGGTAACCGTTTCCGAAGGCAGCGTCCAAACGCCCACTGGCTACATGGCAGTAGTCGAGTGCCGCCGATCCGGTATAGCGGACGTCACCGGCTTCGGCGATCAGGGCACGAGCAGCCCCGCCCCTTTCTCCTCGATCTATGAGATCATATCCTCCGGTGATGCCGACGAAAGCCTCCGAAATCTCGACATCCTCGGTCCTCTTCTCCAATCTTTCTCCGTTGAGAAATGCGCCGATCCCCTCGCCTGCGACATACATCTCGTTAAGGAAGGGGTTGTAGACCGCCCCCACGGTGAATCGGCCGTCGACCTCGACTCCGATTGAGACGGCGCAAACCGGCCATCCTCGCGCATAGTTGGCGGTGCCGTCGAGTGGGTCGACAATCCATCGGCGCGTTGTCGTACCATTGACGCTACTTCCCTCCTCTGCGACAATAGAATCAAAAGGATAGGCACCTGCGATCCGCTTCGTTACCAGCGATTCGACCGCTAAGTCGACGGAGGTTGTGATGTCCATCGGTGAATTCTTCACCGTGACATTTTTGGGTAGCGAGCGTCCCTCGACAAGTAATCGTCCAGCTTCTCGGGCCGTTCCCTCTGCGAATGCCATCAGTTCTTCGATCGAAACTGCACTGCTGTTCATCTGTGACCCTATCCCATCTATATACGTATATGCAGGTTGTTCTGATCATCCTAGCGATGGATGTGAACCGAGGTCCAGTGTGGTCCGTATTCAATCATCTCGATCGGCCTGGCATGGAGAGTAAGCGAATGTGCGGCGCAAATCGGTCCGTCATCGATGAGGAGCGCCGTAGGATGAGACAACTAGCTAGGTGAGGTGTGGTATGACCTTCGAGGATTCAAACGATGTCAGAACGCTCATTCGTCTTCTGCGACAGATTACTCCGGGCTGGCTGCCGGAGGATGTCTTCCTCGAGCTGGCCAGAATAACCGTGCTGTCGATCGTGGAGCTCGTGCCAGTTCGGGTATCGGATGACGGAGAGGTTGAAGTTCTGCTGCTTCCACGCTCTATGGATGACAAGGTCTGGCCTGGCATGCTGCACACGCCCGGAACCGTCCTGCGACCTACCGACGTGTCCCATGACGCTGCTCTGCAGCGGATCATTGATCGGGAGCTGGGTAGCCCGTTGCTCCGTGACACCCCGTTCTTCGTCGGCAACCAGTTCCATGTGGTTCGGCGCGGGACCGAAAACGCCGCTGTCTACTGCGTTGAATTGGATGGACAGCCTCCGCGAGGTGCATTCCATCGCTCCGACGACCTCCCCGCTTCCCTCGTGGAGACCCAGCGGTCGACGATCGAACTCGTCGTTGGCGCACTCCGGCGACGTACCGGCGGCGGACCCGTCGAAGCGCTTGAACCGCCTCGGTGAGAAGCCACCCCGGCGGCGTTTCTGCCTTGCAGGTTACAGGTGTCTGGGGTCGAGGCTCGCGATGAGTTTACGCCGTTCATAACGGCCATCTAGGTTCCCACGGTCGACAGTGGTCTGGTGGTCGGAGTTGCCGTAGTCTGAGGGCCGAGCTGTGTGAAAGATCATTCTGGGGCTGGTGGAGCAGGTGAATGGATTTGGATAAGGTTTCTGTCAGACACCTAGTGGTGTCAAACGCGCCAGCGCCGGCGGATGGTGGGATCGTCCGGGGATCGATGGGTGAGATTGCCCAGATCGTCAACGGTGACGCCTTCCGATTCCTGGCGTTCATTGAGTTCGCGATGATCGACGGCGGTTACAGGGGAAACCACTATCATCTGAATAAGATCGAGAACCTGTACGTAATTTCTGGTCGATTGAAGGCCTTCTACCACGATCTGGACACTGACGAAACCGCCTCCATGGAACTCAAGGCCGGTGACCTGGTCAAAATCTTGCCGCGGTGCGCGCACGTGTACTTCCCGTTGGAACACAGCCAGGCCGTCGAATTCGGCGAGGAACCCTTCGACCCCTCTGACACGATAAGATATGTCGTGACCGACGGCCCTGAGAAGACACATGAGTGCTGACGGCATAGGAAACTCGCTGACGCTCGCCTTTCTGGCCCACGGGCGTGCAGAACTGCAGAGCCTACAGCTCAAGAATTGGTTGGCAAGTATCGGCGTGCGCGCGATCCTCGTGGAAGAGGAAGATGATCTCGGCCTGTCGATCATCGATAAGTTCGAACACTACGCTCGGAAATGTGACGTGGCGTTTGTCTTTCTGACACCGGATGACCGGCTATTGGATCAAGGTCATGACTTGCCAAAGGAGGTTTACATTGCCAGGCAGAACGCTTTAGTCGAGCTGGGGTGGTTTCTTCGGCACCTCGGTCGTCAAGCGGTGATCATCTTGCATCAAGAGGGCACCACACTCCCGTCGGACATCGAAGGGATCCTCCGACTTTCCTTCCAGCGCTCCGTACTGGAAACGACTGAGCGCATTCGCCGAAGGCTCGTGGGGCTCGAACTTCTTTGATCCTAGGAAGCCTGAATAGATGAGTGGAGATCTGCTATTCGGTTCCGTTCAGCGCATCTGGAGCGAGATGCTGCCCCTGATCTCGCACAAGGGATGGCGATATACTGAACAGGAGCTCTACAGGAGAATTCGCCTGGCCCGTAGCGGCATGGCATTTCTGGGTCAGGTGGAAGCCTTGTCGTTAGTGCTGGCCACGCTCCAGCAGAAGTTCGGCCACCTGACCGCAAGTGTTTCAGTGCTGAAAACGATACCCACCACCGATGAGAACGTTGCCCTGCGAGACGTAATTTTGTCGCGGATCGCCGCGCAACGCGGCAGGTTCCCCGAGGCGTACAAGTTGAACGACGCCCTCATCTCCCTGCTGGGAGGCAAGAAAGATTCCTCGTGGAATGAACTGCCGCCGGCGCTTGGCCCGATCTCTGTACTCGGATCGACGCCGAGTGTGGCGTGGCGTGCAGCGCTGGCGGCAGGTCTGGCCAGCGAACCACAGCAAAGCGAGTACTGGTTCAGAGCCCATAGCGAAATGGCTTCCGGCCGGCACGGTTCTCAGTTGGCCAACAACCGAGTTTTCCGCGCGGCGGTAGAACTCGTGCGCGGTGGCGTGGATCTCGATTCGATCCATATAGCCAGCAAAGCCGCGCTTGAAGGATACCTACGAGATGGACTCACCACAACCGGAGTCCTCTTCATCAACATCGCCAAATCGGTCGTTCTGCCGATGATCCTAGAGAGCGCCATTCTCTTCGAAGCTAAGCAGCTTCATGACGCTCTAGTGCAGGCGGTGCTCGTACGCCGCCTGCTGCAATGGGAGCAGGTATCACCCGACGCAGAGGGGATCGCGGAGCTACGATTCGCGCTCGGACGATTGAGATCCACCTTCCTACGAGACATCGTCAGTCGTTCGCATCAGCCGGAAGATCAGTTCGTCATGTGGCTTTCAAGGCGGACGGACCCAGCGGTCGCAGCCAGGGTGGTCGCGGAGGCTGAACTGCGATTCGCGCTGTTCAGCAGGTCCGGAAACTATCGAGAACTGATAATCGTCGACGACGTCTTCCCCTCGGTCGGCCGTGCCGTGCAACGCCGTACCGTCTACTTCATTTGGCGTGCCAACGAGGCGGTAGGCTACAAGATCTCCAACTTTCTGATGGGTGCGCTCGGTGCCAACGTGATCGGATTCGGCGTGGTCGACAACGGCGGGAGACTCCTGCGCTCCGAAGTTCTGAGATTGGTTGGGGAAGCCACAGCAGTACTGATCCACTGGTCGCCCGATGCAGATTATGAGATTGGAATAGTGCACGGAAGTACCCCCCTTTCGAAAATTGTGTATCTGAGCACGGACGCTGACCCCGGATTGGAATTCCCGTCCATCGTCATCGACTCTACGAATCCTGCCGCGAAGTTCGAACGCATCAGGAAATCTCTGGAGTCGATCTGGGATTCATAGGGAGGACCGGCATCGGCCTACCTCGCGGCGCAGTTTCATTGGCTGTCGATCACGTCTGGAAAGGTTCCATAATCGCCCATCCGTCCTAAAGCCATACGGCAGCTGAAGCTTGCCCTCAAGGTGTCGTCGACTTCGACCTTCAGAACCGCTCTGTCGCCGATCAGAACTCCCAAAGTCACATGAGGGCTGTAGTCATGGCCAACGGCACCGATTGTCTCAAGACCGCGTGCCTCCGCGATACCTAACAACTTTCGATGAAGAGCCTGTAATCCCTCTTCCGCGGCTATCTCCAAACCGAAGTAGACCCCTCCTTCAGGAACGTAGAAGTTCTCGGCGTCGATGTACGCAATCTTGATGCCGGTAGCGCGTAGGTGTAGCGAGGGGGCCTCCGTGTCCGTACACTCGGCCCAAACGCGGACTGCATCCATTTCCGTTCCGCTGAAGTGCAGGACTGACACATGAGGTGGTCTTGCCTCGCCAACGGTCATGATGGGGTCCGCCTCTGCGGAAATCACCCGAGACATGGAGATGAGCTTCTCTGACATGTCGAAGTCGGGCAGTAGTATTACACCGAATCTCACACATCTCCTCCGCGTTAACGGTTGCGGCGGACCAGCTGGCATGCCCTCGGATACCAATGTCTATCAAGACTCGATGGCCTACACCCGAGGTTTACGCGCCATTGATCATCTCGTGTAACCTCAGTTCCTCTTCGCACGCTACCGCATCGTTGGCGACTGAGTTCCGGCCTCAACATGCTGACCCAGGTGGGCGCGGGCGACCTGGCCCGGCACCACGTGCACATGTGCGGCGTCGACACCGGCTGGATCACCGACGAGAACCCGGCCGCTCGCAAGGCCCGCCGCGCGGCGTCCGGCTGGCGTCCGCCGTTGGACGTCGTCGACGCGGCGGCGCGGATCTACGACCCGATCATCCGCGGCGAGAGCGGCGACCCGGTCCACGGCGTGCTGCTGAAAAACTACGCCCGCGTGCCCTGGTAGGCCTGCACGCGCGCTGCCTGCCGGGCGTTTCGCCGCGCGGCCTGCCGGGCGTTCGTGGGTGAGGGGTCTACGCGGGGCCTGCCGGGCGTCCGTGGGTGAGAGGTCTACGCGGGGCCCGGCAGGCGTCCGCGGGCGAGGGGCCTACGCCCGCGCGGCCTGGTAGGCGGCCACCAGCGACGTGAGGTAGCGCTCCGGCGTGAAGGCGGTGATGTCGCGGCGGCCGGTCTCGATGGTTGCCGACCGCAGCGTCTCGTCGCGCAGCAGCCGGACGATGGCCGCGGCGAACAACGCCGGGTCTGGCGCGGCGGCGATCCGGGGCGGGAGGCCGGGGTCGATGCGGTGGGCGAGGGCCTCGTCGGCGACCACGACCGGCAGGCCGCACGCCTCCGCCTCGGCCAGCACGAGACCCTGCGTGTCGGTCAGGGACGGGAAGGCGAGCACGTCGGCCATCCGGTAGTAGCCGGCGACCATGCGGGGCGGCACCGGCGGGATCAGCCGGACGCGGTCGCCCAGGCCGAGGCGGTCGGCGGCTGCACGGACGGCGCGGCGGCCCTGATGCGCGCCGACGAGGACCAGGTGCGCGCCGGGCACCGTACGCAGCAGAAGCTTGAAGGCGGTCAGCAGCAGGGCGGGATTCTTCTCGGGGGTGACGCGCCCGACGTGCAGGACCACGGGCGCGTCCGCGGGCAGGCCCAGCTGAGCGCGCCGCGAGCCGCAGAAGGACGGACCGCAAAGGGCCGGGCCGGAGAGTGCCGGGCCGGAAAGGGCTGGGTCGGAAAGTGCCGGGCCTGAGAGTGCCGGGTCGGAAAGGGCCGGGTCGGAAAGGGCTGGGTCGGAAAGGGCTGGGTCGGACAGGGCCGGGCCGGAGAGAGGTGCCGAGCCGGAGACGACCGGCGGGGCGGTCACCGGCGTCGGCAGGATCCGGATCTCCGGGACCTTCCCCACGGCTCGGAGACCGAGTGCCGCTTTGCGGGACGGTGCGAGGATCATCCGCGTACGCTCGAAAAGACCGTGACCGAGCACCGACAGCCGGTGATGCCGCCGGCCGTTCCAATCGCTCAGCTCGAGGTAGTCGCGGACCGACCAGCCCAGCCGCATCCGGTGCGCGGAGGACGCCGCGGCCATCGCCAGGTCGGGGTAGTGCCGCACGTACGCCAGCATGTCGATGTGCCAGGTGACGACCACCGGCAGGCGGTGCCGGGCGGCGTACGCGAACCCGGTCATCCCGGCCGTCCCCGTGGTGTGCACGTGGACCACGTCGGCGGGCGCACCATCCGGTCCGGCGCCCCACGGGAGCGCCACCCGCATGCGCCGGACCGGGTACGGCACCGCCCGCAGCTGGTCGGCTCGGCGCCGCCCGATCAGCGGCCCGGGCCGGTGGTCGCGCACCTGGTGACCGGCCTCGCGGAGCAGCTTTACCGTGCGGCCCACCGAGGCCGACACCCCGTCCGGCCGGCCCGGGTGGCTGTCGCTGAAGTGCGAGACCCGCACCCGGGCGCGGCTCAGGCCGTGTCCCGGGGATCAGCCAGGGCTGCGGCGTGGCCCAGCGCGCGCCTGACGCCACCCACGACACACCCACATCCAACACCAGGATGAGGGCGCGCCGCGGGCGAGGCCAGCCACCCTCTGGACCTCGCCTCGCACATGACTGATCCCCGGGACACGGCCTACTCGTCGCCGGCGGGCACGCTGTTCAGCTCGCGCAGCTGCTGGGTGACGTGGTCGTTGAGCGCCGTCTGGTAGCTCTTCGCCAGCATCGCCAGCCGGTCGATCTCGTCGAGCGCGGCGGACCGCTTGGCGCTCAGCGTGCTCAGCGCCTCGCTGTGGTTGCGCCGGGCGTCGCTCTCGATGGTCGCCGCCTTGAGCTGCGCCTCGCTGGAGATCTGCTCGGACTTGCCGCGGGCGCCGGTGATCACCGTGTCGGCCTCGCGCTCGGCGTCGCGCATGTGGTCGTCGGCGGTGCGCTGCGCCATGGCCAGCACGCGGGCGTTGCGGTCGTCGTCACCGGCCGGCGAGGTCGGCATCGGCGTCGGCGGGGTCGAGCGGCGGGCCCGGTCGAGCTGGTCCTGGACGGTACGCGCGGTCTGCTCGGCCCGGGCGCGTGCCTCCTGCGCCCGTTCGAGCTGCTGGGCGATCTCGGCGAACTCGCCGTTGAGCACCATGGTCGAGGCCGCGTTGCCGCCGCCACCGGGGCCACCCACGCGCTGGGCCCGGTCGCGGAGGGACCCGTTCTCCTCGAGGAGCCGGATCAGCTCCTGCTCGACCTCGTCGAGGAAGGCGTCGACCTCCTCCTCGTCGTACCCACGCTTGCCCATCGGCGGCTTCTTGAAGGCCATGTTGTGGATGTCTGCGGGAGTGAGCGGCATCGTGGAGTCCTCGTTCATGCGGCGACAAGTGGTGCGGCAGGCATCTTAGGCAATCGAACGCTCCTTCGTAGTGTCCATGGTCACGCACCGGCCTTGTTCAGGGTGCCAGGGCGAGTGCGAGCTGCGACGACCAGGCTCGCACAATACGAGCTCGGCGCCGCGAGTCGTCGGTCAGGACGTCGGCCAACGCCAGTCCGCGGGCGAGATCCAGGGTCGCCTGGACGAGGGTCCGCTGGGCGGGATCGGCGTCGTCGGCGCCGAGCAGCCGGACGGCCCGGCGGTGCACCCCTCGTGCAAAATGCCTTTCCAGGGGTACGACCGCAGCACGCAGTTCGGGGTCCGCCGCCGCGACGGTCCACACCTGCAGCGCGGCCCGGAACAGCTCGCCCCCGATGACGTCCACCAGCCCGGCGACGACGGCGTGGGTTCGGTGCGGCCCGGCGCCCCGCGGCTCGGGCAGGGCGTCCAGCTGCGCCGCGCGTTCCGCGAACATGTGCTCCAAGGCCCCCAGGATCAGAGCTTCCCGCGTACGGAAGTGATGTTGCACCGCGCCCCGGCTGATGCCGGCCTCCGTCGCGATCAGGCCGACCGTGGAGGCCTCCCATCCGTGCGCGGCGAGGCACCGGATGGTGGTCTCCAGCAGCCGTAGCCGCGTCGCCCGGCTGCGGTCCTGTTTGGGGGAGGCCGTGTCAGTCATGGCTCTGTACGACCACGAGCGGCGTTCCCTGACTCACCTGCTGACCCGGTGTCACCGGGGTCTCGCTGACCGTGCCGTCGCCGGGGGCTTTGACCGCGTGTTCCATCTTCATGGCTTCCAGCCAGACCAGCGGCTGGCCCGCCGTGACCGTCTCGCCGACCCGCACGCCCACCCGCACCACGGTTCCGGGCATCGGCGCGATCAGCGCCCCGGCGGGCAGCTGCGCCGAGGGGTCCGCGAACCGTGGCACCGCCGTCAGCTCCACCGAGGCGTCGGCCCCGTCCACGACGACCCGATCGCCGAATCTCCCGACGGTCCACCGCCGGCGCACCCCGTCCACGTCCAGCACGACCTGCGCCGCGTCGGCGTCGACCAGCGTGGGGGCGTCGCCGCCGTCGACCTCCAGCACGCCCCGGGCGAAGCGGTAGCGGACCTCGATCTCGCGGTCGCCGAGCGCGTAGACCCGGCTGCGGAAGCCGACCGGGATGTTGCGGAAGCCGCTGGTCACGCCGGGCAGGAGTGGGCCGCGCCCGGCGGCCGCGTCGGAGAGCGCCGCCACGAGAGCGTGGAGTGCGGCGTCGGGGGAGCGGACCAGCGTCGCGGGCGGGTGGGCCGTGTAGAAGCCGGTGTCCGCGGTGCCGTCCAGGAACGCCGGGTGCAGGAGGGTGCCGACCAGCAGGTCACGGTTGGTGGCGACGCCGTGCACCCGGGCGCGGCGCAGTGTCGCGGCCAGCCTCCGGGCGGCCTCGGTACGGGTTCCGGCGTACGCGATGACCTTGGCCAGCATCGCGTCGTAGTGCGGCCCGACCTCGCTGCCGGCCTCCACCCCGGAGTCGACCCGGACGTCGTCCAGGAGGGGGACCTCGAACGTGGCGAGCGTGCCGGTCTGCGGACGCCAGTCGTCGAGCGGGCTCTCGGCGTACAGGCGGGCCTCGACAGCGTGGCCGGTCATCTCCGGCTCCGGGCCGGTCAGCCGCCGCCCCTCGGCGACGTCCAGCTGGAGCGCGACCAGGTCGACGCCCGTGACGCACTCGGTGACCGGATGCTCGACCTGGAGGCGGGTGTTCATCTCCAGGAACCAGAAGTCGCCGTCCGCGGACGCCAGGAACTCGACCGTGCCGGCTCCGGTGTAGCCGACCGCGGCGGCCGCGTCCCGGCCCGCCGCGAGCAGGCGTTTGCGCAGGTCGCCGCCGAGGCGTTCGACCAACGGGGACGGCGCCTCCTCGATCACCTTCTGGTGGCGGCGCTGCAGCGAGCACTCGCGTTCGCCGAGCGCCCAGACGGTGCCGTGCTGGTCGGCGAGCACCTGGACCTCTACGTGGTGCCCACTCGGGAGGTAGCGCTCGCAGAAGACGTCGGGATCACCGAAAGCGGCCTCTGCCTCCCGGGACGCGGTCGCGATCGCATCCTTCAAATCGGAAATGTCGGATACCACCCGCATGCCCCGGCCGCCGCCGCCCGCCGAGGCCTTCACCAGCAGGGGGAGGTCGGACTCGGTGATGGTCGCCGGGTCCAGCTCGGGCAGCACGGGTACGCCGGCGGCGGCCATCAGGCGCTTCGCCGACACCTTCGAGCCCATCGCGGCGATCGCGTCCGGCGACGGGCCGATCCAGGTCAGCCCGGCGTCCAGCACGGCCCGGGCGAAGTCCGCGTTCTCGGAGAGGAAGCCGTACCCGGGGTGGACGGCGTCGGCCCCGGCGCGGCGGGCGGCCTCGATGATCAGGTCGCCGCGCAGGTAGGTGTCGGCCGGTGACGCGCCGGGCAGGCGTACGGCCGCATCGGCCTCCGCCACGTGCGGGCTGCCGGCGTCCGGGTCGGCGAAGACCGCGACCGTGCCCAAGCCGCGCTGCCGGCACGTGCGGAAGATCCGCCGGGCGATCTCGCCCCGGTTGGCGACCAGAACCGAGGTGATCATGACTCCCTCACATCCGGAAGACGCCGAAGGCGCCGGTGCCGCGCACCGGCGCGCTGTGGACCGCGGAAAGCGCGACGCCGAGGACGTCGCGGGTGTCCCGCGGGTCGATGATCCCGTCGTCGTAGACCAGCCCCGACAGGACCATCGGCATCGCCTCCGCGGAGATCTGCTGCTCGATCATGTGCCGCACGACCTGCGCACCGTCCTCGTCGAAAGGCTTGCCCTGAGCCAGCGCCGACGCCTTGGACACCATGTACTGCACGTCGGCGAGCTGCTGCGCGCCCATCACCGCGGACCGGGCGCTCGGCCAGGCGAACACGAACCGCGGGTCGTACGCCCGCCCGCACATGCCGTAGTGCCCGGCGCCGTACGAGTTGCCGATCAGCAGCGACAGATGCGGGACGGTCGAGTTGGACACCGCGTTGATCATCATCGCGCCGTGCTTGATGATGCCGCCCTGCTCGTACTCCTTGCCGACCATGTAGCCGGTGGTGTTGTGCAGGAACAGCAGCGGCGTGTGCGAACGGTTGGCGAGCTGGATGAACTGGGCGGCCTTCTGCGCCTCCTCGCTGAACAGCACGCCGCGCTCGTTGGCCAGGATGCCGACCGGATAGCCGTGCAGGGTGGCCCAGCCGGTCACCAGCGAGCTCCCGTACCGCGGCTTGACCTCGTCGAAGTCGCTGTCGTCGACGATCCGGGCGATCACCTCGCGCGGGTCGAACGGCGCCTTGAGGCCGGGTGGCACGATCGAGAGCAGATCTTCGGCGGGGTAGCGGGGCGTCGTCGTCACGGCCGGGGAGGGGCCGGACTTGTGCCAGTTCAGCCGGGCCACGATGCGCCGGCCGATCCGGATCGCGTCCGGCTCGTCCGCCGCGAAGTGGTCGGCCAGCCCCGACACGGTCGCGTGCATCTCGGCGCCGCCCAGCGACTCGTCGTCGGACTCCTCTCCGGTGGCCGCCTTCACCAGCGGCGGCCCGGCCAGGAACACCTTCGACCGCTTCTCGATCATCACCACGTGGTCGCTCATCCCCGGCAGGTACGCGCCGCCCGCGGTCGAGTTGCCGAAGACCAGCGCGATCGTGGGGATGCCGGCCGCTGACAGCCGGGTCAGGTTGCGGAACACCGCGCCGCCCGGGATGAACACGTCCTTCTGGGTGGGCAGGTCGGCGCCGCCGGACTCCACGAGCGAGATCACCGGCAGCCGGTTGACCAGGGCGATCTCGTGCATGCGCAGCGTCTTGCGCAGCGACCACGGGTTGCTCGAGCCACCCTTGACCGTCGGGTCGTTCCCGATCAGCAGGCACTCGACGCCGCTGACCACGCCGATCCCGGCCACGACGCTGCCGCCGACGGTGAAGTCCGAGCCGTAGCCGGCCAGTGCCGCCAGTTCCAGGAACGGCGAGTCCCGGTCCAGCAGCAGCTCGATGCGCTCCCGGGCGGTCAGCTTGCCCCGCGCGTGGTGCCGGTCGACCGCCTTGGGCCCGCCGCCGGCCACGGCCTTCATGGTCTCGGTGGCGACCGCGTCGAGGGCCTCCAGCATGGACTTGCGGGCGGCCAGCGCCTCCTCGCCCGAGGTGTCCAGGGTGGACCGGATGATGGTCACGCGTCCTCCAGCAGCCAGGCGGGGATGTCGACGTGCCGGGAGCGCAGCCACTCGCCGAGGCCCTTGGCCTGCGGGTCGAACCGCGCGTTGTAGGCGACGCCCTGCCCGAGCAGGCCCTCGATCACGACGTTCACGGCGTTGACGCGTGGCAGGCGGGTGACCCGGATCGGCAGCTCCGCCGCCTCCGGGAGCAGGGCTTTCAGGGTGCGCTCGGTGATCAGGTCACGGAGCCAGGGGTACGCCCGCGCGTCACGTACCCAAAGACCGATGTTGGCGTCTCCGCCCTTGTCGCCGGACCGCGCCCCGGCGAGCGTGCCCAGCGGCAGCGATCGCGTCGGGGGGAACGAACGTTCTTTCTCCGGGAAGGAACGTTCGTTCTCTTTGTTACGGCCCGGGTCACCGGCTTCCGGGCCGGGCAGCGGTTCCAGCGCGCGCGTGACCGTGGGCGGGGCGATCGCCTCGACCGTGCCGTCGGCCAGCACCACCTCGTGCTCGCGCTGGGGGACATACGAGGCCGTGAAGACGCCGTAGGGGTGGGCGCGACCGGGCGGCGACGTCGCGAAGAAACCCGGGTAGGAGGCCAGCGCCAGCTCCACGGCGCCGTCGGCGAAGGCCCGGCCGGCCACCTTCTCGTCCTTGTCGCGTGCCACCACCGTGAGCAGCGCGGACGCCTGCTGCTGGGTGGGCGCGTCGGGCCTGTCGAGCCGGGTGAGGGTCCAGGTCACCTCGGCCGGCCGGGTGCGCGCGGCGGCCTCGAACTGGCGGCGGAACAGGGCGGCCTTGGCCTCGATGTCCAGCCCGGTGAGGACCACCGTGAGCTCGTTGCGGAAGCCGCCCACGGCGGTATGCGCCACCTTGAGGTCCGGGGGCGGCGCTTCCCCGCGTACGCCGAAGATCTCGACCCTGTCCTTGCCCTGTTGCCGCAGCTCGATCGTGTCGAGGCGGGTGGTGACGTCGGGGCCGGGGTAGCGGGCGTCGCCGATCTCGTAGACCAGCTGGGCGGTCACCGTGCCGGCCGTGACCGCGCCGCCCGTGCCGGGGTGCTTGGTGATGACGCTGGAGCCGTCCGGGCGGATCTCGGCGATCGGGAAGCCCGGCCGTCCCAGGTCGGCGATCTCGGCGAAGAAGGCGTAGTTGCCGCCGGTCGACTGGGTTCCGCACTCCAGGACGTGGCCGGCCACCGTGGCGCCTGCGAGGGCGTCCAGGTCGGTGCGGTTCCAGCCGAAGCGGGCGATGGCCGGGCCGACCACCAGCGAGGCGTCGGTGACCCGGCCGGTGATCACGATGTCCGCTCCCGCCTCCAGCGCGCGGGCGATGCCGAAGGCGCCGAGGTAGGCGTGACCGCCGTCCTGCTCCACGTTGCGCACCGTCGCGATCCGGGCGTCGACGCCGAGCTCACGGATCGCCGCCGCCAGCCCGTCAGGGTTGACGCCGCCCGCGTTGCTGACGATGCGGACGCGGCGGTCGAGGGCCAGGCGGAGGCAGTCGCGGAGCTGGGCGAGGAAGCTCTTCGCGTAGCCGGTCGCGGGGTCCGCCGCCCGGTCCCGGCTCAGGATCAGCATGGTGAGCTCGGCCAGGTAGTCGCCGGTCAGCACGTCCAGCACGCCGCCCGCTCCGCCGCCCGCTCCGCCGCCCGCTCCGCCGCCCGTGCCGCCACCCTCGAGCATCTCCCGCATCGCGGGCAGCCGGTCCCCGTAGAAGCCGGAGCAGTTGCCGATGCGCAGCACCCCGTGACGGTCGCACAACGCGGAAAAACAAGCAAGCGTGCTTGTTTCCCCGGCGCTGTGATGACTACCGTCAGGGTATGCGGCTGAACGAGGACCATCAGGCACTCCGCGAAAGCGTGCGCCGGTTCGTCGACGCGGAGATCAACCCCTATGTCGACGACTGGGAGGCCGCCGGGCGGGTGCCGTTGCACTCGTTGTTCCCCAAGGCCGCCAAGCTGGGGCTGCTGGGGCTGGAGTACGCCCCCGAGTACGGCGGTGAGGGCGCCGACCACAGTTTCCAGATGATCGCCGCCGAGGAGTACGGCCGGATCAACGCCACCGGCGTCGGCATGGCCATCGGTGTGCAGGCGGCGATGGCGACCCCGTCCCTGCACGAGCTCGGCACACCGGAGCTCAAGGAGCGCTACCTCGCGCCGGCGATCGCGGGCACCGCGGTCGCGGCGATCGCGGTCACCGAGCCGGACACCGGGTCGGACGTGTCCCGGCTGCGCACCCGGGCGGCCCGCGACGGCGACGACTGGGTGATCACCGGGCGGAAGGTCTACATCACCAACGGGGCCCAGGCCGACTGGATCTGCCTGCTCGCGCGCACCTCCGACGAGGGCGGCCACCGCGGCATGTCGCAGATCGTGGTGCCCACCGATCTCCCCGGCTTCAGCGTCGCGCGCACCTTCGACAAACTCGGCAACCGCTGCTCGGACACCGCCGAACTCGTGTTCGACGAGGTGCGCGTGCCCGTGGCGAACACCATCGGCGTCATCGGGCGCGGGTTCCAGCAGCAGATGCGGCAGTTCGTGCTGGAGCGCATGTTCGCCTCGTACACGACCGTCGGCGGCGCCCAGCACGCGCTGGACCGCACCCGCGACTTCGTCCGGGACCGCACGGTCTTCGGGACCAGGCTCGCCGACCGTCAGTACGTGGCGTTCCGGCTCACCGAGCTCCAGGCCGAGGTCGACCTGCTGCGCAGCCACAACCTGCAGACCTGCGAGGCGCTGATGGCCGGCGAGGACATCACCCGGCAGGCGACGGTCGCCAAGCTCAAGGCGGGCCGGCTGATCCGGGAGGTGGCCGACTGGTGCCTGCAGTTCCACGGCGGCATGGGCTACCTGGAGGACACCTGGACCGCCCGGCTGGTCCGGGACACCCGGCTCACCTCGATCGGGGCCGGCGCCGACGAGGTCATGCTGTCCGTGCTGGCCCGGCTCGACGGGCTGCCGGGATGAGGACCGCCCTGGTCACCGGCGGGATGAGCGGCCTCGGCGCGGCGGCCGCGGCCCGGCTCGCCGCGGACGGCATCCGGGTCGTCACCCTGGATCTGACACCCGACGCCGATCTCGTGGCCGACGTGACCTCGTCTGAGGCCGTCCGGCACGCCGCTCTCGCCGTGGAGCCGGACATCCTGGTCAACTCGGCCGGCGTCATCGGGCCCGCCGGGCCGCTGTGGGAGCTGCCGCCGGACGAGTGGGACAGGACGTTCGCGGTCAACGTGCGCGGCACCTTCAACATGTGCCAGGCCTTCGTGCCCGGGATGATCTCGCGGGGCTGGGGGCGCGTGATCAACATGGCCAGCATCTCCGGCAAGGACGGCAACCCGAACATGTCGGCGTACTCGGCCTCCAAGGCGGCCGTGATCGCGCTGACCAAGTCCCTCGGCAAGGAGCTCGCCACGACCGGCGTGCTGGTCAACGCGATCGCGCCCGCGGTGATCGAGACGCCGATGAACGCGTCGACCGACCCGGCCGCCCTCGCCCACATCACCAGCCTGATCCCGATGAAGCGGGTCGGCCGGCCGGCGGAGGTGGCCGAGCTGATCGCCTGGCTGGCCTCCGACAAGGTGACCTTCTCGACCGGCGCGGTCTACGACATCAGCGGCGGCCGGGCCACCTACTAGCTACCACTTCACCATGGCGGCCAGCGGGTTCTCGACGGCGTCGGCGACGGCTCGCATGAAGCCGGCGGCGGTGCCTCCGTCGCAGACGCGGTGGTCGAAGACGAAGGACATCTGGGTGATCTTGCGGGGGACGATCTGGCCGTCCACCACCCAGGGGCGGTCGATGATGCGGCCGAAGCCGAGGATCGCCACCTGCGGGTGGTTGATGATCGCGGCGCTGCCGTCCACGTTGAAGCTGCCGTAGTTGTTGAGCGTGAACGTGCCGGACTGGTCGATCGGGCGGCCCTCGCGGGCGTCCACGGTGACCTGGCGGATCCGTTCGTCCAGCGTGGCGACGCTCATCGAGCCGGCGCCGGCCACCGTGGGGACCAGCAGGCCGCGCGGGGTCTGTGCGGCCAGGCCGAGGTTGATCTGCTCGTGCTGGACGATCTCCTGGCGGTCGGTGTCCAGGCTGCTGTTGAGGACCGGGTAGCGCTTGAGCGCCTCCACGGTGAACCGGGCCAGGTAGGCGAGGATGCCCGGGCCGGGGCGGACGCTCTCCCGGATGTTCCACAGCTCGGTGGCGTCCACGTCGACCCAGACGGTCGCCTCGGGGATCTCCGAGCGGCTGCGGGTCAGCGCCGCCGACACCGCCTTGCGGAAGCCGGTGAGCGGGATCCGGGTCTCCGCCGACGGTGGCTTGGCCAGGGCCCGCATGACGTCGGCCCGGACCACGAGGCCGTCCGGCCCGGTCGGGTCGAGGGTGGCCACATCGACGCCGCCCTCGCGCGCCAGCTTGCGGACCAGGGGAGAGATGACGCGGGTCGAGCGAGCAGGGGCGGCGGGTGCGGGTGCCGCGGGGGCCGGTGCGGTGCGGGGCTTTCTGCGCCGGCCACCGCTGGAGGTCGACGTGGTGCCGTAGCCGACGAGGACGTTGCCCGAGCCGGCCTTCTCCTCCGCCCGATACACCTCGGCCGACGTGACCGCCTCGACGGAGAACAGGGGCTTGCCCACGTCGAGCGTCTGACCCTCGGTGCCGTGCAAGGCGCAGACCTTCCCCGCGTACGGGCTGGGCAGCTCGATCACCGACTTGGCCGTCTCCACCTCGACCACCGCCTGGTCCACGGCCACCACATCGCCCTCGGCCACCAGCCAGCGCACGATCTCCGCCTCGGTCAGGCCCTCGCCGAGGTCGGGGAGCAGGAAGGTGTTCACGGGTACTCCCACTGGAGGTCGTCGACGGCGTCCAGGATCCGGTCGACGCCGGGCAGCTGGAAGTGCTCCAGCTTCGGCGGCGGGAACGGGATGTCGAAACCGGTGACCCGGCGGATCGGGGCGGCGAGGGAGTGGAAGCACCGCTCGGTCACCCGGGCGACGATCTCCGAGGAGACGCTGGCGAAGCCGGACGCCTCGGCCACGACCACCGCCCGGCCGGTGCTGCGGACCGCCGCGCAGACGGTCTCGTCGTCGAACGGCACGATCGAGCGCAGGTCCACCACCTGCAGGCTGCGGCCCTCCTGGGCGGCGACCGCGGCGGCCTCGAGCGCGACGGGCACCGACGGCCCGTACGCGATCAGGGTGGCGTCGGTGCCCTCCCGCCGGACCACCGCCGTGCCGATCGGGGGCTGTTCCTCGGTCGTGTCCACCTCGTCCTTGACGAAGTAGAGCTTCTTCGGCTCCAGGAACACCACCGGGTCCGGCGAGGCGATCGAGGCCCGCAGCAGGGCGTACGCATCGGAGGGGTGCGAGGGTGCGACGACGTGCAGGCCGGGGGTGTGCGCGTAGTAGGCCTCGGACGAGTCGCAGTGGTGCTCGACGCCGCCGATGCCGCCCGCGTAGGGCACCCGGATGACCATCGGCAGCGCGACGCGCCCGCGGGTCCGGTTGCGCATCTTCGCCACGTGCGAGATCACCTGCTCGAACGCGGGGTACGCGAAGGCGTCGAACTGCATCTCGACGACCGGGCGCATCCCGTTCATGGCCAGCCCGACCGCCATGCCGACGATGCCGGACTCGGCCAGCGGCGTGTCGAAGCAGCGCTGCTCGCCGAAGGTCGCGGTGAGCCCGTCGGTGATCCGGAAGACGCCACCCAGCGGGCCGACGTCCTCGCCGAACATCAGCACCGTGGGGTCGGCCGCCATCTCATCGTGCAGTGCGCGGTTCAGCGCCTGCGCCATCGACAGCTTCTCGTGCGTCACGACGGCTGTACCTCCTTTGTCATGCCCTTCTGGCCCTCGCCCGCGAGGCCGTCCGAGGCCGCCGGCTGCTGCCGCTCGGTGCAGGCGGTCATGACTCTCGGGCCAGCTCGTCGGCCAGCAGCGCCTGTTGTTCCCGCAGTTGCGGGGTGGGGCTCGCGTAGACGTGCGCGAACAGGTCGGCCGGGTCCGGTGTCACGTCGCGGTTGATGCCGTCCCGTGTCACCTCGGCGAGCCGCTCGGCCGCCTCCGCAAAGGCTTCCCGGTCGGAGGACGAGAGAAGACCTCGATTGCTGAGGTACGCCGACAGCCGCGTGATCGGGTCACGGTCCGTCCAGGCGGCCACCTCGTCGTCGCTGCGGTACCGGCCGGCGTCGTCGGCGTTGGTGTGCGCCTGCATGCGATAGGTGTGCGCCTCGACCAGCTGCGGCCCCTCGCCGGCGCGGGCCCGGGCGACCGCCGAGCCCAGGACGGCGAGCAGCGCCGCCACGTCGTTGCCGTCGACGCGGACGCCCGGCATGCCGTACCCGACGCCCTTGTGCGCCAGGGAGGGGGCGGCGCTCTGCCGGGCCAGCGGCACCGAGATCGCGTACTCGTTGTTCTGGATGAAGAAGACCACCGGCGCCTGGAAGACGGCGGCGAAGTTGAGCGCCTCGTGGAAGTCGCCCTCGCTGGTGCCGCCGTCGCCGCAGAGCGCCATCACCACGGTCGGCTCGCCGCGCAGCGTGGCCGCGTGGGCCACCCCGACCGCGTGCGGCAGCTGGGTCGCCAGGGGCGTGGTCTGCGGGGCGACGTTCTTCTCGTACGGGTCGTAGCCGGAGTGCCAGTCACCCTTGAGCAGGGTGAGCACCCCGACCGGGTCGACGCCCCGGGTCACCGCGGCCACCGTGTCGCGGTAGGTGGGGAAGAGCCAGTCGCCGTCGTCCAGCACCTGGGCGGCGGCCACCTGGCAGGCCTCCTGGCCGTGCGAGGAGGGGTAGACGGCGAGGCGGCCCTGGCGGACCAGGGCGTACGCCTGGTCGTTGAGCCGCCGGCCGGCCACCAGCGCGGCGTACGCCCGCAGCAGCGCGTCGTCCGGCGGCATGGCGACGCCCGCGAGCCCGGTCGGCTCGCCCGTCGCGTCGATCAGCCGCACCGGCTCCCTCGTGGGGAGCAGGTGGTCCGGGTCACGTGTCATGACTCATGCTCTCGCCGGAGCCATATGAACTCCAGAGCTGCTAGAAAGGCGAGAAGATGTCGCTTGTACCCGGCAGTAGCGCAACCGGATGTCCAGCTGAACGAGCATTTGGGAAAGGCCGGTGAGACAGATGGCCGCTGATCTCGACGACACCGACCGCCGGATCCTCGACGAGCTGACCGCGGACGGGCGGATGTCCATGCGGACGCTCGCCGAGCGCCTGCACATCTCCCGCGCCAACGCGTACGCCCGGGTCGAACGCCTGCAGCGCTCCGGGGTCATCCGGGGCTTCACCGCCGACATCGACCCGGCCGCCGCCGGGCTGGGCACCTCCGCCTACGTGACGCTGAACCTCCGGCAGCACGACTGGCGGGAGGTGCGCGCCCAGCTGCTGCAGCTGGAGGGGGTCGCGCACATCGGGCTGCTCGGCGGGGAGTTCGACGTCATCCTGCTGGTGCGGGCGCGGGACAACGCCGACCTCCGCCGCCTGGTGCTCGACGAGATCCAGAGCATGCCGGGCGTGCTCAACACCCGTACGCATCTGGTCTTCGAAGAGCCCCGACCGCCTAGGGCAGGCGGACCGTCACCGACTTCCCGGGCCGCAGGGTGATCTGCTTGCGGAAGTCGCCGGAGCGCAGCTCGGTGGTCGTGCCGCCGACACTGCGGACGGTCGCCACGGTCGCCTTGCCCTTGCGCCACGACAGGTCGACCACGAAGCCGCCGCGCGCGCCGGCACCCTTGACCTCGCCTCGTCCGGCCCACGCGTCCGGGAGCGCGGGCAGCAGCTCGATCACGCCCGGCCGGCTGTAGAGGATCATCTCCAGCACGGCCGCCGCCCCGCCCAGGTTCGCGTCGATCTGGAAGATCGTGTAGCTGCCCTGGCTGTACATGTCGAACCAGTTCGCCGAGGTGCCGTTCCCGTTGCTGATCGACGGCCGCAGGACGGTCAGGTAGAGCTGGTACGCGCGGTCCGCGTCCTTCAGCCGGGCCCAGCACAGGGACCGCCACGCGCAGGCCCACCCGAAGCTGTCCATGCCGCGAGCGACAAGCAGATCGTGTACGCCGTCGAGCAGCTCCGCCGGGCTGGTGTCGTGGGCGATCCGGTCGCCCGGGAAGAACCCGACCAGCGGCGACAGGTGCCGGTGTGTGGTCTCGCCGAGGTTGCCCGGCTCCTTCCACTCCTCGAGCCAGCCGGTCTCCGGGCTCACCCGCGGCAGGTAGAGCCGGCCCTGCATCTCCTTGAGCTCGGCCGCCGTCCCGGCGTCCCGGCCCAGGGTCGCCGCCGCGGTCGTGAACTCCTCGAAGAGCTCCCAGGCCAGCTCCTGGCCGTACGTGATGCCCTTGCGGTCCGGGCCGTGCTCCGGTGACCAGGCGGTGTCGTCGATCAGCCCGTCCGGCGACTCGATCAGCCGGGCCTGCCAGAACTCGGCGGCGCCCTTCAGGACCGGATAGATCAGTTCCAGGTACGCCCGGTCCTGACTGAACTCGTAGTGCCGCCACAGCGAGTTGCACAGCCAGGCGTTGCCGGACGGATGCCAGGCCCAGCCGCTGCCGCCGTGGATGTTGGTGGAGAAGGCGACCGCCCAGCCGGCGATCTTCCCGCTGCTGTTGCGGAACCGGTTTCGGGGGTCGTTGTACAGCTTGTGCGTCACCTCGGTCCAGGTCGGCAGCTGGGAGACGCAGTACTCGGCCAGCGGGAGCCCGAGGTCGCCCAGCCCGGCCGGATCCGCGGGCCAGTAGTTCATCTGGACGTTGATGTCGGTGTGGTAGTCGGCGTACCAGTCCGGGTTGTTGTTGTGCACCCAGATGCCCTGCAGGTTCATCGGCAGCCAGTCACGCGAGCCGGTGATCGTCAGGTAGCGGCCGTACTGCACGTAAGCCGCCTCGAGCTCCGGGTCGGGCGTGGACGCGTCGGTGTGGCGCACCGCTATCCGCGACCACGAGTCGAGCGAACGCTGCACGGCCGACGACTCGCCCAGGTCGATCGTGAACCGGTTGTAGAGACGCTGGTAGTCGGCCACATGCGTGGTGAGCAGCCTGCCGCCCTTCACCGCGGCGGCCGCGGTCACTTTGGCGTGGGCGACGGCCAGCGGGTCGGTGCCCGGCGCGCGGTAGGCCGTCGCGGCGTCGGGGGAGTAGTCGGTGCCGCCGCAGACCACGATGAGCAGCTCGGTGCAGCCGGCGAAGGTGAGCCTGCCGCCCTCCACGGCGACCCGGCCGGTGGCGCTGACCGCGGTGACCACGGCGGCGTACTTCAGGCCGTTGTGCAGAGCGGCGGCGACGGCGAGGCGGCCGTCCCCGGCCGTGGTGGTCTCGCCGTGCGTGCCCGCGAGCGAGACGGCGCCGGTGTGCGGGCCGCCGGTCAACCTGATGATCACCACGTCGTCCGGGTGGCTGGCGTAGACCTCGCGGCGGTACCGGGCGCCGTCGTGCCGGTAGGTCGCGGACACCACCCCGTTGCTGAGGTCGAGCTGCCGGCGGTAGTCGCCGATCACGCCGGTCGCGTGCCCCGGCAGCGCGACCCGGAGCTTGGCGAGCAGGCCGAAGCTGCCGAAGTCGGTCGCGCCGTACGGCAGGAACCCGTCGTCCTGGAGCGTGTCGTTCTTGCCTCCGGTCCAGAACGAGCCGTCCGTGAGATAGAGGAAATCATCGGATGGATCGCCGCCGACGAGGGCGCCCAGCCGTCCGTTGCCGACCGGCAGCCCCTCCTGGATGATGCGCGCCTCGGCGGCGGGCGTGCGGTACCAGAGGGTGGTCGCCTCGCCGTCCGGCACCAGGTCCACGCCGGACGGGCGAACCGGTGCGGCGTGCGCGGCGAAGGGCCGGATATTGCCGGCAAGGGCGAATCCGGCTCCGGCGGCGCCGGTGAGCCGGAGAAAGTCGCGGCGTGACGGGGAGGGCACGGCGGGGCCTCTTTCCACTGTGTCGGTAGACGCGGAAGTCTTCGTAAAATATGCGTCCTGTTTCAGGCATGTCAACGATCGACGAACGTAGACATCCGATCTTTCGGTCCGGCGGTTAGATTGCTGCGGTGCGAGCAGTGATCATCGGCAACAGCGACGGCATCGGCCTGGCCCTGACCCGGCGCCTCCGCGCGGACGGCTGGGACGTCGCCGGCATCTCCCGCAGCCCCGGCGAACTCACCGACGTGGTCGCCGACGTGACCGACCCGGCCTACCCGGATCGGCTGGCCGAGGTCGTCGCGGACGGTGTCGATCTCTGCGTCTACGCGGCCGGCACAGGTGAGCTGCTCGACCTCGCCGACCTGGCGGCGCAGACCCGCGCCCTCGAGGTGAACCTGGTCGGGGCGGCGCGCACACTCGAAGTGGTGCTGCCGGCCATGATCGCCGCCGGGCGCGGCCACGTGATCGGCCTGTCCAGCATCGCCGACGCCACGCCCAACCCGGCCGCCCCCGGCTACGCCGCCTCGAAGGCCGGCCTGACCAGCTTCCTGCTCGGCATGCGGGCCGCGCTGCGCCCGCACGGGGTGGCCGTCAGCACGATCCGCTTCGGCTTCGTCGACACCAAGATGGCCAAGTCGCCGGTCAAGCCCATGATGATCACGGCCGACCGGGCGGTGGACGTCATCCTTCGCATCCTGCGTACCCGAGCCGCCGTGGTCTCCTACCCGCGGCCCGTCGCCGCCGTCGCGAGCCTGACCGCCCCGCTGGTCCGCGCTTCGGTCCGCCGATGAGACCGAACGCCTTCGCCGTGTCGCGGTGGGCCGCCGCCCTCCTCGCCGCGGCGACCCTGAGACGACCCTGATGCGCGGGCCGGTCATCCTGGGGTTGTGCGATTCATCTTGAACGTCCTGTGGTTCATCTTCGGCAGCGGATTCCTGCTCGGCATCGCGTACGGGCTGGCGGCGCTCATCTGCTTCGCGCTGGTCGTCACCATCCCGTTCGGGGTGGCCGCCGGCCGGCTGGCGCTCTACTCGCTGTGGCCGTTCGGGCGGACCGTCGTGCCCAAGCCGGGCGCAGGCGTCGCCTCCGGGCTCGCGAACATCCTGTGGGTCGTGGTCGCCGGGTGGTGGCTGGCGCTGACCCACATCGTCACCGGGATCGCCCAGTGCGTGACGATCATCGGGATCCCGTTCGGCATCGCCAACTTCAAGCTGGTGCCGGTCGCCTTCTGGCCGCTGGGCCAGCAGGTGGTGGAAGCCGACGAGGTCAGGCTGCGGGCAGCCTGATCCGGCTCACGCTGCGGGCAGCCTGATCCGTAGCGCCTTCAGGACGGTGGCTATCGGGTTGGCCAGGACGAAGGCGTCCGTGCCGGCGAAGAGCAGCCCGACCGGCTCGGCGGCCTCGGTGACGACCAGGCTGCCGGAGTCGCCGGGCGCCGCCGGGAGGTCCAGGACGAGCTGGCCGGTGAAGCGGACAGGACGGCCGCGCACCTCGACGACGATGTCGGCGTGCAGGTCCTGGACGTGCCCGGTGGTGACCCCGGTGGCGGAGCCGGTCTTGCGCACCGCCCGGCCCAGCGTCGCGCCGGCCGGCGGGGGAAGCGCGACAGGTTCGTAGGGGACGTCCAGCCGCGCGATCGCCGCATCGACCCGGCGCAGCGGCGCCGCCCGGGCCAGGCGGCCGACGACGTCGCTCCCCGGGTCGCCGCCGCCGGGCTGCAGGACGCGGTTGCGCAGCCGGGTCTCCGGCGCCATCACCAGCACATGGTGGTTGGAGAGCAGGTAGGGCCCGCCGGTCCGCAGGTCGAAGCAGACCGACGCGATCGTGCCGCCCTCGGCGCCGGGCCAGCCGATGCTGCCGCCGCCGAGGACCGGGCGCTGCCGGGGAGAGCTCAGCGCGCGGGCGGGGCCGGTCTCGATCACGTCGGTCGGCACGCCGTCCACGAAACGCGGCACGGCGTCCGGCGCGAGCAGTCCGGGGAGTTTGCGTTCGACGTACACCTTGACCGCGAGATCTCCGGTCGCCCGGCCGGCGGTGAGCCGCGGGCCGGTCGCCGTGCCGATCACGTGGGGGTGGCCGCGCAGCGCGGGAGAGTGCCTGGCCTGCGCCCGTGCCACCGCGTCCAGCTCAGCCGAAGGCGGCATGCCACGCGCTGTGCAGCCAGCCGCCCCGGTTCAGCGCGGTCGCGGTGTCCGGCGCCTCGTCGCCCTCGTCCAGCAGGGCCAGGATCTGTTCGGCCTGCTCGAGGACACTTCCCTGGGTACGCGGGACACGCCGCCGATCGCGCCCGGCCACCCGCCGCGCCTCGTCCTCCGGCAGTCCCTCGGCCACCAGCAGCCCGACGGTGTGCCGCCGGTCGATCAGCTCGGCGGTGCGCACGGCCGATTCCATGCGTACGAGCAGATCGCGCTCGCCGACCCGCTCGCCGGTCGCGACGAACCCGTCCACCGTCCACTGCGGACCGACGACGGGTTGCAGACGCTGCCCGCCGACGTCGAAGAACTCCAGCGACGTGCGCCGCCCGGCGAGCGGAGCCAATCCGTGCGCCAGGTCCGCGGCGATGTGCTCGCGCAGCCCGGCCTGGTCACGGCAGACGTGCAGGAACCGGTCGTTGGCCGACAGCACCACGACCGGCCAGCCAACCTTCGGCATCGATCTCCCCCTTCTCGTAAGCCTCGTGAGCGCCGGACGCGCTGGGCGCGCTGGATGCGGTGGGCGCGCTGGACGCGGTGGGCGCGCTGGACGCGGTGGGTGCGACCGGAAGCCGGGCGGTGACCCGGGTGCCGTGCGGCGCCGCGGGTCCGATCGTGCAGGCGCCGGAGAGTTCCTCGGCGCGTTCCCGCATTGAGCCCAGACCGACCCCCGGCCCGGAGTGGTAGGCCTGAGCGGTGTCCGCCGCCTGGACACCGCCCGGTCCCACCACCGGTGGTGTGCCCGGGCCGTCGTCGAGGACGGTCAGCTCCAGGGCGGTGGCAGTGCGGGCGACGGTCACCGTGCAGGTTGTTCCGCCGGAGTGCTTCGCGGCGTTGGTGATCGCCTCGGCGACGATGCGCAGGGCGGCCACCTCCACGGCGGCGGGCAGGCCGCCCAGCTCGTCGGGACAGTCCACGGTGACGGTCAGCGGGCCCGCCGACAGCCGGGACGCCTCACGTCGCAGAGCCGTCGGCAGGCCGTGGTCCAGCGCCGGCGGGTGCAGCCGGTCGACCAGGTGGCGTACCTCGGCGCCGCACGCCTCGAGGTCGCGGCCGAGCTGATCGAGCAGGTCGCGCCCGGCGGGATCCACGTGCCGGCGGGCGGCGCGCACCTGCATGGCCATCCCGGCCAGCCCGGGACCGAGGCCGTCGTGCAGATCGGTGCGCAGGCGGCGGCGTTCCTCCTCGCGGGCCAGCACGATCCGCTCCCGCGAACGCCGGAGATCGAGCGTCAGGCGGTGCGCGTCGACCGCCACCGCGGCCTGCCGGGCCAGCGCGCGCAGCAGCCGCCTTTCGGCCCGGGTGAACCCGTCGCCGGCCCGCCGCGGCGACACCAGCAGGGAGCCGACCTCCTGCCGATGTGTGACCAGCGGAAACTCCCGAGGCGGCACGACCGGCCGGCCGTGTTCGATAAGCGTGGCGGGACGGTCGGGCGCGGCCCTCGCAGCGGGTGGGACGGGCGCGCGCGGCGTGGCCGCCGGATCCGTGGCGGAGCGGCCGGGTTCGGCGCGTGCGGCGGTGCGGCCGGGTTCGGCGGGCGGGGCGGTGCGGCCGGGTTCGGCGCGTGCGGCGGTGCGGGCGGGCTCGGCGGGCGGGGCCGGGCGGGCGGGGCCGGGCGGGCGGGAATGTGGACCGCGGCGTAGGGGACGCGGAGCTCGTCGGTGATCGCGGCAACCAGGCGGGGCAGCGCTTCGGCGGGGGCGACGACCTCCTCGAGGTGGCGGCCGAGACGCGAGAGAACCGCGTAGGGGTCGTCGCGGTGACCGAAGAGCAGCCGGTCGACGGCGCGCTGGAGGAGGCGGCGGACCGGTTCGAAGCAGGTCGCCACGAGGGCCGTCAACGCCAGCACGGGCAGGCTCACGCCCTGGTGCAGGACCACGCCGACGATCAGGACGTACGCGGCGGTGACGCCGGTGGACATGAGGAGCCAGACGAGCGCCCGGTTCACGTACACGTCCAGGTCGTAGAGGCCGAGGCGGAGGATCGCCACGGTCAGCGCGAGGGGCAGCGCCACGCCCTCGGCGACCCACGCCACCGGCACGCCGGCCGTGTCCAGGAGCTCGCCCAGCAGCACCGTCACCCCGGCCGCGCCCACGCACAGCAGCTGACGGCGTACCGGAAGATCCGCGGCGCGGAACCGGACGACCAGCGCGCCCAGCACGCCCAGCAGGCCCAGCGCGGTGGCGGCGATGCCCAGCCAGGCCAGCCGCAGGAACAGCAGGCCGCTCCCGGTCGGCGCGTCCCCGGCCAGCAGCGGGCGCCCGCCGGGCAGCGTGGCCAGGGCGAGGGCCACGGCGGGCAGGAGCGCGGCCACGATCAGACCGATCGCGTACGGGCGCCGCCGCCCGGGCAGCCGGCCGTCGGGGAAGATCAGCAGCAGCACCGGGATCAGCCCGATCGGCGGCCACCACGCCCACTGCGCCACCCAGGCGGCCGGCGCCCAGCCCGGCCAGCTGACCGAGAGCACGGCCAGTGTCGCGCAGCCGCCGACCACCGTCATCAGCCGGCCGACCCGGTGGCCCGGCCGGTGCGCCAGGATCAGCGCGCCCAGCGCCGGGTAGCACACGGCCATCGCCGCCGGCAGCGCGAGCTGGGAGAGCGTCGGGACCAGGCCGTCGCCGAGCCACTGGTGGATCAGCCCGGTCGCCACCACCGTCGCGGCGGCGGCCGGCACGGCGTACACCCTCATCGGTGTTGATCCTGTCGGGGGAGGACGAGACCGACGTCGCGGGCGAGCAGCGCCACCGCCAGCCGATCCGGCACGGCCAGCTTGGCCAGGACCGCGGAGACCGCGTTGCGCACGGTCTTCTCGCTCACGCCGAGGACCCGGGCGATCTGACCATTGGTACGCCCGCCGGCGAGCTGCTCGGCGAGCTGCCGTTCGCGTGCCGTCAGCCGGTCGAACGGCGCGGGCGGACCGGCCGCCACCGGCGTGGTCAGGCAGGACGTCGGCACTCGCGGGCCCAGCACCAGCCCGCCCTGCCCGACCGTCCGCAGGGCGTCCACCACCGCGTCCGGATCGGTGTCCTTGAGCAGGTAGCCACGCGCGCCCGCGGCCAGCCCCCGGCGGACGATGTCCTCGTCGCCGATCATCGTCAGCAGCAGGACCGCGGTCTGCGGGCGCCGTTCCAGGATGCGGGCGGTGGCGTCGATGCCGTCGCCGTCCGGCAGTCGCACGTCCATCGCGACGACCCCGGGCTGATCGTCGATCGCCCGTTCCACCGCGCCGGCGACGGTGTCCGCCTCGCCGACCCCGGTCACCCACGGCTCGTCCGCCAGCAGGGACCGCAGACCGCGCCGGAAAACCGGATGGTCGTCCACCACGAGGGCCCGCACCGCCTGCACCTGCCCGACGGTAGCCCCGGCCGGTTGCCACCGGTCCCGAATCGGCTCCGGATCGTCCCACCGGCCGAGGGACGGATGACCCGTGCGGCCGGGACGGCGCGCCGGGTTGCCTGAGATGGCAACGCACCACATCTTCGAGGGGGACGAGATGACCACCACGTACAGCTACAACAGCACCACCCGCACCACCGCCGACGAGGTGATCCAGCGGCTCGGCGAGCTGCTGGCCGCCCAGCCCGGAGCCTCCCGCGACATGGGTCCGGTCGCACCGGTCGCACCTGCCTCGGCTCCGGTCCCGGCCGGCGTCGGGGAAACGCCGCGCTGGATGGTTCCGCTGATCGGGCAGCTCGCCCAGGTGGTCGCGCAGGCGGCGCCGGCGATCATCCAGAGCATCGTCGACAACAACCGGGACATCTTCGGCGAGGACACCCGCGACCCGCAGGTGCGGGAGCGGTTCTTCGGCGCGTTCTTCTCCGCCGTGATGCCCGTGGTGGCGCAGGCCGCGCCGCTGCTCGGGCAGATCTTCGGCGGCAACCGCAGCGTGCCGGCGAACGACGAGGAGCTGCGGACCCGGTGGCTGCTGCCGCTGCTCAGCACCGTCGTGCCGCAGCTCGTGCAGGCCGCGCCGTCGATCATCGAGTCGCTGACCGGCGGCCGCCGCTCGGTCACGATCACCGACCCGAACGAGGCCACCCGCTTCCTCGGGCCGCTGCTCGGCCTGGCGATCCCGGCGCTCGTGTCCGCGGTCCCGGACATCGTCTCGCTGTTCACCGAGTGAACTTCCACGGCGGCGCCTCCGTCCGAGGCGCCGCCCTCTCGTCTGGGGGAACGATCATGGCTCGAACGCTGCTCCGCGGTCATCAGGGTGACGACGTGCGGAGGCTTCAGGAACTGCTTCACCAGGCCGGTTTCGACCCCGGCCCGATCGACGGGATCTTCGGCGACCGTACGGATCGTGCGGTCCGCGACTTCCAGGGCTCCCGTGGCCTGGTGGTCGACGGCGCCGCCGGACCTCTGACCATGGCCGCGTTTTCCGGCGGCGGCCCCGGCGGCGATGGCGGCGGCGCGGTAAGAGGCCGCGGCCGTTCGCTGCACGTCGGCCTCAACGTGGTCGATCCGGCCGCCTACCCGATCCGGGTGCCCGAGCTGAAAGGGTGTGTGAACGATGCGAACGACATGCGCGCGCTGGCCGTCGAGCGTGGTTTCGCGCCGGCCGTGCTGGTCGACGGACAGGCCACCGCGCAGGCCGTGGTCGCCGGGATCACGGCGGCCGCCGACGACCTGCGGGCCGGCGACTTCTTCTTCCTGACCTACTCCGGGCACGGCTCGCAGATGCCGGACCCGACCGGCGAGGAGCCGGACGGCCAGGACGAGACACTGGTCCTGTACGACCGGCAGCTGCTGGACGACGAGCTGAGTGCGGCGTGGGCGGGGTTCCGGCCCGGCGTACGCGTGCTGTTCCTCTCGGACAGCTGCCACAGCGGCACCGTGGCCCGGTCGGTGGACCTGGCGTACCGGGCGTACTCGGCGGCCACCGAGGAGACCGCTGCCGGCCATCGGGAACGGGCGTTCGTGCTGGCGCCCTCGGCCGATCTCCGCCGGGCGGTCGACGCGGTGCTCGGTCCCGTCGCCGACGAGCTGTACGGCACGCGGGCGTTCGGCGCCGAGGCGGCCCAGCGGCAGACCCGGCTCGCCGAGCTGGTCATGCCGGCGCTCCGGGCCAGCGTGGTCGAGCCGGACAGCGTGGACCTGTCCCGGGTGCCGGTGACCCGCAACCTGCCGGCCGACGTGCTGGCCGCCGACGCGGACGCGCGGCGCGACGTGTACCGCTCGGCGAAGCTGGCCACCCGCGCGGTCCCGGCGGGTTCCGCGAGCGTGCTGCTGATCTCGGGCTGCCAGGACAACCAGCTGTCCCTGGACGGGACTCGCAACGGCCTGTTCACCCAGCGCCTCCGCGAGGTCTGGGCGACCGGGGCGGCCACCACCTACCCGGACCTGCACCGGCGCGTCGTCGCCCTGATGCCGCCGCAGCAGACCCCGAATCTGCTCTGGGCACAGGGACGCACCGACGAGTTCGAGAACCAGCGCCCGTTCACCGTATGACGGCATGATCGTCCGCATGTCGTACGGATACATCGGATCGATGAAGACCAGGGACGGCCACCGCGAGGAGGTCGTGGACATCCTGACCAGCGGGGCGGACGGCTTGCGCGCGGCCGGCTGCGTCGTCTACGCGGTCGGGGTGGCGCAGGACGACGACGTGACGATCTGGGTCAGCGAGGTGTGGGAGAGCCGGGAGAAGCACCACGCCTCGCTGACGTTGCCGGAGACCCGGGCGGCGATCGCCCGGGCCATGCCGCTGCTCACCGGCGAGTTCACCAGCCAGGAACTGACCATCCGCGGCGGCCTGGGAGTGTGACCGGCGGCGGTGGCCCTCGTGGGCCACCGCCGCCGGATCCACTAGATCATCCGGCCCCTCAGATCATCTGGTCGAGGCCGACCAGTTCGGCATACCGGCGCAGCACCGGCAGCGGGAACGGCAGTTCGCCGCGCTCGCGCCGGGACAGCCACGCCGCGGACACGTCCAGCTCGGCGGCGATCTCCGCGCTGGACATCCGCCTCGCTTCCCGGGCGTCGACCAGCTCACGCAACGGGACGTCGAGGGCTTGCAGGAACGGCGGCTCCGGCTGGCTGCCGGACAGCACACCGATCCGGAAGCCGACCGCGACCGCCTGCGCCCGGTCCTTCACGCCGAGCAGGGCGTACAGCCGCTTGAGCCGATCTTTGGCGGTGTTCTGCGAAACCCAGTGGCGGGCGGCGATGTCCGGGGTGTGCGCGCCGTCGGCCAGGGCTTCGAGGGTCTCCTGCATCGGATGTGGCAGGACGACCCGCATCTCGGTGCTGTCCAGCAGGGCACGGGCGAGGCTGAGCGCGGCCGTCCGGCCCGGACGGTCGTGTTCCTCGGCCGCCGCGGTCTCCAGGATCCGCGTCATCGCAATGGTCAGCGGGGTCGGTGGCAGGGTGGCGAGCCGGTCGGCGGCCCGGCGGATCTCGTCGGCCGCATCGGCCGGTGTCCATGTTGAAGTATTCATAGCGCTGTTTTCCCGCGTTGCGGCAGCGCCGGGTGGGCCAACCCGCGCGGATATTCACAAAGACATCGATCGTGTCGTTGCTGTCACCTTGGACGAGGTGGGTCGCGCCGGCGGTTTGTTCGGGCGCGGGTCAGGTCGGCTGGCGGCGCATCGCCAGGCGGGTCAGCTGGACGCGGGAGTTGATGCCGAGCTTGGCGAAGACCGCGCGCAGGTGGGTGCTCACCGTGCTGGGGGAGAGGTGCAGCGCCGCGGCGGCCGAGCGGTTGGTGTGGCCGTCCGAGATGAGGGTGGCGACGCGCTGTTCGGTCGCGGTCAGCGTGCCCCACGCGTGATCGGGGCGGGGCGCCTCCGATTTCAGCAGGGCGTCGAGCTCCTCGTCCATGGTGGTCAGCTCGGCGCCGGCGCGCAGGTCGATCGCGCCGTTGCGCAGGGCCGTCCGGACCGAGGGGGTGAGGTCGTCATGGACCGCGCGGCGCAGCAGCTCGTGCCGGAACACCGCGCCGTCGTCGCCGTCGGTCAGCAGCCCGAGGGCGATGGCCTCGCCGAGCGCGTCGATCAGGTCGACCGGCTGTTCACCGAGCAGCAGGCCGGCGTCGTCGAGCTTGATCGGCTGCCCGAGTGCGGCCTTGTCCGGCTGCCCGAGTACGGCGGCCGCGGTGACCAGCGACCGGCAATGCGGTGTGGCGCCGGCCAGCAGCCGGCGCACGTCCCGGGACAGCCCGGCGGTGTCGCCGTCGATGATCCGGACGGCGAGCCAGGGAAGGCCCCGCGTTCCGGCGAGGCGGGCGCGCAGCGCGGCGTCGGGGCCGTGGCCCAGCCGGTCGGTGGCGATCTCGGCCAGCGCCTCCGCGCTCAGCGGCCCCAGGCGCAGCCGGTGGCCCTCCAGGTCGGCGGGCGCCTCGCGGGCGGCCAGCAGCCAGAGCACCCGCGTGCCCGCGAGCCGGGCGGGCAGCGCCCGCAGCAGGTACGCGCTCAGCGGGTCGGCCCACTGCACCTCGTCGACCGCGATCAGCGCGGGCGCCTTGGCGGCGAGCACCGCCGCGAGCCGCTCGGCCAGCCACAGTGGCTTGTCCTGAAGATCGGCGAGGGCGTGGAACGCGTCCGCGGACAGCAGCGGGCGCAGGGCCGGTCCGAGCGTGCTCAGCGGGGCGATCCGGTCGCCGGCCCGGGCGGTGGCGAGGGCGGCGTACCCGTCGGCGGCGGCGTGCTCGGTCTCGGCGCGCAGCAGGGCGGTCTTGCCGATGCCGGGTTCGCCGCCGACGATCACGACGCCGCGCCGGGTGCGCCGGATCGCGGCCTGTTCGGTGCCGCGGCCGCGCAGCTGTGTGAGTGTCACTTCGCTTACTACGGAACAGAAATCGTACGGTTCAATCATGAGCAACTCCGACGAGAACGGCTGGCTGCGCAAGATCGCCGCGGACCCGGGCCACTCGCAGTGGTACATCGACCGGTTCCGGGCGCTGGCGGAGCGGGGTGAGGACCTCGGCGGCGAGGCCCGGATGATCGACGCCCTGGTGCCGCGCGGCGCCCGGATCCTCGACGCCGGCTGCGGAACCGGCCGGGTGGGCGGCCTGCTCGCGGCGGCCGGGCATCGGGTGACCGGCGTCGATCTGGACCCGAAGCTGATCGAGGTCGCGCGGGCCGATCATCCGGGTGCCGAGTGGCGGGTGGGTGATCTGTCCGAGCTGGACCTGCCCGAGTCGTTCGACGTGGTGGTGTGCGCGGGGAATGTGATGACCTTCGCCGCGCCGTCCACGCGGCGGGAGATCCTGCGGCGGTTCGGCGCGCACCTGGCGCCGGGCGGCCGGGCGGTGGTCGGTTTCGGCGCCGGGCGGGGCTACGGGTACGACGAGTTCCTGGCCGACGTGCCCGCGGCCGGTCTGGCGCCGGACCTGCTCCTGTCGACGTGGGATCTCCGGCCGTTCCACGATTCCGCGGACTTCATCGTCGCGCTGCTGACCCCCCTTCGCCTTTCCGGAGCCTAGGCGGCCAGGTGGTGCAGGCGGTCCCGCAGCGCCTGCACCGATGCCGTCTGCGCCTGCGAGGTGAGGTCCAGCGCCTCACGCCAGGCCTCCTGGGCGCCCGTCCGGTCGCCGGCGGCGGTCAGCGTGTCGCCGATCAGGGTGAGCACCTCGGCGGTCAGGGTCGGCACGGACGCCTTGCGGTAGGAGGCGACCGCCTCACGCCATGCGCGTACCGCCTCGCCGTCGCTGCCGCGGGCGGCGTGCACCCGGCCGACCACCGTCCACACGTCGCCGAGGCCGTAGTCGTCGTCGTTGGCGGCCAGGTGGAACCGCGCGCGCTCGGCCAGGTCGAGGGCCTCGTCGAGGCGGCCCAGCGCCACGCAGCTCTCGGCCCGGGTGGACAGGCAGTCGGCCAGCTGCAGCCGGTCACCTGTCGCCTCGGCCTGCTTGGTGGCGACCTCCAGCAGCGCCAGCGCCTCCTCGTTGCGGCCGCACGCGGTCAGCACCATGCCCTGGTTGATGCCGGCCCAGGCCAGCTCGGCGGCCGGCCCGGTGCGGGCGAGCAGCTCGCGGGCCCGGTCCAGGTGCCGCAGCGCGTTGTCGAACTCGCCCAGGAAGTAGCTCGCCGCCGCCAGGCTGCGGTGCATCCGGGCCTGGCCGCGTGTGTCACCGGCCCGGATGGCGGCGTCCAGCGCGACGCGCGCGACGGTGGACCAGTCCAGCGCGCGGCCGCTGCGCTGCCAGTACGACTGGATGCCCAGCACGAGCAGCCACGCCGAGCCGTACCGGTCGTCCGTGGCGGCCTGCCCGACCAGCGTCATCAGGACGTCGCGCTCGGCGTCGAACCAGTCCAGCGCGGCGTCCGGGCCGGCGCCGTCCAGGGGTGTCGGGCCCGGCTCGGGCAGCGGATGCGGCATCAGCGGCCGGGGCTTGCGTTTCCGGCCGCGCAGCACCCGATGCCCGGTGAGCACGGTGTCGCGGTAGAAGGTGGCCAGCCGGTCCACCGCCTCCTCCTGCACGTCCGGGCGGTCCAAGGTCCGGGACAGGTCCGATGCGTACGCCCGCAGCAGCTCGTGGGTCCGGAATCGTCCGGGCCGGTGCTCGATGACCAGCTGCGCCCGGTCGAGCTCGCCGACCAGGGCACGTCCCTCGCGTGGCGTCACGCCGGCCAGCGCGGCCGCGGCAGCCGTCGAGAAGTCCGGTCCCGGGTGCCGGGTCAGCAGCCGGAACAGCCGTGCCGCGGGCGCCGACAGGGCCCGGTACGACCAGAAGAACACCGGCCGCAGGTCCTCCTCGACGGAGCCTGCCGCGAGCTCGGCGGCGATGTCGGCGAGCGGCGTCCCGGGTCGCCCGGCCGCCTGCGCGCACACCACCGCCAGCGCGAGGGGCAGCCGTCCGCACGCGGCGATGATCGCGGCGACGGCGTGCGGTTCCCGGTCGGCGCGGACGCCCAGCCGCTGCCGGACACCTTCGCGGGCCTCGGCCACGGTCGGCGGGCCGAGCCGGATCGGGTGGGCCCCGAAGCCGGTGAGCAGCCCGGTCAACCGGCTGCGGCTGTTGGCGATGACCAGGCAGCCGGGTGTGCCGGGCAGCAGGTGCCGGACCTGTTCGGCGTCGCGGCAGTTGTCCAGCACGATCAGCAGCCGCCGCCCGGCCACGGTGCTGCGGTACATCCCGGCCTGGGCGTGCAGCTCGGCGGGCACCCGGTCCTGCGGCACGCCGAGCGACCCGAGGAAGCCGCGCAGCGCCTCGGACGGGGTCATCGCCGGGCCGTGGCCGTCGAAGCCGCGCAGGTCCACGTAGAGCTGTCCGTCCGGGTAGTGCCCGGCGACCGCGTGCGCGAGGTGCACCGACATCGTGGTCTTGCCGACGCCCGGCATCCCGTCGATCGCCAGGACGCCACCCGCCGGCCGTTCGGCGATCTCGCGCGCCTCGGCCAGCAACTCTGCCCGGCCGGTGAAGAACGGCAGGGCCGGCGGCAGCTGGGCGGGCCGGATCTCGGCGACGACCTGGGGTACGGGCGCGACAGCCGGCCGTACCCGCTGATGGAGCAGCCGGTCGTACGCCTCGCGCAACTCCTCGCCGGGGTCGACACCGAGTTCCTCGGCGAGCCGCCCGCGGATCTCCCGATACCGGTCCACCGCCTCGGCCTGCCGCCCGGACGCGGCCAGCGCCACCAGCAGCCGGCTCTGCAAACCTTCGTCGAGCGGGTGCCGGTCGGCCGCCTGCCGCAACGGCACCAGCGCCGCCCCGGTGTCGCCGCCGGCCGCCGCCGCGTCCGCCGCGGTCCGTACGGCCTGCAGGTGTTCCGCCTCGATCGCCGCGAACGCCGGGTGTTCGAGGGAGACCGGCTCGAGGCCGGCCGCGCATCGCCCGCGCCACTCCCGCAGCGCCTCCAGCGACAGGCGCAGCGCCTCGCCGGAGTCGCCCGCGTCCAGCGCCGCCCGGGCCCGCGCCGCGGCCCGCCGGAAGGCGAGCAGGTCGAACGTGTCCGCGGTGACGTGGAGCTGGTAGCCGCCGGTCTGCCGGTGCAGGTAGGCGCCGTTGTCGCGGGCGGGCAGGCCGGGTTCGAGGAGCCGCCGCAGCGTGCCGATCTGCCGGTGCACCGCATTGGCGGCGCTCGGCGGGGCGTCCCGTGGCCAGAGCATCTCGATCAGCTCGGTCATGGTGACCAGGTCGCCGGCCCGGGTGAGCAGCAGGGCGAGCACGAGCCGCTGCTGCCGTGGCCCGAGGGCCACCTCGTCGGCGCCGCGGCTGACCCGGACGGGTCCGAGCAGGAAGAACCGGAGCGCGTCGGCGTCGGGGGTCATACGTTCAGGCTAATTGTTTGCGAGTTCAACTATTGCTTTCCGCGCGCGTCGCTGCCCTAACGCCACCCCCACGGGAGTGCGAATGGTCACCCGATGAAAGAAGGAGCCGTTCGTCCGTCCTGATGGGTGCCCGTCGCTTCGACGAGCATTGCCCAGCCATAGGAGACATTTCGTGAGACGTACGATCGCGGCAGCCGCGGCCGCGCTCCTCCCGCTCGCCTGGATCGTCGCCGGACCCGCCACCGGTGCCGCCGCGGCGCCGGACGGTGACCGGCTCAGGGTCTGGCAGGCCCAGGTCACCGAGGCGCAGGTCGACGAGCTGGCCCGGGCCGGCGCCGACACCACCGAGATCGACCTGCCCGAGGGCGGCCGCCCGGCTCCGGTCGAGCTGGTGCTCAGCGGTGCGCAGGCGGACGGGCTGCGCAAGCGGGGCGTCCGGCTCACCGAGCGCAAGGCGGTCGCACCGGCCGGCGACGGCGTGTTCCGGCCGTACAGCGGGAGCGGCGGCATCGCCGACGAGCTGCGCGCCGTGGCCGCCGCGCATCCGGGCATCACCAAGCTCGAGTCGATCGGCAAGACCGTACGTGGCCAGGACATCCTCGCGATCAAGGTGACCAGGGACGCGACCCGCACGAAGGACGGCGCCCGGCCGGGCAGCTTCTTCTTCGGCGCCCAGCACGCCCGCGAGTGGATCACGCCCGAGGTGACCCGGCGACTGCTCCACCAGGTGGTCGACCAGTACGGCACCGACCAGCGGATCACCGGCCTGGTGGACACCACCGAGATGTGGTTCCTGCCGGTCGCCAACCCGGACGGCTACGACTACACGTTCACCGATGCGCCCGGCGCCCGGCTGTGGCGCAAGAACCTGCGGGACAACAACGGCGACGGCAAGCTGACCGTCGGCGACGGCGTCGACCTGAACCGCAACTTCGACTGGAAGTGGGGCTACGACGACGAGGGCTCCTCGGCGGACCCCGGCACCGAGATCTACCGCGGCCCGGGGCCGGCCTCCGAGCCGGAGAACATCGCGTTCAACGCCTTCGAGCGCCGGGTCAAGCCGGAGCTCGCGCTGAACATGCACTCGGCCGCGCAGGTGCTGATGTACGGCGTCGGCTGGCAGACCGCCACGCCCACGCCGGACGACGTGCTCTACCGCAGCCTGGTCGGCGTCGAGGGGAACCCGGCGGTACCCGGGTTCCGGCCGCAGATCCTCTCCGACATCTCCACCTCGAACGGTGACTCGGCCGGGAACTCGGTCAACACCAACGGCGTACCCATGATCGCCGCCGAGCACACCACCTGCCAGGCGGCGGCCGGCGCCGACCCGGCCGACGAGTGGACCGTCGCCGACTGCCCGAGCGTCTTCAACTTCCCGGACAGCGAGAAGCTGATCCAGGCCGAGTTCGCCAAGAACCTGCCGTTCATGCTCTCGGTCGCGGCGTCCGCGTCCGACCCGGCGAACCCGGTCTCCTCGGTCGGGATCACCGCCGCCCCGCTCACCGCGCACCCGTTCACCACGTCCTACGCGGGCACCGGGCCGCAGACCGTCGCGGTCACCGCGCGCAAGAGCCTGGCCGCGAAGAAGCTGCACTGGCGGATCGACGGCGGCAAGGAGCGCACCGCGGCCGTCACCCCCTGGACCGGCGGCCAGGTCTACGGCGGCACCGACAACCTCTGGTACGACGAGTACCGCGGCCGGGTGACCGGGGCGAAGCCCGGCGCGGCGGTCGAGGTGTGGTTCACCGGCGGCTCCGCGACCAGCGGGCACTTCACCTACCGGGTGGCCGCGCCGCGCAAGGGTGACGTGCTGGTGCTCGCCGACGAGGGCGCGCCCGCGACCAACGCGAAGCTCTACGCCGACGCCATCGGCAAGGCGACCGTCTGGGACGTGGCCACCCAGGGAACGCCCGACGACCTGGGCGTCCTGAGCCACTTCGACGCGGTCGTCTGGGAGGTTGCCGGGAAGGCCGCCGCCCCGGCCACCACGCTCGCCGTCCGGGACTACCTGAACTCCGGCGGCAAGCTGGTCAAGGCCGGCCGGGGCGCCGCAGCCCACGACCCGCTGGCCGGCACCGGGGTCAACGCCGACGACTTCGCCCAGTACTGGCTGGGTGTGGACTCGCCGGCCACCTCCACCGGCGCGACCGGCTTCACCGGCGGCGGCGTGCTCCAGGGCGCCACGGCGACGCTGAAGAACCCGGCGAACCCGGTCACGATGTTCAGCGCCACCGGCGAGGTCCTGCCGCACCTGCCGCGGTTCGCATCCGCGCCGGCGGGCGTCTACCAGGGCCTGCGCGGCCCGTTCGAGCCGTTCACCGGCGCGGGCCAGGCGTCGATCAAACACCGCGACAACGCGTACGCGAGGCTCACCCGGACCGCCGACCTGAGTGCCGCGACCGCCGCGCAGAACCCGCAGCTCAGCCTCGCGCTGTCCGTCGACACCGAGCCGGGCTGGGACGCGCTGGTGATCGAGGCCCGCACCGCCGGAGGCGACGACTGGACGACGCTGCCGTTCACCGGCTCCGGCAGCACCGTGCCCGAGGACTGCGCGTTCCTGGTCGGCCTGCACCCGGAACTCGCGCGCTACCTGACGCCGGACGGCCCGACCTGCACCGCCACCGGAACCACCGGCGCGTGGCACTCGGTGACCGGCACCAGCAACGGCTGGAAGCAGATCAGCGCGGACCTGTCCCGGTACGCCGGGAAGTCCGTCGAACTGTCCGTGACCTACCTCAGCGACGGCAGCACCGGCGGCCGCGGCGCCTTCGTGGACGACGCCAAGATCGTCATCGGCGGGACGGAGGCCGCCACCGACACCTTCGAGGAGAACCTGGGGGCCTGGTCGGCGGCGGCCGGGGAGTGGCAGCGGACGGGCGCGGTGCTGCGTTCGTACGCGGCGGTGTCGACTCAGCGCACCGTCACGCTCGGGTTCGGGCTGGAGGACGTCGCGTCCGGCCCGGCGGCGTTGCGCAAGGCGCTGGGCTCGCTGGGCTGATCGGGCTCGCTGGGCTGATCGGCTGAGGGCCGCGGTGCGAACGGGTCACCGTACTCGCGCATCGCGGCCCTCGAGTGCACCTGCTGAAGCGTGCTCACCCGCTCGGACCGGCCCCGGCCGAGGAAACTGACCGCCCAGTGCAGCACCGCGGTCACCCGGTTCTTGAAGCCGACCAGGTAGAACAGGTGCACGCCGAGCCAGATCAGCCAGGCCGGGAAGCCTGACAGGCGCACCTTGCCGATGTTGGCGACCGCCGCGAACCGCGAGATCACCGCCATGTTGCCCTTGTCGAAGTAGCGGAACGGCTGCCCGTCCGGCTTGCCGGCCAGGCGGCGCAGGATCTGCTTCGCCGCGTGCCGGCCGCTCTGGATCGCCACCTGCGCGACGCCCGGCAGCTGCCGCCCGTCCTTGCCGGGCAGCGCCATCAGGTCGCCCACCACGAAGATCTCCGGGTGACCCGGGACCGTCGAGTCCGGCCGGACATGCAGCCGTCCCGCGCGGTCGGTGGTCGTGCCCGTCGCCTCGGCCAGCCGCCTCGCCAGCGGCGACGCGGCCACGCCCGCGGCCCACACCTTGGTCATCGCCTCGATGCGCTCGGGGCCCCGCACGGTCTCGACGTCGATGCCGGTGTCGTCCACGCCGACCACCCTGGTGTCCAGCTCGACCTCGACGCCGAGCAGGTGCAGGCGGCGCAGCGCGGCGGTGCTGAGGTCGTCGTGGAAGTTGGTCAGCACGTGCCCGACCGCGTCCACCAGAACGATGCGCGTCCGGTGCGGGTCGATGTGCCGGTACTGGCCCGGCAGCGTCCGGTGGGCGAGCTCGGCGATCTGCCCCGCCATCTCGGTGCCGGTGGCGCCCGCACCGACCACCACGAACGTCATCCAGCGCTCGGCGGCCGCCGGGTCGGTCTGCACGTCGGCGATCTCGAACGCGTTGAAGATCCGCGCCCGCAGCTCCAGGGCGTCGTCGATGCTCTTCATGCCCGGGGCGTGGTGCGCGAAGTCGTCGTTGCCGAAGTACGACTGCGACGACCCGGCCGCCACGATCAGCGTGTCGTACGGAACCGTGTAGGAGACGCCCGGCCCGTTGACCATGACCAGCTTGGCGTCGACGTCGACGTCCTCGACCCAGCCGAGGCGCACGTCCACGTTGTCCTGGCGCTTGAGCACCTCGCGGATCGGGGGAGCCACCTCGCCCTCGCTGAGGATGCCCGTCGCCACCTGGTAGAGCAGCGGCTGGAACAGGTGGTAGGTGGTGCCGTTGATGATCGTCACGTGGACGTCGGCCCGGCGCAGCGCCTTGGCCGCGAACAGTCCACCGAACCCCGCCCCGACGATGACAACCCGATGCCTCATCCGAATCACTTCCTCATCCGTCACGTTCAACACCATCAGGACGAGCGGGCATCTGCCGGCGTGACGCGACCTGCGTCACAGCCTCAGAACAGGGTCAGGCGCTCCGCCTCCGGCAACGGCTCGAGCCGCGGCACCCGGGCCGCGACCTCGGCGTGGAACCGGCGGGCCAGGGCCGGCGAGTCGGCGTTGTCGGGCGTGTGGATGAAGATCGTCGGGGACCTGCCCTCGTTCAGCCAGGCCACGGCCGCGTCGACCCAGCGCCGCCACCCCGCGACGGTGCGCCCGGTGTCGTCCCGCCCCAGGTAGCGGATGATCGGCCGCTCGGTCAGAGCCCGGGTACGCAGCGGCGTCCGCGGCTTCTTCGTCCAGGCGTCCCGCTCGGCGGCGCTGGTCGGCGGCGTACGGAAGAACTCGGTCGTGTCGAACGGCACCCACTCCGCACCCGCGCGGCCGAGCACCTCCTCCAGCCGCGCCTCGGCCCCCTCGAAGAACGCCGGGTCACGCACCTCGACCGCGTACGGGTGATCGCCCGGCAGCCCCCGCAGAAACCTGTCCAGCACCGGCAGCTCACCCGGCCCGAACGACGCCGGCAGCTGCACCCACAGCGCGTGCAGCCGAGGCCCGAGCGGCTCGATCGCCTCCAGGAACGCCCGCAGCTCACCCTCGGCGTGCTGGAGCCGCCGCTCATGCGTGATGACCTTGGGCAGCTTCACGACGAACCGGAACTCCGGCCCGGTCTGCCCCGCCCAGGTCGCCACGGTCTCCCGCGAGGGCGTCGCGTAGAACGTGGTGTTGCCCTCCACGGCGTTGCACCACCCCGCGTACGACCGCAGCTTGTCGCCGTCCGGCATGATCCGGCCCTGCCAGGCCTTGTGCGTCCACTGGGCGCATCCGACGTGCAGTCGCATGGTCCAAAGGCTAGTAGGCTCGCCGTCATGTCCGATGCGAGGCCACCGTTCCCGCCGTTCGACGAGACCACCGCGTTGCTCAAGGTGCAGGCCGCCGAGGACGCGTGGAACACCAAGGATCCGCAGCGGGTCGCGCTGGCGTACACCGAGGATTCGGTCTGGCGCAACCGTGACGTGTTCCTGACCGGCCGCGCCGAGATCGTCGATTTCCTGACCGCCAAGTGGGAGCGGGAACTGGACTACGTGCTCCGCAAGAGCCTGTGGGCCTTCCACGGCAACCGCATCGCGGTCCGCTTCCAGTACGAGTGGCACGACGCCGCCGGCCGGTGGTTCCGCAGCTACGGCAACGAGAACTGGGAGTTCGCCGACAACGGCCTGATGCGCCGCCGCGAGGCGTCCATCAACGACGTGGCGATCGCCGAGCCGGAGCGGCGGCTGTCCGGTCCCCGCCCGGAGTCCGAGCGCGGCCCCGGGCACGAAATCCCGCTGCGCTAAGGTCCGCCGGTGTTGAAACGCCGGCTGTTGTCACTTGTCCTCGTCCTGCCACTGGCGGCGTGCGGATCGGCCGCCGGGAGCGGCCCGGTGACGCCGCCGCCCGCACCGGCCACGCCCCGCGACGCCCTCGTCGCCTCGGTGTCGGGGATCAGGGCGGGCAACTACGCCTTCGATCTGAGGAACTCCAACGGCGCCGGGCTCACCGGCTCGATGCACCTCCCCAGCGGGAGCGCGCAGTGGTCCACGTCGGGCGGGAACTTCAGCTCGGAGGTTCGGGTCGTCGGCCGGGACCGCTTCACGAGATCGGATTTCACGTTCGGCGGCAGCGCGCCGGCCGACGACGGCGCGGGCTGGGACCGGGTGGATGCCGCGACGCCGCCCGGACCGGGTGAGTTCTACGATCTGGCCGATCCGGACTGGGTGGGCGTCGGGCCGTTGCTCGAGGCGGCCAACAGCGCGGAGGGCGCGTCGCCGACGATCAAGGGGACGGTCGACCTGACGAAGGTCCGGAACAGCAACAAGCTCGTCGGGCTGGGGAAGCTGCACGGTCTGGCCCCCGGCACCGGGACCGCGGCGCCTTACGTCGCCACCCTGGACGCGAAGGGCCGGCTCGTGAAGCTCGAGCTGGATGTTCCCGCGATGGTGCCGATCCCGCCGGCCGAGAAGTGGACGTTCGAGTTCAGCGCCTACGGCTCGGCCCGACCGGCTCGCTCTCCACTGCGCTGATCAACGTTCCACCATCGCCAGCGAGGCCGTCCAGAGGGTCTGCGCCGCCTCGGGATCGAGAGCCCAGCGCTTCACGCCGTGGCTGTTGGTGAAGAGGTCGGCATCGTCGTTCACGGTGTGCGCCTCGCGGCCGTCGTCGAGGTAGTGGCCGCCGGTGCCGGCGAACTCGGGCGCGACCGCCGCGACCAGCGTCGTCGCGGCGCCCTGCTGGGTGGTCTTGTAGGTGAAGGCTCCGGATGCCTCCGCGGCGGCCAGGTAGTCCTTCTGCCGCTGGGTGAAGTCGCGCTGCAGGCCGGTCGCGACGCCGCCCGGGTTGACCGCGTTCGCGACGATGCCGTCGGCCTGCCAGCGGCGGGTCGCCTCGACCGCGAAGAGGGAGTTGGCGGTCTTCGACTGCGCGTAGGCGGCCTGTGGATCGTAGGGGCGGCGCTCGAAGTGCAGGTCGTCGAAGACGACCGGCGAGCGCATGTGGGCCGTCGAGCTCACCGCCACGATCCGGGCGTCGCCGCGGTCCCGGGCGCCGGCCGCCAAGGCGTCGTGCAGGCCCAGGCTGAGCGCGAAGTGGCCGAGGTGGTTGGTGGCGAACTGCAGCTCCCGGCCCTCGGGCGTGCGGGTGAGGGTGCTGACGATCAGGCCGGCGTTGTTGATCAGCAGGTGCAGCGGCCCGGTCCAGCGGCCGGCGAAACCGGCGACGGAGGAGAGGTCGGCCAGGTCGAGCCGTTCGACCCGGACGTCGGCCGCCCCGGCGAAGACCCGGCCGTCGGCCGGCACCGCGAGGTCCCGGGCCGTCCGCGCGCCGGCGGCGATATCCCGGACGGCCAGCGTGACCTGCGCTCCAGCTCGGGCGAGGGACCGTGCCGTCTCGACGCCGATCCCGGACGACGCGCCGGTGACGACGGCGCGGACGCCCCGGAGGTCGACGCCGGCCACGACGTCGTCGGCGGTGCTGCCGGCATCGAACCGAGTGGTGATCACCATGCGGCGAACTATACAGAGTGAGCAGTGACTGTCTAGTGCGTTAGGCTGTGGGCATGAGGCAGGACCATGTGCTGGAGACCGCCCTCGCCACGTTCGCCCGGTTCGGGTACCGGAAGGCGTCGATGGACGACGTGGCACGGGCCGCGGACATCTCCCGGCCCGGCCTGTACTTCCTGTTCAGCTCGAAACAGAACCTGTTCCGGGCGGCCGTCACCCGGGCACTCGACAACGATCTCGCCGCGGCCGCCCGGGTGCTGGACGACCGCGCGCGCCCGCTGCGGGACAGGCTGGCCGAGGCGTACGACCACTGGACCGGCCGCTACATCGGCCCGATGGCCAGGGAGGTCGCCGTCCTGATCGAGACGAACCCGGACCTGCTGGAGCCGATGGCCACCGACTACCCCCGGCGCTTCATCGAGATGGTCACCACGGCCATCGAGGCGGAGTACGCCACCGGCGCGCGGGACGTGGCCGACACGCTGCGGAGCACCGTCGCCGGCATCAAGCACGACGCGGTGACCCGGGAGGAGTTCGTCGCCCGCACCGCGATCGCCGTCGACCTGCTCGTCACGGCCCTGGAGGCGAAGAACACGACCTAGTCGTCGTCGTCGTCCTTCACCCGGGCGACCAGCTGGGTCGGGTTGACGTAGCGCAGCGCCACGACCAGCAGGACCAGCATCATCGACGTGTAGATGACGGCCATCGCGTCGACCGACTGCTGGGCTCGGATGCCGGCCGCGGACATCGTGTAGTACAGCGCGACCACCAGCGTCTGCGAGTCCGGTCCGGCGGTCAGGAAGGTCAGCTCGAACATGCCGACCGTGCGGACCAGGACCAGGACCGAGGCGGCCAGGATGCCAGGGACGAGCAGCGGGGCGAGGATCCGGGTGAAGACCTGATGGGTACGGGCGCCGCACATGCGCGCGGCCCGTTCGATGGCGGGGTCGACCTGTTCGATGAACGGCGTCATGGTCAGGATCACGAACGGGATGGACGGGACCAGGTTGGCCAGGACGACGCCGGAGAGGTGGCCGGCGAAGCCGTACTTGTAGAGGACCGTGGCGAGGGGGATGCCGTAGGTGATCGGCGGCATCAGGATGGGCAGCAGGAAGAGCAGGTAGAGCAGCCGGCGGCCGGGGAAGGCGCGGCGGGCCAGCACGTACGAGGCGGGCAGCCCCACCAGCACCGAGATCGCCACCACCAGCAGGGACACCTCGAGGGTCACGGTCAGCACGTCGAGCAGCCCGAACTCGCGCCAGGCGGCGCCGTACCAGTCGGTGGTGAAGCCCTGCGGCAGCCACGTGTCGAACCAGCGGGTGCCGAACGAGCTGACCAGCACCGAGCCGATCACCCCGGCCAGGTTGACGAAGAAGAACGCGACCACGCCCCAGACGATCCAGGCGCCGGGGGAGGCGGTGATCCGACGTTTCACCCGTCATCCCTTCCCGGACGAGGTCGTGCCCGTGTAGAACAGCGACCGCAGCCCGAGCGCCACGGCCACGACGACGAGCTCGATCACGCCCATGACCACGGCGATCGCGCTGGCCAGCGGATAGTCGTACGCCTCGTAGCCGGCGTGGTAGGCGGCGATGGAGATGACCCGGGTGCTCCCGGCGGGATCACCGACCAGCACCGCCGACGGGAACACGCTGAACGCCAGCACGAATGTCAGGCAGAACGTGGTGGCCAGGCCGGGCGCGAGCAGCGGCAGCGTGATCCGGCGGAAGCGTTGCCACCACCCGGCGCCGAGGGTGGCGGCGGCCTTCTCCAGCGACGGGTCGATGCCGCTCAGGTAGGACAGGATCAGCAGGAACGCGAACGGGAACCCGGTGATGATCAGCGAGAAGAAGACGCCCCAGTAGTTGTTGGTCAGCCGCACGGCGTCGCCGGGGAGGATCCGGTTGAACCAGCCGGTCGGGCCGAGGAAGTTGAGCAGCCCTTCGGCGGTGAGCACGGTGCCCAGCGTGATCGGCACGACCAGCAGGGTCGTCATCAGCCGCTTGCCCCGGAACCGCCCGCGCATCCGGTAGGCGATGGGCACGGACGCCGCCACGTTGAGAAGGGCGGCGGGGAGCGACAGCCCGAGCGTGGTGGCGATGGTGTCCCGCTGATAAGGATCTTCGAAAAACGTTCGGTACGCCCCGAGCACGCCACCGGAGGACGGCTGGAAGGACAGGCCCACGCCGTACGCGAAGGGGTAGACGAAGAGCACCAGCACGCAGAGCAGGGCCGGCAGGAGCAGAGCGAGCTGCCGGTCGATGCCGCGTTCCGCGAGCCGGTGCCGCAGCGCCGTCACGCCGGAAACACCAGCACCCGGGCCGGATCGGCGACCACGGTCACCTTGTCGCCCGGCGACGGCCTCTCCGTCACCCGCAGGTGCACCGGCGCCCCCGAGAGCGTCCGGGCCTCGACGGCGGCCTCGCGTCCCTGGTACTCGACGACCTCGACGGTGACCGGCACGCCGCCCGGCCCGACGAGCAGGTCCTCGGGGCGGATGGCCACCACGACGTCGGATCCGACCGGCAGCGAGGAGGTCGCCCGGAAGGAGAGACCGGAGCCCTCGACGGTGCCGGGGGAGGACACCTTCATCGGGAGCAGGTTGCGGTAGCCCATGAAATCCGCGACATGCGCGTTGGCCGGCGCGTCGTGCAGCTCCGCGGGCGTACCGATCTGCTGAACCTGACCGTCCCGCAGCACCACGAGACGGTCGGCCAGCGACAGCGCCTCCTCCTGGTCGTGCGTCACGTAGACCGTGGTCAGCCCGAGCGACTGGTGCAGCCGCCGGATCTCGGTCCGCATCTCGAGGCGCAACTTGGCGTCCAGGTTGGACAGCGGCTCGTCCATCAGCACCAGGGACGGCTCGAGGACGACCGCCCGGGCGATCGCGACGCGCTGCTGCTGGCCGCCGGAGAGTTGCCCCGGCAGCTTCGCAGCGTGCTCGTCCAGGCGTACCAGTCGAATCGCCTCGTCCGTGCGGCGACGGACCTCGGCGCGCGGCACCCGGCGCATCTGCAGCCCGAACGCGATGTTCCGCCGCACCGAGAGGTGCGGGAAGAGCGCGTAGTTCTGGAACACCATGCCGAAGCCGCGGCGCTCGGGCGGCAGCGTGTCCAGCCGGCGTTCGTCCTGCCAGATGGAGCCCTCGGAGAGCGGGAGCAGCCCGGCGAGGCAGTTGAGCGCGGTCGACTTGCCGCAGCCGGACGGCCCGAGCAGCGCGATGAACTCGCCCTTGCCGATCGTGAGGGAGAGACCGGTGAGCGCGTCCTTGCCGCCGAAGCGACGGGTGACACCGTCCAGTCTCAGAGCGGAGAAGGTCACTTCTTCACCTTGGCGCCGCCGATCTCCCTGTCCCAGCGGTCGAAGGCCGCCACCAGCGACTTCGCGTCCAGCGGCACCTCGAGCGGGTGGTCGGCGATCAGCTTGGAGTACTCGGGGCGCCCGTACTCGTTCAGCGCCTGCTGGCTCTCCTGCGGCGCCATGCTCAGCGGTACGTCCTTGACCGCCGGCCCGGGGTAGAAGTAGCCCTTGTCGTACGCCTTGGCCTGCTGTTGCGGTGTCAGCATGTCGGCGAGCAGATTGAGGACGGCGGCCTGCTTGTCGACCGGCACGCCCTTCGGGATCACCGCGTAGTGGGCGTCGGTGACCCAGTGGAAGCCCTCGAGGGTGCCGACCGCGGCCTCCTTGGGCACGGTGCCGAGCACGCGCGGGTTGATGTCCCAGCCGGTGGTGCTGACGATGATCTTCGCCGAGCCGTTGGCCAGGTTCTTCATCGTCTCCGAGGTGGCCGACGGGTAGAGCGTGACGTACTTGTTCAGCTCGGCCAGGTACGCCCAGGTCTTCGACCAGCCGTTGACCGGGTCCTTCGGGTCGCTGTCGCCGAGCAGGTAGGGCAGGCCCATCAGGAAGGTGCGGCCCGGGCCCGAGTTGGACGGTCGCGCGTACTGCACCGCGCCGGGATTGGCCTTCGCGTACGCGAGCAGCTCGGCGGCCGTCTTCGGCGGGTTCGGCACCTTCGCCGGGAGGTACTCGATGAGCGGCCCGGACGGGTAGTAGGTGACCGTCACGCCGGCATCGCCCGCGAGTTTCTGCATGGCCTCCGCGCCGGGCAGGTAGTTGCTCATGCCGGTCAGCCGGGCGGCCCGGCCGGGGATCGTGAGCCATAGGCCCTGGTCGACGCCGGCGGCCAGGCCGTCCACGCCGGTCAGGACCAGGTCGATGTCCACCCGGTTCGCGTTCTGCTGGGCCTTGACCTTGCCGACCAGTTCCGGGGCGGTCGCCTTGGAGTAGGTGACCCGGTCGATCTGGTCGCCGTTGCGTTTCACGAAGTCGTCGATCATGCCCTGCGTGAGCTGCAGGTTCCCGGCGACGTCGAGGATGTTGAGGGTGACGGCCTTCGCCGGCTCGGCCGGGACCGGCCCGTCGGTCGCTCCGGAACTTCCGGAGGGTGCGTCCGGCGCGCCGCACCCCGCGATCAGCAGCACAGCGGCGATGGTGGCGGTCCGAGCTGCCTTGCGGGTGTCCACGGCCATCCGCAGAGTCTTCAGTCCATTTCGGAAATATGTCAAGGTGCTTACGTGGACGGACTGCCGACCTTCGGCGAGCGCGACTGGATGCGTGAGCAGGAGATGACCTGGCACCTCAAGCCGGACGAGAGCCGGCTGCGATACCCGCTCTGACCTTGCCCGCGATGGCGCCCAGCTGATCGACCTCGTCCGGCGTCAGCGCGTCGAAGACCAGCCGGCGCACCTCCTCCACGTGACCCGGCGCCGCGTCCTCCAGAGTGGACATGCCCAGGTCGGTGAGCACCGCGACCTGGCCGCGGCGGTCGCTCGCGCAGGCCTCGCGGCGCAGCCAGCCCTTGTGCTCCAGGGCGGCGACGGCGTGCGAGAGGCGGCTGGTCGTGGTGCCGGTGCGGCGGGCCAGGTCGGTCATCCGCATGGCGTGGCCCGGCTGTTCGCTGAGCATCGCCAGGATCTGGTAGTAGGCGTGCGGTATCCCGGTGTCCTCGCGCAGCTGCCGGTCCAGCGCGGCCGGCACCAGCATCAGCACCTGCACCAGGTCGAGCCAGGTCTTCTGCTCCGCCGGTGACAGCCAGCGGGTCATCGCGCCACGTCCGCCGGGCACCGGTTTTCGGCCGGCGGACGGCCCAGGATGTGCGCGTTGATCGCCGCGACCTCTCGCCCGAGTGCGGACATCTCGACCACGTCGACTCCGGCCGCCCGCAGCGTCTCCAGCCCCGTGCAGTCGGCGAAGATCTCCGGCTCCCGCAGCGCGAACACCACCCGTTCGATCCGGAAATTCAAGATCAAGCCCGTGCAGGGGTACGGACGTGAGCGCCGCATCGTGCACGGTTCGAGCGAGCTGTAGATCGTGGCGCCGGTCAGGTCCACGCCGGGCGCCAGCTTGGCCAGCGCCACCTCCTCGGCGTGGTCGTGGTCGTCGCCCTCGCCGGTGTAGCCGGTGGCGAGCACCTCGCCGGCGGCGCTCACGATGACCGCCCCGACGGCGTAGTGCGCCGGGGACGGCGGGGAGAGCCGGGAGAGGTCGATGGCGGCGCCGAGCCAGTGGCGGTCCATGGCGCTCAGCCTGCCAGGTCGAGGGTGTGGTGGGTGTGGTCGCGTTTGGCGGTCAGGTAGCTGACGTTCGACGGGGACAGGTGCACGCCGGTCGGCACCTGCTCGTCCACGGTCACGCCCAGCGCGGCGAGCTGCGCCGCCTTGTCCGGGTTGTTGCTGAGCAGCCGGATCCGGCCGGCGCCGAGCGCGGTGAGCATCTGCGCGGCGGCGGTGTAGTCCCGTTCGTCCTCGGCGTGACCCAGGGCCAGGTTGGCCTGGTAGGTGTCCAGGCCGGCGTCCTGCAGGGCGTACGCGTCGAGCTTGGCGTAGAGCCCGATGCCGCGGCCCTCCTGCCGCAGATAGAGCAGGAACCCGCCGGTCTCGGTGATCCGTTCCGCCGCCTCGCGCAGCTGCGGGCCGCAGTCGCAGCGCAGGCTGCCGAAGACGTCGCCGGTGAGGCACTCGCTGTGCGGCCGGACCAGGGGAGCCGGGCCACCCTCCGCGGCCCGTCGCAGGGCGCCGCGCCAGTCGCCGAGCGCGAGGGCCAGGTGCTCCTTGCCGTCCGCCAGACCGCCGAAGGTGAACACTTCGGCGTTGGTGGCGTAGGCGTCCGGGAACTCCAGCGGCACCACGACCCTGGTGCGAATCGCGGCCGTCATCCTGACTCCCTCGGTTGTTGAACTTTCAGCGACAACACTCGACCGATGTTGATGAAACTTCAACATCCTGGCCGGTGTCACTCGTCACACCGGCCACCGGTGGATCGCCCCCCGACCTGATCGGCATGGGCTCGTCGCCGAAACCGGACCTCGCGTACACGCTCGCCGACCACATCGCGCACGTGGACACCTTCCTGTCGGCACCCGACGTCTCCGATCCGGTGCTCGTCGGTCACGACTGGAGTGTGGTCGACCATCGGCGGCTCCAGCAGGTGCAGGTATTGCGTCTGTCACCGGCCGCCATGGTCGAGTCGCACCCAGTAACCGCCACCGGTGCCCCGGGGCCCCACGCCGATTCCCTTGACGGGTGCCGGCTACCCGTACCAAGCCGGACCGGCTCGCTGCGCCTGTTGACGCATACTCAACTGATCTTTATATTGCTGAGGCATGGGGAAGGCGATGCGCGAGCCGACCTTCTGGATCCTCACCGCGCTGGCCGAGCAGGCCAGACATGGGTACGGGGTGATCCAGGAGGTCGCCCGGCTGTCCGAGGGACAGGTCACGCTGCTGGCCGGCACGCTGTACGCGGCACTCGACCGGCTGACCGCCGAGGGGCTGGTGGCGGTCGATCATGACGAGGTCGTGGACGGGCGGACCCGCCGCTACTACCGCCTGACCGACTACGGCGCGCTCGCGCTGGCGGCGGAGTCCGAGCGCCTGCAACGCAACGCTCAGACGGCCACCACCCAGCTGCGCGGGCGGCTGTCCGGCCGGCCGGAGCTGGGCCCGGCGTGAGGCGGTACCGGCTTCTGCTCCGGGCGTACCCTCCGGGGCCGCGCCGCGAAGAACTGCTCGACACCCTCCTGGCCGTCGGCCGGCCCTCGGTGGCCGAAAATCTCGATCTGCTCCGGCACGGCCTCCGGGCCCGGCTCGGCCGCCCGGCGAGCCGCTGGGTGACGGTGGTCGCGGTGCTGGTCGCGCTCACCACCGGGTACGCGGGCGCCGCCCTGGCCGCGCGGGCCACCTGGAACGCGGTCCCCGACTTCCCGTCCGGCGCGGCGATGGCCGAGATCACCGGCACGGTCTTCCCCGGCCTGCCGGTCGAGGGCGACCGCAGCGACGACGGCCTGTTCCTGGACATCTCGGAGCAGAGCTTCGCCGGGCAGCTGGCGTCCGGCCGCAACGAGGACTTCCAGTACGTCACGTACGACTTCGGCCCCGCCGGCGGCAACTATGTGGCCGGTCGGTACCGCCCGTGGACGGACGCGGCGGCGGCCCGGCTCGAGGCGGCCGGCTGGACCGTGCGTGACGTCTCGCCGACCGGCAACACGTGGATCGCCACCGGAGAACTGGACGAGAGCGGCCGCGGCATCTGGGCGATCCGCGACGACCTGAGCATCGAGTTCGAGGCCAGCACGATCACCAACACGGACCGCATGCCGGCGGGCAGCTTCTACGCGTCGGCCACGCTGATGCGCCTGCCACCCTGGTATGTCACCGCCGCGGCCGCCGCCGGCATGCTGCTGGGCGCGTTCCTCGGCTGGCTGCTGACCGGCTGGGTGAGCCGGCGCACCGAGCGATCGGCCACCGCCCCGCGCGTGGCCGGCCACACGTTGGCCGCCCTGGCGTTGCTCGTCACGCTGCCGCAGACGTTGTTCGGCGTGTTCGCCATGGTCGTGGAGCCGCTGCGGCTGGGCACACCGTTCCAGCCGTTCTGGGGGATGAGTCTCACGTACGGCTACGGCTGCGTCCTGCTCGGCCTGCTGCTGAGCCTGCTGTGCGTGGCGACCGTGGCGTTCGGCGCCCGACCGGCCACGGATCCGGTCACCGAGCCCATTTCCTGAGCGTCGTCTCGGCCGGGTCGTCAGCCGATGCCACCGGCGTGTGCTCGCCCGCGGCGACCACACCGGCGGACCCGTCGACGGTGACCAGCCGCCCCTCGGCGAGTTCGCCGATCGGCGCACCGACCACGGCCGGCTTGCCCATCGACCGGGCCACCACGGCGGCGTGGCTGGCCGGCCCGCCCCGGGCGGTGACCACTCCCGCCGCCGCGGCCAGCCCGTGCAGGTCCAGCGGCGACGTGGTGGGCCGCACCAGGATGACCGGCCCCGCGGCCGCCATCCGGACGGCCGCGCCCGCGGTGGTCGCGACGCGTCCCGTGGCGACGCCAGGGGAGGCGCCCAGCCCACGGCTCAGGACGGCGATGCCGGCGGCCAGCAGCGGGGTGCGGGGGAGCCGGTCCGGGTCGGCCCGAGCCACGGCCTCCGCCCGGGTGATCAGACCCTCGCGGGCCAGATCCACCGCCACGCGCATCGCGGCCCGCCCGGCGAGTCCGCCAGGACGCACCTGGAGCAGCCACAGCCGCCCCGACTCCACGGTGAACTCCACCTGGCAGACGTCGCGGTAGTGCCGCTCCACGGTTCGTAGCGCCGCGCACAGCGAGTCCCAGACCCCGGGTTCGCGGGCTCGCAGGGCGGAGATCGGCAGGGTCCGCTCGGCGCCCGCGACCACGGCGTCCCCGCGCCGCCCGAAGAGCACTTCGCCGTACGGCCCCGGGTCTCCGGTGTTGGGATCCCGGCTGAACGCCACTCCCGAGCCGCTGCGCCCGTCCCGATCGCCGTACACCATGGTCTGCACCACCACGGCCGTCCCGAGATCGTCCGCGATGCCGTGCAGCCGCCGGTAGGTGACGGCCCGAGGCGTGTTCCACGACTCGAAGACGGCAGCCACCGCCGTGGCCACCGGCGGCGTCACATCCAGCAGCGTGTCCATCATCCCAGGCATCGACACGGCCGCGCCCGACCGCACCGAGACCCTGCCCCCCAGCGCCGCGACCGCTTCGTCGAGCCCATCGGGCAGTGTTCCCGCGGCGAGATACTCCCGGCAGTCCGCCGCCCCGACGACAATGCCCGGAGGCACCGGCAGCCCGAGCCGCAGCAGCCGAACCAGCCCGTGCGCCTTGCCCCCGATCACCTCAGCCCCGTGGCCGAGCCCGCCCGACAGCGCCCGGATCACCGCGGGATCCCCAGCGTCACCAGCAGATCCTCATGCAGCTGGAACCACACGTGGTGATAGGACTCGAGCTCGTCCGCGACGTACCCGATCTCCCCGCCCCGCACCCGCCCCAGCGCAACCCCGAGCCGTTCCCGGTACCGCCCGAACCGCGCAACCGCCCCCGAGATCTCCCCGAGCACCACCACGGCCCGCCCGTCAAAATCACCCAGCCTCTCCAGCACGACCCCGTCGTAGCCGGCGTCCTCGTGATCATTGATCACCGGCCCGCCGCCCCCCGCCCTCATCTGCCAGGCACTGCAGAGATCCAAGAACTCCGAGTTCAACCCCACAAATCTCCGGTACGCCTCCGTGAGCACGCCCCGCGCCCCCTCCGCGTCCAGCTCACCGGCGACTCGTTCGGCATCCACCAGCTTGCCCGCGTCGGTGACGCCCCACCCACCGAAGGCGCCCCGCTCATGCGTGACAAGCCCCGCCTGAGCCAACGCGATCAGCCCGTCCTCAGCGTCGTCAGCGCTGATCCCCGCGGCGTCGGCCACCCGGCCCGCCGAGCTGAACCCCATACACCGCAACGTATGCAGCACAAGCCCATCACCGTCGTCCACCGCCGCCCCCTTCACCCGTCATCTCTCGCGTCCGCGATGGCGAGAGCAGCGCCGCGTCCCTTGGCCCGTGCCACGATGTGCCGCCCTCTGACCCGTACCGCGGCCTCGGTCTGGTCATCCACCACAAACCCGAGCTCCTCCGCGATGGCGTCGGCGCCGTCCACAACAATCCGGAACGGCGCCCGGCTCTCGCCCGGCACGACTGGGGACGGCGCCCGGCTGTCGCCCGGCATGACCGGGGACGGCGCCCAGCTCTCACCCGGCATGACCGGGGACGACGTCCGGCTGTCGCCCGGCATGTCCGGGGACGGCGCCCAGCTCTCACCCGGCACGACCCGGCGCAGACAGTGGGCCAAGTCCGTCACCCGAAGCCGAACCAGCCGCCCAAGCTCGGCAGGCCGCCTGGTAACCACGGCCAGCGTGACCGGTTCCCCCGACCGAACGGCCTCCTCCGCCGCCCCGAGCCGTCCCGTGCCCAGCACCACGATGAGCCCGTCCTCCCGCCCCAGATCGACGGTCCCACCCCCGACCAGGTCCACAAGGCCCCCAGGCGGATCCCACACATGCGCGTCCCGCCCGCCCGGATTCCCAACGCGCGCGTCCCGCCCGCCCGGATTGCCGATGTGCGTACCCTGCTCGGCCGGCGCCACGAACGGCAGATGCGGTGGATCCCACACATCGCCGAGATCGAGCGAAGCCAGATGCCGGCAAGCCCGCACCACATCGAACGGATCACCCACACCGGGCGCAACCTCAGCAAGATGGCAAACGCCGTCAAGAAGCGTCCGCACCACCCCAGCAAGCCGAACCAGCCGATGCCCTGGCGTCCGGCTCTCCAACGCCAGCGCCAGCATCAGCCTTTCCAGCCGCGCGACTCCCGCCAGCGCCGCCCGCTCCACCGCCGCAGCATCCAGCCGATCACTCACCACCACTGCCGCGCCTGCCGCCGCATGGCGGCCGTCGGACGCCATCGGCGCGCCCTTATCGCCGGAGCTCGCGCCGCCATCGGCCACCGTGCTGTCGTCAGCCGCCAAGCCGCGGCTGTCCGCCGGGCCGCGGCTGTCCGCTGGGCCGCGGCTGTCCGCTGGGCCGCGGCTGTCCGCCGGGCCGCGACCAACGGCAGGGTCACCGCCGGCCGCCGGGCCGTGGTCGAGCGACGCACTGCCACCGGCGGTTGCGGGGAGCGGTGTCGGCGGGCGGGCTTGGACCCGGCCGTGGTCGTCGGCGACGGAGGCCGGCGTGGGTGGCTGCGCCGTGCTGAAGACACCGGAGAGCGAGCGGAGGCGGAGTCTCGCGTCGGCCGGAGCATCCGAGACGAGGGGGAGCCGCTCGAGCCAGACCCGGGCGAAGGCCTCCACCGCATCCGCGAGATCGAGCCCGCTCTCCATCGGGGCGGTCTCCTCCTCGTTCTCGAGGTCGAGGAGCACGGCCAGGTAGAGGGCCCGCTTGGTGGGGAAGTTCGCATAGACCGCCCCGCGCGTGAGCTCGGCACGCGCCGCGATCCGGTCGACGTTGGCACCCAGAAATCCATGAACCGCGAACTCCGCGCGGGCCGCCCCGAGCACCGCCGCGCGAGTCAGCTCCTGCTGCTGAGCCCGACTCAACCTCACCATTCGGGCCCCTTTGCTCTGCTTACTCCTAGGCATCGCTCGCCAGATGACCCCGATCAAGATACAGCCAACATCCAGATGGCATCAACATCTGAGTGGTCGAAGTAGTCGAGAACTCTAGGTTCCTAGGACGATCAAGCGGTTGCCTCGCGGGTCACTTGAAGCCACGGCGGCGGGCTCCGTTGATCCCTGGTGTGAAGATCGAGGCCCAGGCTCCGCTAGCGCCTGCAGTGGAGGTCGTCTTCCCGCGGTGGAAGGCTCAGGTGCTGTGGGTGCTGCTGACCAGGGGCCGGCTGCGCTTCGGTGAGATCGCACGGGAGTTGCCGCGCATCGCGCCGAGCATGCTCACCCTTCGACTCAAGGAGCTGGAGGCGGATGGCTTCGTGGTCCGCACGTCGTTCGCCGAGTCGCCGCCCCGGGTCGAGTACTCGGTGACCGACCTCGGGCGTTCCCTCGAGCCGATCTTCGACGGTCTGCTGGACTGGTCGGCCCGCCACCTGGACACGGTCACCGAGAACCGCCACAACCACGACCGCCACTCCTGACACCGACACGGGTGACGCGCTAGGGGGATGACAGGGCATTGGCGCGCGGGGACGGGCGCGGGAGCGACGCAAGGGTGGTGGGTGGGGTCAAGGGGTGGACCGATATCCGCACGTGGTGTTCGATTATCGGATGGCGTACTACCGGCAGGTGGGCAGCATCCCGCCCAAGCGGCACACCCAGCACCGCCGCCCGGACGGCGGGCTCTACTCCGAGGAGCTGGTCGGTGAGGAGGGGTTCTCGTCCGACTCCTCGCTGCTCTATCACCGCGGCATCCCGTCGTCGCTGGTCGACGCGCGGCCCTGGACGCTGGGCGATCAGGCGCTGGCGCCCAATCAGCCGCTGATCCCGCGGCATCTCAAGCTGCATGATCTGCCCGAGGCCAAGGACGCCGTGACCGGGCGCCGGCTGGTGCTGGGCAACGCCGACGTTCGGATTTCCTACGCGGTCTCGCGCGGCGCCTCGCCCTACTACCGGAACGCGACCGGGGACGAGTGTGTGTTCGTCGAGCGTGGCGCGGCGACGGTCGAGACCGTGTTCGGGGCGCTGGAGGTGCGGAAGAACGACTACCTGATCATTCCCCGCAACACCACGCACCGGTGGCTGCCGACCGGCGAGGAGCCGCTGCGTACGTACGCGATCGAGGCCAATTCGCACATCGCGCCGCCGAAACGCTATCTCTCCCGCTACGGCCAGTTCTTGGAGCATTCGCCGTACTGCGAGCGGGATCTGCGCACCCCGGCCGAGCCGCTGCTGGCCGAGGGGACCGACGTGGAGATCTATGTCAAGCATCGCGGCGACGGGCCGGGCGGGCTGGCCGGCACGATCCATGTGGTGCCGGAGCATCCGTTCGACGTGGTCGGCTGGGACGGCTGCCTGTACCCGTACGTGTTCAACCTGGCCGACTTCGAGCCGATCACCGGCCGGGTGCATCAGCCGCCGCCGGTGCATCAGGTCTTCGAGGGCGCCAACTTCGTGATCTGCAACTTCCTGCCGCGCAAGGTGGACTACCACCCGCTCGCGATCCCGGTTCCGTACTACCACTCGAATGTCGACTCGGACGAGGTGATGTTCTACGTGGACGGCGACTACGAGGCTCGCAAGGGCTCCGGCATCGGCCAGGGGTCGATCTCGTTGCATCCGGGCGGACATTCGCACGGGCCGCAGCCGGGTGCGGTGGAGGGATCGCTGGGCGCCGAGTTCTTCGACGAGACGGCGGTCATGGTGGACACGTTCCGCCCGCTCGGCCTCGGTGAGGGTGGCGCGGCGGTGGATGACGGCAAGTACGCGTGGTCCTGGTCGGGGCGGGGGCCTGCCGCATGAGCAGCTGGATCGATCTGCCGGCCGGCACCGGTTTCGGCCTGGCCAATCTGCCGCTCGGTGTCTTCTCGCCCGACCGGCCAGGTGATGCGTATATGTGCTCAGAGCAAAGGGGCCGGCGGACCGGCGTCGCCATCGGCGATCACGTCATCGACCTGGCCGGCCTGACCGGCGATCAGGTGCACGCCACGGGCAGCCTCAATGCCTTCCTCGCGCGCGGTCCGGAGGCGTGGGCCGAGCTCCGTCGGCGGCTTACCGGGTGGCTTGTCGATCCGGCGCATCGGGCCGCCGTCGAGCCGCATCTGCGCCCTCGAGACGCCGTCACGATGCACCTGCCGGTCGAGGTGGGGGACTACGTCGACTTCTACAGCTCGCAGCACCACGCCGAGAACCTGGGCCGGATGTTCCGGCCGGGCCAGCCCGCGCTCACCCCCAACTGGAAGCATCTGCCGATCGGCTACCACGGCCGGTCGGGGACGGTGCGGGTGTCGGGTACGCCGGTGCGCCGGCCGCTCGGCCAGCAGAAGGACGCGGCGTTCGGGCCTTCGCGGCGGCTGGACATCGAGGCCGAGGTCGGTTTCGTGGTGGGGGTGCCGTCGGCGCTGGGCGAGCCGGTGCCGGTGGCGGGCTTCGCCGAGCACGTGTTCGGGGTGTGCCTGGTCAACGACTGGTCGGCGCGGGACATTCAGGCGTGGGAGTACGTGCCGCTCGGCCCGTTCCTGGGCAAGTCGTTCCTCACGTCCGTCTCGCCGTGGGTGGTGCCGCTGGCGGCGCTGGAGCACGCCCGGATCGCGCCGCCGCCGCGAGACACGCCGGTGCTGCCCTACCTGGGTGACGAGGGCGAGCGCTGGGGGCTGGACCTCACGCTCGAGGTGCGCCTCAACGGCGAACTGCTCTCGTCGCCGCCGGCCGGGCTGCTCTACTGGACCGCCGCGCAGCAGTTGGCGCATATGACGGTCAACGGCGCTTCCTTGCGTACGGGTGACCTGTTCGCCTCGGGCACGGTCAGCGGCCCGGACCGTGACCAGCGCGGTTCCCTGATCGAGTTGTCCTGGAACGGCGCCGAGCCGATCAAGCTGGCCGACGGCAGCACCCGCACGTTCCTGGAGGACGGCGACGTCGTCACGATCACCGCGTCGGCGCCCGGCCCGGACGGCGAGCGGATCAGCTTCGGCGAGGTGACCGGCCGGGTCGAGCCCGCGTCGTGACCGGGCGAAGCGGTTGTCACGATCGCCTTCCCGGCCGGGCGAGAAGATGACGGACGCGCCACAGTCCCAGACGCTGGACCGCGGCATCCGCATCCTGGAACACCTGGCGGCGGGGGATCTGCGGACCGCCACGGCGATCGGTCAGGCGCTGGGCATGCACCGGTCGATCACCTACCGGCTGCTGCGCACCCTCGAGGACCACCGCCTGGTCGAGCGGGACGCGGCCGGGCGGTACGGTCTCGGCCTCGGGCTGGCGGCGCTGGCCCGCGGCGTACGCACCGATCTGGTCTCGGCCGCGACCCCGCACCTGGCCGCGCTGGCCGCCGAGCTCGGGATGACCGCCTTCCTGGTGGTCCGGGCCGGCGCCGAGGCGGTGACGGTGACCAGCGTCGAACCGCAGGACACGCAGGCGCACGTGGCCTACCGGCCGGGCATCCGGCACCCCGTGGATCGGGGCGCGCCCGGCCTGGCGCTGCTCATGAACGACCCGCCGCGGGCAGGCGACCGTTCCGAGCTCACCGAGGCCCGGCGGATCGGGTACGCGGCGTCGCTCGGCGAGGTCGTCCCCGGGCTGCGGTCGGTCGCGGCGCCGATGCGGGACGCGGCGCTGGCGGTGGTGTACGTCGAGTCGGAGTTCGGCGAGGCGCGGATCGGTCAGGCGGTGCGGGCTGCCGCGGAGAAGATCACCGGATGAGGGCGGCCGGTGGCCTAAGTCCTGTCTCGTGGATCACCCAGGGCTGCGGAGGGGCCCAGAGCGCGCCTGACAGCGCCCGAAAACCACCCAAATACAACACCGGTATTCGGGCGGTTTTCGGTCGTTGTCAGCCACCCTCTGGACCCCGCCTCGCACTTGGGTGATCCACGAGACAGGACTTAGGTTGAGTGGCATGCCCGCCGCCGACCTGATCCTGCTGGCCGACATCGTTCACACCCTGGGTAGGGACGGTCGCGCGCCGACCGCCGTGGCGATCGCGGGCGGGCTGATCGCCGCGACCGGGGACCGCTCCGACGCCCGGGAGTGGCGCGGCCCGCACACCGAGGTGCTCGACCTGGGCTCCGCCGCGATCATGCCCGGCCTGGTCGACGGCCACTTCCACCCGGTGATGGGCATCGGCATGACCCGCGGCGCCGACCTCACCGGCGTACGCACCCTCGACGACCTCAGGGCCGCCCTGGCGCGGACCGTTCCGCGGGACGGCTGGGTGGAGGGGTGGGGCCTGGACACGAACGCGTTCGGCGACGTGCCGGTGACCAACGCCCCGATCGTCGAGGTGCTCGGCCCCGACGTGCTCGCCGTCATCCAGGTGTTCGACGCGCATTCGGCCATCGCCAGCCCGCGTGTCCTGGCACTGGCCGGGATCGTCGGGCCGCGCGAGTTCGCGTCCGGCGCGAGCATCGTCTGCGACGCGGACGGCCGGCCCACCGGGCATCTGCTGGAGATGGAGGCCACCGCGCTGCTCGACGAGGTGATGCCGGCCGATGAGCCTTCGGATCGGCGTACCCGTCTGCGGGATCTGCTCCGCGCGATGGCCGCGACCGGCCTGACCGGCGCCAACGCCATGGATTTCGAGGACGACTCGGCGGAGCTGTTCGCCGCCCTGGAGGACGAGGGCGACCTGCCGATCCGCTGGCGCTGCGCCCCCTTCGTCAACCCCGGCGTCGACGCCGACGGCCTGGCCGCCGTCGTCGACCTGCAGCGCACGGGCGGCCGGCGCTGGCGGGTCGACGGCGCCAAGTTCATGATCGACGGCGTGATCGACGTCGGCACCGCCTGGCTCGACGAGCCCGACGCGCACGGCGAGTCCACGGCCTGCCTGTGGCCCGACCCGGACGAGTACCGCGCGGCGGTGCGCCACCTGGTCGCGGCGGGCGTCCCGATCGTCACGCACGCCATCGGCGACGCCGGCATCCGGTACGTGCTGGACACCTTCGAGGGCATCACCCGCGTCTCCGCGGTCCCGCACCGCATGGAACACCTGGAGACGATGCCGTCGGATCTGCTCGCCCGGTTCGCCGCCCTGGACGTCACCGCGAGCATGCAACCCAACCACTGCAGCCACTTCACCCGCGCCGACGGCGACGACAACTGGTCCAGGCGCCTGGGCGCGACCCGGGCCGGCCGCGCGTTCCGCGTCCGCGACCTGCACGACCGCGGGGCCCGCATCGCGCTGGGCTCCGACTGGCCGATCGCCTCGTACGACCCGCGCGGCATCATCGCCTCGGCCCGCCTGCGCCGCCCCGCCGGATCGTACGACGTCGAGCCGATCGTCCCGTCGCAGACGTTGACCGCGCGGATGGCGCTTGAGGGTTACACGACGGCCGCGGCGGCGTCGGCGGGTGAGGGGGACCGCGCCGGCCGCATCGTCCCTGGGATGCCGGCCGACCTCTCGGCCTTCGCCCTGGATCCGCTGGCCGCCGACCCCGACGAGTTCGCCGAGTCCCCGGTCCCGCTGACCGTGGTCGGGGGGACCGTCACCCATCGGTCATAGCGTCCAGTCTCCGCGGCGCTCCACCGGGGGTTCGCAGGTCTCCCAGTGGTGGCCGCTGAATCCGACCGGACGTGCGGTGATCGACTAACGTCGCCGCATGGGTCGCATCGCGGCGTGGGTCGGCTGGATCCCGGTGAGTCTCGTGCTGACGCCGGTCTGGCTCGACGGCTTCAAGTACGAGGGGTACAGCCCGGAGATCGGCGACCTCCGGGTCACGGCGACGGTGATCGCCGCGGTGGCCGGACTGATCCTGGGCTTCGTGCACAGCACACGTGCTTCTCTGAAGCTCGTGCTTGCGGTGATGGCCGGCGTCTCGGTCGGCCATCTGGTCGCCGATGACCTCGTCTACCGCTCCGTGATTCCGATCGACGACCTGCACGGCGGCCCGTCGCCGGTCCTGCTGGCGCTGATCCCGGTGGTGGCCGCCGGCCTCGGTTTCGGCGTGGGGAAGCTGGCGCGCCGTGAGCCACGGTCTGCCGTGCCGGGCCGGCGGTGGTACGCGGTCGCCGTGGTGGCCGGTCTGGCCGGCATCTCGGGCGTGGCCGACTTCGTCAGCGTCGGCGCCGAGTGGGCCACCGCCCGGTTCCACCCCGCCGCGACGACGGACGCCCCGTCGCCGGAGCTGCCGGCCGGTCGCCACGCCGTCTTCGCCACCTACAACGATCAGCCGCCGTCCTGCACGATCACGGTCGACGGCGCCGACGTGCCGATCAGTCAGCCGACGGTCGAGTTCACGGACAACAGCGACAGCATCGTCACCGTCCTCTACGGCGTCTTCGACCTGCCGGCCGGCGGTCCCGCCGACGTCGACTGCCCGCGCGGCCGGATCGGGGATCCGCCCGAGATCCGCGGGCCGCTCGGGGAGCTGATCTTCGCGCCGGCCGCGCTGCTGTGGCTGCTCGGGGCTCTCCCGGGCGCGTTGATTGCCGTGTCCGTGTGGGTCAAGACACGTAAACATCCGATGTCTGTTTGACCAGCGATCGGCGGTGTGACGGGGAAGCGCTTCCAGATAGTTAAAAACATTGACGGTCGCGGATTGACTCCGGCAGACGTCCAATGTTAACTACGTGTCACGGGCGTGGGTCGGACAGTGTCGGACCCACGCTGACTGCCCGTTTTCGGCGGACGGGCGGACCCTGCCACGAGCGATCGAAGGGATCGTGTCGATGAAGGTGCGTACGCCGACCATCATTGCGCTCGCCGCCGTTCTCTGCATCCAGGCCCCCGTGACGGGCATCCCGGCCCCCGCCGCGGCCGCCGGCCCGGCGGACGCCGCGTTCGACAGCGGCACCGGCCGGCTCGACGTCGACCACGCGAGCTACCTGTCCAAGCACGACGTCGTCTACAACCGCGCCAACACCAACCCGATCCATGGCCTGACCGTCGGCAACGGCCGCACCGGCGCCATGGCGTGGAGCCAGAACGGCCTCACCATGCAGGTGTCCGGCGTGGATCTGGCGCAGCAGTCCACCTACGCCGCCGGGAACGTCAACCTCTTCGGCGTCGGAACCGAGTCCCAGCAGCGCCTATCCCTCTACGACGGCACCCTGACCACGAACTACGGCGGCAACCGCACGGTCACCGTGATGGGCTCGCCGAACTCCGAGGTGATGGGCGTCCGGGTCGAGGGCTTCGGATCAACGGCCACGGGCCTCGACCTGAGCCTGTGGGACCTGAGCCAGGTGCAGAACATCGCCGACGTGCCCGACCTGCAAACCTGGCGTACCGCGAGCACCTTCGCCGACAGCACCGGCGTGGGGCTCAGCCGCGGCCAGAACGACCCGAACGGCTTCGGATACACCCTCGCCGCCACGGTCGAGGGCACCGGGTTCACGTCGCAGACCATCAACGGCACCCGGGTACGCCTGACCATCACGCCGTCGGACAGCTACACGATCTGGTTCACCGCCGCCAGCCGGAAGAACGCCGCCGGGGGCGATTCCGTGCGGGCCGCCCGGGATCAGCTCGCCGCGGTCGAGCAGACCGGATACGCCACCACGTTCGCCGGCTACAAGAACTGGTGGCACGCGTTCTGGCAGAAGAGCTTCGTCCAGTACGACACCGGCGGCAGCGACCACGACTACCTGGAGAACGTCTACTACCTGGCGACGTACATGATCGCCGCCGGTGGCTACGGCAACTATCCGGTGCACTTCATCAACGGCGTCTTCCGGGCCACCCAGGACAACTCCAAGTGGAGCAACGGCTACTGGTACTGGAATCAGCGCGACGTCTACAACTCGTTCTACGCCTCGAATCACGCCGATCTGATGCGCTCCTTCAACAACCTGTACGCGCGCAACCTCGGAGCGCTCGAGGCGTACACCCAGACCCGGTACGGCACGGACTCGCTGTGGGTGCCCGAGACGATGGGCTGGGACGGCAACGCCCGCGGCACGGTGAACAGCGACTACGTCAACGACATCTACTCCACCGGCACCGAGGCCGCGTACAACATGTACCTGTACTACCGGTACACCAACGACGCGGCCTACCTGCGGGACGTCGCCTACCCGTTCATGCGCGAGTCGGTGCGGTTCTACCAGAACCGGTTGTCCCGCAACGGATCCCAGTACTACATGGCCAGCAGCAACTCGCACGAGACGTACTGGGACGTGAAGAACGCGATCACCGACCTGGCCGCCGTACGGCTGCTCTTCCCGCTGACCGTTCAGGTCTCCACCCAGCTCGGCCTGGACGCGGGTCTGCGCGCCGGCTGGCAGGACGTCGTGAGCAACCTGGCGCCCTACCAGGTCCAGGACGGCGCCTACCTGCCGCACGACCCGCCGGTCTCGCCGACCCGCAACAACGAGAACGTCGCCCTGGAGCTCGCCTGGCCCTACGACCAGACCGGCATCGGCCGTCCCGACACGGCGACCGCGATCCAGACCTGGAACGTGCGCCCGCACCCGTACGGGAACGTGTGGTCGAACGACCACGTGCACGCCGCCCGGCTGGGCCTCGGCGCGCAAGCTCTGGCCGGCATGCGGACCATGCTCCAGAAGTACCAGAACCACCCGAACGGCATGACCAGCAACACCAACGGTGTCCTCGAGTATCTCGGGATCCACCTGGTCGCCGTGAACGAGTCGCTGATGCAGTCGTACAACGACAAGATCCGGGTGTTCCCCGCGGTGACCGGCGACGGAACCTACAGGTTCACGCTGCTGGCCAAGGACGGCTTCCTGGTCAGCTCGGAACGCGAGGCGCAGGAGACCAAGTATGTGGGCCTGCGCAGCTTGCACGGCAAGCAGGCGCGGGTGGTCAACCCCTGGGCGAACCAGGAGATCCGGGTACGGCGGACGTCCGACGACGCCGTCCTGACGACCACGACGGCCGCCGAGGTGAGCTTCGCGACCGCCGCGAACACGACGTACGTGGTGGAGCGGACGGCGAAACCGCTCAGCTCGTACACCAGGACGACCTTGACCGGATCGGCGAACAACGGTGTCAAGAGCCTCAGCGGGACCGCCTCCACCCTGGGTCTCGGTGCGAGCAGCGGTGGCGGGGGAGCCGGGCTGCTCGCCGCGGCGAACGGTCTCTACGTGACGGCGGGGAGTGGCCCGCTGATCGCGAACGGGACCTCGATCGGCGCCGCGCAACGCTTCGACCTGGTCGACCTCGGCGGCGGCACCGTCGCCCTGCGAGCACGGGTCAACAACCAGTACGTCGCCGCCGAGAACGCCGGCACCGAACCGCTGGTGGCCAACCGTCCGAGCGCCGGCTCGTGGGAGACCTTCGCCCGGGTGAACAACCCGGACGGCACCATCAGCCTTCGCGCGACCGTCAACAACCGCTACGTCTGCGCCGACGCCGCCGGCGCCCAACCCCTGATCGCCAACCGCGACGCCGTCGGACCCTGGGAGAAATTCACCCTGGTCGAGAACTGAACCCGTTCCCCCAACAGGTGGGGGCCCGCCGCGCCGAAAGGCGGGCCCCCACCCCATCCCCTCAAAGGAGCACCGCATGCGCTGGAAAGCACTGGCCGCCACTGTGCTGATCACCGCCACCGCCACCGCCGTACCGGCCACCCCCGCCGCCGCGGCACCCCTCACCAAGGTCCTGGTCTTCTCCAAGACCGCAGGGTTCCGGCACTCGTCCATCCCCCAGGGCGTCGCCGCGATCCAGCAACTGGGCAGTCAGAACGGCTTCGGCGTCACCGCCACCGAGGACGCCGGGCAGTTCACCACCGCCAACCTGGCCCAGTACCAGGCCGTCGTCTGGCTCTCCACGACCGGCGACGTCCTCAACGACACCCAGCAGGCCGCGTTCGAGTCGTACGTGAACGGCGGCGGCGGTTACGTCGGCGTGCACGCGGCGGCCGACACCGAGTACGCCTGGACCTGGTACGGCACCACCGCCGGCGCGTACTTCCACTCGCACCCGGCGATCCAGACCGCGACGGTCCGGGTGGAGGACCGCACCACCGACGCCACGGCACACCTGCCGGCGGCCTGGTCGCGCACCGACGAGTGGTACAACTACCAGACCAACCCCCGAAGCGGCGGCGCGCACGTGCTGGCCACTCTGGACGAGAGCACCTACTCCGGCGGCACCATGGGCGCCGACCACCCGATCAGCTGGTGCAAGAACGTCGGCGGCGGACGCGCCTGGTACACCGGCCTCGGGCACACCGAGGAGTCGTACAGCGAGGCCAACTTCACCCGGATGCTGCTCGGCGGCATCCGCATCGCCGCGCAGTCCGTGTCCGCCAATTGCGGCGGTGTGGTGAGCACCGACCTTGCAAGAGGGCGACCCACGACCGCTTCCAGCGTTGAATCAGCCACGTATCCCGCTACGAACGCGGTGGACGGCAACGCGGGCACCCGGTGGAGCAGCCAGTTCGCCGACCCGCAGTGGATCCGCGTCGACCTCGGCTCCGTGCGGGCGCTCAACCGGGTCAAGCTGACCTGGGAGGGCGCTTACGGCAGGGCGTACCAGATCCAGACCTCGACCGACGGCACCGCCTGGACCACCGCCGCGACCGTCACCAACAGCGACGGCGGCGTGGACGAGTCGACGCTCAGCGCCAGCGCCCGCTACGTGCGGGTCTACGGCACCCAGCGGGCCACCCAGTGGGGCTACTCGCTGTGGGACCTGAACGTGTACGGAGCCTGACATGCGCGCATTCCCGGCCTTCGCGGCCATGCTGCTCGCGGTCACCGGCGGCACCCTCGTCGCCTCCGCCGCCCCCGCCCACGCGGACCTCCCGGCCGCCGACTACCAGCAGGTCAGCCTCGCCTCCGGCAGCGCCGAGCTGGGCGAGCCGATGAGCCTGGCCGTGCTGCCCGACCGCTCGGTGCTGCACACCGCCCGCAACGGCACCCTGCGGGTCACCGACGCCGCCGGCAACACCAAGGTGGCCGGCACCCTGCCCGTCTACACCAACGACGAGGAGGGGCTGCAGGGCGTCGGCGTCGACCCCGGCTTCGCCACCAACCGGTTCATCTACCTCTACTACTCGCCACCGCTGAGCACCCCGGCCGGCGCCGCGCCGTCGAACGGCACGCAGGCCGACTGGGACCGCTTCCGCGGCAACCTCAACCTGTCCCGGTTCACGCTCAACGCGGACAACACGCTCAACGCCGCCAGCCAGACGGTCATCCTGCAGGTGCCCAACGACCGGGGGATGTGCTGCCACGTCGGCGGCGACATCGACTTCGACGCGGCCGGCAACCTCTACCTGACCACCGGCGACGACACCAACCCGTTCGAGTCCAACGGCTACAGCCCCCTCGACGAGCGGACCGACCGCAACCCGTCGTACGACGCGCAGCGCACCTCCGGCAACACCAACGACCTGCGCGGCAAACTCCTGCGCATCAAGGTGAACGCCAACGGGACGTACTCGATCCCGAGCGGCAACCTGTTCGCGCCGGGCACCGCGAACACCCGGCCGGAGATCTACGCGATGGGGTTCCGCAACCCGTTCCGGATGAGCGTCGACAAGCCCACCGGCGTCGTCTACCTCGGCGACTACGGGCCGGACGCGGGCGGCGGGGACGCCAGCCGCGGGCCGGGCGGGCAGGTCGAGTTCAACCGGATCACCTCGGCCGGCAACTACGGCTGGCCGTACTGCACCGGCACCAACACCAGCAACGAGATCTACAACGAGTGGAACTTCGCGTCCAACAGCACCGGCCCCAAGTTCAACTGCGCCGGCGGCCCGGCCAACAACTCGTTCCGCAACACCGGGCAGCAGACGTTGCCCCCGGCCCGGCCGGCCTGGATCCGGTACGGCTTCGAGGGTTCACCGCCGGAGTTCGGCGGCGGCTCCGAGTCGCCGATGGGCGGCCCGGTCTACCGGTACGACGCGAGCAACACCTCGCCGGTCAAGTTCCCGCAGGCGCTCGACGGCAAGTACTTCGCCGGCGAGTACGGCCGGCAGTGGATCAAGGCGATCACGGTCAACGGTGACGGCACGCCCGGCCTGATCGAGGGCTTCCCGTGGACCGGCACCCAGGTGATGGACATGGCGTTCGGGCCGGACGGGGCGCTCTACGTGCTCGACTACGGCACCGGCGGCAACAACGCCGCGCTCTGGCGGGTCGAGTACATCGGCGGCGGCAACCGGGCGCCGGTGGCCAAGGCGGCCGCCGACAAGACCTCCGGTCCCGCCCCGCTGACCATCGCGTTCTCCTCCGCGGGCAGCTCCGACCCGGAGGGTGGCGCCCTCACCTACCGCTGGGTGTTCGGTGACGGCACCACGTCGACGGCCGCCAACCCGACCAAGACCTTCACCGCGACGGGTACGTTCACACCGACGCTGACCGTCACCGACCCGACCGGGCTCACCGCCACCGCCAGCCTGGTCGTGACCGTCGGCAACACCGCACCGACGGTACGGTTCACGACGCCGGGCGACGGGCGGCTGTTCTCCTTCGGCGACTCGGTGCCGTACTCGGTGACCGTGACCGATCCGGAGGACGGCGCGGTCGACTGCGCCAAGGTGCAGGTCGCCTACGAACTCGGCCACGACAACCACCAGCACGAGATCAAGCGCCAGGCCGGGTGCACCGGGACGATGGCCGTGCCGGTGGACGGCGAGCACGACGCGGCGGCGAACATCTTCGGCTACTTCGTCGTGTCCTACACCGACAACGGCGGCCTCACCTCGACCAGCCGGATCATGCTGCAGCCGCGGCATCGGCAGGCCGAGCACTGGACCGCGCAGAGCGGCGTGCAGACGGCCACGCACGCGGCCGCCGAGGGCGGGGTGACCGTCGGGTTCATCGAGAACAACGACAGCATCTCGTTCTTCCCCTACAACATCTCCGACGCCACCCGCTTCGTCGGCCGGGTCTCGTCGGCCGGGGCGGGCGGCACCATCGAGATCCGCAGCGGCTCGGCCACCGGCACGCTGCACGGGACGGCCACGGTCCCGGTGACCGGCGACTGGGAGACGTTCACGACCGTGTCCGCGCCCCTGAGCAACGTGCCGGCCGGGATGACCACGCTGTACTTCGTCTTCAAGGGCGGCGCCGGCAACCTGTTCGACCTGGACTCCTTCACCCTGGAGACCGGTTCCGCGCCGACCGGCGGAGCCACGCTCAAGGCCCTGATCAACAACCAGTACGTGAGCGCCGCCAACGCCACGACGGCCCTGATCGCGAACCGGGCCACCGCCGGGGCGACCGAGCGCTTCGACGTCGTCGACCTGGGCGGCGGCGGCATCGCCCTGCGCTCGCGGGCGAACAGCCAGTTCGTCTGCGCGGACAACAGCGGCGCCGACCCGCTGATCGCCAACCGGCCGGCGGCCGGGTCGTGGGAGACGTTCACGCTGATCCGCAACGCCGACGGCAGCGAGAGCCTGCGGGCGACGGTCAACGGCAAGTACGTGACGGCGGAGAACGCCGGCGCCCAGCCGCTGGTCGCCAACCGCGACACGATCGGGCCGTGGGAGAAATTCGACCTGGTGGAGAGCTCATGAAACGCCGATCCCTGCTGGCCGCTGCCGCTCTCGTGCCGCTCGGTCTTCCGCAGAAGCGGCTGCTGCTGAACGAGAACGCCCACATCTTCTACTACTCCTGGTACGGCCGCACCGACGGCTGGCGGCACTGGCAGCAGGGCGGGCACACCCCACCGCTGGGCATCGGCGCCAACCTCTACCCGTCGCTGGGTCCCTACGACTCGGGTGAGGTCTTCGAGCAGCACATGCAATGGCTGGTCCAGGCCGGCGTCGGGGTGCTCGTCTACAGCTGGTGGGGCCAGGGCTCGTACGAGGACAACCTTGCGCCCGGGGTGCTGGACGCGGCGGCCCGGCACGGCATCAAGGTCGCGTGGCACCACGAGCCGTACGGCGGCCGCACCGCCCGGTCAACCGTGGACGACATCCGGTACCTGCACGCCCGCTACGGCGGCAGCCCCGCGTTCCACAACGCCGTCTACGTCTTCGAGAGCCTGCGGATCACCGACTGGTCCGCCCTGGATCAGGTCCGGGACACCAGCGTCGTGCTGGCGCAGACCACCGACACGTCGAAGGTGGCCCACTTCGGCGGCATGTACACCTACGACGCGATCGCCGGGAACACCGCGCCGGGCTGGGCCGGGGCGAGCGCGTACTGCCGGGCGAACGGGCTCGTCTGGGCGCCGTCGATCGGGCCCGGGTACGTCGACGACCGGGCGGTGCCCGGCAACACGACGCCGACGCTGGGCCGGGAGAACGGCGCCACCTACGACCGGCAGTGGAACAACGCCCTGGCGTCCACGCCGACCTGGGTGTCGATCACGTCCTTCAACGAGTGGCACGAGGGCTCGGTGATCGAACCGGCCAGCTCCAGCCCGCCCGCGGGCTTCGGCTACGAGACCTACGACGGCGCGTACGGGAGGAATGGAGCCGCCGCCGAGACCGCCTACCTGGATCGCACCAGATTCTGGATAGATAGGATGTCTGCTCGGCGACTTGTCGCGTAACTCTTGTTAAGGAGGGTGGCGAGCTGATAGACATCGGATCTATCGCTCCCATCCTCCTTAAGGAACCGACATGGAACGCGCCCTCCTCCGCGTCGCCGTGGCGGCCGTGATCGTCTTCGCGGCCGCCGGCTGCAACTCCGGTGACAGCCCGACAGCCGCCGGCGGTGACAGCCCGCAGATCGCGGTCGACCTGCCCCGCGCCGACACCGACTTCTGGAACTCCTACGCGAAGTACATCCCCCAGTACGCGCAGGAGAACGGCATCAACCTGATGACGCCGACCAACTCGCAGAACGACATCGCCAAGCTCGTCGCCAACGCCCAGGCCCTGTCCAGCCAGGGCGCCAAGGCGATCGTGATGGCCCCGCAGGACACCGGCGCCATCGCCACCACGCTCCAGCAGCTGGAGATCAAGAAGATCCCGGTGGTCTCGGTGGACACCCGCCCGGACAAGGGCAAGGTGTTCATGGTGGTCCGGGCCGACAACCGGGCGTACGGGCAGAAGGCCTGCGAGTTCCTCGGCGCTCAGCTCAAGGGCAAGGGCAAGGTCATCGAGTTCCAGGGCTCGCTGTCCTCGGTGAACGGCCGGGACCGCTCGGAGGCCTTCGCCGAGTGCATGAAGAGCAAGTTCCCCGGCATCACGGTCTTCCCCGAACCCACCGAGTGGGAGGGCGCCAAGGCGTCCGCCGCGCTGCAGACCCGGCTCGCCCAGCACCCCGACATCAACGGCGTCTACATGCAGGCCGGCGGCGCCTTCCTCGCGCCCACGCTGCAACTGCTGCGCTCGAAGAACCTGATCGTGCCGCCGACCGACCCGAAGCACATCTTCATCGTCAGCAACGACGGCATCCCGCAGGAGCTCGATGCGATCCGCAAGGGCGAGATCGACGCCACCGTGTCGCAGCCCGCCGACTCCTACGCCAAGTACGCGCTGATCTACGCCAAGGCCGCCGTGGAGGGCAGGACATTCCAGCCCGGCCCGACCGACCACGACAGCACGATCGTCGACGTCGGCGGCGGCAACCTCGAGGACCAGCTGCCCGCGCCGCTGGTCACCAAGGACAACGTCGACGACAAGGCCCTGTGGGGCAACCAGATCGGCAAGTGATGACCACCGCGGTCGAAGCCGTCGCCATCACCAAGCGGTTCGGGCCGACCATCGCGCTGAACGACGCCGGCATCTCCATCGCCGCCGGCCAGACGCACGCGCTGGTCGGCCGGAACGGCGCCGGCAAATCCACGCTCGTCGCCGTGCTGACCGGGCTGCTGCGACCGGACACCGGCACGGTCAGCTTCGGCGGCGAGCCCGCGCCCGCGCCGGCCGACCGGGACGGCTGGCGACGCCGGGTGGCCTGCGTCTACCAGAAGTCCACGATCATCCCGACGCTGTCCGTGGCCGAGAACCTCTACCTCAACCGCCAGGCCGGTCACGGGCCGATCAGGTGGGGCGCGTTGCGCAGGCGGGCCGGCGCGCTGCTCGACGAGTACGGCGTGGACGTCGACCCGGCCGCGATGGCCGGGGACATCGGCGTGGAGGCGAGGCAGCTCGTCGAGATCGCGCGGGCGCTGTCGCACGGCTCGCGGTTCATCATCCTGGACGAGCCGACCGCGCGACTGGACGGCGCCGCCATCGAGCGGCTCTTCGAGCGGATGCGGTCGCTGAAGGCGGCCGGGGTCACGATGCTGTTCATCTCGCACCACCTCAGGGAGATCTTCGAGGTGTGCGACACGGTCACGGTGTTCCGCGACGCCCGGCACATCCTGACCGCGCCGGTGCCGTCGGTGAGTCACGGCGACGTGGTGGCGGCGATGACGGGCTCCGCTCTCACCTTGACCGAGGTCGCGCCGCGTGCTCCGCGCGATTCCGCGGAGGCGTTGCGTCTGGACGGGCTGTGTCTGGCCGGCGCCTTCGACAACGTCGACCTGTCGTTGCGATCCGGGGAGATCGTCGGCGTCACCGGCTCGGGGAGCAGCGGGAAGGTGTCGCTCGCCGAGACGATCGGCGGGCTGCGCAAGCCGGACGCGGGCTCGATCACCCTCGCGGGGCGGCCCGTGCCCGCCGGGGTGCCGGCGGCGCTGAAGGCCGGGATCGGGCTGGTGCCGGAGGATCGGCATCGGGAAGGCCTGGTGCCGCTGCTGTCCGTCGCGGAGAACGCGACCCTGCCGCTCACCGACCGGCTCGGCCCGGCCGGGACCGCGCTGCCGGCCCGGCGCACGGCCATCGCCGAGGAGCTGATCCGGCGCTTCGACATCCACACGTCCAGCCCGGCCGCGCCGGTCGGCAGCCTCTCCGGCGGGAACGCGCAGAAGGTGGTGCTGGCCCGCGCGTTGTCGACCGATCCTCGTGTGCTCGTACTCATCAACCCCACCGCGGGCGTCGACGTGCGCTCCAAGGAGTCCCTGCTCGGCGCGGTCCGCGCCGCCGCGGACGCGGGCACCGCCGTGCTGATGGTCTCCGACGAGCTGGACGACCTGCGGCACTGCGACCGGGTGCTGGTCATGTTCCACGGGCGGATCACCGCCTCCCTGCCCGCCGGTTGGGACGACCAGCAGGTCGTCGCCGCCATCGAAGGAGTGTCATGAGCTTCTCCTTGGCCCGGATGCGCGACCTCGCGCTGATTCCGGCCATCCTGGTGCTCATTCTGGTCGGCGCCCTGATCGACCCGGTGTTCCTGTCCGGGGCGAACATCGTCAACGTCCTGCAGCAGCAGACCGAACTGTCCCTGCTGGTGCTGGCCGAGGCGCTGATCCTGATCGGCGGCCGGTTCGACCTGTCGCTGGAGTCCACCGTCGGCCTGGCGCCGGCCCTCGCGGTCGCGCTGGTCATTCCGGCCGCCAGCAACGGGCTCGGCACCGAGTGGGCGAGCTGGCTGGCCATTCCGATCTGCCTGCTGGTCGGGCTGCTCATCGGCGCGTTCAACGGCATGCTGATCCTGCGCTTCGGGCTGAGCGCGTTCATCGTCACGCTCGGCATGCTGATCGTGCTGCGCGGCCTGCAGATCGGCATCACCGGCGGGCAGAACCTCTTCGAGCTGCCGACCTCCGTGCTCTACCTGGGCAACGCGGTCTGGCTCGGGCTGCCCGCGTCGATCTGGATCTGCGCGGTCCTGTTCGCCGCCGGGATCGCCCTGCTGGGCTGGTTCCGCAGCGGCCGGGCGATCTACGCCATCGGCGGGAACGCCGACGCGGCCAAGGCGGCCGGCATCCGCGCCGATCGGGTGATCTTCGTGGTGTTCATGGTCGGTGGCGTGCTCGCGGCGCTGGCCGGGCTGATGATGACCGGGCGGCTCGGCTCGGTGGCCGCGGCCCAGGGCGAGGGGATGATCTTCACGGTGTTCGCCGCGGCGGTGATCGGCGGGGTCAGCATGGAGGGCGGCAAGGGCACCCTCTTCGGCGCCCTCTGCGGCGTCGTCGTGCTCGGCCTGATCAACAACATCCTCACCCTGGCGGGGGTCTCCGCCCAGTGGATCCAGGCGATCTACGGCCTGATCATCCTGATCGCGCTGATGCTCGCCCGGCTCACCACCGGCAAAGCACAGGACTAGTGGCGGCGGGCACTGTGAGAGATCTGAGAGAAGGAGTGCGATGAGCGCCCGGTTCGTCTCCGTGGACACGTACGACATCCGCTTTCCCACCTCGCGAGAGCTGGACGGCTCGGACGCGATGAACCCCGACCCGGACTACTCCGCGGCCTACGTCGTACTGCGCACCTCGGAGGGCGACCACGAGGGGCACGGGTTCGCGTTCACGATCGGACGCGGCAACGAGGTGCAGACGGCCGCGATCGCCGCGCTGCGGCCCTACCTGGCCGGCCGCGAGGTCGACGAGGTCCTGGGCGACCTCGGCGGGTTCTGGCGGGAACTGGTGCACGACTCGCAGCTGCGCTGGCTCGGCCCGGAGAAGGGCGTCATGCACATGGCCGTCTCCGCCGTGGTCAACGCCCTGTGGGACCTCAAGGCCAAACGGGCCGGGCTGCCGCTCTGGCAGCTGCTCGCCCGGATGACGCCGGAGGAACTGGTCGCGCTGGTCGACTTCCGCTACCTCACCGACGCGCTCACGCCGGACGAGGCGCTCGGCATCCTGCGCGCCGCGCAGCCCGGGCGGGCCGCCCGTGAGCAGCAGATCCTCGCGGACGGCTACCCGGCCTACACGACGTCGCCCGGGTGGCTGGGCTACGACGACGAGAAGCTGCGGCGGCTCTGCCGGGAGGCGGTCGACGCCGGGTTCACCCAGATCAAGCTCAAGGTCGGCGCGGACCTCTCCGACGACCTGCGGCGGATGCGCATCGCCCGGGAGGTGTGCGGGCCGGACATCCGGATCGCGGTCGACGCCAACCAGCGCTGGGACGTGCCCGTCGCGATCGAATGGGTGCGGGCCCTCGCACCGTACGACGTGTGGTGGGTCGAGGAACCGACCAGCCCCGACGACGTGGTCGGGCACGCGGCGATCGCCCGCGGCATCGCCCCGATCAAGGTGGCCACCGGCGAACACGTGCAGAACCGGGTCGTCTTCAAGCAGCTGCTCCAGCTGGACGCCGTCTCCTACGTGCAGCTCGACGCCGCCCGCGTGGCCGGGGTCAACGAGAACATCGCGATCCTGCTGCTGGCCGCCAAGTTCGGCCGCCCGGTCTGCCCGCACGCCGGTGGGGTCGGCCTGTGCGAGCTGGTCCAGCACCTGTCGATGTTCGACTACGTCGCGGTCTCCGGCGAGATGCAGGACCGGATCATCGAGTACGTCGACCATCTGCACGAACACTTCATCGATCCGGTACGCGTCGAGAACGGCCGCTACCTCGCACCCCTGGCGCCCGGCTTCAGCGCGGCCATGCATCCCGCGAGCCTGTCCTCGTACGCCTTCCCCGACGGTCCGGTGTGGACATGATCGACGCGCACCACCATCTGTGGAACCTGACCGACGGAGGCTACGGCTGGCTGGACGACCCGGCGCTCGCTCCGATCCGGCGCACCTTCGGCGTCGATGATCTGCGTGCCGAGCTGGCCGCCACCGGGGTGGACCGCTCGGTGCTGGTCGAGGGCGGCCGGGAGGACACCGGTGAGGCGGCGATCCTGCTCGGGCACGCCGCGCGGACCGAGGAGATCGGGGCGGTCGTCGCCTGGGCCGACCCGGCCGACCCCGACCTGGCCGGGGTGCTGGACGGCTATCTGTCCCTGCCCGGCGGCGACAAGCTGCGCGGCATCCGCAGCCAGGTCCAGGCGGCCGGGCCGGGCTACCTGGACCACCCCGACGTCAGGCGCGGTCTCACCCTGATCGGCGACCTCGACCTCGGCTTCGACCTGGTGGTCCGGGTCGGCCAGCTGCCGTCGGTCGCCCGGCTCGCCCGCGACCTGCCGTTCGTCCGGTTCGTGCTGAACCACCTCGGCAAACCGCGGATCCGGGCCGGCGACGAGGGGTTCGCCGAGTGGCGGCTCGCCATCGGGCCGTACGCGGCGCTGCCCAACGCGTACGCCAAGATCTCGGGGCTGGTCACCGAGGCCGACCGGAACTCCTGGACGTCCGGGGACCTGCGCCCCTACATCCTGGAGACACTGGAGCTGTTCGGGGCGGGCCGGGTGATGCTCGGCTCCGACTGGCCGGTGTGCCTGCTCGCCGGCAGCTACCAGGACGTGGTCGCGGCGCAGCTCGCCGGGCTCACCGCGGCGTCCCCCGACGAGCGCGCGGCCGTCCGGTCGGCGACGGCGGCGGGTTTCTACCGGATAGATTCCTGACCATGGCGCTGACGGACGAGGCGATCAACAAGATCAAGGGCATGGTCACCTCGGGGGAGCTCGGCCCCGGTGACCGCCTGCCCAAGGAGGCCGACCTCGCCGAGCGGCTGGGCCTGTCACGCAACTCGCTGCGCGAGGCGGTCAAGGCCCTCTCCCTGATCAAGATCCTCGACGTACGCCAGGGCGACGGCACCTACGTGACCAGCCTCGCCCCGAACCTGCTGCTGGAATCGCTGAGCTTCGTGGTCGACTTCCACCGCGACGACACCGTCCTGGAGTTCATGGAGGTCCGCCGCATCCTCGAGCCGGCCGCCGCCGCGCTGGCCGCCGAGCGGATGACCGCCGAGCAGCTCACCGGCCTCCGCAAGGTCCTCGGCGACCTGGGACCCGACCCGTCGGTGGAGGCGCTGGTCGCCAACGACCTGGAGTTCCACCGCCTGATCGCCGAGGGCGCCGGCAACTCGGTGCTGTGCTCCCTGATCGACGGCCTGTCCGGCCCGACCGTCCGGGCCCGGGTGTGGCGCGGCCTCACCCAGGACGGCGCGGTCGACCGCACCCGCGAACAGCACCAGACCATCGTCGAGGCCATCGAGGGCCGCAACGCCGACCTGGCCCGCTCCTGGACCACCGTGCACATAGCCGGCGTCGAGGACTGGCTCCGCCGAGCGCTGCGCTGATTCGCCTTCCGGAAGCGGATCGTCCGGAATGGGCCTTAGGGTGATCGCCATGACCGCAGAACAGATCGTGCTCCTCGGTGGCCTCTGGCTCGACCCGTCGGCGTGGGACGGCGTGGTCGCCGACCTCGAGAAGCAGGACCGCGACGTCGTGGCGGTGACGCTGCCCGGACAGGGCGACGGCAACACCGGGGCGACGCTGGCCGACCAGGTGGCCGCGGTGCTGGCCGCGGTCGACGCCGCGCCCGGCAGGTCGGTGGTGGTGGGTCACTCGGCGGCCTGCTCGCTGGCCTGGATCGCCGCGTCCGAACGGCCGGACCGGGTGGCCAAGGTGGCGCTGATCGGCGGCTTCCCGCCGGCCGACGGCGACACCTACTTCGGTTCCCTCACCGTCACCGACGGCGCGCTGCCCTTCCCCGGCTGGGAGCCGTTCGAGGGGCCCGACTCGGACGACCTGGACGAGCCGGCCCGCGCGGCCTTCTCCGCCGCCGCCATCCCGGTCCCGGAGGGCGTGGTCCGGGCCACCGTGAGCCTGGCCGACGCCCGGCGGTACGACGTGCCGGTCGTGCTGATCTGCCCGGAGTTCACCCCGGACCAGGCGCGGGAGTGGATCGCGTCCGGCGAACTCCCGGAGCTGGCCAGGGCGAAGAACGTCGAGTTCGTCGACATCGACTCCGGTCACTGGCCGATGCTGACCCGCCCGGCCGAGCTGGCCCGGATCATCGCCGATCTCTAGAGGCCACCGATCATCAGGGCGACCGTGAAGTCGAAGCGGTCGTGGCCGTCGCCGGCGGTGAGCTCGGTCGCGTAGCGCCTGGTCTGCGGGAACGTGTCGGGCAGGGCGGCGAACCGGCCGAGCAACTCGTCGCGGTCCATCAGGCCGGGGTCGTCCCTGGTGCGCAGTGAGTGCTCGAGGCAGTAGGCGTTGACGTAGAGCCCGAGCGCGTCGGCCGTCCAGGCGGCGGTCTGCGGGGCCACGCCGCCGGCGAGCAGGGTCGCCAGCATCCCCTCGGCCACTCGCAGGGTCTCGAGGTTGGACGGCACGATCGCCAGGGCCGCCCGGCTGATGCCGGGGTAGCGCAGGTATTCGTCGCGCAGCTGGGCGCAGATGCCGGTGATCTGCTGCCGCCAGGTCCGGGGGTCGGGCTCGGGGAGGTCGATCCGCGCGCACAGCCGGCCGATCAGCAGCTCGCCCAGGTCGTCCTTGTTGACCACGTGCGCGTAGAGCGAAGCCGGGCCCGTCTCCAGCTCGGTGGCCAGGCGCCGCATGGTCAGGGCGTCGTATCCCTCCTCGGCGATCAGCCGGAACGCGGCGTCGACGATGGCGTCGACCGTGATCGGCTTCTTCGTCCCGCCGGAGGGCCCGCGGCGGACTGCCGGCGCCTGCGCCGGGGGCTGCTGGTGACGGGCGTCACGCCGTCGCTGAGGGGTTCGAGCCATGCCGCCACTTTACACGCGAAGGGAACATCGTTCTATGGTGTAAGAACAACGTTCGTACACAAGCGAACGGCGTTCTTAAGAGAGTGCGGTGCAGGCGATGACCCGATTGCGAGAGGCCTGGATCGCCCTGGCGGGGCTGTCCGCGGTGTTCCTGTTCGAGATGCTGGACAACTCGATCCTGAACGTCGCGCTGCCCACCATCGGGCGGGAGCTGCACGCCTCGACGACCGCCCTGCAGTGGGTGACCGGCGCGTACGCGGTGGTGTTCGGCGGCCTGATGCTGGTCTTCGGGGCGATCGCCGACCGGTTCGGCCGCCGCCGGGTCATGCTCGTCGGGCTGGTGCTGCTGGGTCTGGCGAGCCTGGCGACCGCCTTCGTCAGCACCGCGGGAGAGCTCATCGCCGTACGCGCGGTGATGGGCGTCGCGGCGGCGATGACGACCCCGCTGTCGATAGCGCTGGCCTTCCGCCTGTTCTCCGACGACCGCCTGCGGGTCCGGGCGATGACCCTGATCTCGACCGTCGGCCTGGTCGGGCTGGCCGTCGGCCCCACCGCGGGAGGCCTCGTCCTCGCCGTCGCCCCGTGGCAGGTGCTGCTCCTGGTGAACGTGCCGATCGCCGCGCTGGCCTTCGCCGGCATCCGGGCCGGCATCGCCGCGGACGACGACGCCGAACTGCACCGCGACCCGGTGGATGTGCCCGGGGCGGTGCTGGGCACGGCCGCGGTCGTGTTCGCGCTCGTCGCGCCGACGCTGTTCGTCGAGGACGGCAGCGGTTCCTGGTCGCCCTGGGCGGCCACCGGCGCGGCCGTCGTGGCGGCGGTTCTCTTCGTCCGGCGCCAGCGCACCGCCGTACACCCGCTCCTCGATCTGAAGCTGGTGGCCCGCCCGCTCGTCTCCGCCGGGCTGGCCTTCAAGGCCGCGACCGGGCTGGCCGTCGCCGGCATGGGCTACCTGGTGACCCTGCAGCTGCAGCTCGACTGGGGCTGGCCGCCCGCCCTCGCCGCCGTCGGCATGCTGCCGCAGGTCATCGTCCTGGTCTTCGCCGGGCCGTTCGTCAACCGGTTCGTGGAGCGGGCCGGTCTCGACCGGGCGGCCTGGATCAGCGCCGTGACCGTCGTGTCCGGGCTGGCCGTCTACGGACTGCTGGGCCGTTTCGGGTATGTGTGGGTCGCGATCCCGCTCGCGCTGGTGGCCGCCGGGATCCGCGTGGTCGGCGTCGTCGCCGGGGTCAACGTGCTCCGCGGCCTGCCGGCGAACCGGACGTCGATCGGCGCGGCGCTGGTCGACACCGCGTCCGAGGTCACCTCCGGCGCCGGCATCGCGGTCACGGGCACGATCCTGGCGGCGATGTTCACCGGGACCATCGCCGCGGCGGACTGGACCGCGGCGCAGACCGGGGAGTTCCGGGCGGCGGTGACGGTCGCCGGGCTCACCCTGACCGTCGTGGCCGCCGCCCTGGTCGGCTACGGGATCGCCCGTACGCGAGAGGGGTCAGCCGAAGCGGAGCGGGAGCATGTCGGGGCCGTGGATGCCGATCGCGGGACGCCAGGTGACCTCGCCGGCGATGATCGGCGCGCCGAAGCGGCGGGCCAGGATCGGTAGCGCCTCGCCCAGCTCGGCGTGGGCCAGGGCGGAGCCGAGGCAGTAGTGCGGCCCGCCGCCGAACTGCAGCAGCGGCGCCTCCCGGGTGGCCGTGATGTCGAACGACCGGCCGCCGGGATAGGCGCGCGGATCCCGCTGGGCGGTTGCCACGGCCATCGTCATGAACGTGCCCGCGGCGATCGGCAGCCCGCGGAACTCGAAGTCCTCGGCCACCCGCCGGAACACGGTCGCCGCGGACGGCCGCCAGCGCATCGACTCGGTGATCGCGCGCCCGGCCAGCTCGGGACGATCGCGGAGCACTGTCCACTGTGCCGGATGCTCGGCGAAGGTGACCATCGTGTTGGAGAACTGGTGGCGGGTGTTGTCGTGCGCCCCGAAGACCAGCGTGACCAGCAGGTTGCGCAGCTCCTCCCGGGTGACCGCCCGGTCGGCCCGCCAGGCGGCGACCATGCTGGAGATCAGGTCGTCGGCCGGATTCTTGGCCTTCTCGTCGATCAGCGTGTCCACGTACCCGTCCAGGCCCGCGACGGCCCGCTCCACCCGGTCGGCCGTGTCACCACCGGCGGCCAGGCCGAAGATCAGGCCGATGTCGCTGGTCCAGACGCTGAACACGTCGTAGTCCTCGGCGGGCACCCCGAGCAGCTCGCACATGACCGCCAGCGGCAGCCGGTTGGCGAAGGTGTCGACGAAGTCCGCCTCGTCCACGTGATCGGCCAGTTCCTCGGCCCGGGCCCGGATGAACGGCCGCAGCCGGTCGATCGTACGGGCGGTGAAGGAGCGCCCGACGAGGCCGCGGAGCCGGCGGTGGTCGGCGCCGTCGTGGTTGACGATCATCGGAACCCACCAGTCGTGGATCGGCCCCGAGGTGACGCCGTTGCGCCGCAGATAGTCGTCGCCACCATGGTCCAGCCGGCGGTCCCGGAGCAGCTCCGCGACCTCCGCGTAGCGCAATACGATCGGGCCGACCGGGCTGTCGGCGCACCAGCCCGAGTCCTGGGCGTCGAACACTTCCGGCGCGGTGAAGGAGAACGCCGGGTCAACCACGTTGAGGAACGGCATGTAGCACAGTGTGCCGTGCCGGTCACCAAGAGCGGAATGCCACGGCGTTCGGTCGACGAGGCCCGCGCCCGGATGTGATGGTGAGTGGATGTTGCTGATCGTGGGTGAGGCCATCGTCGTCTACCAGCGCCAGGGCGACGGTCCGTGGACCGGTCCGTGGCCGAGCGGGGCGCCGGCCATCAGCTCGTACGTGGCGTCCCAGCTGGGCGTCGAGGTCGCCTTCGTCGGCGGAGTCGGGCGTGACGACCACGCGAAGGTGATGACCGACGGCTTGGGCGCGGCCGCGCATCTGATCGTGTCGGACGACCTGCCGACCGCCACCGCCTACATCACCTACCACGGCGAGGACCGGTCGTTCGACTTCCGCGTGACGGGTTCGGCGGCGGCCGCGGTGCCGTCCGCCGCGCTGGGCGACCTGCCCGAGCGGGCCCGCTGGGTGCACCTGTCCGGCTCGGCGCTCGTCTTCGGCGAGCCGCTGGCCACGACGGCCCTCGAGGCGGTGCGGCGCGGCAAGGCCGCGGGTGCCACGATCTCGGTCGATCCCAACGTACGGGTGGAAGCGCTCACCGAGGCCGGCCGGTCGGCCCTGATCGCCGTCCTGCGCGAGGCCGACGTGCTGCTGCCCAGCGAGGGCGAGCTCGAGGCGCTGGGCGTCGACCCGGCCGGCCTGGACGCGGTCGTCTGCACCACGTACGGCGCGGCCGGCGCCGAGGTGAACGGCGTCCGCGTCGAGGCGCCCCCGGTCAACGCCATCGACACCGACGGCGCCGGCGACACCTTCGCGGCCGGCTACATCGCGGCCGCCCTCGACGGCGCCGACCCGGTGTCCGCCGCCCGCAACGGCATCCGCGCGGCGGGCGCGGCGGTGACGGTCGAGGGCCCGATGACCGTGGTCTTCGACTGACCGGCCCGCTCGCGGCCGGCGAGAATGCGAGGCGAGGCCGCCGTTGATCAAGCGCGGCCGTCGCCGCCACCGCCGCCGCCCCCGCCCTTGTGGGTGGGCAGGAATGTAGCGCATCGGTGTGACGATTTCGGGCGCTGTCCACAGGCGGCAGCCGTTGTGCACATGGTTGACTGGCGCGATGCGCGCTGAGGACGGGGAACGGATCGCGGAAGCGCTCGGTGGGCGGCTGGTCGAGGCCACCACACTGGCCGGCGGCTACTCGCACGAGACCACGTTGCTGACGCTCGACGATCGGCGGGTGGTTGCGAGGTTCGGCGGGGGAGACCCGGCCATCGAGGCCGCGGTCATGGCGCTGGCGCCCGTACCCGTGCCTGAGGTCCTGCTTGTCGAAGAGGCCGCCATGGCCATCGCGTTCGTCGAGGGCGCCGTGCTCAGCCAGGTCCTGGCGGGCGCGCCCGACGACGTGGAGGGGCTCGGCCGGGAGGTGGGCCGGGTGATCGCGGCGATCGGTGACGTGACGTTCGAGGCGCCGGGCTTCTTCACCGGCGCCAAGCTCGCGGTCGGGGCGCAGCCGCCGTGGTCGGAGCAGCTGGTGCCGTTCGCCGAGAGGTGCATGGCGAAGACGCCGGACGAGCGGCTCGACGAGCGGGCCCGGGCGGCGTGGCTGACGTTGTGCGCCGGGCACGCGCCCGCCCTGGCCGCGATCGACGCCGATGCCCGTCTGGCGCACGGCGACGTCAACCCGAAGAACATCCTGGTCGCCCGCACCGACGCCGGCTGGCGCGTGGCCGCCGTGCTGGACTGGGAGTTCGCCTACTCGTCGAGCCCGTACGGCGACGCCGCCAACATGGCCCGCTTCGGCGCGGACTATCCGCGGGGCTTCCTCGACGGTTTCGTGGAGGCGTTCGCCGCGCACGGATCCCGCCACCCCGACTGGCAGTACCTGGGCCGGGTGCTGGACATGTTCGCGCTCACCGACCTGGTGACCCGGGCCGCCGGGCACGAGGTCGCCGATCAGGCCGCCACGATCATTCGCGCCTGGTTGTCCGGGGGAGTTCCCCGGACCCTGTAGCCGCGCAGTTCGCTCATCATGGTCAACCTCCGCCTGATCAACACGCTGCCGTCGGTGATGTTCTTTCACCACCGGCCCGCTGGTCCCGTTCGCGGTCCGATCAGCGTGACGATGCCCTGCTCGGCCTTCGCGTCTCACGCTCCACCTCGGCCTGGTCCTGCTCGAACTGGTCCTGCTCGAACTGGCGGAGCGCGGCGGCGACGCTCGCCCCGGCGGCGGGCAGCAGCGGTAGGCGTACCCCCGGGGTCGGGATCCTGCCTTGCGCGTGCAACACCCCCTTGATCACCGTCGGGTTGGGCTCGGCGAACAACGCGGCCCGCAGCCTGCCGCTCGAGTCGACGGCCACGTTGGCGGACGCCAGGATCGCGCCGTGCGCACCGAGCGCGAGCATCGGCGTCAGCAGCGTGTCGGTGGCGGCCAGCATCGCGAAGCCCCGCGGCGGGTCGGTGAGCAGGTCGACCACGTCGGCGTCGATGCCGGTCGGGGCGTACTTCATGCCGATCACGCCGTCGATGGCCGCGATCCGGCGCAGAGCGTGCGCGGACAGCTCCTGCCCGGTGCGCAACGGCACGTGATAGACGATCAGCGGTACCGGCTTCGGCAGCGCCTCGAACCAGGCGACCACGCCGTCCTCGCCCGGCCGCACGAATGGTGGCACCAGGCAGAGCGCGGCCGTCACGTCCGGGGGCAGCGCGGCGAGCTCGTCCGGGGTGTTCGCCCCGACGATGAGGGGCGCACCGACACCGGCGAGCGTGCGCAGCACCCCGGCACGCTCGGCCGGGCTGAGGGCGGACGGCTCGGCGGTGGTCCCGAGAGCCACCAGCCCCGCGGCGCCCGCGTCCAGCGCCTCGTGCGCGAGCCGTTCGAGGACGCCGAGCGCCACCGCCCCGCCGTCGTCGAAGGGCGTGATCAGGGGAACGTGCACACCGGTCACCGTCATACGTCCACCCTCGCCGCCGACAAGCATAAGGTCCAGTTCTGATTCGTACGCCGATCCGTAAGCTGTACTGATGCTCGATGTGCGACGACTGAGCCTGCTCAGCGACCTGGACCGGCTCGGCACCATCGCGGCGGTCGCGACGGCCCGCGCGTACACCCCGTCGGCGGTCTCCCAGCAGCTCGCCGCCCTCGAACGCGAAGCCGGCGCGGTGCTGCTGGAACGCAGCGGCCGCCGGGTGACCTTCACCGCGGCCGGCCGGGTGCTGGTCCGGCAGACCGCCGCGGTGCTGGCCGCCCTGGAAGAGGCGGAGTCCGAGCTGGCCGCCACCCGCTCCGGCACGGCCGGCGAGATCCGCATCGGCGCCTTCCCGACCGCGATGCGCACCGTGCTGCCGCCGGCGTTGGTGACGCTGGGCCGCGACCACCCCGCCCTGGAACTGTCGGTCAGCGAACTGGACCCGGCCGCGGTCCCGCCGGCGCTGCGCGACCGCCGGCTCGACGTGGGCCTGCTGCACGACTACGACGTGGCGCCCGCCGTCACCGGCCCGGCCCTCGAGTCGGTGGCGCTCCTCGACGAGACGGTCCACCTGGCCGTCCCGCCCCACGCCGCGTTCGGGTCGCTCGCCGACACCCGCGACGCGCCATGGATTCTCGGCAGCCCCGGCACGCTGTGCCACGAGGTGGCCCTGCGCGTCTGTCAGGGTGCGGGGTTCGAGCCGCGGGCCCGGCACCACATCGACGACTTCGACGCCGTGCTGGCACTGGTCGCGGCCGGCCAGGGGGTTGCGCTGATCCCGCAGCTCGCGCTGCCGTCAAAGCCTCCGGTACGCCTGATCCCCGCCCCGACCCGCCGCCGCACCCGCATCGGTTACCGCCGGGGCGCCGCCGCCCACCCCGCGGTGCGAGCCGTCGTCGCCGCCCTGCAGACCAGCGCCCAACAGCTCATGGGCCGAGGCCTCCGGGGGCGGTCGGAAAGGTGACTCCGAGGACATCTCGCTGATCGGCTCGGTGACGGGGTGCTGCTGGTCGAGTGCCCGGGGGCGCATGCCACGGACGGGGGCGTGCTGGAGCGTCTCTCCGCCGGCACCGAGGCGGCTCTCGTGCAGTGGAACAGGATCACGGGGGAGTGGCTGCGGGACGAGCATCCGGGCGAGGCGGCGAAGCGGCGGGCCCACGGCTGGGCGGCGGTCCACGGCCGGCTGCGGGAGGATCCGCGTGAGGCCCTCCGTGCGGTCCTGACCCAGGCGCGCCAGGCCGACCCGGATGGCTGGGCGCAGTCGCAGCGGGACGTGATCGCCGTCCTGTCGGCCTAGCGGTGATCGGTGAACGTCGCGTTGACCTGGCTACGAACCGTCTCGTCGAAGCGGGCGAGGCCACCGGCGTCGACCGTGGTGCTCGCGGTGATGCGGATGCCGTACCCGATCATCACGGCCGCGGCCAAGCCGGCCCGCACCGCGCCGGAGCCGTGTGCGTGCCGGAGGATCCTCAGGTCGGCGACCTCATCGAGGGCGGCGAGGACGGCCGCCGGCGAGACGCCATGGACGTATTCCTCGGCGAGGGCCTCGACGAGGCCGGGCCGGTGGTGGAGGAGATCAGCGAGCGGGACGACCGTCTCGCGGATGTGGTAGCCCGCGGTGGACGAGTGGGTTTCGACCCGGGCCGGGAGCCGCTGACGGTCCTCTCGGACGATCTCCCGGAGCCGTTCCCGCAGCGCGGCGATGTTCTCCTCGGACGGGTCCACCAGCACGGCGACGAACGCTTCGAGCGCCGGACCGTCGCGGTGGAGGCTCTCGCAGTCGAGCGTGACCCGGCGTACGTGGTGGTGGTCGAGGGTCCGGATCTCGCCGGCGACATTGATCCGGCTGTGCACCGCTGGCGCCGCGTCCAGCCAGAGTGGGGTCGCCTCGCGGTCGGCTCGTACCGCCTCGCCGAGCCTGGCGCCGAGCAGTGCCGCCAGTTCGCCGGTCTCCCGGCGGAGGAGTTCCGGGAGGTCGGCCGCCTCGTCGGCCTCCTCGGCGAAGTACCGTGCGGCAACGAGCAGCGGAAGCACATCGGCGGTGTCGAGATCGCGCCGGGCGGCGCCGATCATCCCGTCCAGATGGACGGCTGTCTCATGGGCTCGCGTGAGGCCGGGCTCGTCCTCGGTGAGGTCGCGCAGCGACCGGATCTTGGACGCCACCTCGTGCCACGGCGTCTCGGCTTCCCGGTCCGTCAGGTACACCGGGTAGTCCCACCAGGAATCGGCTCTCTCGTCCTCCTCGACGACGTCGGAGACACCCCGATAGCCGATACCGTCCATCGCACTCTCCCGCCATCGAATGGCCTCGATGACAGCATCGTTGATGGCCGCGCCCGGCGGACCGTCAGATCGAGGACACCCGGCGGCCTAGCCGGTCCGGGCGTTGATGGCCGCGGTGAGCCGGTCGATGCCGATCAGGTTGAACTTGTTGCCGAGGGTGCGCATGATCGAGTTCTGGCTGGGGCGGTAGACGCCTCGGTCGTAGTAGGCGCCGCCCTCGTACGCGCCGATCACGCCGCCGTCGGGGGTGGCCCGGCCCAGGTAGGACGCCCACTTGGTGGTGCCCAGCGACACGTTCGGCTCGGCGGGCTCGCCGTCGGGGTAGACGCCGGGGCCGCCGTACTCGTCGGCCAGGCCGCCGATCGAGTGGCCGAGCTCGTGCAGGACGATCTCGCCGGACTGGGCGTTGCCGCCGCTGGCCACGGTGACCGTGCCGCCGGAGCCGCCGTACGTGCTGCTGTTGACCAGGACCAGCGCCTGGTCGGCGCCGGGGGCCAGGGCGGCGTACGCCCGGGTGACGGTCGTGTCGACGCAGATCAGCCGTGCGAGGTCGCCGCAGTAGAAGGCGCCGCCCAGCACGGTGTCCTTCCGTACGCCGGGCGTCGGGTCGTTGTCCGAGCCGGACTGCCGGGACACCGCGTTGACCTGCCAGACGTTGAACTTGTCCTTCAGGGTCTTGAACGGCTCGTATGCGGTGATCCGCGCCCACCAGGCGACTGCCTGGCTGTGGAACAGCGCCTGCTCGCCGGCCGTGTAGCCGTCGCCGATGAACACCAGGTCGTACCGGTCGGCGGGCGAGCCGGTCTGCTGGATGGTCACCACCTCGGCGTCCACCGCGTCCCGGGTGGCGCGGGGGAGTGCCGCGACCGGCACCGAGGCCCGGCTGATGCTGCCGTCGGGGGCGAAGACCTCCACGCCGACGGTGGCGGCGGGGGCCGGCGGGAACATCAGCAGAACCGCGAAAAATATCCGCATCGACACGACGGTACATCGATAATCATGGATGTCAAACCAGCCGGGACCGCCGCAATGCGCGCAACCGGCGAGCCTCGAGCGGGTCGGCCACCGGGATCGCCGCGAGGAGTTCCTTCGTGTACGGGTGCTCCGGCTGCTCGTACACCCGAGCGGTGTCGCCCAGCTCGACCACCGCCCCGCCGGACAGAACCGCGACCCGGTCCGCGATCTGCCGCAGCACCGCCAGGTCGTGCGAGACGACCACCAGCGTCAGGTCCAGCGTCGAGCGCAGGTCCTCGAGCAGCGCGAGGATCTGCGCCTGCGTGGTGACGTCGAGGGACGACACCGGCTCGTCGCAGACGATGAGGCGCGGCGACGGCGCGAGCGCCCGGGCGATCCCGACCCGCTGCCGCATCCCGCCGGAGAGCTGGTGCGGGTAGCGGTCGTACTCCCGTGGCGACAGCCCGACGCGCTCCAGCAGCGACAAGACCCGGGCGCGCGGGTCGCGGACGCCCTGCAGCCGGAGCGGGTCGGCGATGCTCTCGCCCACCGTGCGCCGCGGGTTGAGCGAGGACAGCGGGTCCTGGAACACCATCTGCACCGACCGCCCGCGGCGCCGCGCGATGTCCGCGCCGTCGAAGGTGATCTTCCCGGCGGACGGCTCGACCAGCCCGACCATCATCCGGGCGAGCGTCGTCTTGCCCGTACCCGATTCGCCGGCGATGCCCAGCGTCTCGCCGCGCCGCACGTCCAGGGTGACGCCGTCGACCGCGTCGACCCGCCCGCGCCGCGGCAGCTTGAAGTGCTTGCGCACGTCGGTGAGGCGCAGGAGCGGCTCGCCCTCGACGGTCCGCGGCGGGTTCGGGTGGGGCACGGCCGCGATCAATTCTCTGGTGTACGCCTCCCGCGGCGTCACCAGGACGGACTCGGTGGGCCCCTGCTCGACGGCCCGCCCGTTCCGCATCACCACGACGCTGTCGGCCGACCCGGCGACCACCCCGAGGTCGTGGCTGATCAGCAGCAGCCCGGCGCCCGTGGTGGACCGCACCTCGTCGAGCAGGTCGAGGATCTGCGCCTGCACGGTGACGTCGAGGGCCGTGGTGGGCTCGTCCGCGACGATCACCTGCGGGCGGCAGGCCAGCGCCATCGCGATCAGGGCCCGCTGCCGCATCCCGCCGGAGAACTGGTGCGGATACGACCGGGCCCGGCGCTCGGCGTCCGGGATGTGCACCTGTTTCAGCACCTCGACGGCCCGCAGCCGCGCGGCTCGTCGGGTGGCGCCGGTGTGGATCCGGTACACCTCGGCGATCTGGTCGCCGATCCGGTGGAACGGGCTGAGCGCGGTCAGCGGCTCCTGGAACACCATGGCGATCCGGGCGCCCCGGATCCGCCGCCACTCCCGGTCGTCCAGGGTGGTCAGGTCGGTGCCGCCGAAGCTGATCCGGCCGGTCACCGTGGCGTTCTGGTGCAGCCCGAGCAGGGCCAGCGCGGTGGCGCTCTTGCCGGAGCCGGACTCGCCGACGATGCCGACCGCGCCGCCGGGCGGGAGCTCGAAGCTCAGCCCGTCGACGGCCCGCGTGTCGCCGAAGCCGATCCGCAGATTTTCGATCTTGAGGCTTTTGCGCGCGCCGCCACCTCCCCCGCCCCTGTGGGTGGGCGCCAACGTAGCGCCCGGGACTGACACTTCTGGCTGGTTGTCCACAGGCTCGGTGGTCATCGCAGTTGCACCCGGGGGTCGATGGCGGCGTAGAGCAGGTCGGCGACGGCGTTCGCCACCACGATGAGCAGGCCGGTGAGCAGGGTCACGCCGACGACCACCGGCAGGTCGATCTGGTTGACCGCGCCGACCAGCAGCTGGCCGATGCCGGGCAGCCCGAACATGGTCTCGGTCAGCACCGCGCTGGTCATGATCGCCGCGACGTCCAGCGCGGTCAGGGTGACCAGCGGCAGCATGGCGCCGCGGAAGGCTCGCCGCCAGATGATCCGCCGTTCCGGCAGGCCGTACGCGCGGGCGGTGCGGATGTGGTCCTCGGCGAGCGTCTCCTGGATGCCGGCCCGGGTCAGGCGGGCGTACGCGGCGGCCTGGATGGTGGCCAGCGCGACCCAGGGCAGGAGCAGGTTCTGCGCCCAGAGCAGCGGGTTCGTGGTGAACGGGACGTAGGCCGGGAACGGCAGCCACTGCAGGACCACGCAGAAGAGCAGGAGCAGCAGCAGGCCGACCAGGAAGACCGGGACCGCGTACCCGGTCAGGACCAGGCCGTTGACCAGCCGGTCGAGCCAGCGGTGCCGGCGCAGCCCGGAGAGCATCCCGGCGCCGATGCCGACGACCAGGGACAGCGCCTCGGCGCCGATCGCCAGGGACACCGACACCGGCAGGCGGTCGGTGAGCAGGGCGGTGACCGGCTGGTCGGTCTCGAACGAGTAGCCCAGGCAGGGCGCGGGGCAGTGCCGCACGTCGGGGCCGCTCGGGTAGTCGCGACCGGCGACCAGTCCCTCGAGGAAGTGGGCGTACTGCACGTGGACCGGGTCGTCGACGCCCATCGCGTGGCGCACGTCGGCCAGGCGTTCGGGCGTGCAGCCCTTGCCGCAGGTGAGGACCGCCGGGTCGGACGGGGCCAGGTAGAAGAGCGCGTACAGGATGGTGGTCAGCCCGAACAGCACGAGCAGGGCGCCGCCGATCCGGCGGAACAGGTAGCCGGTCATCGCAGGAACTCGCTCTGCCGTGGGTCGAGGACGCGGCGCAGGCCGTTGGCGACCAGCACGAACGCCAGCAGGGTCAGGAACAGCAGGCCGCCGGGGACGACGACGTACATCGGGTCGGCACGGAACCAGGTGGTCGCGGTGGACAGCATCTGACCCCACGACGGGGTCGGCGGCCGCACGCCGACGCCGAGGAACGACAGCCCGGCCTCGACGATCATGTTGGTGGGCAGGATCAGTGCCGCGTACGTGAGCACCGGCGCGGTCAGCCCGGGCAGGATCTCCCGCCGCGCCACCCGGAACCACCCGGCGCCGGACACCCGTGCCGCGGCCACGTAGTCCCGGGTCCGCAGCGACAGCGTCTCGCCCCGGGTGATCCGGGCCGTGCCACCCCAGCCGAGCACCGCGATCACCACGGCCAGCAGCACCGGGCGCGGCCAGTCGGCGGGCACGATGGCCAGCAGCGAGATCGCCAGCACCAGGCTGGGCACGGCCAGGACCAGGTCGATCAGGCGGCCCAGGGCGGCGTCCGCCCACCGCCCGCCGAGCCCGGCCGCCAGCCCGGCCAGCAGACCGATCAGCACCTGCAGAACGGTGGCGCCGACCGCGACGCCGAGCGACACCCGCGCGCCGTAGACGATGCGGGCGAACAGGTCGCGGCCGGTGCCGGGCTCGACGCCGAGCCAGTGCTCGCCGCTGACCCCGCCGAACGCGCCGACCGGCACCCCGCCGCGGGCGGAGTCCAGCAGGCCGTCGTGGAAGGTGGTCGGGTCCTGACCGGAGATCGCGGTGAGCAGCGGCGCCGACACGGCGACCACCACCATGAGGGTGGCGATCGCCGCGCCGGCGACGAGACCGCGGTCCCGGAAGGCGACCGCGGCGCGTGTCACTTGACCGAGATCCGGGCCAGGTCGTAGGTGCCGCGCCAGCCGTCCGGAACAGCGTTCTTGACGTTCTTGCCGAACAGGTAGACGTCCTTCTCGTGGGCCAGCGGGACGGTCAGCGCCAGCTTGCCGATCTTCGCGTCCAGCGCGCCCCAGCGCTGCTGCGCCTGGGACTGGTCGGTGAGCGCGTTGATCGCATCGATCTCGGCGTTGACCGCCGGGTCGTTGTACTGGGCCAGGTTGAAGTTGCCGCCCGCGGTGATGATCTGCCGGCCGTCGAAGATCGGGATCAGGAACGGCCCGCCGGACGGCCAGTCGGCGCCCCAGTACTGCAGCGACAGCCCGGGCTGGGTGGCCGGTTTGCCGGTCACGTCGCGGTAGGTGGCCGAGTCGATCGGTGTCAGCTTGACGGTCACGCCGGCCTGCTTGAAGGCCTCCTGGAGGGCGGCCGCCGGCTTGGGGCCGAGCCCGTTGCCGTCGTCGTTCTCGTGCGCCAGCTCGATCGTCAGGCCGGGCTTGCCCGCCGCCGCGAGCAGCTCCTTGGCCTTGGCCGGGTCACCGGAGGCGCCGGCCGGGAAGAAGTCGTACGCCTGGTGGCCGAGCGCCTTCTGCGGCGGCAGGAAGGTGGTCGACGGCCCGGCGACGGCGCTGCCGCCCAGCGCGTTCACGACCGAGGTGCGGTTGACCGCGTACGACAGGGCCTCGCGCACCTTCGGGTCGTCGAACGGCGCCTTCCTGGTGTTGAAGGCCAGGTAGGTGGTGGCGGGGAACTCGCCGCGGGCCACCCGTTTCTCCAGTTCGGAGCCGGGCTGGAGCTGGGCCAGTTGCTCGGGGCCGACCGCCGCGTCGGTGGTCACCGCGTTGGCGTCCTGGCCGGCGCCGCTGACCAGCCGCTGGTTGATCACGGCGGCGTCCAGGCCGGCCGTCACCTCGATGCGGTCGGGGCAGGCGTACCGCAGGTTGTCGACCGCGGGCTTCCAGTGCTCGTTGCGCACCAGCTCGAGGGACTTCTTGGGCTCGTACGACTCGATCTTGTACGGCCCGGACGAGATCGGGTGCGCGTCGTACCCGACGCCCTTGTCCTTCGCCTTCGGCACCGGGGCGAACTGGGTGGCGGTGGCCAGGAATGGGAAGTCGCCCTCGGGCTTGCTCAGCTTGAAGACGATCGTCTTGTCGTCCGGCGTCTCGATGGCCTCGAGGCCGTCGGGCTGCTTGTACGGGCCCTGGTAGTTCGCCGCGCCGACCAGCCAGTCACGCAGGTAGGGCGCGCCGCCCGGCAGGTCGGGCGAGAACGAACGCTCGATGCCGTACTTGACGTCGGCCGCCTTGATCGGCGTGCCGTCCTCGAAGAAGACGTCGTCCCGGAGCTTGTAGGTCCAGGTCTTCGCGCCGTCCGAGGGGGTGCCCAGGTCGGTCGCCAGGTCCGGCGCGGGTTTGGTGCCGGCCTCGCCCTCCAGCCGGTTACGCGTGGTGAGCGTCCGGAAGAGCAGTGACGGGATGTTGCCGCCGCCGGAGGTGTAGAGCCGGGCCGGGTCGAGGCGGTTGATGCCGCCCTGGTTCAGGACGCTCAGCGTCCCGCCCTGGCAGGTCTTGGGATCGAAGGCCGCGCTGGTGGCACCGCCCTCACCGCCGTTTCCCTGGCATGCGGTGAGCAGCATGGCGCTCACGAGGACGGCGGGCAGACTTCGACGCATGGAGATTCCTTCAGCGGCGGGCGATGGTGTCGCCGGTGAAGGTACTACGTGCAAATCCTATAGGCAAACAAGGAAATGGTCAGGACGGCTCGATCCAGTCCAGGGTGCGGGATACGGCCCGTTTCCAGTTGCCGTACTCGCGGTCGCGCAGCGCCGAGTCCATAGTGGGTAGCCACTGTGCCGCCCGGTGCCAGTTCTGCCGCAGACCCTCCAGGTCGGGCCAGTAACCGACGGCCAGCCCGGCCGCGTACGCCGCGCCCAGCGACACCGTCTCGGAGGCGAGCGGGCGCACCACCGGCACGTCCAGCACGTCCGCCTGGAACTGCATGAGCAGGTTGTCGGCGGTCATCCCGCCGTCGACCTTCAGCGTCTTCAGGGTCAGGCCGGAGTCGGCGTTCATCGCGTCGACCACCTCGCGGATCTGCCAGGCGGTCGCCTCCAGCACCGCCCGGGCGAGGTGACCCTTGGTGATGTACGAGGTCAGCCCCACCACCACGCCGCGCGCCTCGGAGCGCCAGTGCGGCGCGAACAGGCCGGAGAACGCCGGCACGATGTAGCAGCCGCCGTTGTCCGCCACGGTGCGGGCGAGCGTCTCGATCTCCGGCGCGCTGGCGATCAGTTCGAGCTGATCGCGGAACCACTGCACCAGCGAGCCGGTGATCGCGATCGAGCCCTCCAGCGCGTACGCCGCGGGCTCGCCGTCGATCTGGTAGGCGACCGTGCTGAGCAGGCCGTGCGTGGAACGGACCAGTTCGGCGCCGGTGTTCAGCAGCAGGAAGCTGCCGGTCCCGTACGTGCACTTGGCCTCGCCCGGCGTGAAGCACGTCTGCCCGAACAGCGCCGCCTGCTGGTCACCGAGCGCCGCTCCGATCCGTACCCCGGGAAAAGCGCTCCGGGCCGTGCCGAACACGCCCACCGACGGCCGCACCTCCGGGAGCATCTCCCGGGGGATGCCGAAGAACGCCAGCGACTCCGGCGACCAGTCGAGCGTGTGCACGTCGAGCAGCATCGTGCGGCTGGCATTGGTCACGTCGGTGACGTGCAGTCCACCGGTGAGCTTCCAGATCAGCCAGGTCTCCATCGTGCCGAACAGCACCTCGCCACGCTCGGCCCGCTCCCGCAGCCCGGGGGTCCGGTCCAGCATCCAGCGCACCCGCGGCCCGGAGAAGTACGTGGCCAGCGGCAGCGCCGAGCGTTCGTGGACGGCGTCCGCGCCCGGCGCCCGGGCCAGCCGGTTGACCAGCGTGTCGGTCCGGGTGTCCTGCCAGACGATGGCGTGCCCGACCGGCCGGCCGGTGACCCGGTCCCAGACGACAGTGGTCTCCCGCTGGTTGGCGATGCCGACCGCGGCCACCTGTGACTCGGTGATGCCGGCCCGGCGCAGCGCCTCGGGGCCCAGCCGCTCGACGTTGCGCCAGATCTCCAGCGCGTCGTGCTCGACCCAGCCCGGCTTCGGAAAATACTGTTTGTGTTCCTGCTGGGCGAGGGAGACCAGCTGACCGCGACGGTCGAACACGATGCAGCGCGTGGACGTCGTGCCCTGGTCGATCGCGACCACGTAGCTCTCGGTCATGGTTACCTCTCCGCAGCGGTGAGATCCCTCGAAACCGCCCGGGCGGCGTCCCGGACGTAGGCCACCAGCCGGGGATGAGGCTGGTAATGCGTGTCGCAGACGCGCTCGACGTGACCGGAGATGCCGATCGCGCCGACGACCAGCCCGCCGTGCCCGCGGATCGGGGCGGCGACCGCGGCCTCGCCGGGGGTGAATTCCTCGACCTCCACGCTGTGGCCGACGGTTCGGATGTGGTTGAGCTCGGTGCTGAGGGCACGGGCGGTGACGAGGGTGCGGTGGGTGAATCGGTCCAGGTCCGGCGCGGGGTGCGCGCCCGCCGCCGAGTACGCGAGCAGAGCCTTGCCGAGCGCCGTCGCGTGCAACGGGAGAAGCGCACCGACCTCGAGCGTCTGGAACGTGTCGTCCGGGCGGAAGACGTGGTGCACGACGAGCACCTCGCCGTCGAGCACGGTGCCGATGCGCACCGCCTCGCCACTGCGCGCGGCCAGCGGATCGGCCCAGTTGATCGAGCGGGAACGGAGCTCGTTGATGTCCAGGAAGCTGGTGCCCAGCCGGAGGACGGCCGCGCCGAGCTGATAGTGGCCGGACACCCTGTCCTGTTCGACGAAACCGACCGCTTTGAGCGTACGCAGTATGCCGTGGGTCGTGCCCTTGGCGAGATCCAGCGAGTGCGCGATGTCACCCAGAGTGAGCCTGCCGGTGCCGCCGGCGAGCAGCCGCAGCACGGCGGCGGCACGCTCGATGGACTGCACTGTTCCAGGCATGTTTCGAGCTTCATGCGATCCGATGACAACCGCAAGGCCTGGAGCGTTCGGCATTGCCGAACGGCGCTCGTTGTCCGTGCCCGTCCCGCTACCTAGCGTCGGTGACCTCTAGCGTCACAGGAGGGCACATGGCAGCACGACTGAAGATCCCGGGACTGTGGGGCGAGCTCGCCGCCGAGTTCGCCGGGACCATGATCCTCATTCTTTTCGGTGTCGGCGTGGTCGCGCAGGTGGCCGGCGCCGAGATCGGAGATCACGACAGCATCGCCTGGTCCTGGGGACTCGGCGTGATGCTGGGTGTGTACGTGGCCGGGCGGATCAGCGGCGCCCACCTCAACCCCGCAGTCACCATCGCGCTCGCGGTCTTCAAGGGCTTCGAATGGCGCAAGGTGGCCCCCTACTCGATCGCCCAGTTCCTCGGCGCGTTCGTCGCCGCCCTGCTGGTGCGCTGGAACTACACCGAGGTCCTGCACGCCGCGGACCCCGGCCTCACGATCAAGACCCAGGGCGTCTTCTCCACGCTGCCCGGCAACGGGACCTTGCCGGTCGGGGAGTGGGGCGCCTTCCGCGACCAGATCATCGGCACCGCGATCCTGCTGTTCCTGATCCTGGCCATCACCGACGCGGCGAACACCCCGCCGTCGGCCAACCTGGCGCCGTTCATCATCGGCCTGCTGGTCGTCGGCATCGGCATGGCCTGGGGCACCAACGCCGGCTACGCGATCAACCCGGCGCGTGACTTCGGGCCGCGACTCGCCAGCTTCCTCACCGGATACGGTGGCGCGTTCCGAGATCAGACGGGTTATCTGTACTTCTGGATACCGATCGTCGCGCCGATCATCGGCGGTGTGATCGGGGCCGGTCTCTACCAGGCGCTCATCGGGCGGTTCCTGCCGTCCGCGGCCACGCAGGAGCCGGGCGAGCTGCCCACCACCGAGAAACTGGAGGCAAACCGTGGCTGACTTCGTCGGCGCAGTCGACCAAGGTACGACCAGCACCCGATTCATGATCTTCGACCACGGTGGCAACGAGGTCGGCCGGCACCAGCTGGAGCACGAGCAGATCCTGCCGCAGGCGGGCTGGGTGGAGCACAACCCGATCGAGATCTGGGAGCGGACGGTCTCGGTCATCCGCACCGCCATGCAGGCGCGGGGACTCGGCCCGAACGACCTGGCCGCGCTGGGCATCACCAACCAGCGCGAGACGGCCGTGGTGTGGGACAGGAACACCGGGCGGCCCCTGTACAACGCCATCGTCTGGCAGGACACCCGTACCGACCGGATCGCCTCCGCCCTGGACCGCGACGGCCGCGGCGACGTCATCCGGCGGAAGGCCGGGCTGCCGCCCGCCACCTACTTCTCCGGCGGCAAGATCCAGTGGATCCTGGAGAACGTCGACGGGGTCCGCGAGGCGGCCGAGCGCGGCGACGCCATCTTCGGCAACACCGACAGCTGGCTGGTCTGGAACCTCACCGGCGGCAACCACGTCACCGACGTGACCAACGCCAGCCGCACCATGCTGATGAACCTGGAGACGCTGGACTGGGACGACGAGCTGCTGTCGTTCTTCAACATCCCGCGCTCGATGCTCCCGGAGATCCGGCCCTCGTCCGACCCCAACACGTACGGCGCGACGCTGGACAACGGCCCGCTCGGCGGCGACGTGCCGCTCACCGGCATCCTCGGCGACCAGCAGGCGGCCATGGTCGGGCAGGTGTGCTTCGCGCCCGGCGAGGCCAAGAACACCTACGGCACCGGCAACTTCATGCTGCTCAACACCGGCACCGAGCTGGTCCGCTCGAACAACGGGCTGCTCACCACGGTCTGCTACAAGTTCGGCGACGCGGCGCCGGTGTACGCCCTGGAGGGCTCGATCGCGGTGACCGGCTCGGCCGTGCAGTGGCTGCGCGACCAGCTGCACATCATCAACGACGCGGCCCAGAGCGAGCGGCTGGCGTCGTCGGTGCCGGACAACGGCGGCGTGTACTTCGTGCCGGCGTTCTCCGGGCTGTTCGCGCCGTACTGGCGGTCCGACGCCCGCGGCGCGATCGTCGGGCTGTCCCGCTTCAACACCGACGCGCACATCGCCCGGGCCACCCTCGAGGCGATCTGCTACCAAAGTCGCGACGTCGTGGACGCTATGGCCCAGGATTCCGGGGTAACCCTCGATGTGTTGAAGGTCGACGGCGGCATCACGGTCAACAACCTGTGCATGCAGATCCAGTCGGACGTCGTCGGGGTGCCGGTCAGCCGGCCGGTCGTCGCGGAGACCACCGCCCTGGGCGCGGCGTACGCCGCCGGGCTCGCGGTCGGTTTCTGGAAGAACACCGACGAGCTGCGGGAGAACTGGAACGAGTCCCAGCGCTGGCTGCCGACCTGGTCGGAGGAACAGCGCGAGGAAGGGTACGGAAAATGGAAGAAGGCAGTCGAACGCACCCTGAACTGGGTGGATGTGGACTGACATGGCTGAGCTGACATTGTCATGTCCTTCTGGCCCTCGTCTGCGGCGTCGCGGTCCGGCGCGCGCAGTTGCCACTCGGTGCAGTCGCTCATGACGAAACTATCTCCGGAGTACCGGCGCGGCGCCCTGGAGGCGCTCGCCGGCGCGGAGCTCGACGTGCTGGTGGTCGGCGGCGGCGTGGTGGGGTCGGGCGCAGCGCTCGACGCCGCCACCCGCGGTCTCGCCACCGGCCTGGTCGAGGCGCGTGACTTCGCCTCGGGCACGTCGAGCCGGTCCAGCAAGCTCATCCACGGCGGCCTCCGATACCTGGAGATGCTGGACTTCGCGCTGGTCCGCGAGGCGCTGCGCGAGCGGGGACTTCTGCTGTCCCGGCTCGCGCCGCACCTCGTCCGCCCGGTGAAGTTCCTCTACCCGTTGCAGCACCACGTCTGGGAGCGGGCCTACGCGGGCACCGGCGTCACGCTCTACGACACGCTGGCGCTCGGCGGCGGCCTGCCCCGGCACCGCAACCTCACCCGGCGCGGGGCGCTGCGCGAATGCCCCGCCCTGAAGAAGGACGCCCTGGTCGGCGCCCTGCAGTACTACGACGCCCAGGTGGACGACGCGCGGCACACCATGTTCCTGGCGCGCACCGCGGCCGCCTACGGCGCCCACGTCGCCACGCGCACGGAGGTGGTCGGTTTCCTGCGCGAGGGCGAGCGCGTGACGGGTGTGCGGGTGCACGACCTCGAGCACGACACGACCTTCGAGGTACGGGCACAGCAGGTGATCAACGCGACCGGCGTGTGGACCGACGACACCCAGGCGCTGGTCGGGGAGCGGGGCCAGTTCCACGTACGCGCCTCGAAGGGCATTCACCTGGTCGTCCCGCGCGACCGCATCCAGTCCCGCACCGGCCTGATCCTGCGCACCGCGTCGAGCGTGCTCTTCGTCATCCCGTGGGGCCGGCACTGGATCGTCGGCACCACCGACACCGACTGGGCGCTGGACAAGGCGCATCCGGCCGCGAGCAGCACCGACATCGACTATCTCCTGGGCGAGGTCAACAAGGTCCTGACCTCGCCGCTGAGCCGCGTCGACGTGCAGGGCGTCTACGCCGGGCTGCGGCCGCTGCTGTCCGGCGAGTCGGAGTCCACGTCGCAGCTGTCCCGGGAGCACACCGTCGCCAGCCCGCAGCCCGGGCTGGTCGTGGTGGCCGGCGGCAAGTACACGACGTACCGGGTGATGGCCAAGGACGCGGTGGACGCCTGCGTACACAACCTGGGCCGAGCGGTCCCGCCCTCCTGCACCCACGACGTCCCGCTGCTCGGCGCCGACGGCTTCCCGGCCCTGTGGAACCGCCGCCGCGTCCTGGCGCAGTCGTCCGGCCTGCACGTGGCCCGCGTCGAGCACCTGCTCAACCGCTACGGCAGCCGGATCGACGAGGTCCTCGGCCTGATCGCCGGCGACGCCTCGCTCGGCAAGCCGGTCGAGGGCGCCGAGGACTACCTGCGGGCCGAACTCCTGTACGCGGCCACCCACGAGGGCGCCCGCCACCTCGAGGACGTCCTGACCAGACGCACCCGCATCTCCATCGAGACCTTCGACCGCGGCGTGGCGGCGGCCCCGCACGCCGCCGCCCTCCTGGCGCAGGCCCTGGGGTGGACACCCGAGCAGACCGAGAAGGAGGTCGAGAACTACCGGCTCCGCGTCGAGGCCGAGCGGGCCTCCCAGGAGCAGCCCGACGACGAAACCGCCGACGCGGCCCGCCTGGGTGCGCCGGAGGTGGTTCCGCTCACCGCGCAGTCAGGCTGACGCCGGCGGTTCCATGCAGCAGCCTGAGCCGGCGGTACTGCTCGATGTGCCGCCGCGCCAGGCTCGCCAGGAAGGCGAGGGGCAGGGACGGCCCGATCACCCAGCCCAGGATGAGGTTCAGCCGGTCCATCGACCCGGTCGAGCCGACCGACCCGTGGTAGAACGCGACCAGGCCCATGGTGCCGGCGCCGTACAGCGCCAGCACGAGGGCCGCCAGAACCAGGAACGGCGTCGGCCGTCGTACGCGCCGGGCCATCAGCACGAACGCGGCCGCGCCCAGAGCAGCCGACGCGATCAGGAAACCACCCCTGATCGTGAGGTAGAGGTCCGCGTCGTGCACCAAGCTCACCGGACTCCGTCCACACCAGCCCGCGCACACCGGCACGTCGGTCTTGGTGATCAGCAGGACGAACCCGGCGGCCCCGCCCACCGCGAACGCCGCGCCGACCAGCCGCCGGTCGGCCGCGCCGGGCAGGGTTCCGCCCGGGAACCCCAGGAAGATCCACATGGCGAGGGGTGCCTGCACCCAGAACGCCGGAACGCCGGCGAGCACCGTGAGGTCGCGTCCGGGTGTGTCGGGCGGCAGCATCAACCCCGAGTTGAGCGTCGACAGCATGATGGCCGTCCCCAGCGCCGCCAGCAGGAGACCGGTGCGACTCCGATCGTCCAGCCACCGGGAGACCAGGCCACCGAGGCAGAGCAGCAGGGAGACGAGCACCGGGCTGAGCACAACCGCCGGAGCGAGCCCGTAGGACAGCCCGAGGGTCGCGGCCACGGCGGCGAGGAGAACGCTGACCAGGCCGAGTCCGACGAGATGCGGCGGGATCGGCGGCAGAAGCCTCTCCGGGCGCGCCGGGCGTTCCGGCACGATGCCGATCAGGGACGCCAGGTCCTCGGATCGCGATACCCAGACCGAGTCCCGCATCCAGCCGTCCGACGACTGGTAGCGACCGGAGACCACGCCTGCCACCGCGCCGTCGGCCGCGCGCAGCACGGGCGCGCCGCTCATCCCCGGCATCACGGACCGCGAGGCGATCGAGGTGAGCAGCAGACCGTTGCGCACGACCGGTCCCTGCCAGCGGCCGGTGGCGGACAGCAGGCCGTACTCGTGGCCGTCGTCATCCGGCCGTGCGCAACCGGCCGTGAAGACGATCTCCTCGGCCCGCACCGAGTCCGACGCGGCGATCGTGCGCCGGGACCCGGGGAGGGGCCGGTGCGCCCGCAGGACGGCCAGATCGTGCAGCGCGTCGACGCGCTGCACGATCGCCTCCGTGAGCCATCCTCCGGCGATCGGACCGATCCGCACGACGTCGCCGTCGTCCGTCCAGCCCGCCGCCGTCAGCACGTGGTACGCGGTGACGAGCAGGCCGGGCTCGACCTGGAAGCACGTGCCGACCGACGTGCCGGCTCCGTCGGCGACCCGGCCGAGGAACTCGTAGCCCGGTACCACCGTCATGACGGGGGCGCGCCGGTCTCCTCGACCTGCTCGGCGGCCGCCGGGATGGCCGCCGAGCCGTAGATGATCTTCACTTTGAGTGACGCCTCGGCGGCGGTACCGACCAGGACCACGTCGCCTTTCGCGGAGACCTTGACGCCGAACTCGACCTCCACCTGATCGGGGCGCCCGGCGCGCGCGGCCACCCGGCCCACCGTGCGGGCGGCCGAGACGGCGACCTCCTCGATGGCGTGCTGCGCCCGGTCGAAGGCCGTCGCGAGATGGTCCGCCAGCCGATCAGCGGCCGAGGTCGGCTGCGTCCCGGCGACCGGCGTGACCTCCATGAGCATGTCGACGGTGCCGACCCGTACCGGAATGGTCTGTGCCACCGGCCGATGGTAGGGCGTGGCGAACGTGCTAATCCTTCGGGTGACGGAGCCGGTCGAGGCCGGTCAGGAGCAGGTCGAGGGTGAACTCGAACTCGGACTGACTGTCGCACCAGCCGAGCGTGTCGCCGCCGTGGTCGTTGACCTCGGCGGCGACCATCGCCGTGATGTGCGGGACGGCCGCGGCCATCGCCCGCAGGTCGGCCTCGGCCAGGTCCGGCTGCAGGCCGCCGGCCGGGGTGAAGACCTCCTGCGCGAAGCCGAGGGGCAGGCTGCCCAAGGAATGCAGCGCCCGGTGCGCGAGATGGTGACCGAAGCCCGCCTCGAGCAGCACGCCGACCATCCGGTCGTAATAGCCGAGCACCGCCACCGGGATCGAACGCCGCGACGCGAGCAGGCCGGGCGCCCACGGGTGGCGGAGCATCACCTGCCGTGCGGCCAGGAACTGCCGCCGCAACGTCTGCCGCCAGTCCGGCGTGTCCGCGGTCCGTGGGATCTCGGCCAGCACCGTCTCCACGACCCCGTCGAGCAGGGCCTCCTTGCCGTGCAGGTGGTGGTAGAGCGACATCGCCTCGACCTCGACCTCGGTCGCCAGCCGGCGCATCGTCAGCGCACCAACGCCCTCCGCGTCGACCAGCTCGACGGCCGCCGCGAGGACCCGGTCCCGGCTCAGCGCTCTCTTGACCATCGCGGCTACCTTACAACGTATGGCTACCTTACAACGTAAGTCTCGGGTCATCGGGCTGCTCTACCTAGGCCTGGCCGTCGGCGGCGCGCTCGGCTTCCTGATCATCCGGCCGATGGTGCTGGACGGCGGCGGTCCCGGCCTGGCCCGCGCCGGCCTCGCGCTCGAACTGTTCACCGTGCTCACCCAGGCACTGGCCGCGGCCGGGTTCTACCGCCTGTTCCATCAGGCCGACCGGTTCGCCGCCGCCGCGGTGGCCGCCTTCGGCCTGGTGAACGCGGTCGTCGTTCTGGTCAGCGCGGCCCTGCTCGGGGCGGCGCTGCGGAGCCCGGCGGACGCCCCGCTGCTCCATCTGATCAGCGGCCAGATGTGGGCGGTCGGCGGCCTGTTCTTCGGCCTGTGGCTGATCCCGATGGGCTGGTGCGTGGTGCGCTCGGGCGGGATGCCGCGGGCTCTGGGGTGGGTCCTGGTGGCCGGAGGCTTCGGGTACGTCCTGAGCACGTTCGTGGCCGCGGTGGTCCCGGACGCCGGACCCGTGGCGGACCTGCTCGTCGTCCCGGCCACGGTCGGCGAGTTCTGGATGATCGGCTACCTGCTCGTCCGCGGCGTCCAGCCGTTGCCGGCGCCGGCCCGGACCTAGGTCTTTCAGGATCTTTTCAGGGGGCTTTGTTAGCTTCCTCCGGATTGTCGGATCACAGGAGGATTCCGTGGTTTTCAAGAAGATGCTGGGCGCCCTGGGTGTGGGCGGGCCGAGTGTCGACACCGTACTGTCCGATCCGGACGTCGTGCCCGGTGGCCCGATCGCCGGGCGGGTCGAGCTCGTCGGCGGCAACCACGACGTCTCGATCGAGCACGTCACGCTCGGGCTGGTCACCCGGATGGAGGTCGAGAGCGGCGGCGGCGACCACGCGGCGACCGGCGAGTTCCACCGGGTCGCCGTGAGCGGGCCGATGCGGCTGGCCGAGGGTGAGCGGGCGTCGCTGCCGTTCCGGTTCGAGCTGCCGTGGGAGACCCCGGTGACGGCGGTCTACGGCCAGACGCTGCGCGGCATGGTGATGGGCGTCCGCACCGAGGTGGCCATCGCCAAGGCGGTCGACAAGGGCGACCTCGACCTGATCAACGTGCACCCCCTGCCGCTGCAGCAGCGGATCCTGGACGGGTTCGCCCAGCTCGGCTTCGTGTTCAGGAGCGCCGACCTGGAGTACGGCCGGATCCACGGCGTGGCACAGACCCTGCCGTTCTATCAGGAGATCGAGTACTTCGCGGCGCCGCAGTACGCGCGCAACATCAACGAGGTGGAGCTGACCTTCGTCACCGGCCCGCACGGCGTCGAGGTGGTGCTCGAGTTCGACAAGCGCGGCGGCATGTTCACCGGCGGCCACGACTCGTTCGGCCGCTACACGGTTCCGCACGCCGACGCCGACACGGTCGACTGGACGCAGCAGGTCGACGCCTGGGTCCGTCAGGCCCTCGACAACCGCCCGGCGACGCCGGGTCACGGCGCACCCGGTCACGGAGCGTCCGGCCATGGGATGCCTGGTTACGGCGCGCCCGGGTTTGGCGGTTACCACGGGCACGTCCGGCACCGCGGCGGGCACGGGGCCGGCATGGGCGGCGTGCTGGCGGGCGCGGCCGGCGGCATGGCGGCCGGCTACGTCGCGGGCGAGATGATCGACGACGCTTTCGAGGGCGACGGGGAGGAGTAACCCACCGTCGCGGCGGCGGGTGAGCGGCGGGAGCGGCGGCAGTGACGGTGCGTGGGCAAACCCCACAAGGGACTTCGGCGCGGCGGTAAGCAATTGACGAGCGTCGAAGCGTTTCGGGCCATTCGGGCAAGCCGGAAGATGTGATGGGGCAAACAGGACCGTTTGCCTGCGGGGCGTGACCGGAGCGTCATCGTGTGTGCACGATGTGCTGATCGAACCCCCGCACCCGAGGAGAATATCGGTGACCCGACGCCCGCGCATCGACGACCTGACCTCGTTCGCCGCGCCGGAGGAGCCCGCACTGTCGCCGGACGGGACGCTGATCGCGTACGTCCTGCGCACCGCCGATGCCACCGCCGACCGAGCCGTGACCAGCCTGTGGCGCGTCGGCGCCACGACCGGTGAACCGCAACAACTGACCCACGGACCCGCCGACACCGCCCCGGCATGGTCGCCGGACGGCCGGACGATCGCGTTCCTGCGAGAGAACCACATCTGGTCGATGCCCGCGGGCGGGGGCGAACCGCGCCGGCTGACATCGTTGCCACAGGGCGCCGGCGTCCCGGTGTGGAGTCCGGTGGGGGACCGGATCGCCTTCACCGCGCCGGCCGAGGTCAAGCTGCCCAACAAGCCCGTCGTCGCGGACCGCCTCGGGGTGCGGGAAGCGGCGCATGTGCACGTGCTGGACCTGGCGACCGGCGTCTGCCGGCAGGTCACCGACGGGGACTGGCCGGTAGGCGATCCGGCCTGGTCGCCGGACGGCACGCGGCTGGCGTACCCGGCGTGCACCGGGCCGGACGCCGACCTGAGCCTGCGCGAACCGGTCTGGGTGATCGACGCCGACGGCAAGGGCGCGCCGCGCGAGCTCGGCCCGGACAACGGCGTCGCGACCACGGTCGTCTGGGACGGCGACGTGCTCCTGGTGACGGCGCGACCGGACGGTCCCGGCGGTCACCAGCGCCTGCTCCGCGTACCCGTCCACCAGGAAGCGACGACGGACCTCGCGGCGGACCTGGACCGCAACGTCACGCCGTGCCGGCCGCTGGTGGCCGGAGGCCGGGTGTTCTTCTCCGCCATCGACCGCGGCTGCTTCCACCTCTACGCGGCGGACCGCGACCAGGGCGGCGCACAGAAGATCGTCGGTGGCGAGGGCCGCAACGTGATCGGCTACGACGTGCGGGGGAACACGGCCGTGGTCGCCCTGGACACGCCGGCGTCGCTGGGCGAGATCGTCGTCGTCGACCTGGAGACCGGAGCGGAGCGCGTACGCACGTCGCACGGCGACCCGGAGCTCGAGTTCTTCCGCCGGCGTGAGCGCGAGTTCGCCATCTCCGACGGCGCCGTCGTGCACGGCTGGGTGATCCGCGACGAGGAGGCCACCGGCCCGCAGCCGCTGCTGCTGGACGTGCACGGCGGCCCGCACAACGCGTGGAACGGCGCCGCCGACGGCATCCACCTCTACCACCAGGAGCTGGTCCTCCAAGGCTGGACGGTGCTGCTGCTCAACCCGCGCGGGAGCGACGGGTACGGCGAGGCGTTCTACGCCGCGGTCTCCGGCGCCTGGGGCGAGGCGGACGCCAAGGACCTGCTCGAGCCGATCGACGCGCTGGTCGCCGAGGGCATCGCCGACCCGGCCCGGCTGGCGGTCACCGGCTACAGCTACGGCGGCTTCATGACGTGTTACCTGACCGGCAGCGACGACCGGTTCGCCGCGGCCGTCGCCGGTGGACTGATCAGCGACCTGACCAGCATGACGGGCACCTCGGACATCGCGCAGTACCTCGGCGTACACGAGATCAGGGTCTTGCCGTGGCAGGACCGGGACCGGGCCGCCGAGCTCTCCCCGCTGTCCCGCGTGGAGCGGGTCACCGCGCCGACGCTGATCCTGCACGGCTCCGACGACCGCCGCTGCCCGCCCGACCAGGCCCGGCAGTGGCACACCGCGTTACGGCAGCGCGGTGTCCCGGCCCGGCTGGTCATGTATCCGGACGCCGACCACCTGTTCCTGTTCAACGGGCGGCCGTCCTACCGGATGGACTACCACCGGCGGACCGTGTCGTGGCTGCTGGAGCACACCGCGGGCAAGCCGGCCGCGCTGGACGCGGCGCGCTGGGAGCGGCGGCTGGGCGTGCTGGCCGGCCGGTACGGCGTTCCCGGCGCGGCGCTGGGCGTCACGCACCTGAACGGCGACACGATCACGGTGGCGCACGGCGTGCTGAGCTCCCGGACCGGGGTGCCGGCCACCCCGGACTCGGTGTTCCAGATCGGCTCGATCACGAAGATCTGGACGACCAGCCTGATCATGCAGCTGGTCGACGAGGGCCGGCTGTCCCTGGACGCGCCGGTGACCGACGTCCTGCCGGAGCTCAAGCTGTCCGAATCCGGCGTGACGGTCAGGCATCTGCTGACGCACACCAGCGGCATCGACGGCGACGTGTTCACCGACACCGGCCGCGGCGACGACTGCGTCGAGCGGTACGTCGACCTGCTGGCCGACGTGGCCCAGAACCATCCGCTCGGCGCCACCTGGTCGTACTGCAACGCCGGATTCGTGCTGGCCGGCCGGGTCGTCGAGCGGCTCACCGGGCTGACCTGGGACGAGGCGGTCCGGCAGCGGCTGCGCGAGCCGCTCGGCCTGACCCGTACCGGGACCATGCCCGAGGAGGCGCTGCTGCACCGGGCCGCAGTCGGCCACCTGTCCTCCTCGGACGGTCAGCGGGCCACCGGGGTCTGGATGCTGCCGCGGGGCATGGGACCGGCCGCGCAGATCCACTCGTCGGTGGGTGACCTGCTGACCTTCGCGCGCATGCACCTGGCCGGGGGCGTCGCGCCGGACGGCACCCGGGTGCTGGGCGAGAAGACGGTTGCCGCGATGGGCGAGCATCAGGTGGACATGCCGGACCGGCATACGCAGCACGACTCGTGGGGGCTGGGGTGGATGCGCGCGACCTGGGACGGGCGCCGGGTGCTGGGCCACGACGGCCGGACCATGGGACAGCGCGCGTACCTGCGCCTGATCCCCGAGCTCGGCGTCGCCGTGGCGCTGCTGACCAACTCGGACGAGTCCGGCGACCTGGCCGACGAGCTGCTCCGGGAGGTGTTCGCCGAGGTGGCCGATGTCGCGATGCCCCGGCCGCCGAGCCCGCCGGAGCAGCCCGTCGAGGTGGACATCACGCCGCACGTCGGGGTCTACCGCCGGGCCGGCGCGGAGATCGAGGTGCTGGCCGACGGTCCCACGCTGCGCTACACGGCGACCGGCGACATGGCCGTGCTCACCGCCGAGCCGGTCACCGAGTACGCCCTCGTCCCGGTCACCGAGGACTTCTTCCTCGTGCGCCCGCCCAGTTCCGCGGTGTGGTCGCCCGTGACGTTCTACGCTCTGCCCACCGGTGAGCGGTACCTGCACCTCTCCATCCGCGCGACCCCGAAGGTGGACCTGGCGTGACCCTTGTCGACGACACGCTGCTACTCGTCCGGTGCGAGTCGCCGTCGAACGACCTGGCCGCCCTCGCGGAGTGCGCCGAACTGGTCGCCGGGCTGGGCGAGCGACTGCTGGGTGCGGCTCCGGAGCGGATCCCGATCGAGGGCCGTACGCATCTGCGCTGGCGTTTCCCCGGCGACGGCCCGCGCGTCCTGGTGCTCGGCCACTACGACACGGTGTGGCCGATCGGCTCCCTCGACCGCCATCCGGCCACCGTGGAGGGCAACGTGCTGCGCGGCCCCGGCTGCGTCGACATGAAGGCCGGCCTGGTGCTGGCCATGCACGCGATCGTCGGCCTTCCCGACCGTGCCGGGGTGGAGCTGCTGGTCACCGCCGACGAGGAGATCGGCTCGCCGACCTCGCGGGCGCTGATCGAGCAGGACGCCGCGGGTTGTGCGGCCGCGTTGATCCTGGAGGCCGCGGCCGACGACCGGGGCGCGCTCAAGACCGCGCGCAAGGGCATCGCGGGTTACACCGTCGACGTGTACGGGAAAGCGGCGCACGCGGGGCTCCATCCGGAGCTCGGGGTGAACGCCTCGATCGAGCTGGCCCATCAGATCCTGGCGGTGGCCGCGATCGGCGATCCGGAACGCGGCACGACGGTGACCCCGACCGTGGTCAGCGGCGGCACCGCGGCGAACACCGTACCGGCGCTGGCCCGGCTGGTCATCGACGTGCGGGTGCCGGACGCCGCCGAGGAGAAGCGGGTCGATGCGGCGATGCGGGCGCTGCGGCCGGTGCTGCCCGGCGCCCGCCTGGTGGTCGAGGGCGGCATCAACCGGCCGCCGATGCCACCGTCCGCCTCGGCCGCGCCGTACCGGCGGGCGATCGTGGTGGCCGAACGTCTGGGCCAGTCCGCGCCTGCCGGGGTGTCGGTGGGCGGCGGCTCGGACGGCAACTTCACCGCCGCCGTGGGCGTGCCCACCCTGGACGGGCTCGGCGCGGTCGGCGGCGGCGCGCACGCCGACGACGAACATGTGCTGGTGGACACGATGCCCGGGCGCGTTGCCCTGGTGGCGGGCTTGATCGCCGATCTACGGTCGGAGGCGTGACGGAATCCGAGGCGGAAGCGGCCGCACGCGCCGCCGGGGTGCGCATCCGCGCGCTGGAGAGCATCACCGACCTGCTGGCCGCCGACGCGCTCACCCGGGCGATCTGGCAGCCGGCGACGCCCGGGATGATGCTGCCGCTGGAGACGATGCGGGCGTTCGCGCACACCGGCAACTACCTGGCCGGGGCGTACGCCGACGACGAGATGGTCGGGTGCAGCGTCGGCTTCTTCGAGGCGCCGGCGGCCGGCGCGCTGCACAGCCACGTCACCGGTGTCGCCGACAAGGTGGCGGGCCGCGGCGTGGGCCGGGCGCTCAAGCTGCACCAGCGACAGTGGTGCCTGGAGCGTGGCGTCGCGGCGATCACCTGGACGTACGACCCGCTGGTGGCCCGCAACGCGTACTTCAACCTGGCCCGGCTGGGCGCGATGCCGACCGCGTACCTGACCAACTTCTACGGCACCATGCAGGACGCGCGGAACGGCGAGGACGAGAGCGACCGGCTGATGGTCCGCTGGGAGCTGGGCCGGTTTCCGCCCCGGCCGGTTCTGGTCGACGGCGCGGAGCTGGTGCTCGGGCGTGCGGAGGACGGCGGGCCCGCGTACGAGCCCGGCGGCGGCCCGCGTGTCCTGGTGGCCGTCCCGGCGGACATCGAGGCACTGCGGGAGGCTCAGCCGGAGACGGCCAACCGGTGGCGGCACGCGGTCCGCGAGGCGATCACCGGCCTGCTGGGCGACGGCTACTATTTCGCTGGCTTCGACCGGACGGGCTTCTACATCCTGGAGCGATGATCCGTTCCCGGTTCCCGGTCGACGACGCCGTCCTCAGCGCCCTGCACGCTCGCGCGTTCGGCGTCCCCATCGTCGTGAAGGGCTGGGCCGCCCAGCTTGAGAAGCATGCCCTGACCTGGCTGGGGGCCTTCGACGACGACGTCCTCGTCGGCTTCGTGCAGGTGGCGTGGGACGGCGGCGACCACGCGTTCATCCTGGACACCGCGGTCGACCCGGCCGCGCGGCACCGCGGCATCGGCGCGGCCCTGGTGCGGGCCGCCACCGCCGAGGCTCGGTCGGCCGGCTGCGACTGGCTGCACGTCGACTACGAGCCGCACCTGGACCGGTTCTACCGGGAACGCTGCGGGTTCCGCCCCACTCGGGCCGGGCTGATCAGCCTGGGTTGATCAGCCGGGACTCCCAGGCGACCTGACGCTGGTAGAGCCGGAAGCCGAGACGCTGGTTGATGGCCAGCATCGGGGCGTTGCCGGTGGCGTTCTGGGTGACCAGGAAGCGGACATCCGGGTGCTCCCGGATCAGCACGGCCAGCATCGACGTCTTCAGCCGCCGGCCCAGCCCGCGTCCGCGCGCCGCCGGGAGGACGCCGGTGAACTCCTGCTCCGCCACGCCGGGCGCCGACGACGGCAGCGTGACCTGGGTGAAGCCGGTGATCACCCCGGCGTGGTCCCGGGCGCACAGGGTCAGCCACCGCTCACCCGCGAAGGCCGCACGCTCCTCGATCACGCCGAGCGACGCGGTGACCGAGGCGCTGCCGCGCGGCGCCACCTCCAGCATCCGGTGCGCCTGGGAGAACGACTCCCGCAGCGCGTGCGGGCACGGCCCCGACCAGCCGGCCAGGCTGTCGTCGATCAGGCCCGGCTGGCGTCCCCGCAGGTCGAGCAGGCTCCACTCCTCGGAGCCGCGGGGCTGGTCGAAGCGGGCGGCGAGGAAGCCGTGGCCGGCGGAGTGCTCGGCGGCCCAGCCGTACACGGTGGCCGGGCCGTCGGCGAGAGCGGTCGCGCGTACCCATTGCAGCAGCTCCGACCCCAGACCGCGGCGCCGCCAGTCCGCCCGGACCACGACCCGCACCTTGCCGGACGGCAGCGTCAGCGTGGCGTACCCGATGGGCGTGCCGTCCCCGGCGCGGGCGACCCACCGGCGTTGCGTCTCACCGTGCTGCGGCCGCAGCGTGCGCGCGTCCGGCGGCCGCGGCTCGTACACCTCGGCGTCGGCGGTACGGCACAGCTCAGCGAGGTCGTTCCCCGCCTCTTCGATGATCTTCCAGAGAGGCACGGCGGATGAGGTTACCCGGTTGACCGGTCGCCGCGGGTACCGCCACGATGCCCGGTGTGGACGAGGTGCGGGGGAACCGGCGGGCGTGGGAAACGGCGTCCGAGAAGTATGTCCAGGAGTACGACGACCATCTGGCCCTGGCCCGGAGCGGGAGCTCGCTCTTCGGCGTCGAGCAGGACCTGCTGCGGCCGATCCTGGCGGACGCGCCCGAGGTGATCCATCTGCAGAGCGGCTGGGGCCTCGACGACATCGCGCTGGTCCGGGCCGGTGCCGCGTCGGTCGTCGGGGTCGACTTCAGCACGGTGGCCGCCCGCACCACGCAGCGCCGCGCCGACGAGCTCGGGGTGCCGTGCCGCTACGTGGTGGGCTCGCTGCCCGGCGCCCCGCTGGCCGCGTCGTCGGCCGACCTGGTCTACACCGGCAAGGGCGGCCTGATCTGGATGCCCGACATCGACGCGTGGGCCGCCGACATCGCCCGCCTGCTGCGCCCGGGCGGCTGGTTCTTCATCTTCGACGGCCATCCCGCGTTCGCCCTCTGGACCTGGGACGTGGACCAGCCCCGGATCCGGCCGGACCGCTCGTACTTCGCCCGCAGCTACGTCAACGACAGCTTCCCGGCGAACGGCGCGGTCGAGTTCCAGTGGACCCTGGGCCAGCTGGTGACGGCCGTGGTGAACGCCGGCTTGGAGGTCCGCCACCTGAGCGAGCACCCCGAGCCGTTCTGGAAGATGCACGACATCGACACCGCGGCCTCCGGCGGCCGCCTCCCCAACACCTACGCCCTCCTGGCCCGGAAAAGAGACCTTGCTGTAACTCATTGATGAGCGTCACTATGTAGCGCATGGGAATCGCTGCCGTGACTGTCGCCGTGGCCCTCGTCCTTCAACCCACGCCCTCGACGCCCGCGTCTGCTGACAACGTTGTCGCCGCGGCGGCCGTGTGCTCGGTCTACTGCGACACGCGTGACCCCTCACTGGCGCGGCAGGAGACGTTCCCGGTGCCCGACAAGGTGCAGAACGGGCGGCGGATCTCGCTGCATCTGTCCGAGGCCGACGCGATGGCGTGGGGCAGCATCGACAACGGGACCGGCGGCGACTCGGTCTGGCTGGACCGCAGCTGGGACGGCGGACCGACGTGGGACGGCGTGCTCAGCAAGGCGAGCATCCCGGGCTCCTGGACCGGCACCCGGACGCTGATGTACAACCTGGCCGACCCGGCGAACCACCGCCGCGGCCTGGTGCGGGCGTGCGGCGACTCGGGCGGCATCCAGTGCACCGACTGGGTCAAGGTGCGCGCCTGCGACGTGGCCTGCGACCGGGACACCGGGCCGGTCGGCGACCGGCGGCCCGTCCCGGCCGCCTCGCTGTCGGGGCGGACGATCGTGCTGCACCTCGACGACCGCGGGATGGCCTGGGGCACGATCGGCGGCGGCGCGCAGGGCGACGAGATCTGGCTGGACCGGTCCTGGGACGAGGGCGCGAGCTGGCCGGGCGGGTCCTCGCTCGGGCGGGTGAGCACTCCGGCGGGCTCGACGGGTACGGGCACCGCGCTGTTCGCCACGCGTGACCCGAAGTCGTTCCTCTACGGCGCGGCGGTGCGGGCGTGCGGACGGGCCGTGTCCGGCAGCAACGGCGCCTGCACGGCGTGGGCGCGGCCGGAGCGGGACCGGGCCGCCGCGGCGGCGGACGCGCTGATGTGGGCGTACCAGCCGAATACCGCGTGGTGGCTGTCCAGCTGGTGGAACTCGGCGGTGAGCGTCACCGCGCTGATGGACTGGATGCAGCGGACCGGCCGCACCGACTACCGCTGGATCGTGGATCAGACGTTCGAGGTCAACAAGGGTGTCTTCCCGGCGGGGGTGAAGTCGTCGGACGCGATCGAGGGGCATTTCATCAGCCGGGCGATCGACGACGCGGGCTGGTGGGGGATCGCCTGGGTGCGGGCGTACGACCTGACCGGCAACCGCAAGTACCTGGACGAGGCCGTGATCATCGGCAACTACCTGCAGAGCCACTACGACACCGCGCGCTGTGGCGGCGGGGTGTGGTGGGACCGCGAGCACACCTACAAGAACGCGGTGACCACCGGCCTCTACCTGCGGCTCACGGCGGCCCTGCACAACCGGCTGCCCGGCGACACGACATGGCTGAACCGCGCGACGACCGGCTGGAACTGGTTCGCCCGCAGCGGCATGATCAACTCGGCGGGCCTGGTCAACGACGGCCTGACCACCTCCTGTACGAACAACGGGCAGACCGTGTGGACGTACAACCAAGGGCTGGCGATCGGCGCGGCGGTGGAGCTGTACCGGGCGACCGGCAACGCGGCGCTGCTCACCGAGGCCCGGCGGCTGGCCGACGCGGCGATCACCGGCACGGTGCTGACCCGGAACGGGATCCTCACCGAGGCGTGCGAGCCGAGCTGTGACGACAACGGCAAGCAGTTCAAGGGCGTCTTCATGCGCTACCTGCAGGACCTGGCCACGACGACCGGGCAGGCGTCCTACCGCTCGTACGCGGTGACGCAGGCCGACCGCATCTGGTCCGCCGACCGCGATTCCCTCAACCGGCTCGGCCTCCGCTGGGCCGGCGGCGACCCGAACCCCCGCGACTGGCGCACCCAGGCGAGCGCCCTGGGGGCTCTCACGGCCGCTCTCTGACTATGAAATAGTTGACGTGTCAAAGACGTTACGTCGACGTCTGAGTTGGCACCTCGAGGGAGCTCGTCATGCAGTTCGGCATCTTCACCGTGGGCGACGTGACGCCCGACCCCACCACGGGCCGGACGCCCACGGAGCATGAGCGCATCCAGGCGATGGTCACCATCGCGCGCAAGGCCGAGGAGGTCGGCCTCGACGTCTTCGCGACCGGCGAGCACCACAACGAGCCGTTCGTCCCGTCCTCGCCCACCACCATGCTCGGCTGGATCGCGGCCAGGACCGAAAGACTTCTGCTGAGTACGGCCACCACGCTGATCACCACCAACGACCCGGTGAAGATCGCCGAGGACTACGCGATGCTGCAGCACCTGTCCGGCGGGCGCGTCGACCTGATGATGGGCCGCGGCAACACCGGCCCGGTCTACCCCTGGTTCGGCAAGGACATCCGGGCCGGCATCCCCCTGGCCGTCGAGAACTACGCGCTGCTGCACCGGCTGTGGCGTGAGAAGACGGTCGACTGGTCCGGCAAGTTCCGGACGCCGCTGCAGTCGTTCACCTCCACCCCGCGCCCGCTGGACGACATCCCGCCGTTCGTCTGGCACGGCTCGATCCGCTCACCGGAGATCGCCGAGCAGGCCGCCTACTACGGCGACGGCTTCTTCGCGAACCACATCTTCTGGCCGGCCTCGCACACCCAGCGGATGGTGAGCCTCTACCGCGAGCGGTTCGCGCACTACGGCCACGGCGATCCCGACCAGGCCGTCGTCGGGCTCGGCGGGCAGGTGTTCATGCGGCGCAACAGCCAGGACGCGGTGAACGAGTTCCGGCCGTACTTCGACAACGCCCCGGTCTACGGCAACGGCCCGGCGCTGGAGGACTTCAGCCGGGAGACGCCGCTCACGGTGGGCAGCCCCCAGCAGGTCATCGACCGTACGCTCGGCTTCCGCGAGTACGTCGGCGACTACCAGCGGCAGCTGTTCCTGGTCGACCATGCCGGCCTGCCCCTGAAGACCGTGCTCGAGCAGCTGGACCTGCTCGGCGAGGAGGTCGTGCCGGTGCTGCGCAAGGAGTTCGCCGCGCTCAAGCCGGCCCACGTGCCGGACGCGCCCACCCACGCGTCGATGCTGGCCGCCAAGCTCGAGAAGGAGTCCGTGTCCGCATGAAACAGCGCACCCTCGTGGTGATCACGGCCGGCCTGAGCAAGCCGTCCTCCACCCGGCTGCTCGCCGACCGGCTGACCGCGGCCACCGCCGGCGCGGCGGAGGCGCTCGGCGTACGCGTGGAGAGCCGGACCGTCGAGCTGCGCGACGTGGCCCACGAGATCACCGACCACCTGCTGACCGGGTTTCCGCCCGCGAAGCTGAAGGACGTGCTGGACGCGGTGGCCGCCGCCGACGGCCTGATCGTGGTGACGCCGATCTTCCAGGCGTCCTACAGCGGGCTGTTCAAGTCCTTCGCCGACCTGATCGAGCGGGACGTGCTGAACGACAAGCCGGTCCTGCTCGCCGCGACCGGCGGGACCGCGCGGCACTCGCTGGCGCTGGAGCACGCCCTGCGGCCGCTCTTCGCCCACCTGCGCGCGGCCACGACCCGCACGTCGGTCTTCGCGGCGACCGAGGACTGGGGCAGCGACGAGGCGCCGCTGCGCTCCCGGATCGACCGCGCGGCCCGCGAGCTGGCCACCGAGATGGACCGCCGCGAGCCGGCCGTGGTCACCGACCCGTTCCTGCTCACGACGTCCTTCGAGGACCTGCTGCGCGGCTGACCGGGGCCGGCCCCGGAAAGCGCCGGCCCCGAGAGCGTGTCAGCCCCAGAACTTCGTGGACCAGCTGCTGGCCGCCCAGTAGCGGCCGGCCCAGTAGCGGCCCGACCACTCGCCGCCGGCCCAGTAGCGGCCCGACCAGTAGCGGCCGCTCCAGTCGTCGCTGGGCCACGGCTTGCCCGACCAGCTGGTGCCCGGCCAGGTCGCCGGCGCCCAGGTGCGGCTCGCCCAGGACGTGCCGGTCCAGCCGGGGCCGGCCATGGTGCGGCCCATCCACTTCCCGCCGGACCAGGACAACCTGGTGTAGCTGGCCAAGGCCCAGAGGGTCGAGCTCAGCGGGCCGAAGATGTCGCGCTCGCCGGAGAGCACCGCGCCGGAGTCGACCATCGAGGTGGTGCCGCGGGACTGCTGGAACGACCCGCGGCCGGTGGACCGCACCCACGGCTGCGGGAAGGGCAGCGCCGCCGGGCTGGTCATCGCGGCGGGCAGGTTCACCGACGACGCCATCCCGGCGCCGGCCACCCGGCCGCCCGTACGCATCAGCAGCTTCTTGACCTGGTCGTTGGTGAGCAGGGGGCGCTTCTGCAGGAGCAGCGCCACGGCGCCGGAGACCAGGGCGCTGGCCTGCGAGGTGCCGCTGCCCCGGAACAACGTCGAGCCGATCCGCGCGCCCGGGTAGCCCAGGTCCAGGAAGGAGCCCTCGTTGCGGAAGCTGAGCACCTTCTCGGCGTTCACCACGAGGTCGATGTTGCGCACGCCGGCCGAGCTGCTGAACGACGACATCGTGTTGTTGTTCATCGAGCCGACCGCGATCATGAACGGGTCGTCGGCCGGCTTGGCCAGCGTCAGGCCGGAACCGGTGTTCCCGGCGGCGACCACGACCGCGATGCCGTTGCGCCAGGCGTTCTCGACCGCGAAGTCCAGCGGGTCCTTCGCGTAGTCCTGGACGCCGTCCGTCCCGTACGCCAGGTTGATCACCCGGATCGGGTTGGCCGGGTCGTCCAGCCGGTGCTCGACCGTCCAGTCGATCGCGGCGATGACCTGGGTGACGTCCACCGAACCGTCGGCCGCGCCCACCTTGATCGAGGTCAGCTTGGCCTTCGGGGCGACGCCGCGGTACCCGGTGGCCGGGTCGTCGCCGATGATGATGCTCGCCATCGCCGTGCCGTGCCCGTTGGTGTCCAGGTAGCGCAGCGCCGGCGACTGCGACTCCACCGACAGGTCGGGGCCGTTGACGACCTGCGCCGCGGGCAGGCCGGGGACGCTGACCACGCCGGTGTCGATCAGCGCGATGCCGACGCCGCGCCCGTCCGCACCCTGCGCCGCCAGGCCGGTCGCGCCGAGGCGTTCCAGCTGGTTCAGGATGTTCCCGGAGGCGTCGGCCGGCGCCGGCGCTGCCGGCTGTGCCAGTGCCGGCGCCGCCGGCCCGGCCAGGGCGAAGGCTGCCGAGGCGATGACTGCCGTGGCCGCTGCGGTGAGTCGGGTGTGACGCACAGATGCTCCTTCCGGGTGACCGATGGCTGGGCAATCGGCTCCGAATCGGCAACCTGAGGATTTCCGCGGCGCAACCTGAGATCCTCGGGGCGGTGAACGAGAAGCCGCCGGTCGCCGACCCCGTCACCGGCGCCTATCCGCGAGCGCTGCTGCCGCCCCGGCTGGACGAGGAACTGGCCCGGGCCGCCCGCGCCGGCACGCCGTTCGCGGTGTTCCTGTTCGACGTCGACTTCTTCAAGACCGTCAACGACGCGTACGGGCACCAGCGCGGCGACCTGGTCCTGCGGCAGATGGCCGACCGGGTGAGCGGGATCGTCCGCCCGTACGACTCGCTGTTCCGCTACGGCGGCGACGAGTTCGTGCTGCTGCTGCCGGAGGTCGAGCGGGACGAGGCGATCCGGGTGGCGCTGCAGATCGCCGACGGGATCCGGGACACGCCGTTCCCGGGGACGCCGCCGCTCACCCTGTCGGTCAGCCTGGGCGTGGCCGCGTACCCGGGTGACGGCACCGACGCCGAGACGCTGCTGGCCGTCGCCGACCGCCGCAACTACCTGGCCAAGAGGCGGGGCCGCGCGTGTGCGGTCGCCGACGACGCGGACGTGACCGCGGGCGACGGCGGCTCGTCACGCCTGTGGGAACGCGACGCCGCGCTGGCCGCGATCAGCGAGTTCCTCACCCGGCTGGAGGTGGCCGGGCGGGGCGCGCTGCGGATCGCCGGGGAGCCGGGCGCCGGGCACACCCGGTTCCTGGACGAGGTGGCGACGATCGCCGCGATGCGCGGGTGGCAGGTGATGCCCGTGGGATCCGCGCCGCCCCCGGAAGGCGACCGGCTCCTGCTGACCGCCGACACGGACGCCGGGCCGCAGGCCGTCGGCGCGGCGATCCGGGCCGTCCACGGCAGGATCGGGCTCGCGTACGCGTCGACCGATCCCGCCGACTCCGCCGAGCCGCCGCTGGAGCTCCTGGCCACCGCCCACCTCGCGCCGTGGACCCCGGCCGCCGTCAAGATCTGGCTACGCAACGCGCTCCGCGGCGAACCCAGCCGCGCCCTGGTCAACTGGCTGTTCCGCAGCAGCGGTGGCCTGCCCGGCCCGGCCGCCCGCGCGCTCACCCACCTGCGCGACCGTGGCGGCCTCACCCCGGTCGAGGGCGGCGGCTGGACCGTCGCGCCGGCCATGCTCGGCCGCGCCCGGCACCGCAACGCCCTGCCCACCCCGATGACCCGGCTGGTCGGCCGGGCCGCCGAGCGCCGCCAGGTGGCCCGGCTGCTCGCCGGGGGACGGCTGGTGACGCTCGCCGGGCCCGGAGGCATCGGCAAGACCCGGCTCGCGCTGGCCGCCGCGGCCGACGTCCAGGACGACTTCGACGACGGCGCCGTGTTCGTGCCCCTCGCCGAGGCGACCGACACCGGCGGCGTGGTCGCCGCGCTCGGGCAGGCGCTGCGCGTCCCCGGCGGCCCCGACGAGCTGGTCGACGAGCTGGTCGACGCGCTCGCCGAACGGTCGACGCTGCTCGTGCTGGACAACTTCGAGCAGGCGGTGGAGGCGGCGCCGGTGATCGGCACCATCCTGGCCGGCGCGCCGGACGTGAGCGTCCTGGTCACCAGCCGCGAGCGGCTCGGGCTGTACGGCGAGCAGGTCTACCCGGTGCCGCCGCTGGCCGCGCCCGAACCGGCCGCCGCGCGAACCATGGACCTGGCCGCGGACCTCGCCCGGTGGCCCGCGCTGGCCCTGTTCGACCAGCGGGCGCGGGCCGTCAACGCGGCGTTCGAGCTGTCCGCCGGCGAACTGCCCGTGGTGGCGGAACTGTGCGCGCGGCTGGACTGCCTGCCGCTCGCCATCGAGCTCGCCGCCGGATGGTCGGAACTCTGGTCGCCCCGCGAGCTGCTGGACCGGCTCGGCGGGCACCTGGACGGGCTCGGCCCGGCGCTGCGGGACCTGCCCGAGCGGCAGCGGACCCTGCGCGGCGCGGTGGAGTGGAGCTTCCGGCTGCTGAGCCCGGCCGACCGGCGGCTCTTCGTCGAGGTCGGCGTCTTCGTGGACGGCTGCACGGTCGGCGGAGTGCTCGCCGTGCTCGATCGGATGGCGTCGCCCGGCCAGGACGACGATCACGCGCTGCGCCGCAAGGAGGTCACCGAGCGGCTGCACCGGCTGGCCGACAAGAGCCTGCTGGTCGGCTTCACCGACGCGCAGGGGTGGTTGCGCTGGCGGATGCTGGAGACCGTCCGGGCGTACGCGGTGGAGAGCCTGCACGGCGACGACGACGAGCGGCTCGTGCGGCGGGCGCACGCGGCGCACTATGTGGACTTCGCCGAGCGCCTCGGCGCCGAGCTCACCGGCCCCAACCAGGTCAACTGGTCCGGGCGGGCCGAGCGGGAGTACGCCAACGTGCGCGCCGCCTTCGAATGGTCGTTCACCGACGACGACCCCGCCTCGGCGGCCCGGATCTGCCTCGGGCTGTGGCGGTACTGGCGCAACGGCAACATGATCGGCGAGGGCCGGGTGTGGCTCGACCGGGTGCTGTCCGTGGCCACCCGGCGCGCCGATCTGCTCTACGCCGCGGCGGTGCTCGCGGGGGAGCAGGGCGACCATCCGACCGGATACCGGCTGGCCTCGGAGAGCCTGGCCGCCGCGGCGGGTGATCCGGCGGCCGAGGCGCAGGCGCACAACGCGCTCGGCATCTCGGCCAGCGCCGCCGGCGACTACGCGCTGGCGTCCCGCCACTTCCGGCAGATGCTCGACCTGTGCGACCCCGACGACGACCCGCGGCTGCCGATGGCACTGGGCAACCTGGCCAACCTGTCGCTGAGGCTGGGCGACATCGAGGCCGCCCGGGCGTACGCGGACAGGTGTCTGACCCTCGAACGCGCCGCCGGGAACACCTTCGGCATCGGGCTGGCGCTGGAATGCCTGGGCCAGGTGCAGCTGGCGGTCGGCGACAGCGCCGGGGCGAGGGCGTCGTTCACCGAGAGTCTCGGGCTGAGCCGGGAGCTGGGCGACGGCTTCGGCGAGGCGATGGCGCTGCACCAGCTCGGCGCCTGCGCGTCGGCCGACGGCGACCGGGTGGCGGCGCTGCGGCTCTGCACCGACGCGCTGGCCCGCCGGCACGAGCTGAACGACCGGGAGGACCTGCCGGTGTCGCTGGACATGGTCGCCGCGTTGAGTGCGGACGACGCGCCGGAGTTCGCGGCCATGCTGCTCGGCGCGGCCGACGAGCTGCGCGACCGGGACCGGCTCGCCCCGCGCCGCGACACGGCCGTCGAGGAGGCGTTGCGCGGGCACCCGGCCGCCCGCCGCTCCGGGCGCACCACCCCGCTCGACCTGCTCGTCGACGAGGCCCTGGACCGCCGGCCCGCCGACTAGGACACCTTCCGGGGTGAAGGTCTGGTCTGGCGTTGCTGCCGACGTCTCGGCTGGGTATGGGGTCGGGCCGGATCGCCATGCGGTCCGGGTGCCTGGTCACGGTCGCTGCCCACTATCGCGTGGTGGCGGGTCCATGTGGGTGTGCCAGGTGCTCGGGTGCCTGCTCGCCGTTGCTGCCGCCGCTCGCGGCCGTGGCCGGGTGCGGGTCGGTGGTAGGAGCAGGCGGGAGTGGTAGACCAGGCGGGCAGTGGTGGGTCAGGGCGGCATCCGGGGCGAAATACCGCCCTGAGCCACCACGGTCCGCGCGCGTGGTAGCCCAGAGCGGTCAGCCGGGCCCGGACAGCGCCCGGTCCTACCACCGGCCGCCGGCGTGGGCGGCGCGGAAGCATCGGCCGGGGCGTAAGCGGCGCGAAGGGTCGGGCCGGCTGTCAACGACGCAGATGCCGTCTTGCGCTACCACTGCCGTGCCCGGCTACCACTGCCGTGCCCGGCTACCACCGTGAGCGGCGGCTACCACCGTGAGCGGCGGCTACCACCGTGAGTGGGCACCCTGGCCGCCTGGCAACCCGGCCCGGCCCCACGCCCGGCGAAGCGCCAGCAGCAAGGGCACGCGGCGGAAAGGACCCGGCAAGGCGAGCCTCACCAGACCTCCACCGCGAAAGTCTCTAGGGCGTCCGGTAGAGCTTGTCCCGGTAGTACTCCACGACCTTGATCCCCTCGGGCGTGGTCGGTTCCCAGCTTTCCGGCTTCCACATCTCCGAGCGCAGGAGCGACTTCGGGCAGTGGAAGAAGATCTGCTCGATCGCCACCTCGAGCGCCAGGATCGGGCGGTGGCCCTTGACCACCATCCGGTCGAAGTACGGCGCGTCGCGGACCAGCCGCGCCCGGCCGTTGATGCGCAGTGTCTCGCTGCGGCCCGGGATCAGGTGCAGCAGGCCGACATGCGGGTTGCTGAGGACGTTGTAGTAGCCGTCGCCGCGCCGGTTGCCGGGGCGCTCGGGGATCGCGATCGTGGTGTCGTCCAGCACCAGGGTGAAGCCGGGCGGGTCGCCCTTGGGCGAGGAGTCGCAGGTGCCGTCGGCGGCCGCCGTGGAGATCACGCAGAACGGCGACGCGGCCAGCCACGCCCGGTCCTGATCGGTCAGCGCGGCGTGGTCCTTGGTGGCGGCGGGCCCTGACGGGACGCCGAGCAACTCCCGCAGTTCGTCCGCCGTATCGATTCCGAGCGTCTCCACAACGTCCATCGCCGCAGCCTATCGATGAGATGCTTCCAGCGACATGACCCGCGCCACCGTGGGTGATGCGTATGTGTAAGCAGAGCAAAGGGGTCACGGATGGGTGAGATCGTGCTGGTCCGGCATGGGCAGACGGAGTGGAGCGCGAACGGGAGGCACACCTCGTACACGGATCTGGATCTCACAGCCGAGGGTGAACGGCAGGCACGGGCCGCGGGAGCGAAGCTGACCGGGCGGAAGTTCGCCGCCGTGATCTCCAGCCCGCGCAAGCGCGCCCTGCGCACGGCCGACCTCGCCGGGCTGGACGTCACCGAGGTGACCGAGGACCTGGCCGAGTGGAACTACGGCGAGTACGAGGGTGTGACCACCAGGACGATCCACGAGACTCGGCCGGGCTGGTCGCTGTGGACGGACGGCTGCCCGGGCGGCGAGTCGCCCGAGCAGGTGGGTGAGCGGATCGACCGGGTCCTGGCCCGTACGCGCACGCTGCTGGAGCAGGGCGACGTGGCGTTCGTGGCGCACGGGCACTGCCTGCGGGCGGTCGGCGCCCGCTGGGTCGGGCTGCCGGCCGCCGCGGGCAAGCTGCTGCGGCTGGACACCGCGACGGTGTCCACGCTCGGCTTCGAGCACGACGTCGACCCGGTGATCGACCGGTGGAACGCCGAATGCTAGGTCGTGTTTCAAACCCGGCCAGGCGGGAGGCGTGGCCCAGAGCGCGCCTGACGGCGTCCGCGAAACACCCACATACAACACCGGTATGAGGGCGCTCCGCGGCCGACGTCAGCCACACTCTGGACCTCGCCTCCCGCTTGCCCGGGTTTGAAACACGACCTAGGTCAGAGCGGGAGCGTGGCCCGGATGTCGCCGAGGCCGCGGGCGAGCAGGAGTTCGCCGCCGGGTGCGAGGGTGTCCCACTGTCCGGCGGACGTGTCCCAGCGCCGCCAGAGGCGCCGGTCGGTGCCGACGACCAGCCGGGCCGACTCGCCGGCCGCCACGGTCGCGCCCTCCCAGCCGACCAGGCGGATGGGCTGGTCGCGCTCGGCCGGGCGGAAGTAGACCTGGACGACCTCGCGGCTCGCGCGGGTGCCGGTGTTGGCGATCGTGACCGTGACCCCGGGGGAGTCGCCGGTCACCACCCGGGCGTCGGAGTAGTCCCAGGTCGAGTAGCCCAGGCCGTGGCCCAGCCAGAAGGCGGGCGCGGGGGCGTGACCGGCGAAGTGGCCGCGGTAGCCGAGGTGGGTGCCCTCGGTGTACTCCAGCTTGCCGTCGGCCGGGGTGACGCTCCAGGCCGGCGTCTTGCCGTCCTCGTCGGGGAACGTGGTGACCAGCCGGCCGGCCGGTTCGATGTCGCCGAGCAGGGCCGCCGCGACGGCGTGGCCGCCCTCCTGGCCGGGCAGGCCGGCCCAGAGGATGCCGTCCACCCGCAGCCGCCACGGCATCACCACCGGGGTGGCCGCGTTGACCACCACGATCGTCTTTCTTGCCGCGCCGGCCACCGCCTCGACCAGCGTGTCCTGGGCGCCGGGCAGGTGCAGGGTGCTCTTGTCGACCGACTCGGTCTCCTGCTCCTCGGTCAGCCCGACCACCACCACGGCCACGTCGGCGGCGGCCGCGGCGCGCACCGCCTCGTCGATGACCTCCCGGTCGTCGCGCTCGGCGGCCTGGGCGATCAACCCGAACAGGCCGACGCCGGTGAACAGCTGGCCGGCCGGGCCGACGCCGGTCCGCAGGGTCGCGGTCGCCTCGAGCACGGCGCCCTCGTCCACCTCGAGGATCTCGGTGCGGTTGGGCGGGCTCAGGATCTCCTCGCCCATGTTGGCGCCGCTGACGCTCAGCTCGTACTCGAAAGCCTTGTCCCCGACGGTGACCGACCATGCGCCGACACCGATCGTGCCGAGCTGGACCCGGCCGCCCCGGGTGATCCGGCCGCGCAGGCGGACGGTCGCGGCCGGGCGGGGGAGCTGGTCGTCCAGGCCGACCATGCTGGTGGCGTCGACCTCGTGCCGGACGTCCAGGGTCTCGCCGTCCGCGTCCAGCACGGTCACGGCCACGCCCGCCTCGCCGGTGTCCGGGTTCACCAGGAAGCCGTCGCGTGCGGGGACCGGCCGGGTACGCATCGGCACGCCGTCGAGCACGGTCACCCGGTCGCCCAGCCGCGCGGTCAGGCCCTCGGCGATGCTCACCTGGTGCGGCGGGTGCACCTGGGCCGAGCCGCCGCCCATGCACACCGTCTGCACGGCGTGCCGGCCGATCAGCGCGACCGTCTGCCCCTCGGCCAGCGGCAGCGCGCCCGCCTCGTTGGTGAGCACGGTCATCCCCGCCGCGGCCAGCCGGGTGAGCTGCTCGCGGCGCTCGGCGCTGTCCGGCGCGGGGTAGGTGCCGTACTCCTTCTCCGGGCCCAGCGCCCCGGTGCGCGCCGCCAGCCGCAGCAGCCGGTCCAGATGGTCGTCGACGGTCGCCTCGTCCACCTCGCCGGAGCGCACCGCCGCGACCAGGGCTTCGCCCCACGGGCCGTTCGGGCCGGGCATGACCAGGTCGAGCCCGCCGTTCGCGGCCGGGCCCGCGGTCTTGGTGGCGAACCAGTCCGACATCAGCAGGCCGGACCAGCCCCACTCGTCCTTCACGATCTCGGTGTTGACGTGCACCTGCTCGGTGGCGGCCTGCCCGTTCACGTCGTTGTAGGCGGCCATGATCGACCAGGCGTCGCCGTCCTCCACCGCGATCTCGAACGGCAGCAGGTACAGCTCGCGCAGGGTGGCCTCGTCGACCACGCTGTCCACCGTGTTGCGGTCGGTCTCCGACTCGTTGGCCACCAGGTGCTTGAGGCAGGCGGCTACGCCGCGATCCTGCATCCCTCGTACGTACGCGGCGGCGGTGCGCCCGGTGAGCAGGGGATCCTCCGAGTACGCCTCGAACAGGCGGCCGCCCAGGGGACTGCGGTGCAGGTTGATGGTCGGGCCGAGCACCACGTGGATGCGCTGGGCCATCGCCTCCTCGGCGAGCAGCGTGCCCACCTCGTAGGCGGTGGCGTCGCTCCAGGCCCCGGACAGCAGCGTCGCGTTGGGGAACAGCGCGACTGTGGTGCCGCCGTGGAACCGCAGCCCGCGTACGCCGGTCGGCCCGTCGGAGAGCCGCAGCTCGCGCAGGCCGATCTCGGGCGACGGGGCGAGCGTGAACGTGGTGGCCCCGGTGAGCAGGGCGACCTTGGCCGGCAGATCCAGCTTCCGAATGAGCTCGTCGTGCTCGGACACAGGTGGCCCCCCAACGGGTTAAACGTGTAAGTTGCGCTTGTCGTAACGTAAGGGCGAGGACGGGCCGACGGCAAGCCCGGAAAGGCGGCGCTCATGGCCGAGCGCAACACCAAGCGCGTGACCAGCGCCGACGTCGCCAGGATGGCAGGCGTGTCGCGGGCGACGGTGAGCTACGTCCTGAACGACACCCCGCACCAGACCATCTCGGCCGGCACCCGCGGGCGCGTGCTGGACGCCGCCGCGTCCCTGGGTTACGCACCGTCGGCGGCCGCGCGGACGCTGCGCACCGGCCGCTCCGACGTGGTGCTGTGCCTGCTGCCCGACTGGCCGATCGGCTCCGAGGTGGGCGCGCTGCTGACCCACCTGTCCGGCGCGCTGGCCCGGCGCGGCCTCACCCTGGCGGTGCACCCGGCCAGCCGCGAGGACCGGCCGATCAGCGAGCTGTGGAAGGTGCTGACCCCCGCCGCGGTGCTGGCCTTCGAGGAGTTCTCGTTCGCCGAGATCACGGCCATGCGCGCGGCCGGGGTGGCCCTGGTGGTCGCGCTGGTCGGCCCGGCGCGGCCCGAACCCCGCGAGCTTCACCTGTCGCAACGGCTGGTGGGGCGGCTCCAGGCCGAGCATCTGGCCGGGCTCGGGCACACCAGGCTGGGGTACGCGTACCCGGACGACGACCGCCTCCGGTACTTCGCCGACCCGCGCCTCGCCGGCACCCGGGAGGGCTGCGTGGACCAGGGACTGGCCCAGCCGGAGGTGCGTACCGTGCCGCTCGACCCGGCGACGGCGGCCGAGGCGGTCACGGCGTGGCGGGCGGCCGGGGTGACGGCGGTGTGCGCGTACAACGACGAGGTGGCGATGGCGGTGCTGGCCGGGGTGCGCCGGGCCGGCCTGAACGCCCCGGTGGACCTGGCGGTGATCGGGGTCGACGACATCCCCGTGGCCCGTCTCGCGGAGCCGCCGCTGACCACCGTCACCACCGACCAGGCCGCGGTCGCCGTGCATCTGGCCGGGACGGTCGAGGCGGCGATCGCCGGCCGCCCGGCACCCGCCCCGGTGCCCGCCGACGTGGTCCGCGTGGTGCGTCGAGAGTCCGCGTAAACCCTCGAGGTCAACCTCAAGTCGACGTTGAGGGATGGCCGAGAAAGACCAGCACAGCCTGTACGCGGCGGTGGCTCTCCTCATCGGCCGGCAGCCCGAGCTTGGACATGATCGAGCCGATGTGTGTCTCCACGGTGCGCTCGGTCAGGAACAGCCGGCGGCCGATGCCCACGTTCGTCCGGCCCTCCGCCATCGCCGCCAGCACCTCCCGCTCCCGGGCGGTCAGCGACTCCAGCGGATCCTGCGCCCGGCGGCTGCCGATCAGCTGAGCCACCACCTCCGGATCCAGCGCCGACCCGCCCGCGGCGACCCGGCGCAACGTGTCCAGGAAGTCGTCCACGTCCAGCACCCGGTCCTTCAGCAGGTAGCCGAAGCCGCCCCGGCTGACCAGTTCCACCGAATGCCGGGTCTCCACATGCTGGGAGAGCAGCACGATGCCCAGCGCCGGATGCCCGTCGCGGATCCGGCGGGCCGCCCGGGCGCCGTCGTCGGTGTGGTCCGGCGGCATCCGGATGTCGATCACGGCCAGGTCGGGCCGGTGCTCGTCGACCGCGGCGATCAGCGAGGGCGCGTCCGGCGCCTTCGCCACCACCTCGTGCCCGGCGTCGGCCAGCAACCCGGCCAGCCCCTCCCGGAACAGCGCCGAGTCCTCCCCGATCACGATGCGCACGGCAGCCTCGCCTCCACGACCGTCCCCAGCCCTCGCTCGCTGACCAGGCGCAGGCCGCCGCCCGCCGCGGCCACCCGGTCGGCCAGCCCGGCCAGCCCGGCGCCCGGCCGCAGCACCGCGCCGCCGGGACCGTCGTCGTGCACGCGTACCGTCAGGGTCTGCTCGTCCCGGGCCAGCCGCAACCCGATGGACGCCTCGCCCGCGTGCCGCACCGCGTTGACCACCGCCTCGCTGGCCACGTAGTAGGCCGTCGTCGCCACCACATCGGGCAGGCCGTCGGCGCGCAACGAGGCCGGGACGTCCAGCGTGATCGGCACCGGCAGCCGGCCCGCCAGCATCGTCAGCGCGTGCACCAGCCCGTCGTCCAGGCTGCTCGGACGCAGCCCGTGGGCGATCTGGCGCAACTCGGCCACCGCGGTGCCGAGCTCGGCGACCGCCTCGTCGAGCAGCCCGCTCACGTCAGTCGTGCCGTCGTCCAGATGCCGCTGACCCAGGCGCAGCCGCATGCCCAGGGCGACGAGCCGCTGCTGGGCGCCGTCGTGCAGATCGCGTTCCAGGCGGTGCCGCTCGGCGTAGGAGACGGTGAGCAGGCGGGCGCGGCTGTTCTCCACGTCGTGCAGGGCGGCGGCCAGCTCCAGGCGCAGGCGTACCACCTCGACCAGCAACGCGGCGGCCGCCGCGACCTCACGCAGCAGCTCACGCGACCCCACCGCGGCGAGCGCGCCGATCTCCGTGCCGCCCAGCCGCACCGGCGTCGCCTGCGGCAGATCCCGCGCCCCGCCGGACCCGTCGACCAGCGCGTTCGTGCCCGGCAACCGGTAGCCGACCCGCAGCCCCGGGTCGCGGAGAGCCGTCCGCAGGGCCTCCTCCAGCTGCTCGGGCCGGGCGGTTCCCGCATGCGTACGCGCCCGCAGATCCTCGATCGCGGCCAGCGCCGCCTGCCGCCGCGGATACAGCCGCCGGTCCACCCGGCGCTGCAACCGGACCCGTAGCGGCGCGAGGGCGACCGCGCACACCGCCGTGGCCGCGGCGGCCGCCGCCACCGACTCGCGGCCGAGCGTCACCCCGGCCAGGAAGGTGGCGAGCGTGTAGAAGCCGAGCAGCGCCGCCGTCACGATCCCGTAGGTGACGGCCGCGCTGAACGCCCGGTCGACGTCGTACAGGTCGTGCCGCAGCACGGCGATCGCGGTGGCCACCGGTATCGCCACGTAGGTCGCACCCAGGCCCACCAGGGCCAGGTCCGGCACGTCCAGCACCAGATAGCTGAACCAGCACAGCAGCAGCGTCGCCGGGACGAAGAGGCCGCCCAGCGCGAACCACCTGACCTGCGCGCGGCGGACCGGATCGCCGGCTTGCCGATGCCGGACCACCACCGCGGCGGCGGTCGCGGCCAGCAGCCCGAGCAGCACCGGCAGCATCGCGTACCCGAGGACCACGACCACCGGGGTGGCCGCGCCGGCGTCCAGGACGTGCGGGACCGCGGCGTACGGGTCGGTGAACGGCGCCGGGTCGAAGCCGACCGTCACCGTGAAGGCCACCGGCAGCACGATCAGCCCGCCGGTCACCCAGCGCCAGCGCCGCCCGACCGGCAGGCGCCCGTCCGGGAAGACCAGGGCGAGCAGCGCCGCCGGCACGTACAGGAACATCCACGAGCCCTCGTAGAGCGACACCAGCCACGGCCAGAGCGGCAGCAGATCGGGCCTGGCCTGCCACGCCGGGCCGTACAGGTCGCCGGCCGCCATGAACACCGGCATCAGGCCCACGCCGCACAGAAGAGCGCCGACCACGTTGTCCGGGCGGCGCGCCGCCACCAGCAACCCGAGAGCCACCGACGCCGCGCCCAGCGCGGTCGCCACCGAGATGAACACCCAGCCGTACCCGGCGATCGCCACCAACGCCCAGCCGAGCGCCGCGGTCATCGCCGCGAGCCCCGCGACCAGGATCGCGAGAAGTCTCTTGAGCTGCATGAACACACGCTAGAGGCGGGACGTTCCGGTGAACATGCGTGCCAGCACGGAGAACAGGCCCGCGACAGCCGCGATGCCACCGGCGGGGGAGCGGCCGAAGACTGCTGGGCAACCGTTCGTGCTTGCTTCTTCATGGAGGACACCATGTTCCGTACCGGTCTCGTCGTCGCCGTCCTGCTCGGCGTCATCGATCTGGCCAACCCGTTCACCACCGACGGCGAGCACCCGCCGATGGTGATCGCCCTGATCACCGCGGCGCTGGGCGTGGTCACCATCGTCGGGGCGGTGCCCGCGTGGCGTTCCCGCAGCCGCGGCGGAGTGGTCGCGATCGTCGTCAGCCGCCTGCTGTCCGCGGTGTCCGCCCTGCCGGCGCTCGTGGTCAGCGATGTGCCCGGCTGGATCCGGGTGCTCTCGGTGGTCTTCGCCCTGATCACCCTGGCGTCGGTCGCGATGATCGCCCCCGCCCTGCGCCGCCGCGCCACGGCGGCCGCCTGAACGGTGGTCACGAGCATCCGTTGCACAGGGACGCGGTGTTCCTGGTCACGGTGAGGCGGGCTGCCAACCAATGCACAGCAAGCGCACAACCCAGCCTCAGTCGCGTCACCCACAGTGGTTCTTGAACGCCGATGGAGCCGACGAGGGGGAACTCGACATGCTTGCCACAACGCACGACCTGCCGGTGAATCCGCAGTACACGAAGTCGCTCAAGCCCGTGGTGGCCGTCCTGGGCAGCCGCTCGCGGGTCGCCGGGCTGGCCGCGCACCTGCCCAGCGGCTGGACACTGCGGCCGGCCGCGGCGCTGGACGACATCCGTCCCGACGAGATCGTCCTGTTGTCCGGCGCCACCGAGCGTGACGTCCGCGCCGCCCGGTCCGTGCTGCCCCGCCGGACCGCGGTCGTGGCCCTGGTCGACGGTCAGGCCCCGGCCGAGGTCGTGGCGGGCGTGCTGACCGAGGGCGCCGACGTCTGCGTCCGCGGCGGCACTCAGGCCGTCCTCGCCGGCCACCTGGTCGCCTGCCGCCGCCGCCAGCTGGCCGACCGCTGGTCCACCCTCCGTAACGTCGTCGGCTGAAAACGTCACATGCACATGCGTTGATGTATTCGGGCGGCGTCCCTAAGCTGGCCAAATGTGGTCGGCAGGCACCCTGGTCGGGCGAGCCGACCTGCGCGCCGCCATCGCCGAGCGCCTCGCCGCCGGCGGGGGAGCCGCCCTGCACGGCCCGCCCGGCATCGGCCGCAGCGCCCTGCTGGACGCCGTCGCCGACGACGCTGCCGCCCGCGGCGACCTGGTCCTGCGCCTGCGCCCGGAACGCGCCGAGCAGCACGTGCCCTGGTCGGCGATCGCCGACCTGGTCGCCCAGCTCCCGCCGGAGGCCGCGGCCGCGCTCCCACCGGCCCAGCGGGCCGCGCTGAGCGCCCTCCGCCAGGCGTTGCCGCCCCGCGCGGGCAGTCCGGCCCTGGCCCGCCGGCTGGTTTTGCCGTTGCTGCTGGCCGCGTGCGCCCGCACCCGCGACGTCCTGCTCGTCCTGGACGACACGCAGTGGCTCGACCCGCAGTCGGCCGGGCTGATCGCCTTCGCCATGCGCCGCCGCCCCGGCCCGCGCATCCGCGTCATCGCCGCCGAACGCCGCCCCGCCGCCCTCCCCGACCGCGCCGCCCTCCCCGACCGCGCCGGCCTTCGCGGCCGAGCCGTCATCTCCGACCCCGTCGACCTCTCCGGCCGTGCCGACCTCTCCGGCCACGCAGATCCTTCTGGCCGCGCCGACTTGGGCCGCGCCGACCTTTCCCGTCGCCCCGCCGCGTCCCGTCGCGCCGGGCAGGATCCTGCGGGGCCACGCCGGGCCGTCCGGCTCTGTCCGGCGCCGATTCTCGAGCTGGCCGTCCCGCCGCTCGACGCCGACGACCTGACCGAGCTGCTGGAGTCCCGCGGCCTGCCGTGCCGCACGGCCAGCCGGCTGCACGAAGCGAGTGGCGGCAACCCCTTCCTCGCGCTGGCCTTGGGCGCGGCGCTCCCGCCGGGCCCCGCCTGGCGACCGGCGCCACTGCCCGAGTCGGCCCGAGCCCTGCTGCGCGAGCGACTGGACGCCTTGCCGCCCGGCGCGAAGCGCACCCTGACCGTCGCCGCGCTGGCCCACGAGCCGACGACCGGCCTGCTCATCCGGGCCGGCCGCGAGGACGCGCCTCGTGAGTTGCGACTGGCCGAGTCCGCCGGCTTGGTCACACTGGAAGGCGAGACGATCCGCTTCACGCCGCCGATCCTGGCCGAGGTACTGACCGGCGACCTCGAAGCGGCCACCCGCGCCGAGATCCACGACGACCTGGCGACGGCCGCCACCGAGCCGATCGGCACGATCTGGCACCAGGCCCTGCGCAGCGGCCGCCCGGACGCAGAGGTGGCCAGGTCTTTAGCGGCAGCCGCGGCCCGCGCCGCAGGCACGGGCGTCCAAGACAGGGCGACCCCTGCGCAGGCCGGAGGGCGGACCGCGGCCGAGCTCTACCTGCTCGCGGCCGCCCGCTGCCCGGCGGACAACGCCCCCGAGCGCCGCGACTGGCTGCTGGCCGCCGCGACCACGGCCGCCTCCTGCGGCGCCCCGGAGCTGGCCGGCCGGGCCGCCGAGGCCGTACTGGCCGCGGACACCCCGCCGGGGCATCGGGTGCGCGCGAGGCTGGTGCTGATCGACCTGGCGGGGCAGGCGATGGCCGAGGTCGCCGAGATGGTCGCGGCCGCGCTGGTCGAGGCGGGCGACGACCCGGCGCTGCTGGCGCCCGTGCGGCTTCGGCGGACGTGGGCGGCGATGATCGGTGGCGATCCGGACGCCGCCGCGACGGAGGCCGGGCGTACCGTCGGCGACGCTCGCCGGGCCGGGGACCGGACGATCGAGGCGATGGCGCTCGGCGCGCTGGCCCAGGTGCAGCGGATGCGCGGCGAGCAGTGCTGGCCGGTGACGCTGCGGCAGGCGCTCGCATTGCCCGCCGAGCAGGTGCCGGGCTGGCTCCACATGGGACCGCGCTACATGGCGGCCCGGTTCGCGATGATCGACGACCGGCTGGACGAGGCCCGTGACGAGTTGCTCCGGCTGCTCGCGGTGGCCGAGCAGGACCGCAGCGGCGAGGCGCTGGTCGAGGTGCTGCGCAGCCTCTCCGAGGTGGCCACCCGGGCGGCCCGCTGCCGGGAGGCTCTCCGGTACGCGCACCGCGCCGTCGACGCCGCCCAGCGTGCGGGCCTGAGTCCCGGCCCGACCTGGTACACCGCCGCGGTGGCGGAGCTGGCCGGTGGCAGCCTGACCGCGGCCGCGGGTTACGCCCGCCGGGGCGTGCGTGCCTCGGAGCAGGAGGGCGACTCCATCTACCTGCGCCGCAACCTGCACGCCCTGGGCCAGGCGGCCCTGCGTTCCGGCGACACCCGGGCCGGGGTGGCGGCGCTGCGGCGGCTGCGGGACTCCGAGGACGGCATCGAGGATCCGATGATCGTCCGCTGGCACGGCGACCTGGCGGGTGGGCTGGCGGCGCTGGGCGAGCACGAGGAGGCGGCGGAGACCCTGAGCGCGGCCCGGTCGGCGGCGCATCGGCTGGGCAGCACCCCGGGCATGGTCGGCTACCTGGACCGGGCGTCGGCGGTGGTGTTGTCGGAGCGCGGCCAGGCGGACACCGCGGTGATCCTGTCGGCCGCCGCCGCGCTGCACTTCGAGCAGCTGCGGCAGCCGATCGAGCAGGCGCACGCGCTGCTCGTGCAGGGTGGCGCGGAGCGGCGCCGCCGCCGGTACGCGGCTGCCCGGGTCGCGATCGGCGCGGCGCTGGCCATCTTCCTGGCCGCGGAGGCGCGACCGTGGACGGAGCAGACCGAGCGGGCGCTGGCGGGTACGGAGAGCACGACGGCGCCGCCGGCCGAGTTCGGGCTGACGTCCACGGAGGCGCGCATCGCGGGCCTGGTCCGGGACGGCGCGAGCAACCGGGAGATCGCGGGCCAGTTGTATCTGAGCGTCAAGACGATCGAGGCGACGCTGACCCGCGTGTACCGCAAGCTCGGCGTACGCTCGCGCACCCAGCTCGCCTCCCGCCTGCAAGGGTTTTCCCTGATTCGGTGACGACCGTCGATGCCTAGCGTTCTGCTCACTGGCCCAGACCCCCGGGCCGCGCAGAACGGAGTACGAGCGTGCGACCAACCCATCTGATCCGAGCCTCGATGGCCCTGGCCACCGGCGCGGCGCTGACCCTGGCGGCAACGCCTGCGGGCGCCGCACCGGCCCAGGCGCCGAGCCCCACCCCTGCTCCCACGCTGGCCGCCACCGCGGCCGACCGGCTCGTCAGCAGTCCCGCGGCGGACGCCTCCCTGCGTATCGCCACCGGTGACGTTCTTCAGCGCACGGGTGTGGTGGCGGGCACCCGAGGCCTGCAGTACGTCACCTACTCCCGTACGCATCAAGGTCTGCCTGTGGTCGGCGGCGACGTGGTGGTCAGCACCGACGCGGCGGGCGCGGTGACCGGCACGTCGGTCGCGCAGTCCGCCGAGATCAAGGTCACGACCACCCCGGCGATCACCGCCGAGCGGGCCGTCGAGGTCGCGAAGGCGCAGCTGGCCAAGGTGGAGAGCGCGTCCGGCGCCACGCTCAAGGTGCTCGCGTTCGGCGCGTCGAAGCTGGTCTGGGAGGTGGATGTCACCGGCGTGCTGGCCGGCGGGAAGCCGAGCAACCAGCACATCTTCGTGGACGCGTCCACGGGCAAGGTGGCCGACGCCGTCGACCTGGTCCGGGAGGGCACCGGCAACGGCTACTACTACGGCAACGTCACCATCAACACCTCCGGTTCGGGTTCGTCGTTCTCGCTGACGGACACGACCCGCCCGGGTCTGAAGTGCGGCGGGCAGAACGGGTCGGCGTACACCGGCACCGACGACGCGTGGGGCAACGGCTCCGGCACCAACCTGGAGACGGCCTGCGTCGACGCGCTCTACGGGGCGCAGCGTGAGATCGACATGCTCAGTTCCTGGTTCGGCCGCAACGGCGTCACCGGCTCCGGCAGCAACCCGCCGATCCGGGTGGGCCTGGCCGACGTGAACGCCTACTGGAACGGCTCGTACACGAACTTCGGCCACAACCAGGCGAACACCCGCCAGGCGACGCCGATCGACGTGGTGGCGCACGAGAACGGCCACGCGGTGTTCCAGTACACGCCGGGCGGCGCGGGCAGCGGCAACGAGAACGGCGGCATCAACGAGTCGACCGGTGACATCTTCGGCGCGCTCGTCGAGGCGTACGCGAACAACCCGAACGACCCGCCGGACTACCAGGTCGGCGAGGAGGTGGATCTGGTCGGCGACGGCCCGATCCGCTACATGTACAACCCGTCCCTGGCGGGCGACCCGAACTGCTGGTCGTCGTCGATCCCGAGCACCGAGGTGCATGCCGCGGCCGGCCCGCTGAACCACTGGTTCTACCTGGTCGCCGAGGGTTCGAGCCCGTCCAGCGGGCAGCCGGCCAGCCCGACCTGCAACAGCAGCACGGTCGCCGGCATCTCGATCCGCAAGGCGGGCGAGATCTACTACAACGCCCTGCAGGCGAAGACCTCGACCTGGAAGTACGCGAACATCCGTACGGCCACGCTGAACGCGGCGAAGAACCTGTACCCGAACAGCTGCACCGAGTTCACCACGGTGAAGAACGCCTGGAACGCGATCAGCGTCCCGGCGCAGAGCAACGAGCCGACCTGTGGCACCACCCCGCCGGACCCGACCGGTTGCTCCGGCACCAACGCCTCCGACGTGTCCATCCCGGACAACGGCGCGGCGGTGACCAGCACGATCACGATCAGCGGCTGTAGCCGGAACGCCTCGTCGTCCTCGACGGCGGCGGTGAACATCGTGCACACCTGGCGCGGTGACCTGGTGGTCGACCTGGTGGCGCCGGACGGTACGAGCTACCGGTTGAAGAACAGCAGCGGCTCGGACAGCGCGGACAACGTCAACACCACCTACACGGTGAACGTGTCCGGTGAGGCGGCGGACGGCGCCTGGAAGCTGAAGGTGCAGGATGTGGCCAGCCAGGACACCGGTTACATCAACACCTGGACGCTGACCGTGTGATCGACCTGACAGACGGCCTCTGACCTGGCCACTGTCGACGGAGAGTGACCCGCGCTACTGCATTCCGGTGGTGCGGGTCACTTTCATCACCAGAGTTTTGCCTGGTGGATTTGTTGATTCAAAGCCCGGCGCGGATCGTGGAAGGAGATAACAGAGAGTCAGTTTATTGGGGGAGTAGAACCATGGCATTCGTCAAGAAGATCCGCACCGCGATCGTGCACCGCGCCATCGAGCGCCGGGAGCACCGTCTGCTGAGCACCGAGCTGGCCGCGTTCCAGTCGCCGGCCGAGCGGGCCGAGCTCGACGAGCTGATCGCCCGGCACAGCGCCGAGGAGACCCGGCTCATCCGCGCCATCCTGGACCAGCAGGACTACGAGCGGCACCGTACGGCCGGCGGCGTCGGCGGCCACCGCGCCGCCTGATCGGCGTGACGAGCGCAGAACGAGGGGCCCGACGCCGTTGTCGGGCCCCTCGTCGGTCTAGGAGCGCTTCTCCTCGCGGGTGCGGTGCGCGCGCATGCTGCCGGCGTGTGCCTTCGCCGCCGGGTCGTTGCGGGACTTGATCAGGCTGGCGACGGTGGTGACCGTCAGAACGACCAGGATGACGCCGAGCGAGACCGGGGTGCTGATCTCCGGGGCGTCGTGCCAGACGTCCTCGTGCAGCCAGTGCAGGATCAGCTTGACGCCGATGAAGGCCAGGATGAGCGACAGCCCGGTGCTCAGGTAGACCAGGCGGTCGAGCAGGCCCTTGACCAGGAAGAACAACGCCCGCAGACCGAGCAGGGCGAAGGCGTTGGCGGCGAAGACGATGTACGCCTCGGAGGTCACGCCGAACACGGCGGGGATCGAGTCGAGCGCGAACAGCAGGTCGGAGCTGCCGATCGCGATCAGCACGATGAACAGCGGCGTGACCATCCGCCGCCCGTCGACCCGGGTGATCATCTTGCCGTCGACGTAGTCGTCGGTCACCGGCAGCAGCCGCCGGCTGGCCTTGACCAGCGCGTTGTCGTCGACGTCCGGATCCTCGTCGCGGTGCCGGAAGAGCTGTACCGCGGTGAAGACCAGCAGCAGCCCGAAGATCAGGAACATGAACGAGAACAGCGACAGCAGCGTCGCGCCGAGCGCGATGAAGATGACCCGCAGCACCAGCGCGATGATGATGCCGAAGGTCAGGACCTCCTGCTGGTATTTCTCGGGCACCGCGAAGGTGCTCATGATGATCACGAAGACGAAGAGGTTGTCGACCGACAGGCTCTTCTCGACGATGTAGCCGGCGAAGTACTGCGCGCCGAAGTCCCAGCCCGCGATCGAGGCGAAGACGAAGCCGAAGGCGATGGCGACGGCGATGTAGAAGACGGACCAGACGGCGGCCTCACGGAAGCCGACGGCGTGCGGTCGGAGCACGCCGACGGCGAGATCGAGGGCGAGCAGGGCGACGATGACTCCGATGGTCAGCGTCCAGCCGAGCGCGGTGACCTCAAGCATCAACAGGGAACCTTCCGGACGGATTGCTGCGACATTCCCACAAGCGTCCCCGGCCAGGCTGAGAAATGCCTGAACAAGTAAAGGTCAGACCACTTGGAACGAGCGTTTGGACAAGCCCATCCAGTAGCCGTCGATCGCCTGGTCGGGGGACCGTGAGGGGTCTTCCGAGGCGCCCAGCGTGAGGAACATCGGCGCGAAGTGCTCGATGGTCGGGTGCGCGTACGGCATCCCGGGCGCCCGGTCGCGGAAGCCGGCCAGTTCGTCCACCGCCCCGCGGGCGAGCGCCTCGGACGCCCACGCGTCGAACTCCCGCGACCAGCCCGGCGCCGGCGCGTCCTCCCGGAAGTCGCGCAGGAACGGCAGCCCGTGCGTGGTGAACCCGGAGCCGACGATCAGCACACCCTCCTCGCGCAGCGGTCGCAGCCGCCGGCCCAGGTCGAGCAGGTCGTCCGGCTCCAGCGTGGGCAGCGACATCTGCAGCACCGGGATGTCCGCGTCCGGGTACATCACGGTCAGCGGCACGTAGGCGCCGTGGTCGAGGCCCCGGTCGGTGCGGGCCACCGGCTGCGAGTCGGGCATCAGCTTCTCGACGCGGTCGGCGAGCTCGGGCGCGCCGGGCGCCCGGTACCGCACCTCGTAGTAGTGCTGGGCGAAGCCGCCGAAGTCGTACACCAGCGGGACGGTCTCGGTCGCGCCGAGCATCAGCGGCGTGGACTCCCAGTGCGCCGAGGCCATCAGGATCGCCTTGGGCTTGGGCAGCCCCGTTGCCAGCTGTTTCAGCTGCGCCACCCACACCGGGTTGTCGACCAGCGGCGGCGCGCCGTGACTGAGGAAGAGGGCGGGCATAGTGCTCATGGCAGGGGGCCTCCAGTTGAGACTTCAACAAATCCAGGCCCCACGGTACGCCCGGATAGTTGTCGCGTCAACTAAATGTGATGCGCCCCTGCCAGCCGCCCAGAATCCTCTCGTGATCGGCGCCGAGAACGTCCGCCGGCACCGGCGGGCACGGCGACGGGCTGCAGGAGGCGGTCGAGGGTGGCGTCCAGACCCGTGTCGGCCGCGGAAGGGCCGGCGGCGGTGGCCGCGTCGACCTCGGCGGTGGTCGGCCCGAAGGTGAGCCGGCGCGGCGGGTGGGACACGGCTTGGCGAGCCGTCATGACCGCCGAGCCAGGTATCGAACATTCGAGAGGTGGACGGGCGGGATCAGCCCGCCGAAAGTTCACCGAGGGAGAGCACGTTCGTTCCCTCCGCGGGCGGGATCAGCCGGCCGAGAGGTTGAGCTCGAACGAGTAGCGGCTGGCCCGGTAGACGTGGCTGCCGTACTCCAGGGCGCGGCCGCCGGCGTCCCACGCGGTGCGGGTCATGGTGAGCAGCGAGGCGCCGCGTTTCTCGGAGAGGATGCGCGCCTCGGTGGCGCCGGCCGAGCGGGCGCCGATCACCTGGGTAGCAATTCGCGGGACGAATCCGGCTCGCCGTAACAATTCGTAGAGCCCGTGCTCGGCGAGGTCGCGGTCGGTGAGCCGGATCAGGTCCATCGGGATCGCGTTGTGCATGATCGCCAGGGGCTCACCGCCGGCGTAGCGCAGCCGCTCGATCCAGGTGACCTCGGTGCCGAGCTCGATCTCCAGCGCGGCCGCCACCTCGCCGCCGGCCGGCACCACCTCGAGTTTCAGCACCTCGGTGCGGGGCGTGCGGTCGGAGGTGCGCAGGTCGTCGTAGAGGCTGGAGAGCTCGACCGGCCGGCGGACCTTGGGGTGCACCACCTGGGTGCCGACCCCGCGCTTGCGCACCAGCATGCCGCGCTCGACCAGGTACTGGATCGCCCGGCGGGTGGTCGGCCGCGACACGCCGAGCCGTTCGGCCAGGTCGACCTCGTTCTCGATGCGGTCGCCGACCCCGATCTCGCCCCTCTCGATCAGCTCCTGGAGGCGCGTGGCGACCTGGAAATACAGGGGAACCGGGCTGGTGCGGTCGACCTCGGCGGGGCGGATCGGGCTGGTCATGGCACCTCCTCGTTCGACAGCTTGTCATGACAAAGTATTGACGTGGAAGCCCTCACGTTATTACATCGAAACGAACTGAAACAGAGTGAACATCGATCACATACGTTCTGCCCGGCGAACCCGGGCGGGAGGGAACCGCATGCCTGCGGATGAGGTACTGACCATGGGGCGCCTCGGCGTCGACCTGTATCCCGAACAGATCGGCGTCTCGTTGCGCGAGGTGCGTACCTTCGCCAAGTTCCTCGGCGGCAGCGCGGCCAACGTCTCGGTCGCCGCCGCCCGTTACGGCCGCCACGCGACGCTGATCTCGCGTACCGGCGCCGACCCGTTCGGTGAGTTCCTGCACGACGCGCTGCGCGGCTTCGGGGTGGACGACCGCTTCGTCACGCCGGTGACCGCCTACCCGACCCCGGTCACGTTCTGCGAGATCTTCCCGCCGGACGACTTCCCGCTCTACTTCTACCGCTTCCCCAAGGCCCCCGACCTGGAGATCCACGAGCACGAGCTCGACCTGGGCGCGATCAAGGACGCCGGCATCTTCTGGGTCACCGGCACCGGGTTGTGCCAGGAGCCGTCGAGGAAAGCCACACTCGCCGCGCTCAAGCACCGCGACAAGGCCGGCATCACGGTCTTCGACCTCGACTACCGGCCGATGTTCTGGTCGAGCCGGGAAGAGGCGCGCAGCTGGTATCAGCAGGCCCTGCCGTACGCGACGGTCGCGGTCGGCAACCTCGACGAGGCGGACACCGCGGTCGGCGCGACCGAGCCCCGCGAAGCCGCGAAAGCGTTGCACGAGGCCGGTGTCGAGCTGGCCGTGATCAAGCAGGGCCCCGAGGGTGTTCTGGCATCACGGAACGGGGAGCAGGTCGAGGTTCCGCCCAACCCGGTGGACGTGGTCAACGGCCTGGGCGCCGGGGACGCGTTCGGCGGCGCCCTGTGCCACGGGCTGCTGAGCGGCTGGGACCTGGAGGAGCTGATGCGCTTCTGCAACGCCGCCGGCGCCATCGTCGCCTCCCGGCTGTCCTGCGCCGACGCCATGCCCACCGAGTCCGAGGTACGCGAGCTTCTGGAAGGAGCCACCCGTGCGTGACATCGCGGACCTCGTCGAGGCCCGGATCCAGCGCCCCCAGGCGATCGCCGCGGCCGCGGCCGCCCGGCGCCGCCCGGCGTCGTTCCTCGCCGGGCACGGCAAGATGATGATCATCGCCGCCGACCATCCGGCCCGCGGCGCGCTGCGGGCCGGCGCCGACCCCCTCGCGATGGCCAACCGGGCCGACCTGCTGGACCGGATCTGCACCGCGCTGGCCCGGCCCGGCGTCAACGGCGTGCTCGGCACCCCCGACATCCTCGAGGACCTGCTGCTGCTCGGCGTCCTGGACGACAAGGTGGTGATCGGCTCGATGAACCGCGGCGGGCTGGCCGGCACGGCCTTCGAGATCGACGACCGGTTCACCGCGTACGACGCCGGCAGCATCGCCGAGTCCGGCTTCGAGGGCGGCAAGATGCTGCTGCGGATCGACCCGGACGACGCCGGGACGGTGGCCACCCTGGAGTCGTGCGGACGCGCGGTCGGCGACCTGGCCGGCCGGGGCCTGATGGCCATGGTCGAGCCGTTCATCTCGCACCGGGTCGACGGGCGGGTCCGCAACGAGCTGACCGCCGAGGCGATGATCCGGGCGCAGACGGTGGCCGCGGGGCTGGGCCGGACGTCCGCGTACACCTGGTTGAAGGTCCCGGTCGTGCAGGACATGGAACGGGTGATGGCGGCGACCACGCTGCCGGCGCTCATCCTCGGCGGCGAGGTCGCGGCGGACGCCGACGCGGCGTACGCGCAGTGGAAGAAGGCTCTTGATCTGCCGACCGTGCAGGGGCTGGTGATCGGCCGGAGCCTGCTCTACCCGCAGGGCGGGGACGTCGCGGACGCGGTCGACCGGGCGGTGAGCCTGCTGTGAGCGAGGCGCGGGTCAACCCGGTCGTGCCGAAGGGCAGCACCGCGGGCAAGCCGTTCGAGCTGGTCATCACGCCGGAGACCGCGGGGTGGGGCTTCAGCGGGCTGCGGGTGCTCGACCTGCCGGTCGGCACGCGGGCCACGTTCCATACCGGCGACGAGGAGATGCTGGTCCTGCCGCTTGCCGGGGGCTGCGACGTGACCTGCGACGACGAGCGGGTCACGCTGACCGGGCGGCGGTCGGTGTTCAGCCGGGTGACCGACTTCGCGTACGTGCCGCGGGACGCCACCGTGACGGTGCGCGCGCCCAGCGGCGGCCGGTTCGCGCTGCCCTCGGCCAAGGCCGGGCGGCGGCTGCCGTTCCGCTACGGCGCGGCCGAGGACGTGCCGGTCGAGATGCGCGGCGCCGGGCATGCCAGCCGCCAGGTGAACAACTTCTGCACGCCGCGGACGTTCGAATGCGACCGGCTGATCGCCTGCGAGGTGCTCACGCCCGGCGGCAACTGGTCGTCGTACCCGCCGCACAAGCACGACGAGGCGGGCGACGGCGAGTCGTCGCTGGAGGAGATCTACTACTTCGAGGTGGCGGCGGCGCCGGCCGGGACGCCCGGTTCGGCCTACCAGCGGGTGTACGGCCATGTGGACCGCCCGATCGACGTGTGCGCCGAGGTGCGCTCCGGTGACGTCGTGCTGATCCCGTACGGGTGGCACGGGCCCTCCATGGCAGCGCCGGGCTACGACCTGTACTACCTCAATGTCATGGCCGGCCCGGGGGAGCGGGAGTGGCTGATCCGCGACGACCCGGCGCACGGCTGGGTGCGCGGGTTGTGGGCGGACCAGGAGCTGGATCCCCGCCTGCCGATGACCTCGACCGTGGAAGGGAGGCGTCAGTGAGACTCACCGTGGCCCAGGCCGTCGTGAAGTTCCTGGCCAACCAGTGGACCGAGCGCGACGGCGTGGAGCAGCGCACGATCGCCGGCTGTTTCGGCATCTTCGGCCACGGCAACGTGGCCGGCGTCGGCCAGGCGTTGCTGCAGGCTCAGCGCACCAGCCTGCGAACGGGTGGCAGTGACGATCTTCCTTATCATCTTGCCCGGAACGAGCAGGCCATGGTGCATGCCGCGGCCGGCTACGCCCGGATGAAGAACCGGCTGTCGACGATGGCGTGCACCGCGTCGATCGGGCCCGGCTCCACCAACATGCTCACCGGCGCCGCGCTCGCCACGGTCAACCGGCTGCCCGTCCTGCTGCTGCCCAGCGACGTGTTCGCCACCCGGGTGACCGCGCCGGTGCTCCAGGAGCTCGAGGACCCCCGCTCGTACGACGTGAGTGTCAACGACGCCTTCCGGCCGCTGTCGAAGTTCTTCGACCGGATCTGGCGGCCCGAGCAGCTGGCGTCCTCGCTGCTGGCCGCGATGCGGGTGCTGACCGACCCGGCGGAGACCGGCGCCGTCACGATCTGCCTGCCGCAGGACGTGCAGGCCGAGGCGCACGACTTCCCGGACGAGCTGTTCCGCAGGCGGGTCTGGCACGTGGCCCGCCCGGTCCCCGAGCCCGCGGCCCTGGCAAGAGCGGTCGAGGTCATCAGGAACGCGGAAAAGCCGCTGATCATCGTCGGCGGCGGCGTGATCTACAGCGAGGCGTCGGCGGAGCTGGATGCCTTCGCACGGGCCACGGGCATCCCGGTCGCGGACACGCACGCGGGCAAGGGCGCCGTCTCCTGGGATCATCCCAACGCCGTCGGCGGCGTCGGATCGACCGGCACCCCCGTGGCCAACAATCTGGCCCGCGAAGCCGACGTGATCATCGGCATCGGCACGCGCTACAGCGACTTCACCACGGCGTCCCGGACGCAGTTCCAGAATCCCGGCGTGACGTTCGTGAACATCAACGTGGCGGCGTTCGACGCGGCCAAGCAGTCCGCGGTGCCGGTGGTGGCGGACGCCCGCGAGGCACTGGCCGCCCTGAGCCTGGACCGGACCTGGGACCGGACCTACACCGGCGACGTCGCCGCCTGGCAGGAGACCGTCAGCGCGGCGTACGCGACAAGTCAGGGTGACCTGCCCTCCCAGGCCGAGGTGATCGGGGCCGTCAACGACGCCGCCGGGCAACGCGACGTCGTGGTCCAGGCGGCCGGCAGCATGCCCGGTGACCTGCAGCTGCTCTGGCGCGCCCGGGATCCGAAGCAGTACCACGTCGAGTACGGCTACTCGTGCATGGGCTTCGAGGTGGCCGGCGCGCTGGGCATCAAACTGGCCGACCCGGGCCGCGAGGTGTTCGCCCTGGTCGGCGACGGCTCCTACCTGATGATGGCGCAGGAGATCGTCACCGCGGTGTCGGACAACGTCAAGCTGATCATCGTGCTGGTGCAGAACCACGGCTTCGCGTCGATCGGCGCGCTGTCCGAGTCGCTCGGCTCGCAGCGGTTCGGCACCAGCTACCGCTACCGCGGCGAGCACGACGACTACGACGGCGGCAAGCTGCCGATCGACCTGGCCGCCAACGCGGAGAGCCTGGGCGCCCAGGTGATCCGGTGCCGCACGATCGCCGACCTGACCGAGGGCCTCCAGCGGGCCCGCGAGGCCGACCGGCTGACCGTCGTGCACATCGAGACCGATCCGCTGAGCACGGTGCCGTCCAGCGAGAGCTGGTGGGACGTGCCGGTCTCCGAGGTGTCGGAGCTGGACAGCACCCGGGCGGCGTACGCCGCGTACACCGAAGCCAAGCGCGACCAGCGCGACTATCTCTAGAAGGGCCGGACAAACCGTGGGAACCATCGAGCACTGGATCGGCGGCGCCGAGACGCCCGGCACGGGCACCCGGCGCGCGACCGTCTACAACCCGGCGACCGGCCGGGGTCAGCACGAGGTGGTGCTGGCCGAGCCCGCCGACGTGGACGCCGCGGTGGCCACCGCGAAGGCGGCCTTCGAGCAGTGGGGCGACTCGTCGCTGAGCAAGCGGTCGAAGATCCTGTTCGCCTTCCGCGAGCTGGTCAACGCCAACGTCAAGGAGCTCGCCGAGATCGTCTCGGACGAGCACGGCAAGGTGCTGTCGGACGCGGCCGGGGAGGTGCAGCGTGGCCTCGAGGTGATCGAGTTCGCGTGCGGCATCCCGCAGCTGCTCAAGGGCGACTACACCGACCAGGCCTCGTCCGGCGTGGACGTGTTCAGCTTCCGTGAGCCGCTGGGCGTGGTCGCCGGCATCACCCCGTTCAACTTCCCGGCCATGGTGCCGATGTGGATGCACCCGGTGGCGATCGCGTGCGGCAACACGTTCGTGCTCAAGCCCAGCGAGCGCGACCCGTCGGCGTCCAACTTCGTGGCGAAGCTGTGGCAGCGGGCGGGCCTGCCGGACGGTGTCTTCAACGTGGTGCACGGCGACAAGGCAGCTGTCGACGCGATCCTCGACCACCCGGACATCGCCGCGGTGTCGTTCGTCGGCTCGACGCCGATCGCCAGGTACATCCACACCCGGGGCACCGCGAACGGCAAGCGGGTGCAGGCCCTCGGCGGCGCCAAGAACCACGCGATCATCCTGCCGGACGCCGACCTCGAGTACGCCGCGGGCCACCTGTCCGCCGCCGCGTTCGGTTCGGCCGGCGAGCGGTGCATGGCGATCTCGGCCGCGGTGGCGGTCGGCGCGGCCGGTGACGCCCTGGTCGACCTGGTGAACCGCAAGGCGAACGAGGTGGTGGTCGGCAACGGCCGCGACCCGAAGGCGGAGATGGGCCCGGTGGTGACCGCGGCCGCCAAGGAGCGCATCGAGCACCTGATCGGCACCGGCGAGCAGCAGGGCGCGAAGGTCACGGTGGACGGGCGCGGGCTCAAGGTGCCCGGGTACGAGGACGGCTTCTTCGTCGGCCCGACGGTCATCGACCAGGTCGGCACCGACATGGACGTGTACACCGAGGAGATCTTCGGCCCGGTGCTGTCGGTGGTCCGCGCCGACAGCGTGGACGCGGCGATCGACCTGATCAACGCCAACCCGTACGGCAACGGCACCGCGATCTTCACCAGCAGCGGCGAGTCGGCCCGGCGGTTCCAGCGCGGGGTGAACGTCGGCATGATCGGCATCAACGTCCCGATCCCGGTGCCGATGGCCTACTACTCGTTCGGCGGCTGGAAGGACTCGCTCTTCGGCGACAAGCATGTGCACGGTCCCGAGGGCGTCTCGTTCTACACCCGTGCCAAGGTGGTCACCTCGCGCTGGCCGCAGGTCGAGGCGAGCCTGCACTTCCCGACGGCCTCGTGATGCGGCACCTGCGTCTGGGAAGCTGTCCCGACTCGTGGGGCGTCTGGTTCGCCGACGACCCGCGCCAGACGCCGTGGGAAAGGTTCCTCGACGAGTTGTCCGGCGCCGGCTACCACTGGCTGGAGCTAGGCCCCTACGGTTACCTGCCCACCGATCCTTCGATGCTGGCGGACGAGCTCGCGCGGCGCGACCTGACCTGCGCGGGCGGCACCGTGGCCGGTGTCGGAGGCCCGCACAAGGACTTCGGCGCCGTGCTGGCCGAGACCCGCAAGGTCGCCTCGTTGACGGCGGCGCTCGGGGCGAAGAACCTGATCTTCGTGCCGGTGCCCGGCTACCGCGACGACGTGACCGGCGCCTACCACGAGGCGGCCGAGCTCGACGCCGGCGCGTGGAAGTCGCTGACCGCGAACAGCAACACGCTCGGGAAGATGCTGGCCGAGGAGTACGGCCTGGCGCTGCGGTTCCACCCGCACGCCGACTACCACGTCGAGACCCAGGCGCAGACCGAGCGCTTCCTGGAGGACACCGATCCGGCGTTCGTCTCGCTGTGCCTGGACACCGGCCACCTCGCCTACCGGCAGGCCGACGTCCCGGCGATCATCCGCGGATATCCGGAGCGGATCGGCTACGTACACATCAAGCAGATGGACCCGGCGATCGCCGCCCGCGCCAAGGCCGACGACCTGCCGTTCGGGCAGGCCGTCGCGCAGGGCGCGAGCGTCGAGCCGCCGGCCGGGCTGCCGGACGTGCCGAGCGTGCTCGAGGCGCTGAGCGAGCTCGACGCCGAACTGTTCGTGGTGGTCGAGCAGGACATGTACCCGGTCGACTTCGACCTGCCCCTGCCGATCGCCACCCGGACCCGCACCTACCTGAACTCCGCCGGGCTGCACTCGCGGCCCGCGCGGGAGCGATAGTCACCACCGAAAGGGAAGCCCCCATGAGAATGATCCGTCCCCTCGCGGTTGCCGCGGTGGTGGCCCTCGCGGTCGCCGGCTGCAGCAGCGGCGGCCGTGAGAAGACCGACGACTCCACCACGTCCGGTGGCAACGCCGCGGGCAGCTCCGGCTACACGATCGCCTTCATCACGCACGAGACGCCCGGCGACACGTTCTGGGACAAGGTGAAGAACGGCGCGCAGCAGGCCGCCAAGGACACCGGTGTCACGTTGAAGTACTCCAACGACCCGGACGCCACCAAGCAGGCGCAGCTGATCCAGAGCGCGGTGGACTCCAAGGTGAGCGGCATCGCCACCACCCTGGTGACCCCGGACGCCCTGGCCGGCGCGGTCAAGGCCGCGACCGACGCGAAGATCCCGCTGGTCGGCTTCAACTCCGGCATCGACCAGTACAAGCAGCTCGGCGCGCTGATGTACTTCGGCTCGGACGAGTCGCTGGCCGGTGAGTCCGCCGGTCAGCGGATCACCCAGGCCGGTGGCAAGAAGCCGCTGTGCGTCATCCAGCAGGCCGGCTCGGTCGCGCTGGAGGCCCGCTGCGCCGGCGTGAAGAAGTCCGCCCCGGCGACCGAGAACGTCCAGGTCAACGGGGCCGACGACGCGGCGGTCACGTCGACGCTGCAGGCGAAGCTGGCGCAGGACAAGTCGATCGACTACATCGTGACGCTGGGCGCCCCGCAGGCGGTGGACGCGCTCAAGGCCATCGAGCAGGCCGGCAGCAAGGCCAAGGTCGTCACGTTCGACCTCAACCAGCAGGTCGCCCAGGACATCAGCGACAAGAAGATCGAGTTCTCCATCGACCAGCAGCCCTACGTGCAGGGCTACATGGCGGTCACCTCGCTCTACCTGAACCTGAAGAACGGCAACGACATCGGCGGCGGCAAGCCCGTGCTGACCGGCCCGTCCTTCGTGGACTCGGCCAACATCGCCGCCATCCTGCCCTTCACCAAGAACAACACCCGCTAGTCACTTTGACGCCCGGCCGGCCTGGTGAGGGCCCGGCCGGGCGGATCGGAGTTCAGCCATGAGCCAATCCGTCCAGGCGGCTCCGGCGACCGTCCCCTCGGAGCCGTCCAACCGCGTCAAACTCGGCATGTCGAACCGGATCCTGGCCCGCCCCGAGGTGGGCGCGCTGGTCGCGGCGATCATCATCTTCATCTTCTTCATGGCCGCCGCTCCCGCGTTCCGGTCGGCCGAGTCGTTCTTCACCGTGCTCTACCAGGCCTCCACGATCGGCATCGTCGCGGTCGCCGTCGGCCTGCTGATGATCGGCGGCGAGTTCGACCTGTCGGCCGGCGTCATCGTCACGACCGCGGGCCTGGTGAACTCGATGTTCTGCTGGTACCTCGGCGTCAACCTGTGGATCGGTGCGATCCTCTCGCTCGCCTTCTGCCTGGCCATCGGATTCCTCAACGGCTACCTGGTGATGCGGACCGGCATTCCCAGCTTCCTGATCACCCTCGGCACGTTCTTCGTGTTGCAGGGTGCCAACCTCGGCGTCACCAAACTGGTCACCAACCAGGTGTCGTCCACCGACATCTCGCAGATCGACGGGTTCGACTCGCTCGCCAACGTCTTCGCCTTCACCATCAAGGTGGGCGGCGTGACGGTCTGGGGAACGGTCATCTACTGGCTGATCTTCGTCGCGCTGGCCGCCTGGATCCTCACCCGGACCCGTACCGGCAACTGGATCTACGCCGTCGGTGGCGCGCCGGACAGCGCCCGCGCGGTCGGTGTGCCGCTGTTCAAGACCAAGATCGGCCTGTTCATGTCGGTCTCGTTCCTGGGCTGGTTCGTCGGCATGCACATCCTCTACCGCTTCAACACGCTGCAGGCCGGCAACGGCGTGGGCAACGAGTTCCTCTACATCATCGCCGCGGTCGTCGGCGGCACCCTGCTCACCGGCGGCTTCGGCAACGCGTGGGGCGTCGCGATCGGCGCGTTCATCTTCGGCATGACCAGCCTCGGCATCGTCTACGCCGGATGGGATCCGAACTGGTTCAAGGCCTTCCTCGGCGTCATGCTGCTGCTCGCCGTGCTGGTCAACCTCTATGTCAAACGGCTCTCGACGACGACCCGGAAGGCGGACTGAGATGACCGACACCCTGGCGGATCACGCCGACAGTCAGCTGATCAAGGGGCAGACCCTGATCGAGATGGTCGACGTCGGCAAGTCGTACGGCGCGATCCGGGCCCTGCGCGGCATCTCCATGAAGGTCAACGCGGGCGAGGTCACCTGCGTCCTCGGTGACAACGGCGCCGGCAAGTCCACTCTCATCAAGATCATGTCCGGCCTGCACCCGCACAACGACGGCCGCCTGCTGGTCGACGGGAAGGAGGCCTCCTTCTCGTCCCCGCGCGAGGCCCTGGACCACGGCATCGCGACCGTGTACCAGGACCTCGCCGTGGTTCCGCTGATGGAGGTGTGGCGCAACTTCTTCCTCGGCTCCGAGCTGCGCGTGGGCAACTACCCGCTGGCCAGGCTCAAGGTCAAGGAGATGAGGGCGATCGCCGACGAGGAACTCCGCAAGATGGGCATCGTCGTCAAGGACATCAACCAGCCGATCGGCACGCTCTCCGGCGGCCAGCGGCAGTGCGTCGCGATCGCCCGCGCCGTCTACTTCGGCGCCCGGGTGCTCATCCTCGACGAGCCCACCGCCGCGCTCGGCGTCAAGCAGTCCGGCGTGGTGCTCAAGTACGTCGCCGCCGCCCGCGACGCCGGCCTCGGCGTCGTCTTCATCACCCACAACCCGCACCACGCCTACCTGGTCGGGGACCACTTCGTGATCCTGAAGCTGGGCAGCACGGCGCTCGACGGCACTCGCGACGAGGTCACGCTCGACCAGCTGACCGCGCAGATGGCGGGCGGCGACGAACTGGCCGAACTGTCCCACGAGTTGAAGAGGTGACCATGCTCCACGTCGGCGTCATCGGCACCGGCATGATCGGCCAGGACCACATCCGGCGGATGACCCAGGTCCTCGCCGGGGTCGAGGTCACCGCGGTCACCGACGTCGACGCCGCGGTTTCCCGAAGAGTCGGCGATCTGGCCGGGGCAACCGTTCACGCCACCGGCGAGGAGCTCATCGCCGACCCGTCCGTCGACGCGGTCGTCGTCTGCTCGTGGGGACCGACTCACGAGCAGTACGTGCTGGCCGCGATCGCCGCGGGCAAGCCGGTCTTCTGCGAGAAGCCGCTGGCCACCACGGCCGAGGCGTGCCTGCGGATCGTCGAGGCGGAGGCCGCGCACGGCAGCCGCCTGGTCCAGGTCGGCTACATGCGCCGGTACGACAGCGCGTACCGGGAGCTGAAGAAGATCCTGGACGCCGGCGACATCGGCCTGCCGCTGATGATGCACTGCGCCCACCGCAACGCCTCGGTGCCGTCGCACTACGAGAAGGAGATGGCGATCACCGACACCGCGGTGCACGAGATCGACATGGTGCGCTGGATGTTCGGCACCGAGATCAAGGCCGCCCGTGTCCTCGTACCCAGAAAGAACCGCAACGGGGGCGACCTGCAGGACCCGCTGTTCCTCATCCTCGAGACGGCGAACGAGGTGCTGGTCGACGTGGAGATCTCGGTCAACATCCGGTACGGCTACGACATCCGCGGCGAGATCGTCGGCGAGCACGGCACCGCATCCCTCGGCTCGCTGTCCCCGGTGACCGTCCGGACGTCGCTGCGCGCGGCCGACCCGGTGCCGGCCGACTGGCGCGAGCGCTTCCTGGCCGCGTACGACGTGGAGTTCCAGGAGTGGATCGACGCGATCTCGCGGACCGGCACGCCCGCCGGCCCGAGCTCCTGGGACGGGTACGCGGCCGCGGTGGTCTCCGACGCGGCCGTGGCGGCGCTGCAGTCCGGGTCGCGTGTCGAGGTCTCCCTGGCCGAACAGCCGAAACTCCATGGAGCCTCGGCATGAGGATCGCCCTCGACCCCTACATGCTGCGCAAGGTCCCGCTGCTGGAGCTGCCGCGCAAGGTGGCCGACCTCGGCTACCGGCACATCGAGCTGAGCCCCCGCGACGACTTCCTGCCGTTCTTCCTGCACCCGCGGGTGGACAGCGCGACGGTCGCCGCCTTCCGCAAGGCTCTCGCCGGCGCGGAGGTCGAGGTGGCGTCGGTGCTGCCGCTCTACAAGTGGTCAGGCCCCGACGAGGACGAGCGGCAGGCGGCGGTCCGCTACTGGAAGCGGGCCATCGAGATCACCGTCGACCTCGGCGTGAACGTGATGAACTCCGAGTTCAACGGCCGTCCCGAGCAGGCGGCCGCGAGCGAGGCCCAGTTCTGGCGGTCGATGGAGGAGCTGCTGCCGATCTTCGAACGCGAGGGCGTACGCCTGGTCCTGGAGCCGCACCCCGACGACTTCCTCGAGGACGGCATCGGGGGCGTCAACCTGGTCCGGGGCATCGACAGCGACCTGGTCACGTTCCTCTACTGCGCACCGCACACGTTCCATCAGGGCGGCAACATGGCCGAGATCATGCGCCACGCCGGCCCGCTGCTCACCCAGGTGCACATCGCCGACAGCTTCGACTTCCGCGGCTCGTCCGGCCTGCGCTACATCGTCAATCCGCCCGGCTCGGCCGCCCGCGTCCACCAGCACCTGGACATCGGCCAGGGCGAGGTCGACTGGGATCTCTTCTTCGGCACCCTGAAGGAGGTCGGCTTCGACGGCATCGCGACCGTCTGCGTCTTCGCCTGGGAGGAACGCGCCGACGACAGCGCCCGCGCCAACCTCTCCAAGATCAACCAATACCTTTAGGCGTACGCGCACAGCACGGTCCCGCCATCTCGGCGACCTTATCGGTGGTCAGGCTCCGGTGCCGCCCGCGCCGGGCTTGGCTGCCGTCCCGGCGTGCATACTCCTCCATTGTGTCCACTTCCGTGCCGCCCTCGCCCGAGCCCTCCGACACTGTTCCGCATGATCCCGGCGCGTCGCTCGCGCCGAGGCCCGCCGCGCCCGGCAAGAGCGGGATCAGCGTCGGTGGCATCGTCCTGGTCGTGGTGAGCATCCTGGCCTTGTGCGGCTTCGGCGGCGTCGCGGTGTCCAGCATGATCGTCTCCGCGAAAGAGCCGCAGCAGGCGCCGCAGGGGATGGTCGACGCGCTGTGCGCGCAGCCCGGCAGCGACGCGGAGTTCGACGACCTCTGCCCCTCGATCGAGCCCGCCGGCCCGGTGGCGCAGACCGACGGCGGTGCGCCGGTCGACCTGCCCCGCGAGACCCTGTCGACCGACACCGAGCTCGCCGCCGCCTACCTCGACCGCTACCAGCGCCTCCTGACCTCCGAGAAGCCCGGCATCCGGGTGGGGGAGATCCACCTGGGCGGCCGGGCGTCGCAGGGCATCATCGCCCTCAACGACAAGGTCCACGAGTGCGACGCCCTGACCGACGTCGAGATCCGTCCCGGCAAGACCAGCATGATCGAGTCGAACGAGACTCACTCCCTGCTGGCGGTGCGGGTCGTCGAGGTGGCGCCGGCCTGCGTCACCGGCACGAAGGCGGCCCCCGGCGCTCTGGTGCAGGGGACCACGGACCTCGAGCTCGACTTCGTGCCCGTCGGGAGAGCCGACGGGCGGAGTGTGTGGCTGCTGACCGAGATGCACGCCAGACCGGTGAGGCCGGACCCGCTGCGTTCGGCCTCACCGGGAAAGCAGGGCGACGCGGTGGTCCGCACCGACGCCAGGACGCTGTTCTCGCCCGCCGCAAGCTGACGCTTACCCCACCGGTCAGCGGCCGGCGAGCTCGACGCCGCGGCAGACCTGGGGATCAGCCGGCCGGGGCGGGGATCGGCTTGCCCAGCATGGTGCACACCGCGGCGTTGACCAGGGCCTGATTGGCCGCCCGGGGCGCAGGTGAGGCCAGCCCGAAGATCGTCGCGGTCAGCACCGAGACCGTGCGCCTGCCGGCGGCGTCGGTGTAGTTCTCGCTGGAGTAGCCGGGCACCTGGCCGTTGTGGCCCCAGACGGTGCCGCACGGGGTGACCACCTGCTCCAGGCCGAGCCCGTACCGGCGGTCCGGGAACTCGGCCTCCTCGGCGACGGTGGTGCGCATCTCCGTCAGCAGGGCGGCCGGCAGGAACTTGCCGGACAGCAGCGCGCTGTCGAAGCGGGCCCAGTCCCGCGCGGTGGAGACCATGCCACCGGCGGCCCACTCGGTGCTGGTGTTGATCCGGGTGGTGTCGACGTACCCGGCAGGCCGTGCCGGGCCGGCGAACGCGGTCCCGGCGGGCACGCCCGGGGGCAGCAGCGGGCCGATGTGGGCGGCGTCCGGTTCGTAGCCGTGAGCGAGGGTGCCACCGGCTCGGGCGCCCAGGTGGGTGTCCTTCAGGCGCAGCGGCCGGGCGATCCGTTCCTGGATCAGGTCGCCCAGGGTGTGCCCGGTCGCCTTCTCGGCGACCAGGCCGAGCGCGACGTAGTTGGTGTTGCTGTAGGAGTAGCCCGCGCCGGGCGCGAACATCGGGTCGTGCCGGACGCCGGCGGCGATCAGCTGCCGGGGCGTCCAGGTCCGGGTGTCCTGGCCGGTGAACGCCTGGAGCACCTCGGGGTCGAAGGTGTAGTTGAACAGGCCGCTGGTGTGGTTGAGCAGCATCCGTACGGTGATCGCGTTCCCGTTCGGGATGAGGCCGGGCAGCCACTTCCCGACCGGGTCGGTCAGCCGGAGCCGGTGCTCGGCGACCAGTTGCAGGATGACGGTGGCGACCATCGTCTTGGTGTTGGAGCCCATCCGGAACCGGTCACTCGCCGCGAGGGTGTGGTCGGCCCGGGTCCACGGCGCCTGCCGCGCGATCTCGATCGGCTGCCCGCGGCCGTCGTCGACCCGGACGATCACCCCGGGCGCTCCGGCGTCCACGACCTGCTGGGCAAGGGAGGCCAGCGGGGCCGGGGCGGCGGTTTCGGAGGCGGACGCCGTCCCGCAGGCGGTCAGAGCCAGGGCCAACAGAAGGGCCAGGGGTTTTGCGGTCATGAGGTTCTCCTGGTCGGGTGGTCGCCGGTCGATCGACCGGCGAGACCCAGCTTGGCGAGCCCGAGGACCGAAGCCATTGCGGCTGGACCCCACGGAGGGTGTAGCCAGCCCTACCGCGCCGGCCCGGGCCGAGGAGTCATCATCAACGGATGAACACGCTCGCCCTGCGGATCAGCCTGCTGGGCTGGTCGCTGGTGCTGACGCTCGGCACGGTGCTGGGTTTAGCGCTGGCGACGCTCTGGTTCGCCTCGGCGTCGGTGGTCCTCGGCGCCGGCATCCCGCTGACCTTCCTCGCGACGGCGCTGGTCCGCTGGTTCGCCGATCTGCACCGGCAGTGGGCCGCCGACCGCCTCGGCGCACCGGTGGCCCGGCCTTATCTGCCGAGGCCGGACGCCGGGTGGCCGACCCGGCTGTGGACGATCCTGCGCGATCCGGCGACCTGGCGGGACTGGGCCTGGCTGCTGGTCAACTCGATCGCCGGCTGGCTGACCAGCGGGCTGTCGCTGCTGCTGTTCCTCGGCGGGTTCTTCTACCTGCTCTATCCGCTGGTCTACCAGCTGACGCCGCCGCAGGCGTTCCGCACCCCGCTGGGGGAGGGTTTCCGGCTGCACAGCGTCACGCAGTCGTTCGCTCTGGTCCCGCTCGGCCCGGTGCTGCTCCTTCTCTGGTACGCCACGGCGGTGCGGCTGGCGAACCTCAACGCCCGGGTGATCCGCGCCCTGCTCGGCCCGACCGAGCAGGCGCGGCTGCGGGCCCGGGTCGAGCAGCTGGCGGCCTCGCGGGCCGACACGGTCGACAGTCAGGCCGGCGAGTTGCGCCGGATCGAACGCGACCTGCACGACGGCGCGCAGGCCCGCCTGGTGTCGCTGGGCATGAGCCTGGGCCTGGCCGAACAGCTGCTGCACGACGATCCGCACGCCGTCCAGCGGTTGCTGGTGGAGGCGCGCGAGTCGACCGCCGGCGCCCTGACCGAACTGCGCGACCTGGTCCGCGGCATCCACCCACCGGTCCTGGCGGATCGCGGCCTGGACGGCGCCCTGCAAGCCCTGGCACTGGTCAACCCGATCCCCACCGCGGTGGTGGCCCGCCTGCCCGGACGTCTGCCCGCGCCGGTCGAGTCGGCGGCCTACTTCGCGGTCTCCGAGGCCCTGTCGAACGCCATCAAACACGCTGAGGCCCGGCACATCCGGATCACGGTGGAGTTCGCGGCCCCGGGGCTGCTGGCGATGACGGTGGCCGACGACGGCCGGGGAGGCGCCTCGATCGACGCCGGCACCGGCCTGCGCGGCATCGCCCGCCGCCTGGCCGCGTTCGACGGCACCCTCGACGTCGACAGCCCGCCGGGCGGGCCCACCGAGATAAGGATGTCGCTGCCGTGCGCGTCGTCGTAGCCGAGGACCTCACCCTGCTCCGCGAGGGCCTGATCAGGATCTTCCGGGCCAACGGCTGCGAGGTCGTGGAGGCCGTCGACGACGGGCCGGCCCTGCTGCGGGCCCTGACGACGCACCGCCCGGACGTCGCCGTCGTCGACGTACGGTTGCCGCCGACCTTCACCGACGAGGGCCTGCGCGCCGCGATCGAGGCCCGCCGCGCGATTCCCGGGCTGCCCGTCGTGGTCCTCTCGCAGTACGTGGAGCAGCTCTACGCCAGGGAGCTGATGTCGGACCGTGCCGGGGCGGTCGGCTACCTGCTGAAGGACCGGGTGATGGATGTCGGCCAGTTCGTCACCAACGTCCGCCAGGTCGCCGCCGGCAGCACAGTCATGGACCCCGAGGTGGTCAGCGCCCTGCTGAACCGCCGCGCCGCCGACCCGAAGCTCCGGGAGCTGAGCCCGCGCGAGCACGAGGTCCTGGCGCTGATGGCCCAGGGCCGCTCCAACGCCGCGATCGCCGCCCGGATGTTCGTCACCGAGCGGACCGTCAGCAAGCACAGCAACAACATCTTCACCAAGCTCGGCCTCCGGCAGTCCGAGGACGACAACCGCCGCATCCTGGCCGTCCTCGCCTATCTGCAGGGCTGAGCCGCCAAGGTCAAGACCTTTCTCCGGTACGCGCACAGCACGGTCCCGCCCCCTCGGCGACCCTGGTCGGTGGCCGGGCTCCATTGCCGCCCGTTCCGGGCTTGGCTGCCACTCGTTCCAGTGTGGATAATGGCCGACCGTGCCTGATCCCGCTCCCGGCGACCACCCACCCGCCGCGCCCGACCCCGCCCCTGCCGCGCCCGACCCCACCAGCCCCGCCGCGCCCGGCCCCGTTTCTGCCGCGCCCGGCCCCACCAGCCCTGCCGCGCCCGGCTCGAGCCCCGCCGCGCCGGAGCCCACTCCGGCCGCCCATCAGCCTCGTCCCGCCGCGCCCGAGCCCAGCCCTCAGCCGGCGGCCGGTTACCCACCGCTTCCGCCGGGGTTCCCGCCTCCGCCCGGCTATGCGCACGCACCCGGCTACCCGCCTTCGCCGGGCTACCCCCCTCCGCCCGGATTCCCGCCCCCGCCGGGCTATGCGCATGCTCCCGGCTATCCGCCCCCGCCCGGATTCCCGCCTCCGCCGGGTTATCCGCCCGGCTATCCCGCCCCGCCCGGCTACCCGACCGGATTCGCCCCGCCTCCCGCGCCGCCGCGGAAGAAGAAGGCCGACGTAGCCGTCATCACGGTCGTGGTCATCGCGGTGCTGTTCGTCTGCGGTCTCGGCGTGGCGACCATGTCCAGCGTGGTGTCCAAGTCGATGCGGTCCGGCACCACCCCGGACGTCCGGTGGACCGAGATCTGCGCGGACCCGCAGAATCCCGAACCCTTCTGTGCGGGCGCGACCGACCCCGCGGAGGAGCCCGAGCCCGAGCCGGTGAACGAGGACGGCTACGAGACCGCCCTGCCGACCGCGGGACATCCGGCCCGCCCCGAGCTGGCCTATGCCTACGTCGACCGCTACCAGCGCCTGATCTCCTCCACGGCGGAGCCCGCGGCGATGCGCCGGCGGGTGGCCGACCTGCACAAGGGCGGCTTCGGCTCGGACAGGCTGATCGCGCTCCGGTCGAAGGTGCGGGAGTGCGACGCGGTGTCGGACGGCGGAAGCTGGGGTGTCGACCTGCGTCCGGCCGATACGCGGGTGGTGAGCTCGGGCAAGGGCAGCGTGAAGATCAAGATGCGGCTCGTGGAACGCGTGCCCGTGTGTGTCACCGGCGCGCGGGCGGGCACGGCCGAGCAGACGCAGGGCACCACCGACCTGGAGCTGAGCTTCGTCACCGGCAAGGCGTCCGACGGCCGGGCGGTGTGGCTGCTGTCCAAGCTGCGCGCCACCCCGGTGCGCCCGGACCCGCTCAGCAAGGCCGTGCCGGGCTCGCTCGGCGACGACGTCGCCCGCACCGACCGCACCACGATCTTCACGGCCGTCGCGTCCTGACCCGGTGACGGTGGCGTTCACAACGAGAACGAACGTTCTTACCCCGGGAAAGAACGTTCGTTCTCGTTGTGAAGCGGGTCAGCGGTTGGCCCGTTCCACGCCACGGCGGACCAGGGTGCGGATGCCCGGCAGGGTCATCGCGCGCAGGGCGAGGTCGCCCAGCCGGACGTGGAACTCGCTGGGCGGGGCGAACTGGCGCATCCCGCGGCGGGCCATCGCCTGCCGCTTGACCGTCTCGGGGCGCAGGCCGGCCTCCCAGGCGGCAAGCGCCTCCGGCACCGTGGAGTGGTCCTTCAGCGCCGCACCGAGCCGGTCCGCGCCGGTCATGGCCAGCCCGGCGCCATGTCCGGCGAACAGGGTCACGCACCAGGCGGCGTCACCGATCAGGACCACCCTCCCGTCGCTCCACCGCGGCATGACCACCTGGCTCACGGCGTCGAAGTAGACGTCCTCCGGCTCGGTGCTCAGGGCACCGGCCGGCCCGCCGCCGAGATCTCCGAACGCCGCCCGCAGCGCCGGCAGCGGACCGCGGGCGAGCTCGGCCGACGGGTCGCCGGTGCGGTAGGCGAAGAACGCCGAGGTGCGGTGCGGCCCGAAATTCATCACACCCGCGGTACGCCCGGCGCCGATGAAGGTGACCGACGACCTCTCGGGAACGCCGATGACCGGTGGTGTCAGCGGGAAGGCGCCCACCGCGTAGGGCAGGTCGACCCGGTGTCCGTCGCCGAACAGGGCCGCCCGGGTCGCCGAGTGCAGACCGTCCGCGCCGACGAGCAGGTCCACCTCCTCGGTCGTGCCGTCGCTGAGCTGCGCGCGTACCCGGGAAGGGTCTTGATCCACCGCGGTCGTGGTGACGCCGAAGCGGACGTCGGCGACCTCCCGGACCGCCTCGTGCAGGACGGTCTCGAGGTCGCCGCGGAAGACGGTGAGCGCGCGGGGTCCGACCGTCGCCTCGGCCACCGCGGACGGCACGGTGAACTTCGGCCGCCCGTCGGCCCGGACCAGCACCGTGGTGATCAGGCCCAGGTCGTGCCGGCGGAGCGCGGGCAGCAGGCCGAGACGGTCGGCGGCGTCGCAGCCGAGCCCGATCAGGTTCACCACGTAGCCGCCGGTGCGCAGGGCGGGCGCGCGTTCCAGGACGGTCGCGTGCCACCCGTCCCGGGTCAGCCGCAACGCGGTGGCCAGCCCGGCGATGCCCGCCCCGACGATCAGCGCACGTTTCATGGAAACTCCCCGGAGACGAGTATGAGCAGTTGCTCAAACTAGTATGAACACGTGCTCAAACCTGGGGCAACCCCTAGACTCCCGGTCATGCCCCGCGGTGTCGTCATCCCTGAGCTCAGGCAGCAGTTCTTCGCCGCCCTGGAACGGCTGATCGCCACCGGCGGACCGAGCGGGCTGACCGGCCGCGCCGTGACCCGCGACGCCGGCGTCGCCACCGGCCTGCTGTACACGCATTTCCGCACCTGGGACGGCTTCCTGGCGGGCTACGCGGTCGACCGTTCGTTCCAGATCGCCGCCGGCGTCGCGGGCCTCGCCGAGCAGGCCGGCAGCGCGACCGTGGCGGCCAACCTCGCCGAGGCCGTCCGCGCCACGCCACTGGACCGGATCGTCGCGCTGACCCGGCTGCTCGTTTTCCGCCCCGACCTGACGGCCGAGGTCGAGAGGGTGCTCGGCCCGGGCGCCGCCGGGCTGACCGCGGTCGAGCAGGCCGTCGCGCGGTACCTGGCGGCCGAGCAGGAGATCGGCCGCGTACCGGCCGGCGCCGACCCGGAGGCGCTGGCGCTGGCGCTGACCGGCACGCTGCAACGCCTGGCCCTGGCCGGGGAACCCGACGAGGCGGTGCTGAATCGGACCGGCCAGGTCATCGACCACGTCCTCAGTGGTGTCTCCTGAAGCGGCGTTCATCCGCCGTTCACCTGAACCTGGCACGTGATGCATCGGCGTTCCCTAACGTCGCGCCATGACCGAACGACCCCGCCTGCTGCCGCTGCTCGGCCCCGCCGGACATGCCGGCCGAGACGCGATGACCTGTCTCTACCGATGTGGCAACGCTTGTGAACACCCGATACCCAACGTCTCGTCGAACCCCTCCCTCGGCGAGGTGGTCTCCCGGCGCGGTCTGCTGGCGGGAACGGCCGCCGCCGCCGGAGGCGCGCTCGTCCTGAGCAGCGCCGTCGCCGCGGAGCCCGCCGCGGCCGCCGTGGACCCGCGGGCCATGATGCCGCTGAAGCCGGGCCGGCCGGCCGGGGCGCTCACCTTCAAGCCGATCCCGCCGAACAAGCTCGACACGCTGGTCGTGCCGAACGGCTACGACTCGGCCGTCGTCATGCGCTGGGGCGACCCGGTCGTGCCGGGCGCGCCCGGGCTGGACGTGGACCGGCTGACCCCGGCGCGGCAGTCGAAGCAGTTCGGCTACAACAACGACTTCGTCGGGGTGCTGCCGATCGGCAACGGTGGCCGCCGCGCGCTGCTCGTGGTGAACCACGAATACACCAACGAGGAGCTGATGTTCCCGGGCTTCACCTCGCTGGACGCGATGACCGTGGAGCAGATCGAGGTGGCGATGGCCGCGCACGGGCTCTCCGTCGTCGAGATCGAGCGGGTGGGCGACACCGGGCAGTGGCGCAGGGCCGAGCGGGGGAGCCTGCCGTACAACAGGCGGATCACGGCGCTGGCGACGCGGTTCGACCTGACCGGACCGGCGGCCGGGTCGGCGCCGCTGCGGACCGCGGCCGACCCGCGCGGGCGTACGGTGATCGGCACTTTGAACAACTGTTCCGGCGGCGTCACGCCGTGGGGCACGGTGCTCTCCGGCGAGGAGAACTTCAACCAGTACTTCGTCGGCGGTGACGGCGTGCCCGAGGCGCTGAAGCCGTCGCTGGCCCGCTACGGCGTCTCGACGACCGCGCGGTACCCGTCCGGTTCGCGCAAGTGGGAGCGGGCGCAGGAGCGGTTCGACCTGGCCAGGCACCCGAACGAGGCGAACCGCTTCGGCTGGATCGTCGAGGTGGACCCGTTCGAGCCCCTCGCGAAGCCGCGCAAGCACACCGCGCTCGGCCGTCTCAAGCACGAGGGCGCCAACGTGATCGTGGCCGGGTCGGGCCACGTGGTCGCCTACATGGGCGACGACGAGCGCTTCGACTACCTGTACAAGTTCGTCAGCGCGAAGCGTTACCGGTCCGGCGACCGCCGGCACAACCTCACGCTGCTGGAGTCGGGCACTCTCTACGTTGCCAAGCTGACGGGCGACAGCCCGGCCGCGGAGATCGACGGCACCGGCAAGCTTCCGTCCGACGGCGCGTTCGACGGCACCGGCCAGTGGATCAAGCTGGTGTCCGGGGAGCAGTCGTTCGTTCCCGACATGACGGCGGCCGAGGTGCTGACCTTCACCCGCCTGGCCGGCGACGCCGTCGGGGCGACCAAGATGGACCGCCCCGAGGACGTCCAGCCGAGCCTGCGCACCGGCAAGATCTACGCGGCGATGACCAACAACACCAACCGGGGTGTCGGCACGAACCCCGGCGTGGACGAGGCCAACCCGCGGAACAACAACAAGCACGGCCACATCTTCGAGATCACCGAGGACGGGGGCGACCACACCGGGACGACGTTCACCTGGGCGCTGCCGATCGTGTGCGGTGACCCGGCGGACCCGTCGACGTACTTCGCCGGGTTCGACAAGACCAAGGTGTCGCCGATCTCCTGCCCCGACAACGTGGCGTTCGACTCCGCGGGCAACCTCTGGATCTCGACCGACGGCAACGCGCTGGGCAGCAACGACGGCCTGTTCGCGACGCCGATCGAGGGGGCCGGCAAGGGGCACCTGCGGCAGTTCCTGACCGTCCCGCTGGGCGCCGAGACGTGCGGGCCGTTCGTGACCGGGGACGACCGTTCGGTTTTCGTGGCGGTGCAGCACCCGGGCGAGATCACCGGCGCCAGCCAGGCGAACCCGGCCTCCACCTGGCCGGACGGCGACTTCGCCAAGCCGGCCGTGGTGGTCACCTGGCGCCCGGACGGCGGCCCGGCCGGTAGCTGACACGAATGGATGGTGGCCGGGAGGTTTCGGAAGAGTGAATGGGGCATTAACGTCCAGTCCATGGCTGATCGACGGCTCCTCCCACTGCTCGGCTCTCCCGGCCGCGACCCGATGACGTGCCTCTACCGGTGCGGCAACGCTTGCGATCACCCCGCACCCAACGAATCGGACAACCCGTACCTCGGCGATGTGGTCTCCCGGCGCGGCCTGCTGCGTGCGAGCGCGGCCGGCGCGATCGTGCTCGGCGCCGGAGTGACCGGCGCCGGAGTGAGCGTCGCCGAAGCGTCACCCGCCGAGGCAGCCGTCGAACCAGCGGCCACGGCCGCACCGGGAGCCCTCACCTTCAAGGCGATCCCGCCGAACGAGATCGACACCGTGATCGTGCCCAACGGCTACGACAACGAGGTGGTGATCCGCTGGGGTGACCCGCTCTTCCCCGGCGCCCCCGGTCTCGACGTCGACAACCAGACCGCGGACCGGCAGCTCAGGCAGTTCGGCTACAACAACGACTTCCTCGCCGTGTTCCCGCTCGACAAGAACCGGGCGCTGCTCGTGTCCAACCACGAATACACCAACGAGGAGCTGATGTTCCCCGGCTTCACCTCGCAGGAGGCGCTCAGCGTCGAGCACGTGCGGGTGGCGATGGCCGCGCACGGCATGTCGGTGGTGGAACTCGAGCGGGTCGGCCGTACCGGTCAATGGCGTGCCGTGACCAGCGGCCGCCGCCGGTACAACCGCCGCTACACCATGCTCGAGACACCGTTCCGCTTCGACGGTCCGGCGGCCGGGTCGCCGCTGCTGCGCACGGCCGCCGACCCGCGCGGCATCAGCGCGATCGGCACCCTCAACAACTGCTCGGGCGGCCTCACGCCGTGGGGCACCGCGCTGTCCGGCGAGGAGAACTTCAACCAGTACTTCGTCGGCGGCGACGCGGTCCCGGCGGCGCTGAAGCCGACCATGGCCCGCTACGGGATCAACACCACCGCCCGCTACCCGAGCGGCTCCCGGCGCTGGGAACGCGCGCAGGAACGGTTCGACCTGGCCAAGCACCCGCACGAGGCGCACCGCTTCGGCTGGATCGTCGAGATCGACCCGCACGAGCCGCACTCCACCCCGCGCAAGCACACCGCGATGGGCCGCTTCAAGCACGAGGGCGCCAACGTCATCGTGGCCCGGTCCGGTCACGTGGCCGCCTACATGGGCGACGACGAGCGCTTCGACTACCTGTACAAGTTCGTCAGCGCCAAGCGGTACCGCCCCGGCGACCGCGCGCACAACAAGACCCTGCTGGAGTCGGGCACCCTCTACGTCGCCAAGGTGACCGGCGACAGCCCGCCCGCCGAGATCGACGGCTCCGGCCGGCTGCCGTCCGACGGCCTCTTCGACGGGACCGGCCGGTGGATCAAGCTGGTGTCCGGTGACCGGTCGTTCGTCCCGAACATGACGGCGGCCGAGGTGCTGATCTTCGCCCGGCTGGCCGGCGACGCCGTCGGGGCGACCAAGATGGACCGCCCCGAGGACGTCCAGCCCAACCCGCACAACGGCCGGATCTACGCGGCCATGACCAACAACAGCAACCGCGGCGTCGGCAGCAACCCCGGCGTCGACGAGGCCAACCCGCGCCGGGAGAACAAGCACGGCCAGATCTTCGAGATCACCGAGGACGGCGGCGACCACACCGCCGAGACGTTCACCTGGGCGCTGCCGATCGTCTGCGGCGACCCCGCCGACCCGTCCAGCTACTTCGCCGGGTACGACAAGTCGAAGGTGTCGCCGATCTCCTGCCCCGACAACGTGGCGTTCGACTCCACCGGCAACCTCTGGATCTCCACCGACGGCAACGCCCTGGGCAGCAACGACGGCCTGTTCGCCACCCCGCTGGAAGGCCCCGAACGCGGCCACCTGAAGCAGTTCCTGACCGTCCCGCCGGGCGCCGAGACGTGCGGGCCGTTCCTGACCGCCGACGATCGCTCGGTCTTCGTCGCCGTCCAGCACCCCGGCGAGATCACCGGCGCGACCCAGGACAACCCCGCGTCCACCTGGCCGGACGGCGACTTCGCCAAGCCGTCCGTGGTGGTCACCTGGCGCTCGGACGGCGGCGTCATCGGCACCTGACCTTGACCTGATCCGACCTACCGCCGCGCCGTCCGCAGATCGATGGTGTGCCACACGGTGTCGTCCAGACCACCGGTCGACCACCAGACCACGCCGTTGCGGGAGCTCGCGCTCTCGGCCGCGGCGGCGAGGTCGGTGGTCACGCCCTCGGCGAGATCGTGCACGACCAGTCCCTCGGCGCCGGTGGTGGCGGAGTCCGGACGTTCCCGGCCGAGCACCTCGAAGCGGTCCAGCACGGCGCCGTCGGCCAGCGCGGCGGAAGCCTCCGGCCCGGCGATCCGGCGCCGGTCGCCGCCGTCCGGGCGCATCACGTCGATCCCGGCGAGACCGCCCGCCGCCACCACCAGCACCCGGCACAGCACCGGGCCGCAGGTGGCCAGCTCGGCGCCGCTGGTCCGGACGTCGACGTCGCGGCCGGTCACCGGGTTGCGCAGCCGGGTGGCGCCGGTCTGGTCGCCGGCGCCGTTGACCAGCCACGGCCAGGCGGTCAGCGCCCACACGCCGTCCTGCGTGCTCCTGGTGGTCGCGCCGCCGGACAGTGGCACCGAGCGGATCTCCGTACGGTCGGCGCCGTCCGCCGCGGCCCAGTGTGCGGCGCCCTCGGCGATCACCAGGTCGTAGGCGGATCCGTAGCCGACGAAGTTCCCGGTGTCGGCGCTCAGCCGCCGTGCCCGGGTGCCGTCGACGGCGGCCGCCCAGATCTCGGTCCGGGTGGCGGCGGACTCGGTCCAGGCGATCACGGCGCCGTCCGTGGCGAAGGAGTCGAAGACCGGATTCTGGGTGAGCGGGCGGCGGCGGATCTCGGTGATCTTGCCGTCGGAGGCGCGCAGCACCAGCCGGAGCTGGTCGCCGGACGGGGTGGGCGCGACGCCGACGGCGGTGCGCGCGTCGAGGAAGAGGCCGGGCTTGAAGATCGGGCCGTCGGCCAGGTTGCCGGGGAGCTGGGCGCGCTGGGCCTGGGCCACGGCCGGTGTCGCCGGTGCGGGGTCCTTCCGGCCGGGCAGGAGGATCAGCGCGGTCGCGGCGACCAGGGCGACGGTCAGGCCGGCGAGCGCGAGCCGCCGGCGCCTCGGCGAGGACGAGGCGGCCGTCATTCGTACTGCTGCCGCGGCGCGGTGATCCGCTGCCAGGAGCGGACCTCGAGGTAGGGCACGGCGGCCTGGTTGATCTCGTCGGCGGCGGTGCGGGCCACCCACGTGCCGTCGGCGTGGACCCAGGTGTCGGGCGGCAGGCCGGACGGGACGTCGCCGGTCAGCGCGACCTTGATCGGGCGGCCGTCGGCGGCGCAGCAGGAGAGGACCATCCGGACGAGCATCGGCTGGCCGTCCCGGCCGGGCGCCACGAAGCCGGTCAGCCGCACGGTGCGATCCCGCAGCGTCCGGCCCTCGTCGAAGACCGCTCGGGAGGCATAGTCGAGCAGGCTGACGGGGACCGGGTCGCCGGGTGGCAGCGCGGGGTAGACGGCGTCGGACGGTGCGGCCGCGAGCACACTGCCGGATCGCCCGGCCGCGTCGGAGCCGAGCGCCGGCGGCGCCACCAGCAGGAGCCCGAGCACCGGCAGGAGCAGCAGCCATCCGACACGCGGCTCGTGATGGTGGTCGTCACCGTCCTGGGGAGAGGGCGAGGACGCGGCGGTGGCGCGCGCCGGGCGCAGGTCGTACCAGAGGGTCATGACCGCGGCCGCGACCAGCAGCAACCCGGCCGCGACCAGGAACGGCCGCAGGCCTTCCTTGACGTAGCGCAGCGAGAGGTCGGTGATCCCGGCCTTGACGATCGCGCCGCCGAGGAGCAGCAGAATCACACCCTGAGCCTGCCGGTTCACAGCGCCACCGCCGCGACGCCGAGGGCGGCCAGCACCGCCGCGGCGAACGTGGCCGGCGCGAACCGGGCGCTGAATCCCCGCCCGAACACTCCGGTCTGCATGGCGATCAGCTTGAGATCGACCATCGGCCCGACCACCAGGAAGACCAGCCGCGAGGTGAGCGAGAACTGGGACAGCGACGCCGCCACGAACGCGTCCGCCTCGCTGCAGATCGACAGCAGCACGGCGAGCGCGGCCAGGGCAAGCACCGACAGCACCGCGTGCCCGGCGAGGGTCTGCAGCCAGCGGTCGGGCACGGCGACGTTGATGGTGGCCGCGGCCGCCGCGCCGAGCACCAGGAAGCCGCCGGCGTGCATGACGTCGTGCCGGGTCGCCGCCCAGAAGGCCTGACCGCGGGACATCTCGTCCAGGTCGGGCCGGTGCGGCAGCTTGATCCAGTCGGCGCGGCCGAGCCGGAGCCACAGCCAGCCCATCGCCATGGCGGCGAGCAGGGAGGCGGCGGCGCGGGCGACGACCATCTCGGGGTTGGCGGGGAACGCGACGGCGGTGGCCGTGAGCACGATCGGGTTGACCGCGGGCGCGGCGAGCAGGAAGGCCAGCGCCGCGGCGGGGGTCACGCCGCGGCGGATCAAGGCCCCGGCGATGGGTACGCTGCCGCACTCGCACCCGGGGAGCACGACGCCGGCGACGCTCGCCGCGGGTACGGCGAGCGCGGGGTGCCGGGGCAGCGCCTTCGCCCAGAAGGAGCGGGGCACGTACACCGCGATGACCGCGGACAGGACGACCCCGAAGACCAGGAACGGCACGGCCTGCACGAGTACCGAGACGAAAACCGTGGTCCAGGTCTCCAGCCCGGCCGCAGTGAGCAGCCCGGCGAGGGGGTTGCGCAGCACGACCAGCGCGACGAGCAGGACGGCCAGGACCTCCACGGAACCGGCCCGGCGAGCGGCGGCGATCATCGCGACACGATAACCAGCCAAAACACCGATGCATTAATCGCGAACCACGCATACGGGGCAAGACTTTCGCTTCCGGAGAGAAAAGTTGATTTACACACGTCGAAAGATATGGACCTGGCGTCGTTGGTGGACCACCATGTTCATCAATCCGAATCTCTCGCGTAACACCCGGGGAGCGCCGATGATCCGTCCTCTACTCGTCACCGCCATGGTGGGATCCCTGATAGGGATAGCGGCGCCCGCCGTTGCCGCCGACGTACCACCCCAGGAACCCGGCGTCACCATGCGCACGTACGACATCGGGGCGTTGAACACGATCTGCGAGCTCAAGCAGGGCCAGACGCCCAACGTGGACAAGCTCATGCAGTCCATCGACTGGACCACCGCGGAGCAGTTCGGCTTCGAGGACAACTTCCTCACCCACGTCATCGCGAACCTCACGGTGCCGGCCGACGGCTCGTACACGTTCCGGATGACCAGTGACGACGGCTCCCGGCTGCTCATCGACGACAAGCTCGTCATCGACCACGACGGCCTGCACGGCGCCGAGCCCAAGGACGGCTCCGTCCAGCTCACCGCGGGCCTGCACGCGCTGCGGATCGAGCACTTCGAGCGCAGCGGCGGCCAGCAGCTCACGCTGGCCTGGCGGCCGCCCGGCGCGAGTGAATTCACCCTGGTGCCCAACACGGTGCTCAGCACCGACGCCGACGCGGTCCGGGTGACCGCGCCGGGCCGCAAGGAATGCACCACCGGCGCCGACACCCCGGGCGACGGCCTTCCGCTGACCGAGGTCAACCCCGGTTACACACTGACCGACCTGCGCCCGGCGGGCTTCGAGCCGACGGTCTCCGGCATGGCCTGGCGCCCGGACGGCAAGCTGCTGGTCTCCACCTGGGGCGGCACGGACAAGAACGCCGGTGAGGTCTACCTGCTCGACCACGTGACCGGCGCGACCTCGCCGCAGCAGGTCACGTACAAGAAGATCGCCGGCGGGCTCAAGGAGCCGATGGGCATCGCGTTCGTCGACGGCCTGGTCTACGTGACGCAGAAGCACGAGCTCACCGAGTTCACCGACACCGACGGCGACGACGTGCTGGACGCCGGCCGGACCGTCGCGACGTTCCCCTACGACGGCAACTTCCACGAGTTCGCGTTCGGCCTGCTCTACAAGGGCGGGAACTTCTACCTGAACCTGTCGGTGTCGATCAACCTGGGCGGCGCCACGACGGACCCGCAGGGATCCCCGGGGCGGGGCGTGAGCCTCGTGATCAACCGAAAGACCGGCAAGGTCACCACGGTCGCGGGCGGTCTGCGTACCCCGAACGGCATCGGTTTCGGCAAGGGCAACGACGTGTACGTGACGGACAACCAGGGCGGCTGGCTCCCGTCCTCGAAGCTCGTCAAGATCCAGCAGGGCGACTTCTACAACCACTACACCAATCCGGACGGGCAGTTCGACGGCAACCCGGTGACCCGGCCGGTGCTGTGGATGCCGCAGAACGAGATCGCCAACTCGCCCAGCACCCCGGTGCTGCTCAAGTCCGGTCCGTACCGCGGTCAGCTGGTGATCGGTGACGTCACCTACGGCGGCCTGCAGCGGGCGTACCTGGAGACGGTGCGCGGCCAGGAGCAGGGCGCGCTGTTCCGGCACACCCAGGGTCTCGAGGCCGGCATCAACGAGGTGTCACTCGGCCCGGACGGCGACCTCTACGTCGGCGGGATCGGCGACGTCGGCAACTGGGGCCAGGACGGCAAGCTCAAGTTCGGCCTGCAGAAGCTCACCCCGAACGGTACGAACGTGTTCGACATGAAGTCGATGAGCGCCACGAACACCGGCTTCAAGATCGAGTACACCAAGCCGCTGTCCGACGAGACGATCGGGAAGCTGGCGGCCGCGTACAAGGTCGACCAGTGGCGCTACGTCGCCAGCGCGCAGTACGGCGGCCCGAAGGTCGATCAGGAGACGCTGGGCGTGACCGGCGTGTCGATCTCCAAGGACCGCAAGACCGTCAAGCTGGACATCGCCGGGCTCAAGCGCGACCGCGTCGTGCACCTGCGCTCACCGCGTCCGTTCGCGGCCCGCGGCGGCGAGACCCTGTGGAGCACCGAGGCCTGGTACACGCTCAACGAGATCCCGGGCGTGACCCCCGAGCAGGAGGTCTTCTACGACCTCGAGGCGGGCGAGCCGGGCGGCGGCGCCACGTTCGCCACCGACCACCGCGGCTTCACCGGCGCCGGGTTCGTGGCCGGCTTCGGCAACCCGAACGCCAAGGTCACGACGCACGTCAAGGTCAAAGAGGCAGGCACCTACGCGGTCGGCCTGCGCTACTCGAACGGTCCCAACCCGTTCAGCGGCACCAAGACCGTCAGCCTCTACGTCAACAACCGCAAGGTCCGTCAGGTGTCCCTGCCGACCACGGTGACGTGGGAGGACTGGGCGCAGGAGAATGCGACGGTGACGCTGAAGAAGGGTCAGAACACGGTCAGCTACCGGGTCGACGCCGGGGACACCGGCCACGTCAACCTGGACGCGGTCAGCATCCGCAAGCCCGGCGAGCGGATCAACCTGATCAACGGCACCGACCTGGACAACTGGCAGCACACCGACGGCCGGTTCCCCGAGTGGCCGGACGTCGAGGGCGGCGCGGTCGAGGTGTGCTGCGGTGACCTGCGCACCAAGGAGGCGTTCCAGGACTACAAGCTGCACGTCGAGTTCAAGGTCCCGCTGCTGCCCCCGGACGTGACCGGTCAGAACCGTGGCAACAGCGGCGTCTACCAGCAGGAGCGTTACGAGCTTCAGATCCTCGACTCGTACGGTGACACGACGCTCGACAACAACGAGGCCGGCGCGATGTACACGATCAAGGCGCCGGACGTGAACGCGGCGACCGCGCCGGAGACGTGGCAGACCTACGACGTCACGTACCGGGCGGCGCGGTACGACGCGGCCGGCGCCAAGACCGAGAACGCCCGGATCACGGTGATCTGGAACGGCGTCAAGGTGCAGGACAACGTCGAACTCCCGCACGGCACCGGCGGCAACATCGCGGAGGGCCCGTCCTCCGGGGCGATCCGCCTGCAGGACCACGGCAACAAGGTCCAGTACCGCAACGTGTGGATCGAACCGACCGTCTAGCCAAGAACAGTCAGGCCGTCGTTCGCGATCGCGGACGACGGCCTGACTGCGTGAGAACGGTGGCGGTCGGATCGGCCGTCCTTTCTGGGCGTGGCGTCGCTGCCGGCGTTCTTTGTGGGCGTGGCGTTGCTGCCGTCCTTTCTGGGCGTGGCGTTGCTGCCGGCGTTCTTTTGGTGCGTGGCGTTGCTGCCGGCGTTTCCGCTGGGTGTGGGGTCGGGCCGGGTATGCCAGGCCCCCGGGTGCCCGCTCACCCTGGCTGCCGCCGCTCGAGGCCGGCGTGGGGTTTCGCTCGGTATGCCAGGCCCCCGGGTGCCCGCTCACCCTGGCTGCCGCCGCTCGCGGTGGTAGCCGGGCGCGGGAGTGGTAGTTCATGGCGGCATCTCCGGCATCTTCGGCGTTGTCGGCTGCCCTCGACCTTGCGCGCGCCTACGCCTACGCCTGCGGCCGGTGGTAGGACCGGGCGCAATCTGCCCCCGAATTCCGCGCCTGCCTACCACCCGTGCGGACCGTGGTGGCTCAGGGCGCTATTTCGGCCCGGATGCCGCTCTGTCCCACCACTCGCGCCTGCTCCTACCACTCGTGCTTGCTCCTACCACCAGACCGCGCCCGGCCACGGCCTCGAGCGGCGGCAGCGAGGGTGAGCGGGCACCCGGGGGCCTGGCATACCCGAGCGGAACCTCACGCGGGGCGCGAGTGGCGGCAGCGACGGTGAGCGGGCACCCGGGGGCCTGGCATACCCGAGCGGAACCTCACGCGGGGCGCGAGCGGCGGCAGCAACAGTGAGCAGGCACCCGGGCGCCGGGCATACCCGGCCCGACCCCACACCCAGCGGAAACGCAGGCGGCAGCGACGGCGAGTGGCACCCGGCCGCCTGGGGCGCACCCGCGTCGACCCGCCGCCGTGTGACGGTGGCGGCAGCGACCGGGTGGCACGGCAACCCGCCCCGAACCCATACTCGGCGGAATTGCCGGCAGCCGGGGCCGGGCCTCACCCTGGGGTCGCCTACAGGAAGATCGCGGCCCGGGCGCTGACCCACTCGGTGACCGCCTGCGGCCAGACCGGCCTCGAGAAGAGATAGCCCTGACCGTACGGGCAGCCCATGCGGTCGAGCAGGGCGTGCTGGTCGGCCTGCTCGATGCCCTCGGCCACCACGGACAGGTCGAGGTCGCGGGCCAGCGTGACGATCGCGTTGACCAGGGCCCGCTGCTGCCCGCTGCCGAGGATGTCGTCGATGAAGGACTTGTCGATCTTCAGCACGTCGACGGGCATCTGCCGGAGGTAACTCAGGGACGAGTAGCCGGTGCCGAAGTCGTCGATCGCGATGCGTACGCCCAAGGCCCTGAGCTCTCTGAGGTCCTCCCACACCTGTTCGACGTCGCGCAGCACCAGGCTCTCGGTGATCTCCAGCAGCAGCCGGCCGGGGAGGGCGCCCGCCTGGGCGAGGGCCTCGCGCACCTGGCCGACGAAACCGGCGCTGCGGAACTGCCGGGCGGACACGTTCACGCTGACGTAGCCGGGCGCCTCGCCGCCGTCGGCGTCCCACGCCACCAGCTGCCGCAGGGACTCGCGCATCACCCAGGCGCCGATCCCGGTGATCGCGCCGTTCTCCTCGGCCAGCTCGATGAAGTGCTGCGGCCCGAGCAGCCCGCGGGTCGGGTGCTGCCAGCGGACCAGCGCCTCCACCCCGGCCAGCCGCCGCTCGGACAGGTGCACGATCGGCTGGTACTGCAGCACGAACTGCTCGGCGTCGACGGCCTCGTGCAGCGCGGTGCGCATCTCGAGCCGTTCCTTCATCGCGGTGTGCAGGTCGCTGCGGTACGGCTGCCAGGTCGCCTTGCCCGCGCCCTTGGCCAGGTAGAGCGCCATGTCCGCGTGCCGCAGCAGCTCGGTGGCGCTGCTCGCGTCCCGGCTGACCGCCACGCCGACGCTGGACGCCGCGCTGACCACGTACATGCCGCCGAGGCCGTCGCTCAGGTCGACCGGAACGCTCAGCGCGGTCACGATCCGGGCGGCCATGTCCTCGGCGGCGCCCGGGTCGTCGCTGTGCTCGATCAGGATGGCGAACTCGTCGCCGCCCATCCGCGCCGCCGTGTTGCCCGCGCCGATCGTCGACGCGATGCGCCGCGCCACCGCGACCAGCAGCTGGTCGCCGACCGCGTGCCCGAGCGTGTCGTTGACCTCCTTGAAGTCGTCCAGGTCGACGAAGAGCACGCCGATCGCCGAGCCGTCCCGCCCGGCCAGGGAGAACGCGTGCTCCAGGCGGTTGCGGAACAGCACCCGGTTGGCCAGCCCGGTGAGCTCGTCGTGGAACGCCTGGTGGGCGAGGTCGTTCTCCAGCCGGCGGCGCTCGGTGACGTCGCGCAGGGTGAGCACGACGCCCTTGACGGTCCGGTCGGAGCGCAGGTCGCGGGCGTCGCACTCGACCTGGAGCAGGCGGCGGTCGGCGCAGGCGGCGGTCAGGTCGGCGCCCTCGAGCGTGGCGCCGTTGCCGATGCGCACCTGGGCCAGCAGATCGGACAGCTCACCGGTGTGCGTGTCGGCGATGATCGTGGCCAGCGGCTGCCCGGTCAGGTCGGCGTGGCCGAAGGTGCCGGCGGCGGACGGGCTGGCGTACCGGATGGTGTTGTCGTCGCCGATGATCAGGATGACGTCCGAGGCGTTCTGGATCAGCGTACGGAAATAGGCCTCGCTGTCCCGCTGGTGCACCTCGCTGGTCAGCCTGATCCGCTCCAGCACCACCGCCACCTGCTGGAACAGGGCCTCGAAGGACGGGGTGACCGTCCGCAGCACGTCGGTCGGCGCCCCCAGCGCGGCGACACCGAGCCGTGGCGGGGTGCCGGGCAGCGGGACCACGCCGTACAGCAGCTCGTCGTAGCCGTGGGTGGGCACGTCCGGCGGCATCTCGGTGGCCGGCACCAGCCCGAAGCCCGGCTCCCAGCGGTCCGCCCCGGCCGGCCGCTCGGTGATCACCAGCTCGTACGGCCGGCCCGGCGGCATCACTTTCTCGGTCGCGGCCCACAGCGCGCCCCGCACGTCGGCGAACGTGGCGGCCGAGAACAGCGTCGCGCTCGCCTCCCGCAGCGCCCGTTCCCGGGCGGCCGCCTGCCGCTGCGCGGTGATCAGGCCACCGACCCGGGACAGCACGAGGACGAACATCAGCGCGGCGGCGCCGGAGATGACCGGGGCGTCGTCGACCTCGTTCTGCAGGTACTCGATGTAGAGCACGGCCGGGGCGATCAGCGAGGCGACGGTCATGAAGACCAGCCGGCGCCCGCCCGACTCGGTCTCCGTGGCCACCTCGCGCCGGTCGCCCAGCGTGGTCATCGACGGGCTCAGCCCGGCCAGGCCGAGGAACAGATAGAAGAGCACCCAGCCGATCTCGGTGGGGCCGCCGGTGTTCCAGGCGGCGTCGAGGCGGGCGAGGCCGTAGACGACGTCCGAGCCGAGCAGGCCGATCACGCCCGCGGACAGGAACGTCAGGGCGCGTGGGCTGCGGCCGGGCGCCACCAGCAGGCGCAGCAGGATGGCCAGGCAGAGCACGTCGCCCAGCGGGTAGGCGACCGAGACGACCTTCTCCAGCAGGGACAGATCCTGCGCCCGGGTGTACGGCGCGATCAGATAGACCCAGGAGAGCAGGCCGAGGCCCACCGTGGGCACCAGGGCGTCGAGCAGGGCGGCGCGGTTGCTGCCGGCGCCGGCCTGCGCGCGTACGAAGATCAGCAGCCCGGCCGCCAGGAAGACGTAGACGACCAGGTAAAGGAGGTCGGCCGGCCCCGGGAAGGGTGGCGTGCCGGACAGCTGTTCGAAGTAGTAGATCGAGTCGCCGGCCGCGAAACAGGCGACCGCCGCCGCGATCAGCGCCCAGGCCGGCCAGCGCCGGGGCCGGCACCGGGCGATCCCGTAGACGATCGCGGCCGCGCTGGACACCCCGATCGAGCTCCAGGTGTACGCGTGCCCTGCGGGCCACGCGTAGTAGACGGCCGTGAGCAGCGCCATCCAGGCGGCGAAGCTCCACCGCGCCACCCGCGCCCGCATCCGTCACTCCGATCCGGCAGTCGCACCCCTCATGGGAAAGTTCGGACGCTCCGGCTCATTCCTGAGCCCAGGGCTCCCGTGACGTGACGACTGCCCGGTCTGTCCCGGCAGCCTCCTCGACCGCCAGCGCCAACAGATGATCTTGCATACCCCGGGCGAGCGGGTACGGCGGAGCACCCTCACCGCGCACCCAGGCGGCCATCCGGCCGAGCAGGGTCGCGATGGCGATCTCCTCGTCGTTGAAGCGCAGACCCGGGTACGGGTTCCGGAACAGCACCCGGTCGCCGAGCGTGATGTGGTCCGTGTCGAAGCCGTCCAGGTCCAGGTCGTAGCCGGTCTGGCGGCGCACGAGCGGGGTCCGCGCGATGGTCTCCGGGCCGAGCAGCCGCACCACCTCGTCGTCGCGCAGCTCGCCGTGCGTGGCGCGGACCAGCAACCGGCGGAACCGCAGCTGGTTGTGCCACTGGTTGTCGGTGAAGTCGTAGAGCCCGGAGCGCCCCTCGCCGAAGTCCAGCACGCCGATCGTGGTGGTGGCCGGTTTCGGCTCGTCGTCGCCGGTCCAGCCGTCCCGGGTCAGCGGGTCGACCAGCGGCGCGGTGGTGCGGGTGGCCGTGACGGTGGCCGGTTCGAACCCCACCCCGAGGAAACCGCGGATCATCGAGATCGCGTGGTACATGTGCGTGGACGACACCTGCACCTGCGTCGGCGTGCCGATCACCCCCTCGGTGACCGCCGCCAGCCGGGCGGCGTGCGCCGGCACCATCAGGTACTGCTCGGCGACCTGGACCAGCCCGGAGTCGCCGACGTCGGACCACAGCGCGCGCATCCCGTCGGCGTCCGGCGCGGGCGGCGTCTCGGACAGCACCGGCAGGCCGCGCGCCACGGCCTCGCGGACCACCCCGGCGTTGACGTCCCACGGGACGGCCGTGACCACGAAGTCCGGGCGGGGCCCGTCGTCCAGCGAGCGCAGCGCGGGGACCGGCAGCTCCCGTGGTGCGCGCACTACCGCGCCCAGGCATTCGAGCCCGGGGATCGCGGCGGCGATCCGCCAGAACATCTCGGCCCGCCAGGCCGCACCGACGACTACGAAAGATGTCATACGCCGAGACTAGATTGACGGTCATGCGATTCCTCCTCGTCGCCGCACTTCTGGTCGTCCCCTCTCCCGCGCAGGCAGCGCCCGCCGCTGACCCGCAGGCCCGCGTCTGGGTCACCACGCCCGACCGCGCCGAGCAGCTGCACGAGCGGGCGCCGGTGCGGTTCTCGACGACCAGGTCCGACGCGCCGACGATCGTGCTGGACCCCTCCCGGCGCTACCAGGAGGTGGACGGCTTCGGCGCGTCCATGACCGACTCGTCGGCGGCGGTCCTCCACCGGCTCGGCCCGGCCGCCCGCGACCAGGCGATGCGGTCGCTGTTCGACCCGCGCGAGGGCATCGGGGTCAGCTTCCTGCGCCAGCCGGTCGGCTCGTCCGACTTCACCGCGGCCGCGCAGCACTGGACCTACGACGACGTGCCGGCGGGGGAGAAGGACTTCGCGCTGCGCCACTTCAGCATCGCGCACGACGAGGCGCGGATCCTGCCGTTGCTGCGCCGGGCCAAGCGGCTCAACCCGCGCCTGACCGTCCTGGCGACGCCGTGGAGCCCGCCCGCGTGGATGAAGACCGGCGACTCCCTGGTCGGCGGCCGCCTGATCGACGAGCCGCGCTACTACGACGCCTACGCCCGCTACCTGGTCGAGTTCGTCCGCGCGTACCGGCGGGCCGGCGTACCCGTCGACTACCTGACCGTGCAGAACGAGCCGCAGAACAGGCACCCCGGCGGCTATCCCGGCACCGACCTGCCGGTCCGGCAGGAGGCCGCGGTGATCGCCGCGCTCGGCCCCCGGCTCCAGGCCGCGGGCCTCAAAACCAAGATCCTCGGGTACGACCACAACTGGACGACCCACCCCGGCGATGTCGGCAGCACCCCGCCCGGCGAGGACCCGGAGACCGACTACCCCTACCAGCTGCTGCGCACCAGGGCGGCGAAATGGCTGGCCGGCACCGCCTACCACTGCTACTCCGGCGACCCGTCGGCGATGACCGCGCTGCACGAGGCGTTCCCTCGCAAGGGCATCTGGTTCACCGAGTGCTCCGGCTCGCACGGCGCCGGTGACACGCCCGAGCAGATCTTCCGAGGCACCCTGACCTGGCACGCCCGCAACGTCATCATCGGCACCATGCGTAACTGGGCGAGGTCCGCGGTCAACTGGAACATCGCCCTGGACTCGACCGGCGGCCCGCACCTGGGCGGCTGCGGCACGTGCACGGGCCTGCTCACGCTGATGCCCGACGGCAGCGTGTCCCGCGACGCGGAGTACTTCACGATCGGGCATGCGGCGAAATTCGTGCCGCCGGGCGCGGTCCGGATCGGCAGCACCTCGCACGGCACCACCGGCTGGAACGGACAGATCATGGACGTCGCGTTCCGGAACCCGGACGGGTCGACGTCGCTGATCGTGCACAACGAGAACGACGACGCGCGCACGTTCGCGGTCCGCTCCGGCGACCGCCAGTTCGAGTACACACTGCCGGGTGGCGCGCTCGCGACGTTCGTCTGGCCCCGCGACCGGCGCCTGGACGACCACTACCAGCCCGTGAACCTTCCCGGCGCCACGGCCACCGCCTCGCCGCCGGGGGAGACCCCGCAGGCCGCCGTCGACGGCGACGCCCCGCAGGCCGCCGTCGACGGCGACGCCCCGCAGGCCGCCATCGACGGCGACGCATCCACCCGCTGGTCGAGCGGCGCCGCCCAGGCGCCCGGCCAGAGCCTGACCGTCGACCTCGCCCGCCCCACGATCTTCGACCGGGTCTCCCTGGACAGCGGCGGCAACCTCGGCGACCACGCCCGCGGCTGGTCGCTGTCCGTCTCGTCCGACGGGACACGCTTCCGGGAGCTCGCGGCCGGCGTGGGCACCGGCCAGCTGACGGACATCGACGTACCCCGGACCAAGGCGCGCTGGCTGCGTTTCACATTGACCGGGTCCGCGCCGAACTGGTGGAGCGTGGCCGACGTGCGCCTGTACCGCCTGCCGTGACCGTGCTGGCGGCCGGGCGCTCGCCTGCCGTGACCGCGCTCGCGGCCGCCGGCGGGCCGACCGTCGTGACCGCGCTCGCAGTTTGCCCTCGCCGGTCGGGGCGGCTGGCGGGTCGACCGTCGTGACCGCGCTCGCAGTTTGCCCTCGCCCGGTCAGGGGCAGTTCGCGGTGGTGACCGACGCCAACCGCTGGAAAGCGATGTCCGTCGCGCTGGTGGCGGGCTTCATGACGCTGCTGGACGTGAGCATCGTCAACGTCGCCCTGCCCTCCATCCGCACCGATCTCGACCTGTCCGCGGGCGAGCTGCAATGGGTGTTGTCCGGCTACGCGCTCACCTTCGGCCTGCTGCTGGTGCCCGCCGGCCGGTTCGGTGACGCCCGTGGCCGCCGCAACGTCTTCATCGTCGGGGTGGCCCTGTTCACGCTGTCCAGCGCGGCCGCCGGTCTGGCGCAGAGCGCCCTGTTCCTGGTCGTCGCCCGGCTGATCCAGGGCGCCGCCGCCGGCGTGGTCAACCCGCAGGTCTCCGGCCTGATCCAGCAGTTGTTCGAGCCCCGCGAGCGGGGCCGCCCGTTCGGCCTGCTCGGCGCCACGATCGGCGTGTCGACGGCGGTCGGCCCGCTGCTCGGCGGCCTGCTGATCGCGCTGTTCGGCGCGGAGAGCGGCTGGCGGTGGATCTTCTACATCAACGTGCCGATCGGCGTCGCCGCGATCGTGCTGGCCATGCGCTACCTGCCCGGCCCGGTCGGCGGCCCGGCGAAACGTGAGTCGCTCGACCCGGCCGGCGTGCCGGTGAAACGTGAGTCGCCCGGCCCGGCGAAACGTGAGTCGCTCGACCCGGTCGGCGTGCTCCTGCTCGGTACGTCGGTGCTGCTGCTCCTCATCCCGCTGGTGCAGGAACGCGAGTGGCACGGCCCGGCCAAGTGGCTGCTGATCCCGGCCGGCCTCGCCGTGCTGGCCGGCTTCCTCGTCTGGGAACGCCGCCACGGCCGCCGGGACACACCGGTGATCGACCTCGAGCTGTTCCGGGTCCGCTCCTACGCCCTGGGCGCGCTGATCGGCACCCTGTACTTCGCCGGTTTCCCGGTCATCTTCTTCACCTACACGCTGTACCTGCAGAACGGGCTGGGCTTGAGCGCGCTGGCGTCCGGACTGGCGGTCACCCCGTTCGCGGTGGGCGCGGCGGCCGCCTCGGCGCTGGGCGGCCGGCTCGTCGCCCGCTCCGGCCGTCCCCTGGTGGTGACCGGGCTGGTCATGGTGGCCGCCGGGCTGGGCGCGACGGTGCTGGTGCTCGCCCTGGTCGCCGGCCGTGGCGGCGTCTGGGCCGCCACGGTCCCGCTGCTGCTCGCCGGCCTGGGCAGCGGCCTGGTGATCAGCCCCAACCAGACGCTCACCCTCGCCGAGGTGCCGGTGAAGCGGGCCGGTAGCGCCGGCGCGGTGCTCCAGACCGGTCAGCGGATCGGCACCGCGCTGGGCATCGCCGTCGCCGGGACGGTGTTCTTCGCCCGGCTCGCCGACTCCGGCAACGACTGGGTCCACGCCCTGCGCGCCGCTCTGTTCGTCTCGATCGGGTTCGTCCTGGTCGCGCTGGTGGCAGCCGTCATCGACGTGCTCGCCTCAAAGCGCGAATCGCAGAGGGCGTCAGCCGGCGAGCGCGTCCACGAGACGGCGGGCCGATCCGGCTAGGTTCCACCGCTCCGCCAGCGCTACCAGCCGGTCGCCGTCCAGCGGCGCCTTGGGCAGCGCCGGGTCGAAGTCCGGCAGCTTCACGTCCAGCGCCACCTTGCACACCGGCAACGCCCTGGCCAGGTACTCGGTGGCGTCCTTGAGCTTGGTGCGCAGGCCCGGGGCGAAGCCGGCGTCGGGGTCGTCCAGGGCGGCCAGGATCTGCTCGACGCCGCCGTACCGGTTGACCAGCCGGGCCGCGGTCTTGTCGCCGACGCCCGGCACGCCCGGCAGCCCGTCGCTCGGGTCGCCGCGCATCGCCGCGAAGTCCGCGTACCACCGGGCCGGCACGCCGTACTTCTGTTCCACCAGGGCGTTGTCGGCGTCCTCCAGCTTCGACACGCCGCGCCCGCAGTAGAGCAGCCGGGTGCCGCGCTCGTCGTCCACGAGCTGGAACAGGTCACGGTCGCCGGACACCACCTCGACCGGGGCGGGCTGGGTGGCGGCCAGGGTGCCGAGCACGTCGTCCGCCTCGTACCCGTCGACGCCGAAGGCGGGAATCCCCACCGCGGCGAGCACCTCGAGCAGCACCGGGACCTGTTTCTCCAGCGCGGCCGGCACTTCTTCGACGGTGCCGTGGGCCACCCGGTGCTTCTTGTAGGAGGGCACCAGCTCGACCCGCCAGGCCGGCCGCCACGACGCGTCCAGCGCGCAGACCAGGCGATCCGGGTGACGGGTGCGGATCAGCTGGGCGATCATGTCCATGAAGCCGCGGATCGCGTTCACCGGCTCGCCCGCGGACGTCTTGGCGGCGTTCTCCGGGATGCCGTGGAAGGCGCGGAAGTACAGGCTCGGCGCGTCCACGGCGAGCAACGGCTGACGACGATCAGTCATGGCATGTGAGCCTAGTCCCCAAGCAACCAAACGACCGTTAAGCTAGCCGGTATGACGGTGGAGCGGGTGCTGCCGACGGACGACGCTTATCAGCTGCTGGGCCTGGCCGAGGAGATCGCCGACGGGGAGCTCGCGCCCAGGGTGGCCGGCTTCGAGGAGCGCGGCGAATTCCCCCGGGAGGTGATCCGGACGCTCGGCCGGTCCGGTCTGCTGGGCCTTCCCTACGACGAGGACGACGGCGGCGGGGGTCAGCCGTACGAGGTCTACGTCCAGGTCCTCGAGGTGCTCGCCGGCCGCTGGCTGGCCGTCGCCGAGGCGGTCAGCGTGCACACCCTGTCCTGCTACCCGGTCGCCGCGTTCGGCTCCGAGCGCCAGCGCAAGATGCTGCCCGACCTGCTCGGCGGCGACCTGCTCGGGGCGTACTGCCTCTCCGAGCCGGCCGGCGGCTCCGACGCCGCGTCGCTGACCACCCGGGCCGTGCGCGACGGTGACGACTGGCTGGTCACCGGCACCAAGGCGTGGATCACGCACGCCCGCCACGCCGACTTCTACAACATCTTCTGCCGTACGCGCGGGCCCGGCCCCACCGGCATCTCCTGTCTCCTGGCCGACCGTGGCACCTCCGGCCTCCTGCCGCAGGCCGCCGAGCGGACCATGGGCCTGCGCTCGTCGGCGCCCGCCCAGATCGTCTTCGACGACTGCCGGGTCGCCGCCGACCGCCTGGTGGGGGAGGAGGGCGACGGTTTCCGCATCGCCATGCAGGCCCTGGACGCGGGCCGTCTCGGCATCGCGGCGTGCGCCGTCGGACTGGCACAGGCAGCGCTCGACCATGCCGTGGCGTACTCCAGGGAAAGGGAGCAGTTCGGCCGTCCCATCGGCGACTTTCAGGGCGTCGGGTTCCTGCTGGCCGACTGCGCCACGCAGATCTCCGCCGCCCGGGCGCTGCTCCTGCACGCCGCTCGCCTCAAGGATCTGGGCCGCCCGTTCTCCACCGAGGCCGCCAAGGCCAAGCTGTTCGCCTCCGACGTGGCGATGAAGGTGACCACGGAGGCGGTCCAGGTGCTGGGCGGCGCTGGCTACGTGCGCGACCACCCGGTGGAGCGCTGGTTCCGCGAGGCGAAGATGCTTCAGATCGTCGAGGGCACCAACCAGATCCAGCGTCTGGTCATCAGTCGCGCGCTCGCGAGGGGCGCCGCCAAGTAGGGTGTCGCCCGTGGAAGAGATCGACCGGGCGATCGTGGGCGCCCTCACCGCGGACGGCCGCCTGTCATACACGGACCTGGCCGAGCGTGTGGGCCTGAGCGTTTCCGCCGTGCACCAGCGGGTCCGCCGCCTCGAGCAGCGAGGCGTGATCAGCGGCTACACGGCGAAGGTCTCCTACGAGGCCCTGGAGCTGCCCCTGACGGCGTTCGTGGCGATCCGCCCGTTCGACCCGTCCCAGCCCGACGACGCCCCCGAGCGCCTGGCCCACCTTTCCGAGATCGACTCCTGCTATTCGGTGGCCGGCGAGGACTTCTACCTGCTCCTGGTCCGCGTCGCGGGCCCCGCCGACCTCGAACGCCTCCTCCAGGAGATCCGCCTGGCGGCCAACGTCACCACCCGCACCACTGTGGTCCTCTCCACGCCCTACGAGAACCGGCCGCCCCAGCTTTCCTAAAACCTTCCCGGCGTACGCGCACACCGGCGTCCCTGATCGAGAGGTGAAGGCATGGCGAAGCTGATCTACCTGACGAACGTGTCGCTCGACGGCTACATCGAGGACGAAAGCGGCGCCTTCTCCTGGCTCCCACCCGACGACGAGGTTTTCGCGTTCACCACCGACCTCATCCGCCCCGTGGGCACGTGGCTCTACGGGCGGCGCCTGTACGAGATGATGGCGGTCTGGGAAACCGACCCCGCTCTGGCCGCGCAGTCCGACCTCAGGGCCGACTTCGCGAGCACCTGGCAGGCGGGCAGGAAAGTCGTCTACTCCACCACCCTGACCGCGGTGTCCACTGCCGACACCCGCATCGAACGCGAATTCGACCCCGCCGCGGTAGCGCGGCTGAAGGCTACGGCCGGCGCCGATCTGACGGTCGGGGGTGCGAACCTCGCGACGCGGGCTTTCCAGGCCGGGCTGGTCGACGAGGTCCAGCTGATCGTCTGGCCGGTGGTCGTCGGCGGCGGGAAGCCGGCCCTGCCGGCCGGCGTGCGCACCGACCTGGAGCTCCTCGACGAGCGCCGGTTCCGCAACGGCGTCGTACACCTCCGCTACCGCACGCTCGGACAGTGAACGACAGCCCTGTGCGGGGTGACGGCGTGGCCGTCGCACGCTTGCCCCTCGTCGTTGTCGACTGTCCAGACCCCGGTGCGCTCGCCAGGTTCTACGGCGCGATGCTGGATTGGACGGTCGACGTCTCCGCCGACCGAGCCTCGGTCTGCGCCGGGGACGGCCGGTGCGTCTCCTTCCATCGGGTGGCCGGCTACACGCCGCCGACCTGGCCGACCCAGGAGCGGCCTCAGCAGATGCACCTCGATCTGATCGTCGACGACCTCGATGCCGCGGAGGCGGCGGTGATCGATCTCGGCGCGACCAAGCCTCCGGACCAGCCCGGAGCCTCCTACCGGGTCTTCCTCGACCCGGCGGGCCACCCTTTCTGCCTCTGCTTGCACTGAGCAGTGACGAAAACTGAGCAGTGACGAATGAGTTCGGCTACGGCGTCCGGTTCGGGGTCTGCCGCGGTGAGTCTGGCGAGACCTGAACAGCCACCAGAGCGGCCGCGTGCCGGCGATGATCGGCGAACAGCCGCAGCGCGCGCTCCTTGTCACGTGCGATGAGTACGTCGGCGAGTTCGCGGTGCTCGGTGGCGACGTGCCTGGCGTACTCGTCGTCGCTGACGCCGAGGCGGATCAGCAGGAACAGATGGACCTGGGAGCGGATGGCGCGCCAGGCCTCGTCGAGGCGCCGGTGGTTCGCCGCGGCGAAGACAGCGTCGTGGAAGCCCAAGTCCTGTTGGACGGTGGTGTGCTTGTCGGCGGTGCCGTCCATCCGATCGGCCGCGGTGCGAACAGCCCGCAGCTGAGCGTCCGTGGCGTGGCGGATCAGACGCTGCACGGCCAGCTCCTCGAGTGCTTCGCGCAAGCTGTAAAGCTCGTCGACGTCCTCGGCGGTGAGTGTGGTGACGGTGGTGCCGCGGTGCCACTCGCTGCTGACCAGGCCCTCGCGCTCCAAGCGCAGCAGTGCTTCGCGGACCGGGCCGCGGCTCACCCGCAGCGCCGTGGCGAGCTCGACCTCGCGCAGTGGCGCGCCAGGTGCGTAGACGCCTGCGTAGATCGCGTCGCGCACACGGTCGGCTACCTCGTCGGCCATTCCGCGTCGTTGCGCTGGGGGAAGACCTTTGGCCTCGTTCATGTCCTGATGTTAACATGCGGACATGACTCAGATCCCGCGGTTCCACCTTGCTGTTCCTGTCGATGACCTGGCGGCTGCCGAGCGCTTCTACGGCGATGTGCTGTCCTGCGAGCGTGGGCGCAGCAGCGACCTGTGGATCGACTGGAACCTGCGCGGCCACCAGTTGGTCACGCACCTGGCGCCTGCCGCGCCGCGCGCCGCCGCGAATCCCGTTGACGGTCATGACGTCCCTGTTCCCCACTTCGGGCTGCTGCTGACGGTGCCGGAGTTCCACGCCTTGGCCGGGCGGCTCCGTGCCGCTGACACGGCGTTCGTCATCGAGCCCTACCTGCGCTTCGCCGGTCGGCCGGGCGAGCAGTGGACGATGTTCCTCACCGATCCGGCCGGCAACGCGATGGAGTTCAAAGCCTTCGCCGACGACGCCGACGTCTTCGCGACCTCGGGGTTCCAGGACTGACCCACGCCGGAACGGTGACGCCACGGCCCGGCTGACCGCGCTCGTCGAGACCGGGCTCCGCCGCCGGGATCCGGATGTCCCGCTAGGCTCGGAGAATGATTCCATGGAATACATCTCGGCTGGCGGCGTTGTTCGATGACGTGGTCAGGGTCGAGATCGAGCTGTGGGACGCCGTGGACGCGCGCCTGCGATCCGAGACCGGCCTGACGGTTGGCCGGTTTCAGGTGATGCGCGTGATCGGTTCCGGTGAAGGCCTCCGCGTTCAGGACATCGCCGCCACCATGGCGGTGACCGTCGGCGGCATCAGCAAGCTCGTCGACCGGATCGAGGCGGCCGGCCACTGCGTGCGGACACCCCATCCGGCCGACCGGCGGTCGTCGCTGATCGAGATGACCCCGGCCGGTCGGCAGGTCCTGGACGCCGCCGAGGCGAGCGCGGGCGAAGAGCTGAACCGGCTGCTGGACGGCGCGTTGCCGCCGGGCGGGCTGGACGAGTTCGCCGCCGCCCTGGCCACTCTCCGAGATGTGATCATCGAGAGGAACCCGAGATGACCGACACCATGCGTGCCATCGTGCTGGACGCGCCCGGCCCGCCGTCCGCGCTGGTCGAGCGCCGCCTGCCGATTCCCGGGCCGAAGCCCGGCGAGGTGCTGATCAAGGTGACCGCCTTCGGCCTCAACCGCTCCGAGTTGCACCTGCGGCTGGGCCTGGCCGGGAACGCCAGCTTCCCGCGGGTGCCGGGCATCGAGGCGACCGGCGTGGTGGCGTCCGCGCCCGGCGGGGAGTTCGCCGAGGGACAGCAGGTGATGGCGATGATGGGCGGGATGGGCCGGTCCTTCGACGGGGGATACGCCGAGTACACGCTGGTCCCGGTCGCCCAGGTGATCCCGTTCCGCAGCGACCGCGACCCGGCCGAGCTGGGCGCGATCCCGGAGACGTTGCAGACCGCGTACGGGTCGCTGACCGTGGGCCTGGACGCGAAGGCGGGACAGTCGATCCTGATCCGCGGCGGCACGTCGTCGGTGGGCTTGACGGCGGTGGTGCTGGCCAAGCATTGGGGCTTGACCGTGTTCGCGACCACCCGCAGCGAGGCCAAGGCCGGCGCGCTCACCGCGGCCGGGGCCGACCACGTGCTGATCGACGACGGCGCCGTGGCCGGCCAGGTGCGATCGATTCAGCGGGATGGCGTCGACGGCGCGCTGGAGCTGGTCGGCACGCCGACGCTGCCGGACACGTTGCGGGCTGTCCGCGTACACGGGACGGTGTGTTTTTCGGGGTTGTTGTCCGACGAGTGGATCGTGAAGGACTTCTACCCGATCGACTACCTGCCGGCCGGTGTGCGGCTGACGGCCTATAGCGGCGACGCGGCGAACCTGCCGGCGGCGGCGTTGCAGGAGTTCCTCGACGCGGGCCTGAGGGTGCCGGTGGCGAAGGTCTACCCGATGGACCGGATCGCCGAGGCGCACGACGACATGGAGAACAACCGGGTCGCCGGGAAACTCGTGGTCACGGTGTGAAGCGGTACCCGATGCCCGGCTCGGTGATCAGGTAACGCGGGCGGGACGGCGACGGTTCGAGCTTGCGGCGCAGGTTGGCAAGGTGGACCCGCAGGTAGTTGGTCTCGTGCTCGTAACGCGGGCCCCACACCTCGCGGAGCAGGTCCTTCTGGGTGACCAGCTTGTCCCGGTGCCGGACGAGCACCTCGAGCATGTGCCATTCGGTCGGGGTGAGGCGGATCTCGTCGCCGGCGGTCGTGGTGAGGCGTTTGGCGCTGAGGTCGATGGTGAAGTCCGGTGTGGTCACGACGGCCGCGCCCGGTTCCGGCGCCGCCCGCCGCAGCGCCGCGCGGATGCGGGCCAGCAGCTCGTCCATCCCGAACGGCTTGGTCACGTAGTCGTCCGCGCCCGCGTCCAGCGCGGCGACCTTGACCGCCTGGGCGTCGCGGGCGGACAGCACGATGATCGGCGTGGACGTCCAGCCGCGCAGCCCCCGAACCACCTCCACGCCGTCCAGGTCGGGCAGGCCGAGGTCGACGATCACCAGGTCCGGCGGGGTGCGGCCGGCCGTGTCGAGGGCGGTGCGCCCGTCCGCGGCGGTCGCCACCTGGTAGCCGCGCGCGTTCAGGTTGATCCGCAACGCCCGCCGCAGCTGATCGTCGTCGTCCACCACCAGGATGCGGTCAGCCATCGGAAGCCACCCGCAGGGAGACCGTCACGGCGGGGTCAGCCATCGGTGGCCGCGCGCAGGGAGATCGTCATGGTCAGGCCGCCGCCTTCGGTCGGTGTCGCTGTCAGGGTGCCGCCCTGCGCCTCGGTGAAGCCGCGCGCGATGGCCAGCCCGAGCCCCAGCCCGCCGCCGGTGTGATCGTCAAGCCGCTGGAACGGCGCGAACGCCGCATCGAGCCGCCCCGGCGCGATTCCCGGACCATGATCCTCCACCGCCAGGGTGACCAGGCCGCCGGCCGCCGCGCCGCGCACGGTCACCGGTCCGCCGGCGGCTTCGGCGTTGGCCAGGAGATTCGCGAGTACGCGCTCGAGAAGGCCGGCGTCGGCCAGCGCGGGAGGCAGATCATCGGGTACGTCGACCGTGACCGTCCCGCCGCCGTCGAGGACCACCTGGGCGACCACCCCGTCGACCGCGGTCGGGCGGACATCGGCGGCCAGCGCCCCGGCCTGCAGCCGGCTGACCGCGAGCAGGTTGTCGATGACCGCCGCCAGCCGGTCGGCGGACTCCTCGACGGTGGCCAGCAGCTCGGCCCGGTCGGCGTCGCCGAACGTCACATCGGGCTGACGCAGGCTCGACACGGCGGCCTTGATGCCGCTGAGCGGCGTACGCAGATCGTGTCCCACCGCCCCGAGCAGCGCCGAGCGCAACCGGTCGGTCTCGCCCAGCCGCGCCGCCTCGGCCGACCGGGCGGCCGTCGCGTCGACGGCGAGCCCCGCGGCGACCGCCACCAGCAGGTAGACGACCAGCGTGACCAGGTTGTCGCCGCTCTGCACGGCGAGCGTCCGGTAGGGCGGCACGAAGAACCAGTTGACGAGCAACTCGGCGGCGAGGGCTGCGCCCAGGGCCGGCCACAGCCCGCCGGACGCCGCCGAGGCCAGCACCGGCACCAGGAACAGCAGCACCACCGCGGGCAGGGACAGCTGGTCGCGGAACGGCGCCATCGCCCCGGTCGCCAGGGCAAGCCCCGCCACCGCGACGATCACACCACCGGTCCGGGTCCGTCCCACCCGCCGATTGTGCCGCAGCGGTCAGGCCCGTCCCCGCCGGTTCCGCTTCTATGCGTGGCGGTGGAACTCGGCGATCAGCCGGCCCCCGGCCTCGGCGACCGGGCCCGGCTCCAGACCGGCCGTGCCGGCCAGCGCGGTGAGCTCTCCGACGGTCCGGTCACGGCCGCGCACATAACAGAGCATGCGCAGGTCGCCCGAGGTCTGCGGCGGGTTGTCCTCCACGATCAGAACCTTTCCGGTACGCCCGGCAGCGCCGGCGCAGCGCCTCAGGATGCGGCCGGCCTCGTCGTCCGGCCAGTCGTGCAGGACGCCCGACAGCAGGTAGCCGCCCGCGCCGGCGGGCAGTTCGTCGAAGAAGCTGCCCTCGTGGATGCCGGCCCGGTCGTCCAGGCCGGCGGCCGCGATCGCCTCGGCGGCGCGGGTGACCGGCCCGGCCAGGTCGAGCACGGTCCCGCGCAGCTCCGGGTGGGCTTGAAGGATCGTGAGCAGCAGGCTCCCGTTGCCGCCGCCGACGTCGACGAGGTGCCCGAGCGACCCCCACGGATAGGCCGCGGCGACCTGCGGCGCATCCGTCAGCCGCGACGCCATCAGCACGTCGAACGAGGCGGAACGCTTCGGGTCCGCGGCCAGGTCCTCCCAGAACCCGCGGCCGTACAGGTGCGGGAAGGCCGCCTCGCCGGTCCGCACGGTGTGCAGAAGCTGGACGAACGACAACTCGGCCCGGCCGACGCTGCCCTCGATGTCCAGCCAGCCCCGCATCCCGTCCGGGTGGTCGTCGCGCAGCCGTTCGCCCAGCGCGGTCAGCCGGTATTCGCCCGGTGCCCGGTCCTCGGTCGTCGGGTCTGCGATCGCCTGGTGCGCGGTCAGCACCTGCGCGGTCACCAGGTGGTCGAGCAGACGCCGCAGCGCGTCGGGTTCGGCGCCCACGACCTCGGCCAGCGCGTCGGCCGTCCGCGCACCGAGGGCGATGTGATCGGCCAGCTTGAGTGTGGCCGCCACCCGGATCGCCATCGGCGTCACCAGATCGGCGGCGGCCCAGAGATTGCCGTCCCACGGTTCGTCAGCCATACCCGGGACGCTATCGGCTCGTCACCCACCCGGCGTCGGGGTCGCGGTGTTCCGGATCAGCTGGTGGAGCACCTTCAGGGCCGTGACGTAGTCCGCGTCGTCGATGTCCTGGTGGATCAGGGCGCGGATCGCCGGCGCGTGTTGTTTCAGACTGACGCGGGCCTCTTCCCCGGCTTCGGTGATCCACAGGCGTCCTTCGCCGTCCCGGGTCAGCCATCCGCGTTCCAGCAGGACCTCCGATTCGGCGCCCAGATCGTCCTCGGCCCGGAGATACGAGCTCATCGCCTGACGAAGCTCGGGGATCGTCATCCCGCCGCCGTCCGGCCGGAGATCCTCCTTGGAGAGGTTGCGCAGCAGCCAGAACTGGGGCTGGGTGAAGCCCAGCTCGGCATGCCGGGCGCGTGTGAACGAGATGAGGGACTCGTAGGCGACACCGGTCCAATAGGCGGCGGGCTGGGTGGCGAGGTCGGCGTCGGACCATGGCTGCGTCGTCATGCGGCGAGGCTAAAACCTCGACCCGGGTTGACATCAAGGTGCGTGGGGACACTGGCCGGACCGGGCGGGAACAACCCGGCGGCCGCGCGCGGAGCGTGGGCCGCGACGGCCCGGGGTGTGTGGGGACGGGGCTCTGGTGTGCGCGTACCCCTAAGCGGTTGTTGTTAAGGGGTCAGCGCCGTCCTTGCGCAGTCCGTGACGTAGGGCAGGTCGAAGCCGGTGCGGCCGACCAGGGCGGGGTGGGTGGCGACCAGCTGGCGGACCTGGGCGAGCAGGGCGGCGCGCTCGTCGGGCGGCAGGAGGATGACGCGGCTGCGGGAGGCGACCAGGTCGAGGAGGGCTTCGGGGCTGACCCGGTCGGTCCAGGGGAAGCTGGCCGTCTCGACGGGGCCGAAGGGCGGGCCGACCGTGGGGTCGCGGCCCTCTTCGGCGCTGCCGATGACGGTGCCCAGGCGGCGGACCCATTCGGTGGTCTCGTCGCGGATGTTCCAGAGGATGCCCAGGCGGCCGCCGGGGGAGAGCACCCGGGCGATCTCGGGGGTCGCCGCGGCGACGTCGACCCAGTGCCAGGCCTGGGCGACCAGGACCACGTCGACCGAGGCGTCGGGGAGTGGGATCCGCTCGGCCGAGCCCTGGTGGGAGGGCACCGACGGGAGGACGCGGCGCAGTTCCTCGAGCATCCCGGGGGAGGGTTCGACGGCGGTGACGTTCAGGTCCCGGTCGAGCAGGCTGCGGGTGAGTTTGCCGGTGCCCGCGCCCAGGTCGAGGACCCGGGGACGGCCGGCGGGCAGGAGCCAGTCGAGGGCCTCGGCGGGGTAGCCGGGGCGGCCGCGCTCGTAGGTGCGGGCGGCGGGGCCGAACGAGTTCGCGTGAGCAGCACGATCATCCACCCGGCGATCATATATACCAGTATCCTAGGATGCCTTACGCGATGTGACCCCGGGTTTCGAGAACAAGCCCTTCGGGCACCTCTTCGATCAGATCTAGGAGGTCGAAAACATGAGCTTCACGGACAAGGTCAAGAACAAGGCCGAGGAACTGGTCGGCAAGGGCAAGGAGCAGGCCGGCGACGCGACCGACAACCCGCGTCTCGAGGCCGAGGGCCAGGCGGACCAGACGGATGCGCACGCGAAGCAGGCGGGCGAGCACGTCAAGGACGCCGCGAACGACGTGAAGAAGGCATTCAGCTAGACCAGAACGCGAAAGAGGGGGCCTCCGGGCCCCCTCTTCCTTGCTGCTTTCCTACTGCGCGACCTGCTTGCGCCACCATTTCTGGCCCGACTCGGGCAGCGTGTCGATCGGGTCGTAGTAGGCGTAGAGCTTCCCGTTGACGTCCTCGGAGGATGACTCGATGGACGTCTTGTAGTTCTTTGTCCAGTACGAGATGCCGTGCTCGCGGTCGTACTCGTTGACCATGTGCACCCAGCGCTTCCCGACGAACGGCACGTCGCAGACGATCCGCGGGGTGGCGTATCCGGGCAGGTAGCCCATCATGTCGTGCTGCAGCTGCTGGGCGTGCCAGACGGGCACCCGCCAGTGCTCGGCGTTGGGGATCATGTCGCACATGTAGAAGTAGTAGGGCAGGATGCCGGCCTCGCCCTGCAGCCCGAAGCACAGGTCGAGCAGGTCCTTCGAGGTGGCGTTCACGCCGCGCATGAGCACACCCTGGTTGCGGACGTCGCGGACGCCGACCTCGAGCAGCATCCGGGCGGCCCGGGCGACCAGCGGGGTCAGCGAGTTCACGTGGTTGACGTGGGTGTGCACGGCCAGGTTGACGCCGCGGCGTTCGGCGGTGATGGCGACCCGGTTGAGGCCCTCGACGACGTCGCCCTGCAGCCAGTGCTGGGGCAGGCCCATGAGGGCCTTGGTGGCGAGGCGGATGTCGCGCACGGTGGGCACCGAGAGCAGGCCCATCAGGTACGCCTCGAGCTGCTTCCACGGCACGTTGGCCACGTCTCCGCCGCTGACGACGACGTCGCGGACGCCGGGGTGCTCCTTGAGGTATTTGAGGTGCGCGTCGTAGCGGTCGACGGGCTTGAGGGACAGCTTGAGTTTGTCGACGGTCGGGGTGCTGTTGCCGACCAGGTCCATGCGGGTGCAGTGCCCGCAGTACTGCGGGCAGGTGGAGAGCAACTCGGCGAGGACCTTGGTGGGGTAGCGGTGGGTGAGTCCCTCGGCGACCCACATGTCGTGCTCGTGCAGGGAGTCGCGGGTGGCGTGCGGGTGGGACGGCCAGTCGAGGTGACGGTCGGTGGCGACCGGGATCATGTAGCGGCGCACCGGGTCCTCGTAGAACGAGGCGGTGCCGGGCACCCGGTCGGGGACCATCGTGTTGATCATCTGGGGCGTGACCAGCATCGACATGGTGGCCAGGCGTTGCTGGTCGGTTTCCAGGTCGGTGTAGAAGGTCTCCTCGACGAGGTCGCCGAGGACGGCCCGGAGCTGCTTGATGTTCTTGACGCAGTTCACGCGCTGCCACTGGGCGGACTCCCACTGGGCGGTGGTGACGTCGCGCCAGCCCGGGAAGCGGGTCCAGTCGGGCTCGACCAGCTGATGGCGCCGGTACTCGTACGGCTGCACTGCGGACCTCCCTTGATCGACCTCCCGACCGTACTGGAGAAATTGCGGTCTAGAAACTGGTAGGGCGGAGGATTTACGGTAGGCATGCTTGATCGCAGAATGTTTCGTGGGAGGTGCGCGGTGTCGGTGGGGCTTTCGAGGGTCGTTGAGCCGGTTGGGGTGCTGCCGCAGGCGGCCTGGCGGCTGGACGCGCGCCCGGAGATCGCCGCCGACGAGGTGCGGATCGGGCTGGAACGGCTCAATCTGGACGCCGCAAGCTTCCGGCAGCTGTCGGTCAAGCACGGCGGTGACGGCGCGGCGGTGCGGGGCGAGGTTCTCGACATCATCGGTACGCGGGGAAAGATGCAGAACCCGGTGACGGGGTCGGGCGGCATGCTGATCGGCGTCGTCGAGGAGGTCGGGCCGGATTCGCCGTTGCAGGTGTTGCCGGGGGACCGGGTGGCGACCCTGGTGTCGCTGACGTTGACGCCGCTGGCCGTGACCGACGGGCTGGGCGGCTGGGACGGGCTGAGCGAGCAGGTCCCGGCGCGCGGGCACGCGATCCTGTTCGGGCGTTCGGTGGTGGCGGTGCTGCCCGGTGATCTGCCGGCCGAGCTGGCCCTGGCGGTGTTCGACGTGTGCGGCGCGCCGGCGCTGACCGATCGGGTGGTGCGGGGCTACGACCGGCCGTCGGTGGCGGTGCTGGGCGGTGCGGGGAAGTCGGGTTCGCTGGCTCTGGTGGCGGCTCGGCGTGCGGGCGCGCGTACGGCGGGGATCGTGGTCTCGGACCGCGAGCGGGAGACGCTGACGAAGGCCGGTCTGGCCGACGTGGTCGCGGTGGCCGACGCCCGTGACCCGGTGGCCGTCTCGACGGCGGTGGCCGAGGCACTGGGTGGCCCGGCGACGGTGACCGTGGTGTGCGTGGACGTGCCCGGCTGCGAGCACGGGGCGATCCTGGCGACGGCCTCGGGCGGCACGGTGATCTTCTTCTCGATGGCCACCAGTTTCCCGGCGGCGGCGCTGGGCGCGGAGGGCTTGGCGGCGGACGTGACGATGCTCATCGGCAACGGGTACGTGCCTGGTCACGCATCGTTCGCGATCGACCTGGTGCGGTCGGTTCCGGCGGTCCGCGCGTTGTTCTCCCGGCGCGTGGCGGGAAACTGACCGGCATGACTGCGCTCTATACGCATGGCCGTTTCTATTCCGCCGCCGATCCGCGGGCGACCGCGATGCTGGTGGATGACGGCCGGATCACGTGGCTCGGCGACGCGTCCGACGCCCCGTCGGCAGAAAGAACGTTCGTTCTCGACAACGCTTTTGTTACGCCGGCGTTCGTGGACGCGCACCAGCACGCCACCGACACCGGGCTGGCGTTCGACGGACTGGACCTGTCGGGCACCGGGTCGGCCGCCGAGGTGCTGGACGCGGTGGCGGCGTTCGCGGCGTCGAAGCCGGCGGACGCGGTGGTGCACGGGCACGGCTGGGACGAGTCGACGTGGGCCGACCAGGTCCCGCCGTCCGCCGCCGAGCTGGACCGGGCCGGGGGTGGCCGCCGGGTCTATCTGTCGCAGGCGTCGGTGCATTCGGCGCTGGCGTCGGCGTCGCTGCTGGGCGCGGCCGAGGGCGTCGACGGGTACGACGCGTCGGGCTGGGTGCGGGAGCAGGCGCACCACGCCGTGCGGGCGGTGGCGCTGGGCTCGCTGACGCCGGCGCAGCGCACGGCGGCGCAGCGGACGGCCCTGTCGCGGGCGGCGTCGCTGGGCATCGCGGCGGTGCACGAGTGCGGCGGCCCGGGCACGTCCAGCGAGGAGGACTTCCTGTCGGTGCTCGCGCTGTCCGGCCAGGGGCTGCCGCGGGTCTTCGGCTACTGGGGTGAGCTCGGCGGTGCGGCGCGCGCTCGGGAGCTGGGCGCGGTGGGTGCCGGCGGTGACCTGTACGCCGACGGAGCGCTCGGGTCGCGCACGGCGGCGGTCCGGGAGCCGTACCACGACGGCGACGGCTGCGGCCTGGGGTTCGTGACCGCCGAGCAGGCCGGCCAGCACCTGCTGGACTGCGTGACGCTGGGCATCCAGGGCGGCTTCCACGCCATCGGGGACGCGGCGATCGCCACGGTCCTGGACGGTTTCGCGATCGCGGCGAAGGCGGTCGGTGTGGACCGGCTGCGGGAGGGCCGGCACCGGATCGAGCACGTGGAGCTGGCCGACAAGGCGATGATCGCCCGGATGGTGGAGTTCGGGGTGGTCGCCAGCGTGCAGCCGGTGTTCGACGCACTCTGGGGTGGCCCGGACCGGATGTACGCGCAGCGCCTGGGTGTGTCCCGGGCGATGGCGTCGAACCCGATCGGGCAGATGCACGCGACCGGGGTGGCGCTGGCGTTCGGGTCGGACTCGCCGGTGACCGCGCTGGACCCGTGGGCGGTGGTGGCGGCCGCGGCGGCGCCGCGCAACCCGGTGTTCCGGATGAGTGTGCGGGCGGCGTTCGCGGCGTCCAGCCGGGGTGGGTGGCGGGCCGCGGGGGAGGACGGCGTGGGGGTGCTCGCGCCGGGACAGTCGGCGACGTTCGCGGTCTGGGACACCCCGGCCGGCGTACGGGACGGGTTGCCTTCACTGGAGGCCGCTCGTCCGGTGTGCCTGCGCACGGTCTTGCACGGCCAGACGATCTTCGAGAGGTAGGCGTACGTGGCGGGAAAGCTTGATCTGGATCCGCGGGTGGTGCGCAAGGCGCGACGCCTGGCCGCCCGCGCCGGTCAGCCGGTCGTGGACCTGGCGCGCTCGCACACCACCGTGTCGGTGGAGCGGGCGGTGCTGCGGCTGGCCGGGGTGCGGGGCGCGGATCCGGACGGCATTCCCTGGGTGAACCGGCTGGTCGACGCGGTCGTCGCCGACGTCGGGCTGGAGCACGGCGTCTCCCTGCCGGTGTTCGACGCGCTGCGCGACTACGGGGACATCACCGTGCTGGCGCAGAAGGCCGCCGCGGGTGCGGTCCGGTTCCGCGTGCCGTCCTCTTCCCATGCGGCGCGGCGGACCGCGGTGAAGTTCGCCCGGGTCGGGCTCGCCCGGGTCGACCGGCGGCGCGCCGAGCGGGACCGGTTGATCAAGCGGTGGGGTGATCCTTCGCAGCGGCCGTGGATCTATCTGATCGTGGCGACCGGGGACATCCACGAGGACATCCCGCAGGCACAGGCGGCGGCGCGGGCCGGCGCGGACGTGATCGCGGTGATCCGGTCGACCGGGCAGTCGCTGCTGGACTACGTGCCCGAGGGCGCCACCCGGGAGGGTTTCGCCGGCACGTACGCGACGCAGGAGAACTTCCGGCTGATGCGGGCGGCCCTGGATGAGACGTCGAAGGAGCTGGGCCGCTACGTCCGTCTGACGAACTACGCCAGCGGGCTGTGCATGCCGGAGATGGCGGTGATGGCCGGGCTCGAGCGCCTCGACATGATGCTCAACGACTCGATGTACGGGATCCTGTTCCGCGACATCAACCCGATCCGCACCTTCGTCGACCAGCGTTTCTCCCGGCAGGTGCACGCCCGCGCCGGGATCATCATCAACACCGGCGAGGACAACTACCTGACCACGGCCGACCCGGTCGAGGCCGCGCACACGGTGACCGTGTCGCAGCTGCTCAACGAGTTCTTCGCGCACGAGGCCGGCCTGGCCGACCCGCAGCTGGGCATCGGGCACGCGTTCGAGATCAACCCGGACGTGCCGGAGTCGTTCCGGCTGGAGCTGGCGCACGCGCTGCTGGCCCGGGAGCTGTTCCCGGACGCGCCGCTGAAGTGGATGCCGCCGACCAAGCACATGACCGGCGACGTGTTCCGCGGCAACCTGCTGGACGGCTTCTTCAACCTGGCCGGCGCGATGACCGGCCAGAGCATCCTGCTGGTCGGCATGATGACCGAGGCGGTGGTCACGCCGTGGCTGTCCGACCGGGACATCGCCCTGCAGAACGTCCGCTACGTCCTCGGCGCCGCCGGGAACCTGCACGAGGACTTCGTCCCGGCCCGCGGCGGTTTCATCCAGCGGCGCGCGCACCAAGTGCTCGGCGAGGCGATCGACCTGCTGGACCGGATCGCCGACGACACGCTGCTGAACGCGATCGCCGACGGCACGTTCGGGATCATGCGCCGGCCCGCCGACCGCGGCAAGGGCCTCGACGGGGTGGCCGCGCACGCCGGCGACTACTTCAACCCGGTCACCGAGCTCCTGGAAGCGTCATGACGATCGTCCGGCCGTACGGCGACACCACCGGGGACGGGATGGTGCAGCTGTCGTTCACCTTGCCGATCCCGTACGACAAGCGGGCCGAGGGCGCCGCGCTGCAGCTGGCCGCCAAGATGGGCATGGACCCGGCGATGCTGGTGCACAGCAGGCAGATGGGCGACGGTTTCACGTTCTTCGTCGTGTACGGGCGGGTCCGGCATCTGGTGGACACCGAGCAGGTGCAGGTCGTCGAGCGGGACTTCCCGCTGCTGTCCGCCAAGGAGGTGAACGCGGCCATCAAACGGGGGCTGCGCCGCCGCCTGTCGGTCGTGGGCGCCTGCATCGGCACGGACGCGCACACCGTCGGCATCGACGCGATCCTCAACCTGAAGGGCATCGCGGGGGAGAAGGGCCTTGAGTCGTACCGGGAGATGGCGGTGCTGAACATGGGCTCGCAGGTGTCGGTGCCGGAACTGGTCGAGGCCGCCCGGGAGGCCAGGGCGGATGCCGTGCTGGTGTCGCAGGTGGTCACTCAGCGGGACGCGCACCTGCACAACACGCGGGCGTTGTCGGCGGCGTTCCGGGAGGCGCTGCCCGCCGGCCGGCGGCCGCTGCTGATCGCGGGCGGGCCGCGGTTCGATGAGCTGATGGCCGGCGAGCTGGGGGTGGACCGGATCTTCGGCCGGGGCACCACGCCCCGCGAGGTGGCCTCCTATCTGGTGCACGCCGTCGTGGAGGGAACTCGATGATCACTGTTACGCATCGGCGGTATGTGCCGTACTCGCACGCGCACTACGCCGGGAACCTGGTGGACGGGGCGTACTCGCTGGGCCTGTTCGGCGATGTGGCGACCGAGGTGTGCATCCGGCTGGACGGCGACGAGGGGCTGTTCGCCTCCTATGCGGACGTGCAGTTCAAGGCGCCGGTCCAGGCCGGCGACGTGCTCGAGGTGACGGCGACGGTCACCCGCATGGGTACGCGGTCGCGCACGATCGACTTCGTCGCGGCCGTGGTGTGCCGTGGCACGGGAGGGTCGTCGGCGGCGGTGCTGCCCGAGCCTCTGGTGGCGGTGACCGCGACGGGCACCGTGGTGGTGCCTTGACCCAGGCCGTGTGCGTGGACGTCGGCTCGACGTACACCAAAGCCTGTCTTGTCGATCTCGGTGGTGGCGGGCTGGTGGCGCGGACGGAGGTGCCGACCACCGCGGCCACCGATGTGCTGACCGGCCTCGATGCCGCCGTGTCGTCGCTGCCGGGGTCGGGAGAGCTCCACGTGTGCTCTTCCGCCGGTGGTGGGTTGCGGCTGGCGGTCGTCGGGTACGAGCGGCTGGTCACCGCCTCGGCCGGCCATCGCGTCGGCCTGTCCGCGGGAGCGACGGTCGTGCACGTGGCGGCCGGGCTCCTGGACGGGCGTTCGGTGTCCTCGTTGAAGGCGTCCCGCCCGGATGTGATCCTGCTGGTCGGGGGGACCGACGGCGGCGACGGCGACGTGCTGCTCCACAACGCCCGCCGGCTGGCCACCTCCCGTCTGCGCCGCCCGGTGGTGGTCGCCGGGAACTCGTCGGTGGCCGCGGACGCCGCCGCGCTGCTGACCGGCCGCGGCCTGCCCGTGACCGTCACCGGAAACGTGCTGCCGCGCATCGGCGTCCTCGATCCCGGGCCGGCGCGGGCGGCGATCCGGGAGGTGTTCCTGCGGCACGTGATCGGCGGCAAGCGGCTGTCCCGCGGCCCGCGCTTCGCGTCACTGGTCCGGGCCGCCACCCCCGACGCGGTGCTGGCCGGCGTGGAGGTGCTGGCCGGGCACTCGACCGAGGGTGTGCTCCTGATCGACGTCGGCGGGGCGACCACCGACGTCTATTCGGCGCTGGTGCCGGACGCCGAGGAGGAGACCGGGCCGCGCCGCGACGTGGCCGGCACCCTGTGGCGGATGCGGACCGTCGAGGGAGATCTGGGCGTGGCGGTGTCGGCGCCCGGCACAGCCGCGGCGGCCGCCGCCGAAAGGCTTCCTCTTCGAGACCCGGGCGATCCGGTCGCGCTCGCGTCGGCGGCGGCCACCATCGCCGTACGCCGGCACGCGCGCGGCCGGGCGTTACGTGATGTGCGTCTCGTCATCGGATCGGGTGGCGTGCTCCGCCACGGTGGTGGCGACGCGGTCCTGGACGCGGTTCTGGGTGATCTCGCCGGTGGGTGGGCGCCGCCGGACCGGGCGCGTCGGATGATCGACAAGGATTACGTGCTCGCCGCGGCCGGCCTGCTCTCCGCCGAACATCCACAAGCAGCGGCCGGCCTGCTGTCAGGCTCTGGCCTCAGTCAGGTCAGGGGCGGCGGCGGGGAGGTTGGACGGGGGGTGAACCGTTCGGGTACTGCTGGATGACACGCCGAGGAACGCGACACGCCCAGGTGCGGGGGACGGTGTTGACAGGCGGCCGGGGGTGGGACGTACCGTCGTCAGGTCCCAACGCGGGAAGCGGTTGTTGTCCGCTCCGTTCCTTCGCTCACTGGCCGCGCACCATGCCCTCTCTCAGGGGCCGCGCACGCCAGGTCCAGGGGGTGGGGGTCGGCGGGGCGGCGCGGGCAGGCCGTTGTTCCGGCGTGGGCCAGGGGGTGTAACGGGGGACCAGTAGACAACGGCGCGACACGGGCAGCCAGCCCGCGGCACGCCGGTCCGAAGGTTCCCGCGACACCCGCTGCCACGTCGTCCGCGGCGCGGGCCTTTTGATCAATCGGGGCGTGGTCGTGGCGGCCACGCCCCGATTCCTGCATGTAGCCTTCCCGCGTGGAGTTGACCCTGGCTGCGCCCCCTGTCCCCGAGGCATCCGAGACACCACGGCCCGAGCCGATGCGGCTGTGGCTGTCGGTGGTGCTCGCGGTGCTGGCGGGGGCCGCTCTGCTGCTGGCGCTGCCGCCGTACGGCCTGTGGCCGCTCGCGCCCGCCGGCGTCGCCCTGCTCGCGGCGGCCACCCACCGCCGCCGGCTGCGAGGCGCTTTCGGCGTCGGGCTGATCGCCGGCTTCGTCCAGTTCCTCCCGCTGCTCTGGTGGACCACGTTCGCCGCCGGGTGGCTGCCCTGGGTGTTCCTGTCCACCGCGCAGGCGGGCTTCCTCGGCCTGCTCGGGCTCGCCTCCGCCTGGACCAGCCCGCTGGCCGACCGGTGGCGGGCGTCGTGGCCGTTGCTGACCGGGGTGCTGTGGACCGCGATGGAGGCGTTCCGGGACCGCGCGCCGTTCGGCGGCTTCCCGTGGGGACGGCTCGCGTTCAGCCAGGGCGAGGCGCCCGCGTTGCGCCTGGCCGTGTGGGGTGGCGCCCCGCTGGTGACGTTCGCGGTGGCGGCCGCCGGCGGTGTCCTCGTCGCGCTGCTGTGGCGGCGCCGGGTCACGGTCGCGCCGGTCGCCGGGTTCCTGCTGCTGGCCGCCCTGCTGATCGGCGGGCCCGCGCTCGTACCGGTGGCCAAGGCCGACGGCCCCAGCCACCTGGTCGCCATCGTGCAGGGCAACGTTCCCCGGCTCGGCCTCGACTTCAACGCCCAGCGCCGCGCCGTGCTCGACAACCACGTCCGGGCCACCGTCGAGCTGGCCAACCAGGTCGCCGAGGGCAAGCAGCGGCGGCCGGAACTGGTCGTGTGGCCGGAGAACTCCAGCGACATCGACCCGATCCGCAACCAGGACGCCGCCCAGCAGATCGCCGGTGCCGCCGCCGCGATCGGCGTGCCGATCCTGGTCGGGACAGTGCTGCGCGGCGACAAACCCAACGAGGTCAAGAACGCCGGCATCCTGTGGCAGCCGGTCACCGGCCCGGACCTGGCGCAGACCTACATCAAACGGCACCCGGTCCCGTTCGCCGAGTACATGCCGATGCGCCCGGTCGCCCGGTTCGTCGCCGGGGAGAAGGTGGACATGGTCCGCGACATGGTCGCCGGCGACCACGCCGGGGTCATCAAGGCCGGTCCGGTCACTGTCGGCGACGTCATCTGCTTCGAGGTCGCGTACGACGGCATCGTCCGCGACGTCGTCACCGGCGGCGCGCAGATCCTCGCCGTGCAGACCAACAACGCCACCTTCAACGAGGCCGAGGCCCGTCAGCAGCTGGCCATGGTGCAGCTGCGCGCGGTCGAACACGGCCGGCCGGCCCTGATGGTGTCCACCGTCGGGGTGTCCGCTTTCGTCGATACCCAAGGTCACGTGCAGGCCGACACCGGCTTCAACGAGCCCGCGGTGGTGCTGCGTGACATGCGCCTGAGCGCAACGACTACGCTAGCCACGCGCTCGGGCCACTGGCCCGAAATGGCGGTCTGTGCTCTTGCCGTCATCGCCCTGGCCGGTGCGCTGCCGTTGCGCCGTCGTCGCCGGCGGATGGCGGTCGCCGCACGGGCCGCCACGTAGTCGACGAAGACGGAGGAACGGTGACCGAGGCGGAAGGATATCCGGGGATCGGACGGGTCCTCGTGATCATCCCGACCTACAACGAGGCGGAGAACATCCGGCTGATCGCGGACCGGGTGCGCAAGGCGGTCCCCTCGGTGGACATCCTCGTCGCCGACGACAATTCGCCTGACGGCACCGGCGAGATCGCCGACGAGCTGTCCGCGGCCGACGACCACATCTTCGTCCTGCACCGGGCCGGCAAGGAAGGGCTCGGCGCGGCGTACGTGGCCGGGTTCGCCTGGGCCAAGAACAAGGGTTACGACGCGGTCGTCGAGATGGACGCGGACGGCTCGCACGCCCCCGAGGAGCTGCACAAGCTGCTCGACGCGCTGCTCGAGAACGACGCGGTGCTCGGCACCCGGTACATCCCCGGCGGCTCGGTGCACAACTGGCCCGCCCACCGGCTGCTGCTGTCGCGCTGCGGCAACATCTACATCCGGATGGCGCTCGGCATGCCGTTCCGGGACGCCACCGGCGGCTACCGCGCCTACCGCATGGCGGTCCTCGACGCGATCGACGTCGCCACGGTCGCCTCGCTGGGCTACTCGTTCCAGGTGGAGCTGGCCTGGCGGGCGTACCGCAAGGGTTTCCGCATGACCGAGGTGCCGATCACGTTCCACGAGCGGGAGCGCGGCGACAGCAAGATGAGCTCCAACGTCTTCCGGGAGCAGCTGCTCAGGGTCACCACGTGGGGCCTGCAGGCACGCAAGGACGGCCTGATGCAACGTCTGGGCCGCCGCCCGAAGCAGGGCGCGACCTGGCCGTGACCCGGCGCGGGCTGCTCACGCGGCCCGCACCCCGAGGCACGGTACGACCCGGCGCCGGCGTGTCGTGCTGGGCCGCCGCCCGAGGCGCGACTCGCCCGGCCGTGACCCGGCGCGGGCGTGGCATGCTGGATGTATGAGACGCCCGGTTCTGGCCTTGCTACCCCTCGGCATGTTTGTGCTCGCGATCGCCGAGATCGCGACGTTCGTCGGCGTCGTGCACTGGGTCGGCGCGTTCTGGGCGATGCTCGCGCTCGCCGTGACCAGCGCCACCGGCCTGCTCCTGCTGCGCCGCGAGGGCATCCGCGGGTGGCGCGCGTTCCGCGAGGCCGCCGAGGCCGGCCGCCCGCCCGGCGAGCAGGTGACCAACTCCCTGGTCGGGCTGCTGGGAGCGTTGATGCTGGCGGTGCCCGGGTTCATCAGCTCCATCGCCGGACTGCTGCTGGTCCTGCCGCCGTTCCGGATCCTGGCCCGCCACGCGGTACGCCGGATGACCGAGCGCCAGCTGTCGTCAGCGGTCGCCGGCGACCTGTTCGGCCCCCGCAAGGTCCGCGTGCACCGCGGCGACCCGGTCTCCACCCCGCCGGCGTCGCCCTCCACCACTTCCGTCTCCTCAGCCGCGTCTCCCGCCCAGCCCTCCACGGCCTCCGGGTCGCCCTCCGGCTCCGCCGGCCCGGCCTCCGCGGTCATCGAGGGCGAGATCGTCCGCTGACCGCGCATTCCGGCGGCCCGGACACCAGCCGCCGGTCGCACACATGAAGAACGCCCCCTGCGACGTCGCAGGGGGCGTTTCTCGTGGTTGTGCTGGTTACCGGCCGCGCCGGGTGCGTACCTCTTCGAGCCGCTCGTTGAGGATGTCCTCGAGCTCGGAGATGGACCGCCGCTCCAGCAGCATGTCCCAGTGGGTCCGCGGCGGCTTCGCCTTCTTCTGCTCCGGCTCATTGCCGTCCACCAGCCGCGCGATGCTCCCGTCGAACTTGCACTCCCAGGTCACCGGGACCTCGGCGTCGACAGCGAACGGCACCTCGAACTGGTGGCCCTTCACGCACAGGTACTCGCGGGTCTGCCGGGGAGCCAGCTCGGTGTTGCGGTCGGACTCGTAGCTGACTGCGCCAAGACGGCTGCCGCGCAGCATGCGTTCGCCCATGATCGGCATTCCCCTCGCTCGTGGTGCTGCTTCCGTTGGTGTAACGAAAGGGACGGTCGCGCGATTCCGCCCGACGCGCCCGGTCAAGAGTCATCGTGTGTCGACGGTGTTAACGCTTACGAGCGTAGCGGCCCGCACCCCTTACCTGTCACTCCGCGACCGCCCCGAAGTGGACCTTGGTCCACTTTACGGCATTATGGGAGCTCTCCACATCTTGCGATATTGGTCACTCGGTGCCCCGCCAACCCTCCAGGCGTCATCCCTCACGGTGACACAGGCGCCCCAGGCGCCCCTCACGAGCTCGGTCCGGGGCGCCTCGGCAGTCGCGGCGGGGCGTTCGGCGTAGTCGGACATGAAGATCTCCGGATGAACGTGATCGAGCATTGCCGAGATCAACCGGACTGACGACGTTATCCACATCGCTCCCTCCTGTGGACAGCGGCCTCGCCGTCCGGTCCGCCGGCGCTACGCTCAGGCCCACCCAGTTCAGGGGTGGGGGCGGTGGCGGCGGGCCGACCGATTTGCCGCTTTTGCGGTGTTGGCCCGGGCTTTGGCGGACGCGTCGGCGCGCGGCAGGTGCCAGGGCGGCGGCTGCCAGGAAGCTGTGCGGCGGCCCGTCTGCCAATGCGGCCGCACCGGACTGTTCCCACGCTTGCCGGCCGGCCGGACTGCCGGGACGTACATCCCCCTGGTGATCAGACTCTCGGCCTCGGCGCGCGGAATGCCGTGCCCCGCGGCGACCGGCGGCGTTATCCGTGGCCGATCGAGGAGCTGGCGGTGGTTGCGCCTGAGTCGCGCCGACCAATGGTGAGCACGCGCCGGCTGGTGAGCACGCGCCGGCTGGTGAGCACGCGCCGGCTGGTGAGCACGCGCCGGCTGGTGGCAACGCGGCTCGTGGCAACGCGGCTCGTGGCAGCGCCCTGGCTGGCGGGTGGAGTGCGCGGGCTGGGACGGGATGTCGAGCCCCTCGGGATGCCGGTGGTGCGAGGCGTCAGCGGTGAGGCGTCGGATGGTGCATCGGGCCGCTGTCCCGGATGCGGCGTGGAGACTGTTGACGGGACAAGGGCGGCCGAGTGGCAGGCAGGTGGGCGCTACGGCCCAGGTGGTGAGCACAGAGGTACACCGTTTCAGTGAGGAAATCCGCAGCAGGAAGGAGCGCGGCGCCACGGGGCGACGCGCGACAGATCAGCGCTCGGGAGGTCTCACAGGGAGTACAACGGCACGTCCTTGACTACTCGGCTCGGCGGTTGGTCAGCACGGTAACGGTGCGCACCGGGACCGCTCCACCGGTTTTCGGGCATGACAAAGGGCCGCCGCCCGGCCCTCAGGTGTGGGCGGACGTCCGGGGCGGCGGGGCCGAGGATGCGGGGCGGGGCGAATTGCTCAGAGCGGCCAATGCGGCGGCCAGGTCGCTGATCTGGGTGGAGAGCTGGGCGGCCCGGTTGCCGGCGGCGTCGGCTTCGGCTCGGGCGGCTGCCAGGCGGCGTTCCAGGTCGGCCAGGTCCTGGGTGGCGGTGCGGTGGTCGCGGTCGGCGGTGGCCTTCAGGTCGGCCAGGGCTCGGGCGGTCTCGTCGCGTTCGGTGGTCACGGCGGTGAGCTGGGCCCGGACGGCCGTGAGCTCCTCGGCCGCGCCGGCGGCCTGGTCGGTGCTGCGCAGGGCGGTGGCTCGGGCTTCGGCGGTTTCGGCGCGGGCTTTGTCGGCGGTACGGAGGGCATCGGCCGCCTCGGATCTCGCGGACTCGGCGGCGCGGCGGGATTCGGCGGCCTCCTGCTGGGCGGCGGCGACGGCGAGGCTGGATTCGCGCTGGGCGGCCTTGACGGCGAGGCTGGATTCGCGCTGAGCTGCCTCGATGGCGAGGCTGGACTCGCGCTGGACGGCCTCGATGGCGAGGCTGGACTCGCGCTGGGCTGCCTCGGCTGTGCGGAGGGCTTCGGCGTGCTGGTCGCGTACGCCGGAAAGGGTCTTGCGGGTCTCGTCGTGGGCCGCCTCGGCCGTGGACAGGGCGGACAGGGCATCGCGGGCCTCGGCCATGGCCTGGCGGGCGTTCTCGGCGGCGGCGGAGACGGCGGCGCGGGCCTCGGCGGCGATCTGGTCGGCCTCCGCCCGGGCGGAGGCTGCCTCGGTGCGGGCCTCGGCGGCTTCGGTACGGGCTTCGGCGGCCGCCGCGTCGGCCAGGGCGGTGAGGCGGCGGGCCTCGTCGCGCTCGGTCTCGGCCGCCTCGGCGCGCTGGTGGGCCACCGTGGCGGCGACGACGGCCAGTTCGGCCTCGCGGCGTGTCTCGTCGCGGTCGGTGTGGGCGGCCGCCACCTGGCGGGAGGTCTCGGCCCGTACCTCGGCGATCTGGCGTTCCACGCCGGCGGGGGACATCTCGGCGTGCAGCGCCTCGGTGAGCGTGCCGACCAGCTGGTCGAGGCGGTCCACGGCCTCCCAGGTGCGGGCCACCTCGCCGGCCAGGCCGGGGGAGGCGCGGTGGCGCATCCGCACGTTGCGGGAGGCGCGCTGGCACTCGCCGTCGTTGTCGCGGCAGTAGCGGAACGGGCGGCCGGCGGAGGCCCGCTGCGCCACCGGGCGGCCGCAATGGGCGCAGGGCCGGCTGTTCTCTTCCATCGCACCCGGAGGTTAGTGCCCTGGCCGGTCGATCTCCGGCAGCCGCGCCGCACCACTAACATCCTAGGATGCTCTACGCGACGTGCGCCGCCGCACTCCACGCGCGACACAAGCAAAAGACCTAAAAGGAATCAACGACACCCGACTTTTGGTTTTGGCCGGTGGGTCAGCCGGTCGCGCCGAGCCAGCGGTGCAGGTGCTCGCGCAGCGACTGCTGGTCGTCGCCGACCCAGGCCACGTGACCGTCGGGGCGGAGCAGAACCGCGGGGACGTCCAGCTCGTCGCCAACATCGGCAGTGCGAGTCGCGCGCTCGGCGGAGAGCCGACCGGTCCCGCCGACAGCGACGTGGGCGGGCCGGTCGCTCTCGCCGAGAGCGGCCTGGTCCACACGGTCGGTCCAGCCGCCGGCGGAGAGGCGGCCGGTCCGGTCGAGCAGAAGGCCCCGCCCGGCGTGGGTCAGGTCGTAGAGGCGCCCGGACCCGAGGGCCACGTCGCGCAGGCGCCGGCCGACCAGGTCGTGGCCGCCGCCGAGGTCGTAGCGGACGCCGATGGCGGTGACCTTCTCCATGAGGTGGCGGTTGACGTTCTCGAAGTCCATGAGCTCGGACATCAGCTTGCGCAGCGCCTGCGGGCCGGGTTCGGTGGAGTCGAGGACGCCTTGGGCGCGGGTGTTGTCGAGGACGTCGGCGGCGACCGGGCGGCGTTCGGTCTGGTAGGTGTCGAGGAGGTCGGCGGGTGCCCATCCGTTGAGTGGGCGGCGAGTTTCCAGCCGAGGTTGAAGGCGTCCTGGATGCCGAGGTTGAGGCCCTGTCCGCCCAGGGGTGGGCGGGCGTGCAGGTGGGTGCCGTCGGCGAGTTCGGCGGTGACGCTGTGGTCGTTCTGGGTCCTTATCCTCGTCTTTCGTGGATGACAGACGGGTGCGGGTCGGGGTTCAGGTGGCGCCGGCGTTGGGGGATTTCGCGGATGTGCGGCGGGCCGCGCTGATGGCGGAGGAGCTGGGCGCGGATGTGTTGTTCGGGTGGGATCACTTCTTTCCGCTGGGTAGCGCCGAGGATCGGACGGGGAGGCATTTCGAGGGGTGGATGACGCTGTCGTCGTGGGCGGAGGCGACGTCGCGGGTGGAGATCGGGATGCTGGTGTCGTGTGTGGCGTACCGGAACGCGGATCTGCTGGCGGACATGGCGCGGACGGTCGATCACGTCAGCGGCGGGCGGATGGTGCTGGGGCTGGGTGCGGGGTTCCGCAAGTTCGAGTACGAGGCGTATGGGTACGAGTTCGGTTCGGCGGGGGAGCGGGTTGCTCAGCTGGGTGAGGCGGCCGTGCGGGTGCGGCGGCGGCTGGGTTCGCTGAATCCGCCGGCGGAGGTGCCGTTGTTGGTGGCGGCGAACGGCCCGCGGGCGTTGCGGCTGGTGGCGGAGCAGGCGGATCGGTGGCACACGTTCGCGGACGGCGAGCAGTTGTCGGCGGCGTCGCGGGTGGTGGATGCGCGGTGCCGGGAGCTGGGCCGGGATCCGGGGGAGATCGAGAGATCGGCTTTCGTACGGGGTGAGCCGCGCGAGGTGGGCCCGGATTATCTGGGCCGGGGCGTGTCGACGTTCGTGGTCCTGGTGGAGGGCCCGGATTTCGACATGGCCGAGGTGCGGCGCTGGCTGGCGTGGCGGGACGTGCGCAACGGGTAGGCCGGAGACCTGGGCCGTAGACCTGGGCGGTAGACCTGGGCCGAACCCTAGGCGGGGTGCCAGCCGCGGCGGCGGCCCCGGCGGATGACGATGCCGGCGAGGGTGACGAGCAGGACGGCGCCGAGGCCGATGAGGCCGAAGATGAGGGCCTTCTGCTGGGATGCGGCGCGGCGGGTCTGCAGGGCGACGGTGGCGGGGTCGTCGCGGTTGTCGGGTGCGGCGGCGGGTGAGGGCCGGCGTTCGGGGCCGAGGGTTTCGGTGACGGCTCGGTAGGGGTTGAGCAGGCCGAAGCCGTATTCGTCGCTGTGGTTGCCGCCGGGGGCGGGGTCGGCGGTGGCGATGATGCGGCGTTGTACCTGGGCGGGGGTGAGGCGGGGTTGCCGTTGCAGGATGAGCGCGGCGGTGGCGGCCACGAAGGGGGTGGCGAAGCTGGTGCCTTTCTGGGTGGTGTGTCCGGAGCCGGGGGTGGCGACGGTGACGGCGTCGCCGGTGGCGACGATGTCGACGTAGGGGCCGTGCTGGGAGAAGTCGGCCCGGGTTCCGGTGGGGCCGACCGCGCCGACGCCGATGACGCCGGAGTAGGCGGCGGGGTAGGGGGTGGGGTTGGCGTCGCTGGTGTTGCCCTGGTTGCCGGCGGCGGCGACGATCACGACGCCGTCGGCGACGGCCTGCTGGACGGCGCGGCGGACCTGGGCGTTGTCCTGGGTCATGACGACGGAGAGGTTGATGACCTGGGCGTTGCCGCCGGTTTTGCTGGCGGCCCAGGTGATGGCTTCGGCGAATTCGGCGGGGCTGCCGTCCTGGCCGACCTCTTTGCCGTCGATGGTTTCTTTCTCGGTGATGCGGACGGGCACGATGGTGGCGTCGGGGGCGAGGCCGTGGAAGGGGATGCCGTCGGCTTGTCTGGCGGCGATGATGCTGGCGACGGCGGTGCCGTGGCCGACGCAGTCCTGGCGGGCGTCGCTGTCGCCGTGCAGCAGGTCGCGGCCGTCCTCGACGCGGCCGTCGAGCTGGGGGTGGCGGGAGTCCACGCCGGAGTCGATGACGGCGACGCGGACGCCGGCGCCGGTGGCGACGGGTGCGAGCCGGGGCAGGTCGTAGAGCTGGTCCTCGTAGGGGAGTTTGCGGTTGACCTGTCCGGTGGCCGGTGTCTGGTCGCAGGGTGCGAGCCGTGCCTGGGCCGGGGCGGGTGTCAGCAGTACCACCATCGCCACGGTTGTGACTGCGGCTGCCGGCCGGCCGAGACGCATCCTGTGAACCCCCGTTCAACGATCCGGGTGGATGCTACCGGGCGGGGCGGGGTTGCGATGTCCGCCACCCTGGCGCGGGTGCGGGTGCATCGATAGGTTGTAGGGACCAACTGCGGCATGTGAGGGAAACCGGTGTGAGTCCGGTGCGGTCGCGCCACTGTGAGCCGGGTTTCCGGCGAGCCAGGATTCTCACGTGTTCGCAGCCTGCTCTACCGGGACGCGTCATCCCGTAAGGAAGGTTTCTATGTCTCAGCCCACGTCGGTCTCGTCGCCGCTGGTTACTCCGCGGTTGTTGTGGATCGCTCTGGCCGTGGTGGTCGGTGCGTTGTTGCTGGCCTATCTGGTGGCGTTCGATCAGGGTGCGGTTTCGCAGTCGGGCATGTACTTGCATGAGCTGATGCACGACGGCCGGCACCTGCTCGGCGTCCCGTGTCACTGAGCGCGGCTCCCGGGGCGCGGGGTTTCGGCGCCATTCTGTTGCGTGGCCTGCTTGCGGGTCTGATCGCCGGTCTGCTGGCCGGGGTCTTCGCGTTTGCGTTCGGTGAGCCGAAGGTGGATGCGGCGATCGCGATCGAGGAGGCGGCCGCGCCGCCGGCGGCTGCGGACGAGGAGCCGCCTCTGGTTTCGCGGGACGGTCAGAAGGCGGGGTTGTTCCTGGCGACGGGCCTGTACGGGGTGGCGCTGGGTGGTTTGTTCGCGGTCGGGTTCGCCCTGCTGCGTCGCCGTCTGCGTACCCCGGATGACACCCGCGCCGCTCTGGGGCTGGCCGCGGCGGGTCTGGTCGGGGTGGTTCTGGTGCCGTGGGTGAAGTACCCGCCGAATCCGCCGGCGGTGGGTGATCCGTCGACCATCGATCAGCGGACGGCCAGTTATCTGGCGATCCTGGTGATCGGGGTGGTCGCGGTCTGGGCGTCGGTGCTGGCGTTCCGGTCGTTGCGCTCGGGTGCGGCCGAGTGGTTGCGGCTGACCGCCGGGCTGGGCGCGTTCCTGCTGGTCGTGGTGATCGGGTTTGTGTTGTTGCCGAACATCGACGAGGTGTCGGCGACGTTCCCGGCGAGCCTGTTGTGGAATTTCCGGTTGACGTCGCTGGGCACGCAGGTCGTGATGTGGGCCGTGCTCGGTCTGACCTTCGGTGCTCTGACGGCCCGCCGTCGTTCGCCGGTGACGGAAGCGGAGATGAGGAGCGCAACGGTGTAGAACGGGCTCAGTGCTGCGCTACGGCGGCCGATCGGGTTGATGTGGCGCAGCAGTGGGCACTCGCCGGCAACGTCGTCATCGCGTGCGCGTACGCGGCGATCTGTGTGGCGATCGTGGTGCCGGTGGTGCGGGCGGGGCAGTTTCGCGCGAACCGGCTCGCGGTTGCGACGGCTTTGATCTTCTTCAGCTGTGCTGTGGGTCATGCGTTTCATGCGGCGATGTACTGGCCGGGCGGTTTTGTGCCGCCGCAGATGGCGGCGATGCACGATCTGGCGGGCTGGAGTTTGTGGCCGACGGCTGTCTGGGATGTTCTGACCGCGGTCGTCGGCGTCTACTACTGGACTTTGCGGCGTGGTTACGGGGTGCTGCTGGACGGGACGGGTGCGTTGTTCGTCGATCCGGCCGCGCAGCAGCGCCGGTATGGCATCGAGTTGCGGGAGCGGGTCGCCGATGCCCGTGCGGAGGCGGAGGCGGAGCGCGACGCCCAGGCGGCGATGCTGGGGGCGATCATCGCGAACAGCCAGTCGTTGATCTACGTGAAGGATCTCGACGGCCGTTATCTGCTTGCCAACACCACGTTCGAGCGGTCGTTCGGGCTGGATCCGGGTGTGATCATCGGTGAGACCGACGAGGCTTTCGACCCGAAGCTGGCGGCTACGTGGCGGGCCACCGACGCCCGCGCGCACCATGCGCCCATTCATGTGCGGGAGACGGACAGCCGGGGTCGGGTGTATGAGAGCAACAAGTTCCCGCTGCACGATCATCAGGGCGATCTGTACGCGGTGTGCGGTGTCTCGCTGGATGTGACCGGTCTGCGGGAGGCCACCGAGGCGGCCGAGCGGGCCCGGGACGAGGCGTTGGCGCAGAGCCGGGTGAAGAGCGAGTTCATGGCCACGATGAGCCATGAGATCCGGACGCCGATGAACGGGGTGCTGGGGCTGGCGTCGCTGTTGATGGGTACGGATCTGGACGATGCGCAGCGCCGTTACGCGTCGGGGATCCACCGGGCCGGGAACGCGCTGCTCGGGGTGATCAACGACATCCTCGACTTCTCCAAGATCGAGGCGGGGAAGATCGTCTTCTACGACCATGACTTCGACCTGACCGCGCTGCTGGCCGATACGGCGGCGCTGATCGCGCCGGTGGCCGAGGACAAGGGTCTGACGCTGGTCACCCGGCGCGGCCCGCAACTGCCCGAGGCGGTACGCGGTGACGGCGGCCGGGTCCGGCAGGTCCTGATCAATCTGGCGGGCAACGCGGTCAAGTTCACCGGGCAGGGCAGTGTGACGATTCGCGCGGACCGGTTGCCGACGCGGCCGGGTGCCGACGCGGTGGTGATCCGGTTCGAGGTGACCGACACCGGTATCGGTATTCCGGCGGAGGATGGGGAGCGGTTGTTCGAGCCGTTCACGCAGGCCGACGCGTCGACCACCCGCGCGTACGGTGGGACCGGTCTGGGTCTGGCGATCAGCCGGCAGCTGATCGAGGCGATGGGTGGCACCATCGGGGTGGACAGCGAACCGGGTCAGGGCAGCACGTTCTGGTGCGAGATACCGTTCGAGCCGGCCTCGGGCGGGGTCTGCGACACGGTTGCCGGGAGTGCGGGGCTGCGCATCCTGGTCGCCGGCGCCGGGCCGGACCGGGAGGCGCTGGAGGACGATCTGCGCCGCTGGGGGATGACGGTGGCGACGGCCGGCAGCGCGGTCGACACGTTGCACATCTTGCGGGAGGCGGCGTTGTTCGGGCGGCCGTACGACCTGCTGCTGCTGGACGCCGACGACGACGTGGACACGGAGGGGCTGGCCCGCATCGTCACCGGGGACGTCGGTATTCCCGGCGTACGCATCGTCGTCTTGAACGAGAACCCGCCCGCTGGGGCGGACGGCGCCGGAGCACCCACCTACCTGCCGAAGCCGGTGCGTCGGTCGGCGTTGTACGACCTGCTGGCGCAGAGCATGGCCGCTGTCGGGCCGGTGCCGGCCGTGCTGCCCGTCGCGGCGCGCACCGCCGGCGGGAAGGGCATGATCCTGCTGGCCGAGGACAACGACATCAACCAGATGGTGGCGACGGGCATCCTGTCGAGCCTCGGCTATCAGAGCGACGTTGCCGGGGACGGCATCGAGGCGTGTGACATGTCGGCGCGCCGGGACTACGACGCGATCCTGATGGACTGCCGGATGCCGCGGATGGACGGTTTCTCGGCGACGGCGGAGATCCGGCATCGGGAGGCGGGCGGGGGGCGGCACACCCCGATCATCGCGATGACCGCGAGCGCGCTGGTCGCGGACCGGGAGCGGTGTCTTGCCGCGGGGATGGACGACTATCTGGCGAAGCCGGTCGACCCGGTGGAGCTGGATCGGACGCTGGCCCGGTGGGTGGCGAGTGAGGTCACCCGGGTGGCGCGTACCGGCGGGGATCCGATCGGTCACCGGCTGGCCGAGCTGGCCGGTGACCGGACCGTGCCGGAGCTGGCCCTGGTGGAACGGCTCGTCTCGTCGTTCAGGTCGCGGGCGCCGCGGCACGTCTCGGTGCTGGACGAGGCTTTCCAGGCTGGTGACCTGGGGGTGCTGGAGGACGAGGCGCACAGTCTGCGGGGTGCGGCCGGGAACATCGGGGCGACGGCGGTGAGTGAGGTGTGCGAGCGCATCGAGAACGAGGCGCGGGCGGGCAGGTTGCACGCGGGGGTCGGTGACGATCTGCGCACGTTGCACCTGGAGCTGGAACGTGCCGCCGATCACCTCCACCTTCCCGTCTGATACCCCCAGGGGGTACCTTCGGGGGTATGAACGCCTCCTGGAAGATGGCGGCCACCGCCACCCTGCACTGCCTGACCGGCTGCGCCATCGGCGAGATCCTCGGCATGGTGATCGGCACCTCGCTCGGCCTGCACAACGCCGCCACCGTCGTCCTGTCGATCGCGCTGGCCTTCGTCTTCGGCTACGCCCTCACCATGCGCGGCGTGCTGCGCACCGGGCTCGCCCTCCGCGCCGCCCTGGGTGTGGCCCTGGCCGCGGACACCGTCTCGATCGCCGTCATGGAGATCGTCGACAACGGGTTCATCCTCGCCGTCCCCGGCGCCATGGACGCCGGTCTCGGCAGCGCCCTGTTCTGGCTCACCCTGGCCGCGTCGCTGGCCGTCGCGTTCGTGCTCACCACGCCGGTCAACCGGTGGATGATCTCCCGCGGCAAGGGCCACGCCGTCGTGCACCAGCATCACCAGATGTAGCCGGCGAGACGGCGAGACGAACAATGACCCGTGCCGCGGAAGGTCAACCAGCCGGCTGAACTTCCACCAGGGCGATACCGGGATTGGGCAGGTCGACCTCGATCTCCACGGAGGCGCCGGCGGTCACGGTGCGGGCCGGTTCCGCCTCGTCGAGGCGGTCCTCGGCCGACAACGCCAGCCACTGCTCGTCGTCCGGCCAGTCGGCGCCCCCACCGAGGGCCTCCCACCGGGCGGCCACGTTGCCGTGCAGCGCGTCCACCCGCCAGACCCGGACGACATAGTCACCGGGCTCCGGCACCGGCAGCGTGATGCGCACCAGCCGGTCGAGGCCGGCCGCCCCGAGAGCCTTGGACTGGTCGAGCGTGCCGTTCCACACCAGCACCGCGGTGGGGGACGCCCACGCCTCGACCAGGCTCCCGGCGCCGTCACCGGACAGCGACACCGGCGCCTCGACCTCGCCCAGGCGCTCCAGCAGGCGCATCGCCCAGTACTTCGGCTTCGCCAGGTTCCCGACCGTGAGCAGCCCGAACCCGCCGTGTATCAGCCGCTCCGGACGGCCCAGCTCCTCGAAGTGATCCGAGATCACCCAGGGCGCGAGCGCGTCCACCCGCCCGGCCGCCGACCGCATGCCCCGCAGCAGGAACGCCGCCGCGAACACCGAGTCGTTGATCGGATGCCCGTGCGTGGCGGTCACCCCCCACTCGGTCCACAGCAGCGGCCTCCCGCCGGCCAGCGGACGCAGGTCCAGCGGCGCGGTGCCGTAGACGTGGGTGGACAGGAAGTCGACGTCGTCGCGGGCGGTCTGCTCCTCGATCCAGCCGGCCGCCGCCGTCGCCGGGCCACCGACCCGGATCCCGGCGTCCACCGAGCGCAGCGCCCGGGCGGTCACGTCGTACAGCCGCCAGTACTCCTGCGGGGTGCCCGACCAGAACACCGACAGGTTGGCCTCGTTCCACACCTCGAACGTCCAGTGGTTCACGACCTCGTCGCGGCCGTACCGGTCGATCAGATGCGCCGCGAAGTCCCGGATCAGCGCGGCCCAGGCGTCCCAGTCGGCCGGCGGAGAGATGATCCCCTCGTACGCGAAGACGGTCCGCGACGGATCCCGGGCCAGGTCGCGGGGCATGAAGCCGAGCTCCACCACCGGCCGGTAGCCCAGCGCCAGCACCTGGTCGTAGACGGCGTCGGCGGTCGCGAAATCATCCGAGAGGATCCCGTGGGCGCGCACGGTCGCGATCTGCAGCTCCGCCTGCGCCCGCGCCAGGGCGTCGCGCAGCTCGGCGCCGATCTCCCGGCCACCGCTGCGATCCGTGGACAGCAGATGTGACAGGTGCTCGGAACCCACCATGGCCCGCCACACGCGGTGCAGCGGCGTACCCGAAGGACCCGCCTTGATCTGGACCCGCGCCGACGAGTCGCCCTCGGCCACCTCGGCCGGCGCCGACAGCGCACCCATCGCGGTGACCGTGGCCAGGGCCGCGACCGCGTAGAACCGTTCACCGGAACCGGTGGTGTCGGCGAACGGGCCGTGCGGGACGGCCAGGACGTCGCCGCCGCCGAAGTCGGCCACCGTGAACGGGCCGTCCGCCGACGCCGACCGGTGCACCGCGTAGCCGATCGCGCCGGGCACCGGATCCCACGACACCGTCACCTGCTCGCGGCCCGCGACCGCCCGCACATTGCCCGGCGCGGGCAGGTCGGCGACCGTCGTCTCGCCGGGGACACGGTCCTGCGCGCCCCCGGAACCCATCAACGCGGCCCAGTTCGCCTGGGCTGTCATCGGCCGCCTCCCAGTTGCGGCAGCCGCTGCCCCGCGGGCACGTTGAACGTCTCCGCCGCCAGCAGCGGACGCACCCGCCGCTCGAACGTGCGATCCACGAAGGCCTCCTTGAGCACGTTCCCGCCCAGGTGGTTGCCCACGGCGCCGATGATCATCGCCTGGTCGAGGGACAGGTACCGCCTGGCCACCTGGCCGGTGCCCACGTTGACCGCGTCGTAGAACCCGCCGGGCCCGTACGCGTCGAAGTTCGCGGCCAGCCGGGACAGGTTCGCCACGGCGGGACGCGGCGCGTACGGCAGGCCCAGGAACGCGGCGTGCGGCGTCACCACCCCGTCGCCGTAGCGGGGCGCCGGACCGGCCGGCCGGCACGCGCCGAAACCGGCGTCGTAGTTGGACTTCTGCACGTCCGACGGGTAGCCGCCGGTGTCCATGCCCATGGCGTCCACCCCGTAGACGCCGTATCCGCCGGCCGGGTCGGACGCGGGGGAGAAGCCCCAGTAGCCGTACTTCGCGTCGTTCAGGCCGTGCTCGATCTGCCCCGCCACCGTCGCCGGATGGTTACGCCCCCACGACCGCGGGCCCCACTGCGCCTCCGGAACGAACAGGTCCGGCATCAGCGCCTCGAACATGTCCCCGCCCCACGACGGCACGAACGTGATACCCCGGTACCGGTACGAGCCCTCGTACACCTCTGTTCCCAGAAGGGTCGTGGTGAATCCCCGCGGCTGCATCTCCTGCCATGAGTAGTCGCAGCTGTCCGGCAGGGTGCGCATCGTGTCGTAGTACGCCTTCGCCGGGATCTGCCCCGCCCCGATGCCCAGGTAGGTGGCGATCCGCGGCTCGGTCACCGTGATGTCGTAGTGGTTGCAGGTGAACCACACCCCGTTCTGCGGGACAGAACACGACGTCGTTGAAGGCGGCGGCGCGGTGTCCCAGAACCCGCCCCGGATCAGCCCGCGCGTCCCGATCGGCGTGGTCGCCGCCGGGTTGTAGTAGAAGCCGAAGTTCATCGGCGTCAGCACCCGGTCCGCCTTGGCCTTCAGCGACGGGTACGCGCCACGGACCACCCGCAGCGCCGCGGCCAGCCAGCCGTTGTCCACGCTCGACAGGAACGGCGTCACCGCGTGATGGTCGTCCTCCGGCCAGGTGGTGACCACGTCACCGGTCGCCGGGTCGTACCAGTTGTAGAACATCCCGGACGGCTCGTGGTGCTCGAGCGTGGCCAGGGTGTCCAGGGTCCGGCCGATCCGGGCGCGGGACTCACGCCCGGAGATGATGCCCAGCCGGTCGGCCGCCACCGCCGACCACAGGTAGCCGCCGATGTTCGTCGGCGACGTGTACTTCGCCCGGGTGGCCAGGTCGCCGGTGATGTTGTCGGACACCAGGCCGGTCTGCGCGTCGGTCATCGCGACCATCGACCGCCACGTGTCCTTCGCCCAGGTCCTCAACGGGCTCGTGGCGGCCGTGGCAGGGGTCGCCGAGAAGATCAAGATCATCGAGATCACGGGTACGAGCAGACGTCTCACGTGCGTACCTCTCACTTGAGTCCGGCCTCTCTCACTTGAGTCCGGTGGTGGCGATCCCGCGCAGGAAGTGCCGCTGCAGGATCAGGAACACGACGAGCACGGGCAGGACCACGACCACCGCCCCGGCCAGCAGCAGGCCGAAGTCGGTGCGGTTCTGCCCCACGCTGTAGAGCGCCAGCGCGACCGGCAGCGTGTACTTGTCCTCGGTGGTGGCCACGACCAGCGGCCACAGGAAGTTGTTCCAGCTCGACAGGAACGTCAGGATGCCCAGCGTGGCCAGCGCCGGCCGGCACAGCGGCAGCACGATCCGGAAGAAGATCCGCCACTCGCCGGCGCCGTCCACCCGGGCCGCCTCGATCAGGTCGTCCGGGATCGTGGACAGGAACTGCCGCATCAGGAACACCCCGAACGGCCCGGCCAGGAACGGCAGGACCAGACCGGCGTACGAGTTGGCCAGCCCCAGGTTCGACACCAGCACGAACTGCGGCACGAACAGCACCATCCCGGGCACCATCAGCATGCCCAGCACGACCAGGAACAGCGCCCGCCTGCCCGGGAAGTTCAGCTTCGCCAGGGCGTAGCCCAGCAGCGAGCAGAACAGCAGGTTCCCGGCCGTGATCAGCACCGCCACCAGCACCGAGTTGGCGAAGTACTGCGGGAAGTCCAGCCGGGTGAACAGCTGCCGGAAGTTCTCCAGCGTCCACGTGTCCGGCAGCCAGGTCGGCGGCACCCGGCGGATCTCCGCCTCCGGCTTGAACGAGGCGAGGGCCATCCACAGGAACGGCCCGACGACCACCAGCAGGCCGGCGCAGAGGATCGTGTAGAGGGAGATCTTCGCGATCCGGTCCTGGGTCCGCATCAGTCTCTCTCCCCGAGCAGGCGGAACTGCAGCACCGACAGCGCCACGATCGCCAGGAACAGCACGTAGCTGGCCGCGGCCGCGTAGCCGTAGTTGCCGAATCCGAACTGGTTGTAGATGTGGTACGACACCGACAGGGTCGAGTTCAGCGGCCCGCCCTGCGTCATCACGAACGGCTCCTCGAACAGCTGCAGGAACCCGATGCTGGTCACCACGGCGCCGAACAGCAACGTCGGGCGCAGCAGCGGCAGCGTCACGTTGCGGAACTGCTGCCGGCGCGACGCCCCGTCCAGCCGGGCCGCCTCGTACAGGTGCTGCGGTATGCCCTGCAACCCGGCCAGGAACACCACCATCAGGAACCCGAAGTTGCGCCAGACCGCCATCACGATCAGCGACGGCAGGGCGGTGCTGGTGCTGCCCAGCCAGTGCGGCCCCTCGATGCCGGCCAGGCGCAGCAGGTTGTCGACCAGCCCGGCGTCCGGGTCCAGCAGGAACCGCCAGATCACCGCGATCGCCACGATCGAGGTGACCACCGGCAGGTAGAAACCGACCCGGAACGCGGCCCGGAACCGGATCAGCCCCGAGTTCAGCGCCGACGCCGCGGCCAGCGACACCACCAGGTTCAGCGGCACCCCGACCACGACGAAGATCAGCGTGTTCGCCGACGCCTTGACGAACAGGTCGTCGCCGAACAGCCTCGTGAAGTTGTCCAGGCCGACGAAGTTCACCGCGAACGGGTTCCGCAGGTCCGTGGCGCGCAGGTCGGTCAGGCTCATCACCAGCGACGCCAGGACCGGCAGCGCCATGAACACCAGGAACAGCAGGGTGAACGGCGCGGCGAATCCCCAGCCGGTGAGGGATCTCCGCCTCATCTCAGCTGCCCGTACCGATCGCCTCGGCCTTGGACTGCACGGTCCTGGCCACCGTGGCGGGGTCCTCGCCGGACTTGGCCAGCTTCTCCACCTCGGTGTCGAACGCGGCCGACACCTGCTCCCAGGTGGCGAACGTCGGCGGCGCCTTCGCGTCCTTGAGCTGCTCGCCGAACACCTTCAGGAACTTGTCGCCGGCCAGCGCCGGGTCCTGCCACGCCGACCGCACCGCCGGCAGGTCGCTGGTCGTCTGGTACCACCGGGTCTGCACCGCGGGCTGGGCCAGCCACTGCAGGAACTTCCACGCCGCGTCCCGGTTCTTGGCGTCCTTGAACACGGCGATGTTCGAGCCGCCGATGAACGACGTGGCCGACTTCTGCTTCGGCATCGGCGCCACCGCGAACTTGTCCTCGAAACCGGCGCCGCCCTGCTTCTTGATCAGGTCGACCATCCACGGCCCCGACAGGAACGCGGCGATCTCGCCCTTGGCGAAGCCCGGCTCCAGCGCCCCCTCGGCCAGCTCGGTCGGCGCCAGCTTGCCGGTGAAGAACGACTGGTAGAACCGCAGCGCCTCGACCATCTCCGGCGAGTCGAACGTGTACTTCGTGCCGTCCGACACCTCGACGCCGTTCGACCACGCGAACGGCATCACCGACTGCCACGACCCGGTCTTGCCCGGTTGCAGGTTGATGCCCCACTTCGCGCCCGCGCCCTGCATCGCCTTGGCCATCGCGCTCAGCTCGGCCCACGTCGCCGGCGGCTTGGTGATGCCGGCCTTCGCGGCGATGTCGGTCCGGTAGTAGATGACCCGGGTCTCCACGTACCACGGCACCCCGTACGAGGTGTCGTTGACGACCGTGGTGTCCCACGCGCCCGGGAAGTAGCTGTCGCGCTGGAACAGCTCCGGCGGCGTCGGGTCCAGCGCGCCCGTCTTGGCGAACTCCCCCTGCCACGTCGAGCCGATCATCGACACGTCCGGGGTCTGCTTCGCCGCGATCGCGCTGGCGATCTTCTGATGCGCGGCATCCCACGGCACCGCGGTCACCGTCACCTTGGCGTCCGGGTTCTCCTTCATGAAGTCCTGGGCGAACGCGCCGAGCTTCTCGCCCTCGGTGCCCATCGCCCACACCGTGACCTCGCCGCTGGCCTTGCCCTCGGCCACCGACGTGGCCTTCTCCTGCTCGCCGCCGGACTCCCGGCCGCAGCCGGCCAGCACGAGTGTCACCGCGGCCCCGACGACCGCGACCTTCCGCAATGCTCTGTTCATAGCTCCTCCGGGGGGTGCGGACCGCAGCTGCGCCGGACGACGAGCTGGGTCGGCAGAACCCGGCGCCTCGGCGCCGGTGGTGGGTTGGTGTTGATCCGTTCGTGCAGCCAGCGGGCGGCGGTCGCGCCCAGCTCACGCATCGGCTGGGCCACGGTGGTCAAGCCGGCGAACCGGGCGGCCAGCAGGTCGTCCCAGCCGGTGATCGCGGTTCTTCCCGCGCCTTCTTCTCTTGCCAGATACACGCCCAAGGCCACCTCGTCGTTGGCGCCGACGACGGCATCGGGTGGGTCACGCAGCAGTTTCAGCGCGGCCTTGCGACCGCTCTCCAGATCAAGCGCGCACGGTACGGGCTCAGGAACGTCCAGACCGTGCGCGGCGAGCGCCGCCGCCAGCCCCGCATATCGGCCCGCGACGTCCGGGGCGGCCTCCGGGTCGCCGAGGAACGCGAAGCTGCGGTAGCCGTGCCCGAGCAGATGCTCCGTCAGCGACGCCGCGGTGCCCTCGTTGCGGGTACGGATCGTGTCCACGCCCGCCACCGGATCGCGGGCCAGCAGCACCAGGGGCAGCCCGGTCGCGGCGATCTCCTCGACCACGTCGTCCCCGACCGTCTGCCCCATGATCGCCAGTCCGTCGACCCGCCCGGCCAGTTCCCGCACCGCCTCGGCGGCGTCCGGGCGTCGCTGCGTGGCCAGGATGAGCACGCTGCTGCCGAACCCGGCCGCGGTCTCCTCGTAGCCCAGGACGACCTCGGCGTAGTACGGGCCGACCAGGTCGGGGAAGACGATCCCGTTGGCCGCGTGCCGGCCCTCGGCCAGGGACCGTCCCGACCGGTTCGGGGTGAAGCGCAGCTCGGCGGCGGCGGCACGGACCCGCTCGCGGGTCTTCTCGGTGACCAGCTCCGAGCCGCGCAACGCCCGCGACACGGTGGCGATGGACACGCCGGCGCGCTGCGCCACCTCGTAGACGGTCGCCGCCTTCGACCCTGAAAGCGCTTTCATAGCCACGCCGCGAACGTAACCCGCCCGACACGCCCCCGAAACCCGAGCCGATCGCGCGTTCATGTTCTGCGGTTTCCGGCAGAACCGACGGAAGCGGTCAATCGATGTATGCGCTTACACCGCCGGCGGCCGGCCTGCTTCAGGCGAGCGTCTTGTAGAAGAAGCTGCAGTCGCGGAGCACACCCGACGGGTCGGCGGCCATCTCCGGGACGATGCCGTAGCGCTGCCAGCCGGTGCGCTGGTAGAGGGTCTCGGCGGCGCTCGCCGTCTCGGTGTCGAGCATCAGCAGGGTCACGCCGGTCGCGGCGGCCGTCTGCTCGGCGGTCTCCAGCAGGCGGCGGCCCAGGCCCTGGCCGCGGCACCTGCGGAGCACGGCCAGCTTGACCACGTCGGCTCGGTGTTTCTGGTTGGGCTTGTCCGAGTACGCCAGGGAGATCGTCCCGGTCACCCGGCCGTCCGTGCGGGCCACCCACACGGCGAGGCCGCCGCTCGCCACGGCCGGGGCCCTGGACAGCCACCAGGCCCGGGCCGCGGTCGTGTCGAAGCCGGCAAGGAACCCGACCGACGCGCCGTCCTCGACCGCGTCCACCAGCAGCTCGGCGAGTTCCGGCAGGCACGCCTCGAAGGCGGCCTCGTCCAGTCGTTCGATCACGGCAGCACCTGCACGATCGCGTAGCGGACCGGGGCGGGACCGGAGTTGCGGAACCTGGTCGCCGACCACAGCCGGAACCGCAGGCAGTCGCCCGTCCCGAGCTCGTGCACCGTGTCGCCGTCGGTCAGCGACAACGCGCCGTCCAGCACCCAGACGTGCTGCTCCAGGCCGGGCACTGTGACCCGGTCGTAGGCCACGTCGGCGCCCGGGTCCAGCACGCCCTCGATCATCTCGGCGCGCAGGCCGGCGTGCGGCGGGGACACCGCGCGCCGGGTGAAGCCGGCCTCGTCGTCGCGCCACACCGGCTGGTCGGCGGCGCGCACCAGGGCGGCGGCCGGCTCGGACTCCACCTGGGCGAGCAGCCGTGACTGGGTCAGCCCGTACGCGGCGCAGACCCGGCCCAGCAGCGCGGTTGTCGGGCTGACCTCGCCGCGTTCCAGCCGCGACAGGGTCGAGCGGCTCACCCCGGAACGGTCGGCGAGAAATTCCAGCGACCAGCCGCGCGCGCCCCGTAAGGATGCGAGGCGGGCGGCCAGCCGGTCCTCCACAGCGTCTCCCATATCTGGGAATGTATCTCACGAGGGAGACGTGTGTTCCGGCACGTCCTGGAGCGCCCTGCCCTGGCACGGGCGCTCGCCGGGGTGACCCACCGGGACAACCCGGAACAGGGCGCGCGGAGGTCTCCCCGCGCTGAGGCCGAGCCCGGATGACGGGACCGTTCCGTCGCGCGTACTCCTAAGCCTGTTTCTGGGTTTCGAGGATTTCTTCGACGCGGTCGATGGTGGCGCGCAGCTCGTCCGGGGTCGAGCCGATCGCGCCGAGGATCTCCGGCAGGCCGGCCGCGGCGAGCATGCCCTTCTCGCTGATCAGCCACTCGCCCTTGCGGGCCTGCACGGCGTGGCACATGATGCCCATCGCGCGGAACAGGCAGCCGGCGATGTAGGTCGGGTCGGTCACCTTGCGGGCCTGGGCGATCAGGAATCCGGCCTCCCACAGCCGGTCGACCATCGCCTGCCGCAGCGCCGGCGGATAGACCCGGGTCTCGGCCCGCAGGGCGGCCAGCTCGCCGGTCGGGTCGGCGAGGATCTTGCACAGGGCCAGCTCGCCGGCGTACGCGTGGGAGTAGAAGCCCAGCGGGTGCCCCACCTGGAAGCCGATCTCGGTACGGCCCTGCCGGCAGTCGTCCCAGATCCGCCGGACCCGGTCGAGGTCTCGGTAGATCCAGTCGACGCGCTCGCCGCCGACCCGCAGCCAGGCGCCGCCGTTCATCCACGCACCCCACTCGCCCGGCGCGGTCACCTCGGCCTTCTCGTCGGCGACCTCGTCGGCCAGCGCCCGCAACCCGGCAACGTCGAGTTCGCCGCGGTAGTAGACGCCGATGTCGTGGTCGGAGTCCGGCCGGTGCGTGCCCCGCGCACGGCTGCCGCCCAGCACCACCCCGACGACGCCACCGATCCGCGCGATCCTGTGTTCCATGCGCCCAGCATCGTGGACGTGGCCTTGGAAACGGCACTGATTATCCCGGTACCCGCCGCCGAACCGGTCCTCGGCGCACACCGGTCGCGGCTGGACCGGGCGGCGTCCTGGGGCGTGCCCGCGCACGTGACGGTGCTGTACCCGTTCCTGCCGCTGTCGTCGATCCGGACGGCCGCGCGGGCCCGCCTGTTCCGTGGCTTCCCGGCGTTCACGGTGCTGGCCGAGGCGGCCGCGTCGGTCACGCCCTTCAAGAGCAGATCACTTCGGTACGCCTGATCGCCGGCCTGACCGGGGCGCGGCAGTGGGAGACGGTGTCGACGTTCAGCCTCGGGCCGCCCTGAGGGTCCAGTCCGGCCCGGTCTCGCCGCGGCGCCCGGTGCACCGCAGCAGCATGTCGGCGTGGTCTTCGGTGGTGGGAGCGTCCGGGAAGAGCCGGTCCAAGATGGTTCGCGCGGCGTCCTCGGGCGGCAGCCAGTCCAGGCCCAGACCCTGCGCGATGTCGTAGGTGTGCACCAGCGTCTCGTTCATGCCCAGCGCCGCGAAGCCGGTCGGGTCGGTCGGACCCCAGTGCCAGGCCCTCGCGTCCGGTCCGGCGGCGTCGACGGCCGCGGTGAGCAGCCGGCCGCACCCCTGGACGATCTGCAGCAGCCGCGCCGGCGGGGTGCCCGGCCGGACGACCAGGTCCAGCGGCAGATAGGCGTCGTCCGTCCCGGCCGAGAGCTGCATCGCGTAGGCGGTCAGGTCGTGGGCGATGTGGGCGGCCGTCTCCCAGCACGACCAGTCCAGCGAGCCGGCCCGGACATCCCAGTCCGCGCCGACGTGCGGCGTCAGCAGCCGCGTCATCTCGGCGACCGCGCCACCCACCGTCATCCGATCACCGTAGTAGAGTCCCGGACGTGATCACGCGCCCGGCCCTGTGGTGGCCCGCCCTCTAGGCGGCCCCGCGTTCGAGCGTTTCCACGGCTGCCTCGGTGAGGCGGCCGTTTTTCGTATGTCCTCACCGGGCCCCGAACCCTGAGGACATCCCATGACCGTCACCTGGCCTTTGATGCTCAGCGGGCTGCTCGCCCGCCGCGACCTCACCAGCGCCGAGAGCGCCTGGGCGATGGCGCGAATCCTCTCCGGCGAGGCCACCCCGGCGCAGGTCGCCGCGTTCGCGACCGCGCTGCGCGCCAAGGGCGAAACCCCGGCCGAGATAACCGGGCTGGTCAGCGCCCTGCTCGCCGGCGCCGCTGCGGTGAGCGTCCCCGGCACGACCGTCGACATCGCCGGCACCGGCGGCGACGGCACCCGGGCCGCGAACATCTCCACGATGGCCGCCGTCGTGGCCGCCGCCACCGGCCTGACCGTCGTCAAGCACGGCGGGCGGGCCGCGTCGTCGTCCACCGGAGGCGCCGCGGACCTGGTCGAACACCTCGGGGTCGCCCTCGACCTGACCCCGCGGCAGGCCGCCCGGGTGGCCGTCGACGCCGGGATCACCTTCCTGTACGCGCCGCGCTTCAACCCCGGGTTGCGGCACGCTGCCGCGGTACGCCGGGAGCTGGGCGTGCCGACGGTGTTCAACATCCTCGGTCCGCTGATCAACCCGGCGGCGCCCCGGCACCAGGTGATCGGGGTCGCGGACGCCCGCCTGGCCCCGGTGGTCGCCGAGGTGCTGGCCGCCGGCGGCAGGCAGGCGCTGGTGGTGCGCGGCGACGACGGCCTGGACAAGCTGACGACCGTGACCACGTCGTCGGTGTGGACGGTCCGCGACGGCGTGGTGCGGGCTTCCACGCTCGACCCGCGCACGCTGGGCATCCCGGCGGCGGAACCGGCCCAGCTGCGCGGCGGCACGGCCGCGGCCAACGCCCGGATCACGCACGCCCTGCTGGACGGGCGGCGCGACGCGATCCGGGATGTGACGCTGCTCAACGCGGCGGCGGTGTGCGTGGCCGCGAGTCTGTCGGACGCGCCCGTGGCGGAGCAACTCGCCGCCGCCCTGCCCGGGTGCGCCGCGGCCGTCGACACCGGCGCGGCCCGCGGTGTCCTGTCGCGCTGGATCACGGCCAGCGCTACGGCTGGGTCGGCCGGCAGTCCTTGATATAGACGACGCCGTCGATGCCGGGCAGGTGGGACGGGTCGAGCGCGGCGTAGCCGAACCACGGTGACACGCGCGCCGCCGGCACAGGGTCGGCCAGTGAGCGCGGGTCGACGAGCACGCGGTCGTCCGGCCGGGCGTACAGCCGGCCCTCGATCGTGTCCGGCGGTGGCGTGTCCACTCCCCGGTGGCGGATCGTGCCGACCGCCATGGACAGGAACGAGTACCCGGCGCCGAGCCGGGCCTCCACCAGCGCGCCGGAACTCCACCACTGCTGCCGCTGCCCGCCCATCGTCATCGAACTGCGGTAACGCTGCAGGTGGCTGTTGTGGGCGAACGCCAGGACCGGGCCCCACTCGGCGGCGGCGGCGAGCAGGTTCCCGGCGATCATCGCGCTGCGGATGTCGAGCAGCCGGGCGATGCGGTGCGGTGAGGTGTCGGCCATCCAGTGGTGGTAGCGCAGCAGGCCGACCGCGGTCCGCGCGTACATCCGGGCCCGCAGCCACTCCTCCCGCGAGCCGGCCGGGGTCTGCGCGTCGAGCAGCCCCGCCAGGTCGTCGGCGATCAGCCGCAGCTCCCGGGCGGCGGGCGTGCGGCCGGGGGAGTGCGACGGGTCCATCATCGCGGCGGGATCGGTCCACCGGCCATCCGCCGCGAGCGCCTCCCTGGGGTGCGGCAGGTCGACGCGCGGGGAGAGGTAGTCGTACAGCAGGGTCAGCGCCTCCTGCGGGCTCGCCGGACCGGTCGTCAGCTCCAGCGGACCGTCGGCGCCGGCGAAACGCACGTGTTCCACCCGCGGGCGCGGCGCGTTGTAGGCGCGCATCCAGCGCACCAGCTCACGGTTGGCCGCCGACGCGCCGAAGCCGTGGCTGAAACCGCGCTCCATGACCTCGTCCAGCGTGCCCTCGCCCGAGCCGACGTAGTCGTCGACGACCGTGCCCATCAGGCAGTCGCTCTCGATCGCGATCGCCCGGAACCCTTCCTGCTCGACGAGCTGCCGGAACAGGTCGTTGCGCACCTCCAGCAGGACGTCCTCGAAGTGGGTGGGCTCGCCGAGGCCGAGCACCCGCGGCCGGCCCGGGAGCAGCTTCATGACGTTCGCAGCGTCGATACCAGTTGTCATTCCCTCAACGGTATCGTTGAACCGACGGTTGAGACTTCGGTGCGAGCTGGGTGGGATGGCGCGGCAAAACCTTCAATCCGGGGTACGGCTGAGGCCGGTCGACCTGGCACGCGGGCACGGCCTGTCCACGCAGGCGATCCGCAACTACACCGACGACGGCATCCTCCCGCCCGCCCCGCGCACGGTCACCGGCTACCGCTCCTACACCCCGCTCCACGCGTACGCGCTGAGCGCCTTTCTCGCCCTCATCCCCGGCCACGGGCACCGCACGGCCGCGGAGATCATGCGTGCCGTCAACCGGGACTCGCCGGACGACGCGTACCGGCTCATCGACGAGAGTCACGCGCAGCTGCTCGACGACCGGCACACCCTGCGGGCGGTCGAGGCGGCCCTGCGCGACCTGGCGCCCGTGCCCGACGAGCGCGGTCTCGCGAGCACGGCACCGGGGCGCGGCGAGACGTTCGTGGGGCCGCTCGCGAGGCGGCTCGGACTGCGCCCGGCGACCCTGCGCAAATGGGAACGCGCCGGTCTCGTGCAACCACGCCGCGACCGGCAGACCGGCTACCGGGTGTACAGCGCGGCCGACGTCCGCGACGCCCAGCTCGTCCACCAGCTGCGCCGCGGCGGCTACCGCCTCGGGCAGATCGCGCCGCTGATCGCCCAGGTCCGCACCGCCGGCGGCGTCGAGCCGCTGCAGTCGGCGCTGCACGACTGGCGCGCCCGGCTGTCGTCCCGGGCCCGGGCCATGCTCACCGGCGCCGCTGCCCTGGACGCCTACCTCTCGGCGGGTCCGTAACCGCAACGATCCGGGCCGCATGCCGAACCCACCTCAACCCCACGCCCAGTCACGACGGCGGCAACAACCCCGAGCAGGCACGCCGGCCGCCCGCAGTCGGCCTGGTGGCCGCGACCCACCGGCCGGTGTCCGCCGGCGTCCAGTCGGTCCCCTTCAACCGGTCCAGATCCTCCCCGGGAGATCCGCCGGGCTTGCGCCGGCGGCGTCCGGCCACGGCGCGGATCTCGATGAACGCCATCGAGTTCGGCGTCGCGGCGGTTCGCCCTCACGTCGCCGGCCGTGGCGGTGTCGCGCACTACCTCAGGACGAGCAGGTCCAGGGCGTCGATGACCGGGCCGTCGATCCGGGCGGCGGCGGCGTGCAGGCGGGCGAGACCGGTCGCGTACTCGGCGTCGGTGATCAGCTGCAGCGGGGTGTGCGCGGCCCGGCGCAGACGCGAGGCGAAGTCGCGCAGCGAGACGGCCGTACATTGCGGGATCTGCTCGAACGCGGCGACGGTGAAGCCGGCGGCCCCGAACGCCTCCTGGACCGACGCGGCGCTGGGGTAGCTGTCCAGGACGCGGATCGCCTCCGGGAAGTAGCGGAACAGGGTGATCGCGTCGTGCCGGCCGGCGAACGCGGACCGGATCAGCACCGGGCCGCCCGGACGCAGCACCCGGCGGATCTCCTGGGCGGCGCGGACCAGATCGGGCACGTGGTGCACGACGGTGGACAGCCACACCCCGTCCACGGACGCGTCGGCCAGCGGGATGTGCGCGGCGTCGCCGATCATCACGTGCGGGTGCTCCGAGCGGGCGCGCATCGCGCCGGACGGCTCGACGGCGATCACGTCGTACGTGTCGGCGAAGGCCTTCGCCCACGCGCCGGTGCCCGAGCCCAGGTCGAGCAGCCGCAGGCCCTGCGCCGGGGGGAGGTGGCGCCCGACCGCGGCCCGCCAGACGTCGAGAGCGGCGGCGGCGAGATGCCGCGTGCCGGCGAAGGCGGCGGCGTCCTGGCCGTCGTACGCGATCCGAGACATCCTGCGACCCAACCCCGGCCCGATCCTCCACACAAGACCCGCGCGGATTGCTGACACCCCCGGATTAACAGATTGCCATTACCGGTAATCCATTAATCCGAGAATCGGACAAAACGTCGGCACATCATAATGACCGCTATGTGGTAACAACACACAGCCTGTATGGTGTTAGCGTGAGTGACGAGCTGGTGCATTGCGCGAAATGTGACGAGATCAAGCCTCGGACGGCTTTCTACAACTGGAAGCACACGACGAAACCGCGTCTTCCTTGCAAGACATGCATCCTGGCGGACAAGCGCGCCCGGTACGCCGCGAACGACGGTGACCGGGCGTCACACGCACAGGTCCTTCGGGACAAGTACCAACTCACGCCTGCGGACTACGAACGGATGCTGGTCGGGCAGGATGGCCGCTGCGCCGTGTGCGGTCAGCTGGAGACCGCGCGAGGGCGAGGCGGTGCGCCGCGGCGGTTGGCGGTGGATCACGACCATCGGACGGGCGAGGTGCGGGAGCTGCTGTGCCATCGGTGCAACCTCGTCACCTGGGCCGTCGAGGAGAACCCGGCCCTGCTGGACAAGATCCGGCGCTATCTGGAACGGCACACGCCACAGGAGCCGTAAGGATGGGCGTCATGCGGGAGCGATTGCTGGACGATGTCGCCGGCCTGGTTCCGGCGTTCCCCGCGCCGCGATGTGTGCGGCTGGCTGTCGACGGGGCCGACGGGGTGGGTAAGTCGACGTTCGCCCGCGAGCTCGCCGCGGTGCTGAGCGGCCGGGGACGTGACGTCGTGCAGGTGTCGGCCGACGACTTTCATCACCGGCGGGCGGTACGGCACCGCCGGGGCCGGGATTCGCCGGAAGGCTTCTGGCTCGACAGCTACGACTACAAAGCCCTTTGTCCGCGACGTGCTCGAGCCGTTCGGCCCGGAGGGCTCGCGTCGGTACCGTCCCGCGGCTCACGACCTTCGCACCGATGAGGTCCTGGATCTTCCGTGGCAATACGCGGCGCCGGGCACGGTGCTCATCGTGGAGCTTGGAGGCCTGCTTGGACAGGTACTCGGCGCGCGGGCGGGCCATCGTCTGCTCGTAGATCTCCGGGGTGAGCGCGGCCACCGGCAGCTGATCCCCGGCGGTCTCGCGCAGCCGGCGCATCGTCTCGGTGTAGGTGGCCCGGGTGGCGGGGTCGTCGCGGAACCGGTCGAGGAACGCGTCGACGGCGGCCACGAGCGCCACCGGGCGCCGGGCGGTCGGCAGCCATGTCGAGGCCAGATGTTTCTGTGGATCAGCATCGCTCTTAGCGGTTGGCAGCGGATGGTTCACGAAGTGCGGCCAGCACGACGCCGTCGATGATCGAGAGCATGAATTCCTCGTCGACGACCTGTTGCATGAAGAACGCGCGGTAGGCAGCCATCGACGGGATCACCTGTGCCAGAGCGTCGAGGTTGTGCGGCGGGGCGTATTCGCCCCGATCGACGGCCCGCTGGATCAGGAACCGGTACGCGGCGGTTGACGGGTCGACGATGGCCTTGATCACGGCGTCCACGGCCCCGGGGGTGCGGGTGATCATGGCCGAGACACTGCTCAGGATGCGCAGGCGCCGCTCGCTGCCGCCCATCCAGTTCGGGTCCAGCAGGGCCAGGAAGTCCGAGCGCAGTGTGCCGGTGTCCGGCAGGCCGTCGGGGCCCAGGTCGGCCGAGTCGGTGCAGGCGATGGCGGCCAGGATCAGCTCGTCCTTGCCTTCCCAGCGGCGATAGATGGCGTGCCTTCCCGCTCCGGCCCGGGCCGCGACCAACTCGATGGTGACGTCGGCGTAGTCCGTCTCCGCGAGCACGTCGAGGGTGGCCTGGAGGATCTGCGCGCCTTTCTCGGGGTCGCGCCGGCGTCCGGCCTTACCCGCCGTGGGAGTGCTGGTCATCCCGTGATGGTACGCACCAACGATTGCGGCACTGAGTAGTGCCGTATTAGCGTCGGAGCGTCCCACCGATCTGATCCAGGAGAACCACCATGCACAGCAACGACGTTCAGGAACTGCTCGACCGCGCCGCCATCACCGACGTGCTGTACCGGATCGCCCGCGCGATGGACAGCAAGGACTGGGAGCTGCTCGCGGCCGGCTACACCGAGGATGCACAGGGCGACTACGTCAACGCGGCCGCCGGCGGGCGTGCGGAGATCGTCGAGGGCACCCGGGCTTTCCTGGGGTCGCTCGATGCGACCCATCACGCTGTACACAACATTGAGGTCAGCATCGACGGCGACGTCGCCACCACCCACGCCACGATGACCGCCCAGCATGTGCGGGGTGGAGAGCAGTTCCTGTTGGGCGGCACCTATGACGACACCTTCCGGCGCACCGAGCAGGGCTGGCAGATCAGCAACCGCCGCATCCGGGGCCTCTGGAGTACAGGCGACCCGGCCGTTCTCACGGTGCCCGTCTCCTGAGTCGATCGGTGCATGAGGGTGTGTTGGGCGGACCACGACGCCGGCCGGTAGTGATCCGCCCAACACGTCCTACGTGACTGGTGAGGGACGGTCAGATGCCCGCCCCGCCGGTCTCGGCCATTCGCAGGGGCCGGTATCCGTCGGTGTCAAGCTGGGCGGGTTCGCCGTCGATGTCGACGGAGTGGGTGCCGTAGAAGTGCACGTTCTCGTGGTGGGTCGGCCAGATGTGCGCCAGCACCTCGTCGTCGACCTGGCGGCCGGTGCGGCTCAGGTAGGCCAGCTTCTCCAGCTCCGCCGCCGGGCTCGGCGACGTCGGCCCCACACCCAGCCACGCCGGCGGCGTCCGGCCGAGGTAGGCGTCCGGGACCAGCAGCAGGTCCAGCTCAGCGCACCGCCGGTCGGAGAGAAGGTGCCCGGCAGCCGACAGGAGTGATAGGTCCCGGCGTGGTTGCTTGACGGCTGTTGACCCTGGTGGTCAGATCAGCCCGTGTGAGCGGCCGGCTGTGACGGCGTCCTGCCGGGAGGCCACCCCGAGCTTGCGATAGAGGCTCTTTGTGTACGCCTTGACGGTGTTGATCGACAGGAACAGGGCCGCCCCGATCTCGCGTTGGCTGGCGTTACCCTGCAGCGCACGCAGCACCGACAGTTCGCGGTCGGTGAGCTCTTCGTGGAGCACGCCCGCGCGTACGGCGCTCCGCGCGGCCCGGCGGCCCAGGCGGGTCTCGGCGTCGGCGAGGCAGCGCATGGCGAACGCGCTGACGGGTTCGTCGTCGGTGGTCTCGCGGGCACGGGCCAGGGCGGCCCGGGCGGCGGGCCCGCGGCCACAGGCGAGTTCCGCGTCGGCGAGGTAGATCAGCGCCATGACCAGAATGAGTGGCCGCGGATGCAGTTCCGCGTAGCCGACGCCGCGGCGTAGTAGCGCGACCGCGCCCTCGGTGTCGCCTTGCTGATACCGGCGGCGGCCGGCTGCCGTACGCAAGGAGCTGAGTCCCGGGATCGCGGCCGCGTGCCCGTCCCGTTCGACCGACGCGGCCAGCGCCGCCACGTCCTGGAGCACCCGGTCGCACTCCGCGCCTCGCCCGCTCTCGGCCAGGCTGATCGCGAGGCTGCCGGCTACCTGCAGGACGTCCCACGGCCGCCAGCTCGTCCGGTCGCTCTGCCACGTGCGCATCAGGATGGCGATGCCCTCGTCGAAGCGGCCGTCGCGGGTCAGCGCGGCGCCCAGTGCGGTGTGGACGGTCGGATGACCGGCTACGCCGCCGACGGGTCACCGTGCTCGGCCTGCTGCCCAGCGGCAACCACCGGATCGTCGCAACGGTCGCCGGCGAAGCGCCCGAGGCGCCGGACCGGGCTTTCGTGGACGGTTTGCTGCGCGCCCGCGGGATCCCGTTCCGAACGGCCGCCGAACCCGCGTGGTCGTCCCGGTTCCGGATCCACCACCGGGTCGCCGACCGGTTCCGGGTGGGCAAGGTGTTCCTGGCCGGCGACGCGGCGCACGTCCACAGCCCGGCCGCGGGACAAGGAATGAACACCGGCATCGCGGATGCGTACGACCTGGCCACCAAGCTCGCCTCCGGAGCGGACCTGGACTCCTACGCGCGGGTGCGCCGGGAGACCGCACTGGAGGTGGTTCGGTTCACCGACCGGATGACCCGGATGGCCCAGCTCAGCAACCCGGCCGCCCGGGCCGTACGCCGAGCGGTAGCCGGTACGGCGGGACGGCTGCACCCGGTGCGGAACCGGATCGCCACCTGGGTGACCGGACTGGAGCGCAGCCCCTTGCGGAAATGATCAGCTCCGCACTGCGAGCGTTCCGACAGACAACACCGGTCGGCATCGGCCGGCGGACGTGACAGTGCCCCGCCGCGCTGGGGGCGGTCTCTCGCTACCGATAGCTACTTTCCCCGTTGAGCCGCCTCCGACGGTGTGACGCCGAACCAGGTCAGCGACCGGCCGTGACCGTGCGTCCAGGCCAGCGGCGTGCCGTTCAGGGCGAGCACGTTGTGCGACAGGTTGTCGGGGCCGGGCGGGATGCCGTCCAGTGGCAGCGTCCCGCTCGACTCGACCGAGATCCAGTGTGCCGGCAGCGACCTGACCAGGGTCACGAACTGGTCGCGGGCCGGCTGCGGCACCTGGTAGAGCACCGCCGAGTGGAACACCACCACGGTCGCGCCGGCCGGTGCCCGCTCGACCAGGGCGGGCAGGGTGTCGAGCAGGTCACCGCGGACCAGGTGGGGCGGGTCGGCCCGGGCCACCTCGACGGCGGCGCGCAGGCGGTCGCGGCGGTCGGTGTGCTCGGGCCAGATCAGCGCGTCGAGCCAGGCCATGTCGCCGGCGTCGGTGACGTCCAGCGGGTTGCGGTCGAGTCCGGCGCGCCAGACCACGGTGGGCAGGGTGTCCGGTGGCGTCAGGCCGGTGAGGTCACACTCGATCATCGGTGAGCCGGCGCCGACGGTGTGGTCGCCGTAGCGGAAGGCGTACCGGTCGGGGTAGAGGTTGAGGCCCGCGGCGGCGCCCACCTCGATCAGGGCGATCGGCTGCGGCAGCGCGGCGAGAAGAGGCAGCAGCAGGGCGGTGCGGCCGGACTCGTTGGTCTGGGTGGCCCGCGTACGCATCTGCTCGGCGATCTCCGCCCAGCGTGCCACCACGAAGTCGTGGAACGCGGCCGGATCGCCGACCGGGCCGCCGAGCAGCCGCACCACGCCGAAGAGCAGGTTGGGCTGGCGTTTGGGCTCGGGCAGCTCGGTCAGCAGGGCCAGGAGTTCGTCGTCGCCGGCCACCGCGAGCGACAGCCGCTCGTAGGTCGGTGACTCCCCGCGTGTCTGCCGGACGGCGAAGTCCCAGTACCAGTCGGCGGTCACCGCGCGCTGCAGGAACGGCACGAGAGCATCGGGCTGCCCGGCCAGCACGGGCACGTCGAGCCCGGCGGGGGCATCGGCGCCGCTCACCGCCAGGGCGCCCACCCGCGACGGGAATCGGGCGGCGTAATCGGTCGCTATCCGCGTACCCGAAGCATCGCCCAGCAGGACCAGCCGCTCGAGCTGAAGCTGCTCGCGCAGCGCCTCCACGTCCTCGGCCCGGCGCAGCCGTGGGGTGATCAGCCGCACCGGGAGCTCGACCGGATCAGTGGTGAGGGCGATCACCGGGGTGCCCGTGCCGGGGCGGGAGTCGGTGTAGGGGATCTCTGTGCCGTCGGCGGCGGTGCAGGAGGGCATGACTCGAACACTATCTATTCACGGTGAACTACGGTGGCCGGATGCCGGTTGCCAACGATCATCCACAGGTCACCGTCCGGCCAGGACTGTCGATCACCGCGAGCGGGATCGGTCAGGTGGTGCGGGGCGGGCGGCGCACGCTCGACAAGGTGTCACTGGTGGTGGCGCCGGGTGAGCTGGTCGCGATCATCGGGGCGTCGGGGGCGGGTAAGACCACCCTGCTGGACGCGCTCTCGGGTGTGCGGCCGCCGGCCGAGGGTGAGGTACGCCGCGACGGCGCGGCCGGTGCGCCGGTGGGGTACGTGCCGCAGGACGACATCATCCATCAGCAGTTGCCGCTGGCCAGGACCCTGAGGTACGCGGCGCGGCTGCGGTTGCCGGCCGCCGAGGTGGATCGCCAGGTGGCCGAGGTGCTCGACGTGCTCGGCCTGGCCGCGCGGGCGGACACCCGGGTCGCGTCGCTGTCCGGCGGGGAACGCAAGCGGGCGTCGATCGCGGTGGAGTTGCTGGCCCGGCCCGGGGCGCTGTTCCTGGACGAGCCGACGTCGGGGCTGGACCCGGCGGCCGCGGCGGATCTGCTCGCGCTGCTGCGCCGGATCGCCGACGGCGGGGTGCCGGTGGTGCTGACCACGCACAACCCGGCCGACGTGGGGCGCTGTGACACGGTCGTCGTGCTCGCCCCCGGTGGCCGGCTGGTCTTCGCCGGGCCGCCGGCCGACGCTCCGGCGCATTTCAAGACCGAGGACCTGATCGGGGTGTACGCGGTGCTGGCCGACGCCTCGGCCTGGCCGGGGGCTGGGGAGAACGAACGTTCTTTCCCGTCGCCGGTGTCAGAGAATGAGCGTTTGTCCTCCCCACCGGCCCGTCGCGGCCAGACGCTGCTTCTCGCCCGGCGCAACGTCGACATCCTGCGCTCCAACCGGCTCACGCTGGCGATCCTGGCCGGGTCGCCGCTGATGATCCTGGCGATGTTCCTGATGTTGTTCGAGGCGGGCTCGTTCGACGAGACGAGCCCCGACCCGGGCACCACGGTGATGATCCTGTTCTGGATCGCGTTCGGCGTGTTCTTCTTCGGGCTCACCTACGGGCTGCTGCAGATCTGCACCGAGCTGCCGATCCTGCGCCGGGAGGTGTTCGCCGGGCTGCGGCTGGGCCCGTACCTGGCGGCGAAGGTGGTCCTGCTGCTGCCGTTGCTGGCCGTGGCCGACCTGGTGCTGCTGGCCGTGCTGCGGCTGCTCGACCGGCTCCCGGCGCTCGGCGCCGCCGGTTTCGCGGAGGTCTACCTGACCGCGCTGCTCGCCTCGGCGTGCGCGCTGGCCCTCGGCCTGCTGTGCTCGGCGAGCGTGTCGGACGTGGCGCAGGCCAGCCTGCTGCTGCCGATGCTGTGCTTCCCGCAGGTGCTGTTCGTCGGGGCGATCCTGCCGGTGCCGGTGATGGCGCCGGTCGGCCGGGCGATCAGCTACGCCATGTCGAACCGGTGGGCGTTCGAGGCGCTGGGCCACTCGACGAACGTGCCGGAGCTGTGGCGCAACGGCGGGTCGCCGCTGGGGCCGCCGTTGCTGGCCGCGTACGGCGACTCCTTCGACCGCCCCGAGTGGCACAACTGGCTGATCCTGGCCGGCATGACCGTGCTGTTCCTGGTGGCGACGGTCCTGGTGCTACGGAGGCGCCGCCGTGGCTGAACTCGACGGCTACCCCGGGTACGCGTCGGAGACGCTGGACAAGCTGCGGGCCACCGAGTACGCGCACCTGGACCGCGACGGCGAGGTCTACCTGGACTACACCGGCGCCGGGGTGTACGCGGACGCCCAGCTGCGGGCGCATCACGAGCGGCTGGCCGGCCGGGCGTACGGGAACCCGCACTCGGAGAACCCGGCGTCGGCCGCCTCGACCGAACTGGTGGAGTCGGCCCGCCGCGCGGTGCTGCGGTTCCTCGACGCCGACCCGGACGAGTACGCGGTGATCTTCACGCCGAACGCGTCCGGCGCGTGCCGGCTGGTCGGTGAGGCGTACCCGTTCGGCGATCTGGTGATGACCTTCGACAACCACAACTCGGTCAACGGCATCCGCGAGTACGCCCGGCGGGCCGGCGGCGCCCGCCGCTACGTCGCGCTCGAAGGCCCGGAGCTGCGAATCCCCACGTCCGCGGTGGCGGAGGCGTTGCGCGAGGGGCCGGGCGGGCTGTTCGCGTTCCCGGCGCAGAGCAACTTCACCGGCGTGCAGCATCCGCTGGACTGGGTGGACCTGGCCCACGACGCCGGCTACGACGTGCTGCTGGACGTGGCGGCCTATCTGCCCACGAACCCGCTCGACCTGAGCCGGGTACGCCCGGACTTCGTGCCGATCAGCTGGTACAAGGTGTTCGGCTACCCGACCGGGATCGGCTGCCTGGTGGCGCGCCGTTCCTCGCTGCAGCGGCTGCGGCGGCCGTGGTTCGCCGGTGGCACGATCGCCGCGGTCAGCGTCGGCACCGAATGGCATCAGCAGGCGCCGGACGAGTCGGCGTTCGAGGACGGCACGCTGAACTTCCTGAACATCCCCGACGTGGAGTTCGGCCTGGACTGGCTGGAGGCGGCCGGGCGGGACGCGGTGCGGCTGCGGGTGGGGGCGCTGACCGGCTGGCTGCTGGACCGGCTCGTCGCGCTGCGCCACGCGAACGGCCGGCCGATGGCGCGGATCTACGGCCCGGCCGGCGCCGAGGGCCGCGGCGCCACGGTGGCGTTCAACCTGCTCGATCCGGACGGCCGGGTCGTCGATGAGCGGCTGGTCGCGGCGGAGGCCACCCGGGCGGGGTTGTCGCTGCGTACCGGGTGTTTCTGCAACCCGGGGGCGGGCGAGGGCGCGTTCGGCATCGGCCTGGACCGGTTGCACGCCTCGGCGGACTGGGGCGTGCGCACGATCGACGACTACCTGGCCCTGATCGGGCTGCCGCACGGCGGCGCGGTGCGAGTCTCGTTCGGGATCGCCTCCAACCATGCCGACGTACGCCGCCTCGTCGGCTTCCTGGAGTCGGCGTACCGCGACCGGCACACCGACACCTCCGGGCTGGCCCCGCGCCTGCGCTGCTGAGTCCTGTCTCGTGGATCACCCAAGTGCGAGTGGATCACCCAAGTGCGAGGCGGGGTCCACGAGACAGGACTGAGGCCGTGGTCGGTAATCCGCCCGGCGCACGGACGCCGTCGCGCGGGTGTTCGCCGCGGCCGGCGTTCAGGCCGAGCCGGCCGTGGGTGCCGCCCCGGAGCGGGTGCCGGCATAGGGCCGGCCCGAGCCTCTCTAGTTCACGCCGGCGGTCAGCTCGCCGAAGAGCTTGCTGGCCGCCTCGGAGGTGAACTGGCGTTGCAGCTCGGCGCGGGCCACCTGTTTGCGGAACTCGCCCGCGTAGGTGGCGTCGCCGGCGTCGTGCATGAGGTCGGTGATCCAGGTGGCGAAGGCCTGGTAGTTCCAGATGTGGCGCAGGCACGTCTCGGAGTAGGTGTCGAGCAGGCTCGGGTCGCCGGTGCGTACCCGCTGGATGACGGCGTTGGCGAACACCTCGGCGTCGTTGAGGGCGAGATTGATGCCCTTGGCGCTCATCGGCGGCACGATGTGCGCCGCGTCGCCGAGCAGGTGCAGCCGGCCGTAGGTCATCGGGCTGTACACGACGCTGCGCAGGGGCACGAGGCGTTTGTCGAGGATCCGGCCGGTCGCCGGGGGTGTGCCGAAGCGGGCTTCGATCTCGGCCCAGATGCGCTCGTCCGGCCACGCCTCGACGGTGTCGTCGAGGCGGCACTGCAGGTAGAGGCGGCTGGCGCCGGGGCCGCGGGGGATCAGCCCGGCGAGGCCGCGGGAGTGGATCGCCATCCCGGACGGCTTCGTCGGCGTCTCGGCCAGGACGCTCAGCCAGGCGTACCCGTATTCGTGGGAGTGGCGGGTCAGGTGCCCGTCGGGGATGGAGGCCCGGCTGACGCCGCGGTCGCCGTCGCAGCCCGCGATGTAGTCGCAGCCCAGCGCCGTGCCGCCGAAGCTGACGACGGGGTGCTCGCCGGTGAGGTCGTGCAGGGTGACGTCGGCGGCTTCGAAGCGCAGGTCGCCGCCGTCGCGCAGGTACACGTCGGTGAGGTTGCGGACCAGGACCTGCTGGGGGCAGAACACGCTCTCGCTGTTGTCGTCCTCGGCGAAGTCGAGCGGCAGTTCCTCGCCGTCGACGAAGAAGCCGGACTGCTGGTCGACGGGGTCACCCTCGACGACCTCGTCGAGCCCCCACCGCCGGAACATGCGGACGCCGCGGGTGTCGATGGTGCCGGCCCGCTGCCGCTGTTCGACGTAGGCGCGGCTGTGCTTCTCGACGATGACGCAGCCGATGTCGTGGCGGAGCAGGAAGTTGCCGAGGGTGAGGCCGGCGACCCCGGCGCCGACGATGACCACTGTGGTGTTGTCCATGCGACCACTGTCGGGCGTCGGCCTGCCTGCGGGCCACCGGTGAATGGCCTTCTGATGCCGGAAACCCGCCAACCTACAGATCGGCCTGGTAGCGGCCGGGTGTCTGGCCGACGACCTCGGTGAACGCGTCGATGAAGCTGGACGGGTTGGACCAGCCGCACGCGGTGGCGGTGCTGGTGACCGACCGGCCGTCGGTGAGGTGGATGAGGGCGTGGTGGATACGCAGGATGGTGCGCCATCGGTGGAAGCTCATGCCGAGCTCGGCGTGGAACAGGCGGCTCAGCGTGCGTTCGCTGGCTCCGGCGGCGCGGCCCAGCTCGGCCAGGGTGCTGCCGCGGGCGGGGTCGGCGTGCAGCAGGGCGGTGACGGCGCGGAGCCGGTCGTCGTGCGGTTCGGGCAGGTGCAGGGACTGCTCGGGGGTCTCGGTGAGCTCGTCGATCACGACGGCGCGGAGTCGTTCGTGGGCGCCGGGGCGGCTCTCCGGGCGGTCGGTCAGCGCCAGGATGGCCTCGCGCAGCAGCGGGCGTACGGTGAACACGCTGGGGTGGGCGGCGAGTTCGCCGCAGCGGTCGGCCGGGACGGTGATGAGGCGGACGTCGGTGCGGCCGTAGAAGCGGTGCGAGTGGTCGAAGCCCGGTGGGGTCCAGGTCGCCCGGTTCGCGGGGGCGACCCAGGTGCCGCGTTCGGTGGTGGTGGCCAGCGCGCCGGCGGCCGCGTAGACGAGCTGGCCGTCGGCGTGGCGGTGGGTGTCGAGGTGGTAGCCGTGCGGCAGCCAGCCGGCGCCCTGCGGCGGCGACGTCATCGGCTTTCCGGCCAGCGCAGGCGGGAGGCGCGCAGGATCAGATGGTCGCGTTCGGCGATGCTGGTGGTCAGGGCGGCGGCCTCGCGGTAGTGCTCGATGGCGCGGGCCGTGTCGCCGGAGCGTTCGTACAGGTGGCCCCGGGTGGCGGCCAGGCGGTGGCCGGGGAGTCGCAGGTCGGCGATCAGGGCCAGGCCGTGTGCGGGGCCGTGCACCATGGCCGCGGCGATCGCGCCGTTGAGCACGACGACCGGGTTGCTCTGGTCGAGCATGCTGTACAGGGCCTGAATGTGCTGCCATTCGGTGTCCGCGGCGGTGGCGGCGCGGTCGTGCAGGGCGGCGATGGCGGCCTGGATCTGGTACTCGCCCGCGGGCGCGGTGCCGATCACGCTGTCGAGCAGGGCGGTGCCCTCGGCGATGCGGGCGTGGTCCCAGCGGGTGCGGTCCTGTTCGTCGAGGGGGACCAGGCCGCCGGAGGCGTCGGTGCGGGCCGGGCGGCGGGCGTCGGTGAGCAGCATGAGGGCGAGCAGGCCGATCGACTCGGGGTCGGCGGGCAGCATGCGGGTCAGGCGGATGGCCTCGGCGGACAGATCCGCGCGATGCACGGCGCTTCCGGTGCTGGCCGCGTACCCCTCGTTGAAGATCAGGTAAAGCACGTGCCGGACCTGCGGCAGGCGGGTCTGGTCACGGGCGAAGACCGCGCCGGTGTCCTTGATGCGCTGCTTGGCGCGGCTGATGCGCTGCGCCATCGTGGACTCCGGCACCAGGAACGCGCGGGCGATCTCGGCGGTGGTCAGGCCGCCCGCGGCGCGCAGGGTGAGCGCGATCGCCGACGCCGGGGTCAGCGCCGGATGGCAGCACAGCAGCAGCAGCGTCAGGGTGTCGTCGTGCTGGATCGGTTCGCCGGGCAGGTCGCGGACGGCGGCGAGTTCCTCGCGGTGGCGGCGGGACTGCTCGTTGCGGCGCTGGTCGAGCAGTTTGCGGGCGCCGGTCTGGATCAGCCAGCCGCGCGGGTTGCCGGGCACTCCGTCGGCGGGCCAGTGCCGGGCGGCCGCGATCAGCGCCTCCTGGGTGGCGTCCTCGGCGGCGGCGAAGTCCCCGTAGCGGCGGGTGAGCACCGCGAGGACCTGCGGCGCGGTGTCGCGCAGCAGGTCCTCGGTCGCTCGGTCGACGCTCATTCCCCGCTGAACTCGTACATGACCTGACGCACGGTGATCGGCTGGGCGAGTGGCACGCCGCCGGGGCCGGGCACCTGGGAGACCAGCTTGGCGATCTCGACGGCGCGTTCCTCGGACTCGACGTCGACGACCTGGAAGCCGGCCAGGACCTCCTTGGTCTCCGGGTAGACGCCGTCGGTGACCACGGCCGGGGTGCTGCCGTCGGAGGTGACGGTCTTGGCCGTCGGCGGCGGGGTGAGCGCGTATCCGCCGGCGAGCTCGCCGTTGGCCTCGAGCTGTTTGTTGAGCGCGTTGTAGTAGTCCATGTGCGCCCGCACCTCGGCGGGTTTCCACTCTTCCATCGGGGTGTCGTCGTTGCCGGGCCGGTAGTCGACGATCAGCAGGTATTTCACGGTGTGGTTCCTCTCGCTGTGGTTCGGACACCCCAGGGACGAAGCCGCGGTCCCGGTTCTCTACACGCCCGCACAGACTATTTTCGACCAATGGGCGAGATCGTGTGGCCGGCGGAGCAGTTGCGGGCTCTCGACGAGGCGGACGAGCTGGAGATCGCCGGGCGGCGGTGGACGCCGATCTGGGTGGTCCGCGTCGAGGACCAGGTGTTCGTCCGGACCTGGCATCGCCGCGACACCGGCTGGTTCGGTCACGTCCTGCGCGAGGGACGGGCGACAGTCCGCGTCCCCGGGGTGGAGGCCGCCGTCACGGTCGAGGACGTCGGCGTGGGCCCGGCCGGGCTGCGAGACAGCGTCGACGCCGCGTACCGCGCCAAGTACGGCCGGTACGGCGAGGGGACGGTCGCTCGGATGGTCTCGGACACGGCGGCGGGCACCACGCTGCGCCTGAGCCTCAGCTGAGCCGTGCTCACCCAGCCTCAGCTGAGGCCGCGCTCGCGCAGTGCCCGGGCGAGCCGGATGGAGGCGTCGATCTCGGTCTTGCGGATGGAGACGCTCTCGACGTTGAAGCCGAAGGCCATGTTCCGGGACCGGCAGAACGCGGCCAGCTCGTGGGCGTTGGCCAGGCATTGGGCGTACGACTCGGCGAGCGGGTCGGCGCAGGTGCGCAGGGTGTGCTCGACCGAGGGCGGGACCTGCACGCCGAGCCAGTCCAGGAACTCCAGCGTCTTCAGCGACCCGCACACCGACAGCGTGAAGATCACCGGCCGTGGGGCGTCCGTGGCGGCGTGGTAGTCGGTCATCAGCTGGGTGGTGGCGGCGACGTCGTAGACGATCTGGGAGATGAAGAACGAGGCGCCGCGCTGCTGCTTGGCGAGCATGCGGGTGTGCTCGCCCAGCCGTTCGGTGATCATGACCGCGCCGAGCGGCAGGTCGGGGCGTACCCGTTCGCGCAGCTCCTGAGCCTCGCCGAGGGTGGTGTGGACCGGTTTGGCCGAGGAGGACGAGCCGACGAAGACGCTGCTGACCCGGGCGGTGTCGATCTGCCGCAGCCAGTCGGTGAGCTCGGCCTGCCGGTACTTGCCGACGCAGCGGTAGATGATCACCGGCCGGTCCCAGCCGGCGAGGTGGTCGCGGTGGAACGCGGCCGGGTCCATGGTCGGCAGGTACGGGAACGGGCGTTGCGACGGGTTGCGGTCGCTCTCGTCGTCGATGTCGTAGAGGACCAGCGCGTCCAGGTCGAGGCCGGCGAGGCGGGCGGTGAGCACGTCGCCGATGCGGGTGGCCTCGGCCGGCGTCACCGCGCCGCGAGGTGGGGTGACGCCGACCATGAGCACGACGAGAGCTTAGTGGCGCCTGGCGAGGTGGCGACCGGCGGTCTCGGCGGCCTCGTGGGCGACCTTCTTGAGGTGCTCGGCGACGTCGATGAACGGTTCCATGGCCGGGGCGACGCCGGCCAGGGTGAGTTCCCGTTCGATCAGGGTGAGGTCGGCGCCCCACACGTCGGCGACGACCCGGCGCAGGTAGGCGGTGTTGTGGTCCCAGCCCTCACGCGGGGTGCCGGGGCCGTAGCCGCCGCCGCGGGTGGTGAGCACGATGGCCGGTTTGCCGTCGAGCAGCCGCTCGCCGTTGACGCCGCCGGCGAAGGCGAGGTCGATCCAGGTCTTGACGTGCTGGGACACGCCCCAGTTGTAGAGCGGCAGGGCGAGGATGGCGGCGTCGGCGGACCGCAGCTCGTCGGCGAGCTCCACGGCCAGGGCCAGGGCGGAGCGCTGGTGGTCGGAGCGTTCCGCCTCGGGGGTGTACGCGGCGCCGATGGCGGTGGCCCACGCGTCGGAGGGCAGCGGCTCGGCGGCGAGGTGGCGGCGGACGAAGGTGGTGTCGGGCCTGGTGGCCAGGAACTCGGCCTCGGCCAGGTCGGCGAGCTCGCTGCTGGCCGAGCGCGGGCCCTGGATGCTGGCGTCGATACGCAGTACGGACATGTGTGTCGTCTCCCGAGGGGGGCTTGAATGTTCAACTCGATGATGCGCCTATCTGCCTTGAATGTTCAAGTCCCCAGGTAGGATGATCGGTGTGAGTAGTTCCACGCGCCCGGTCGAGTGGCTGACCGACGAAGAGCAACACACCTGGGTCATGCTGGTCGGCGTCCTGATGAACCTGCCCCCGGCGATCGACGCCCAGCTCAAACGCGACACCGGCCTCAACTTCTTCGAGTACTCAATCCTGGTGTCGCTGTCGCGGCCGATGAACCACACGGTGCAGATGAGCCTGCTGGCCCAGTCCGCCGGCGGTTCGCTGTCGCGGCTGTCGCACGCGGTCAGCCGGATGGAGAAGCAGGGCTGGGTGCGCCGCAAGGTCAACGACAGCGAGGTGCGCTGCGTCGAGGCGGTGCTCACCGACGCCGGCATGGAGATGTTGCGCACCGCGGCGCCGGGCCACGTGACCGAGATCCGCCGGCTGATCTTCGACGCGCTCACCCCCGAGCAGGTCGGCCAGTTGCTGGAGATCAGCCGCGCGGTGCTGACCCGGGCGAACCCCGAGAGCGCCGATACGATGGAGCGAATCATCGCCGAGCAGCTCTAATGGACGCATGACCGCTGTAGTTCGACACATCACCTTCGACGTCGCCCCGCCCTACGAGCCGGTCGAACTGGCCCGTTTCTGGAGCGAGGTGATGGGCGCCCCACTGGACCCGGAGACCGAGCCGGGCGACGACGAGGCCCTGGTGCGGAGCACGCCGGGGCTGCTGTTCATCCGTGTGCCCGAGGCCAAGACCCTGAAGAACCGCGTCCACCTCGACGTGCAGCCGGGCACCACCCGCGACGACGAGGTCGATCGGCTGGTCGCCCTGGGCGCGAAGCTGTTCGAGGACCACCGCAGGCCCGACGGCACCGGCTGGGTGACGCTGACCGACCCGGCCGGCAACGAGTTCTGCGTGGAACGCAGCGCCGCCGAACGCGGGGAGTAATTCGGTTGCCCGGCCGTTCGCGGCCGGGCAACATCACCGGCATGCGTACAGCTTTCCTGTCTGACCCGGAAACCCACTCCGTCAACGACAGGGACCGTTCGCTTGCCTTCGCTCAACCTCGGCATCCTGGCGCACGTCGACGCCGGTAAGACCAGCCTCACCGAGCGGCTGCTGCACGCCGCCGGTGTCATCGACGAGATCGGCAGCGTCGACGCGGGCAGCACCCGCACCGACTCGCTGGAGCTCGAACGCCGCCGCGGCATCACCATCAAGTCCGCCGTGGTGTCGTTCCCGCTGGCCGGCACGCACGTCAACCTGATCGACACGCCCGGCCACCCGGACTTCATCGCCGAGGTGGAACGGGTGCTCGGCGTCCTCGACGGGGTCGTGCTGGTGGTGTCGGCCGTCGAGGGCGTGCAGGCGCAGACCCGGGTCCTGGCCCGGACCCTGCACCGCCTGCGCCTGCCGTACCTGATCTTCGTGAACAAGGTCGACCGCCGCGGCGCCCGGGATCACGATCTGCTGCGGGAGATCGCCGATCGGCTCACTTCCGCCGCGGTGCCGGTCACGGCCGTTCACGACATGGGTACGCCGGGAGCGACGGTGTCCGCCGCACGGCCTCCGCTGGACGTGCTCGCCGACCGCGACGACGCCCTGCTGGCGGCGTTCGTGAACGACACGGACGCCGATCCGTGGCCGGCCCTGACGCGGCAGACCCGCGACGGCGCCGCGCATCCGGTCTTCTTCGGCTCGGCGATCACCGGCGCCGGCGTCGACCTGCTCGTGGACGGCATCACCACCCTGCTGCCCCGCTCGACCGGCGACGCGTCCGGCCCGCAGTCGGGGACGGTGTTCAAGGTCGAGCGCGGCCCGGCGGGGGAGAAGCTCGCCTACGTCCGGATGTTCTCCGGCGCCCTGCACCTGCGCGAACGCGTCGGCGAGGACCGGGTGACCGGGGTGTCGGTGTTCGGCGCCGGCGCGGTGCCCGGCGGTGAACGTGTCGTGTCCGCGGGGGAGATCGCGGTGGTGCGCGGGCTGACCCGGATCCGGATCGGCGACGCGATCGGCCGTCCCGCCGGAGAGAAAGAACGTTCGTTCTCCCCACCTTCGCTGTCCGCCGTCGTGGAGCCGGTCGACGACCGGGACCGGATGGCGCTGCACGCGGCCCTGGTGCAGCTCGCCGAGCAGGATCCGCTGATCGGGCTTCGCGCCGACGACACCGTCTCGCTGTACGGCGAGGTGCAGAAGGAGGTCGTCGAAGCGACCCTGGCCGAGGAGTACGGCCTGGCGGTCAGGTTCCGGGACACGTCGACGATCTGCATCGAGCGGCCGGTCGGCAGCGGCGCCGCGTACCGGATGATCGCCGTTGATCCGAATCCGTTCCTGGCCACCGTCGGTCTGCGGGTGGAGCCGCTGCCGCCGGGCTCGGGCGTGACGTTCGCGCTGGAGGTGGAGCTGGGGTCGATGCCGTTCGCGTTCTTCCGGGCGGTCGAGGAGGCGATCCCGGCGGCGCTGGAGCGGGGGCCGCACGGCTGGGCGGTGACCGACGTGGCGATCTTCATGACGCATGCGGGGTACTGGGCGCGGCAGAGTCACTCCCACGGCACGTTCGACAAGAGCATGTCGAGCACGGCCGGTGACTTCCGCGCCCTGACGCCGGTGGTGCTGGCGGAGGCGCTGCGGCGGGCCGGCACCCGGGTGTGCGAGCCGGTGGACACGGTGCGGCTGGAGGTTCCGGCGGACACGCTGCCCGCGGTGCTGCCGGTGGTGGGCCAGGTGCGCGGGGTGCCGCTGGCGACGTCGTTCGCGGGAGCGGGCGCGGTGTGCGTGGTGGAGGCGCTGGTCCCGGCGGCGCGGGTGCACGATCTGCGCAGGCTGGTGCCCGGGGTGACCCGTGGGGAGGGTGTGGTGGAGGCGACGTTCGACCACTGGACACCGTCAACTTCAGGTTGACGACCGCCTATCGTCAACCTATGGTTGACGGCATGACCAATCCACCGGTACGGCTCGACGACCTGATCACGGCCGTCAGCAAGAACCACGAATCGCCCCTGGAGCGGCTGTCCGGCGCCGTCATCCTGGGCGACCACCTCGGCGACCTGGCCGACCATCTGATCGGGCACTTCGTCGACCAGGCCCGCCGCTCCGGCGCGTCCTGGACCGAGATCGGCGCCAGCATGGGCGTCTCCAAGCAGGCCGCGCAGAAACGGTTCGTCGCCAAGGACGTCGACCCGGCGCAGGCGTTCAGCCGCTACTCCGACGCCGCCCGCCGCGCGGTGGTCGGCTCGCAGGAGGAGGCCAGGACGGGCGGGCACGCCGAAATCGTGCCCGCCCACCTGATCCTCGCGCTGCTGGCCGACCCGGCCTCGCAGGGCGGCGAACTGCTCACAGCGGCCGGCGTCACCCGGGAACAGATCACACTGCCGGCCTCGGTGCCCGACCTGCCCGCGCTGATCCCGTTCGACGCGCACGCCAAGAAGGCCCTGGAGCTGTCCTTCCGGGAGGCGCTGCGGCTCGGCCAGGAGGGGGTCGGCTCCGGGCACCTGCTGCTCGCCCTGCTGGCCGAGGAGTCCGACGACGGCCCCCTGCACCGGCTGGGGGTCGAGGGGCCGGCGACCGTCGACGAGAACAACTGACATTTGTCATGGCTGGACCGTGACGCGCGGCAGCCGCCCGGCCGCGTGTCACGGTCCAGAGTGAAACGCATGACCATTACGGCAACACCGGTTTCCCGGGCCGTCGACATGGACGGCGTCGTCAAACGATTCGGGGCGGTCACCGCGGTCGACGGGGTGAGCCTGACGATCCGCCCCGGCGAGGTGGTCGCGCTGCTCGGCCCGAACGGGGCCGGCAAGACCACCACCATCGACATGCTGCTCGGGCTGTCCCGGCCGGACGGCGGGCGGGTCAGCATCTACGGCCGGGCGCCGCAGGAGGCGGTCGCGCTCGGTCTCGTCTCGGCCGTCATGCAGACCGGCGGCCTGCTCAAGGACTACACCGTCGAGGAGACCGTACGCCTGACCGCGGTGCTCTTCGGCCGGGGCCGCGCCCAGGTGGACGCCGCGCTGGAGCGTGCCGGGCTGACCGAGATCCGCAAGCGGCTGGTCGGCAAGTGTTCCGGCGGCCAGCAGCAGCGGCTGCGGTTCGCGATGGCGCTGCTGCCCGACCCGGAACTGCTCATCCTGGACGAGCCGACCACCGGCATGGACGTCTCCGGCCGGCACGACTTCTGGTCGGCGATCCGCCAGGACGCCCGCGGCGGCCGCACCGTCATCTTCGCCACCCACTACCTCGACGAGGCCGACGCGTACGCCGACCGGATCGTCTTCGTGCGCCGCGGCCGGGTGGTCGCCGACGGCACCGCCGCCGAGGTCAAGGCCCTCGCCGCCGGGCGTACGGTCCGGGCGACCCTGCCCGGCGCCACCGTCGAGGAGCTCCTGGCGCTGCCGGGCGCGGAGAACGCGGAGGTGCGCGGCGACCAGATCTACGTGCACGCCCGCGACACCGACCCGGTGGCCCGCCACCTGCTGACCCGTACCGCCGCCCGGGATCTGGAGATCACCTCCCGCAACCTGGAAGAGGCGTTCCTCACCCTGACCGCCGAGGAGCAGTCATGACCGCTGTCGCCGAACGAAAACTGCCCGCTCTGGGTGGGTTCTCCCCGCAACTGCTGGCGCTCGAGCTGCGCCGGATGGTCCGCAACCGCCGCACCGTCATCTTCACGCTGATCCTGCCGGCGGTGTTCTTCCTGCTCTTCGGCACCGGCGGCGACCTGAAGACACAACGCGCCGGCGAGGGCAACGTCACCGGCTACATCCTGGTCAGCATGGCCGTCTACGGCGCGATGCTGGCCGCCACCAGCGGCGGCGCGATGGTGTCACTGGAACGCGCGGCCGGCTGGTCCCGGCAGCTGCGGCTGACCCCGCTCAGGCCGATGGCGTACATCGCGACGAAGCTGACCCTGGCGATGGTCGTCGGCGCGATCTCGGTGCTGGTCGCGATGACGGTCGGCGCGTTCGCCGGCGCCGAGCTGCCCGCCCACGCCTGGATCGAGTGCGGGCTGCTGGCGTGGGTGTGCTCGCTGGTGTTCGGGGCGTTCGGGTTGTTCATGGGCTACCTGCTGCCCAGTGAGAACGTCATGCAGATCCTCGGACCGGCGCTGGCCGTGCTCTCCTTCGCGGGCGGGCTGTTCGCGCCGGTCGACACGTTCGGCCACACCTTCGCCACGATCGCCAAGTTCACCCCGGTGTACGGCGTCGGCGAGATCGCCCGCTACCCGCTCGTGCACGACGGCAACCTGTGGATCGCCGCGCTCAACGTGCTCGCCTGGACCGCGGTGTTCGCCGGCGGCGCCGTCTGGCGGTTCCGCCGCGACACCGCGCGGGTCTGAGCGGCGGAGCGGGTCTGAGCGGCGATAGGTTCAGCGTCATGAAGCCTTGGCGGCACGGGTGGATCTTCGCGGCCGCGTGGCTGTTCTACCTGGACGAGAACCTCACCGCCCTGTGGCACCACCCGGGCGGCTGGGCTCGCACTGTCGGCCTGGCCGCCCTCACCGGGTTCGCGGGCGCCTACCTGGGCGGCGTGGCTCTGCTGCGCCGCATCCGGCTCAGCGGCCGCGACGCCACCGGCCGGGTCTCGGTCGGTGGCCGCGACATCACCGGCACGGCCTGGCTGGTGCTGCTGGCCCAGCTGGCGCTGTTCGCCTTGCAGGTGCCCGCCGCCGGGTTCCACGCGCTGCCCTGCGTCACGTACATCGCGGCCACCGCGGCGATGGCCCTGCCGATCTCCCAGGGCGGCCCGTTCGTGGTGGCCGTGGTGATCGGCACCGAACTGCTGTCCCGGTTGATGCCCGGCTGGGAGGACAACGGCTACGGGCTGGCGGCTCTGCTCGGCGGCCTGGCCTCGTACGGGATCCGGCTGGCGGCCGAACGGCAACGCCGGCTGGCCGACACCCAGCAGGAGCTGGCCGACCTGGCGGTGCAGACCGAACGCAACCGCATCGCCCGCGACCTGCACGACATCCTCGGCCACTCGCTGACCGTGGTCACCGTCAAGGCGGAGCTGGCCCAGCGGCTGCTCGACGTGGACGTGGAGAAGGCACGCTCCGAGCTGCGCGACCTGGAGGTCCTGGCCCGCGACGCGCTCGCCGACGTCCGCTCCACCGCCCTGGGCGTACGCGGCATCTCGCTGCCCGGCGAGATCGCGGCCGCCCGGGAGGCCCTCACCGCGGCGAACGTCGACGCCGACCTGCCCGGCGCCGCCGACGAGGTACCCACGCCGCTGCGGGAACTGTTCGCCTGGACGATCCGCGAGGCGGTCACCAACATCGTCCGCCACGCTCACGCCGCCCGCGCCGAGGTGCGGCTCGGCCCCGCCAGCGTGGAGATCCTCGACGACGGCGCCGGGCTTTCGGGGAACATCGACGGCGGCCAGGGCCTCGAAGGGCTGCGACGGCGGGCGGAACAGCACGGCGGGACCCTCACGGTGGGTGCCCGCACGGACAAACCCGGTTTCCGGGTACGCGTGGAGGTGCCCTCATGATCCGGTTGCTGCTGGCTGACGATCAGGCCCTGGTCCGGGGCGCGATGGCGGCCCTGCTCGACATGGAGCCGGATCTCGAGGTGGTCGCCGAGGTGGGCCGCGGCGACGAGGTGGTCGACGCGGCCCGCGCCCACTGCGCCGACGTCGCCCTGCTGGATGTGGAGATGCCCGGCCTGGACGGGGTGGCCGCCGCCCGGGCCCTGCGCACGGCGCTTCCCGGCTGCCGGGTGCTGATGGTGACCACGTTCGGCCGGGCCGGCTACCTGAGGCAGGCGATGGCCGCCGGCGCCAGCGGGTTCATCGTCAAGGACACCCCCGCCCGGCAGCTCGCCGACGCGGTACGCCGGGTGCACGAGGGGCTGCGGGTGGTCGACCCGGGCCTGGCCGCCCAGTCGCTCGCCCAGGGCGACTCGCCGCTGACCGAACGGGAGACCGACGTGCTGCGCTCGGCCCGGGACGGCGGCACGGTCGCCGACATCGCCCGCGACCTGACACTGTCCGAGGGCACGGTGCGCAATCACCTGTCCTCGGCCATCGGCAAGACCGGCGCCCGTACCCGCGCCGAAGCCGTCCGCCTGGCCGTCGACAACGGCTGGTTGCTCCGCTGAAGAACTTTCCCCCTCATGATTCGGTTGCAACCAACCGGCAACTGTGAGTGACCGCTAGCTGCACCCTCCGCAACGAAATGTTCCCTCCGTCAGCCGGACAGCGGCGACGACCACGAGGGGGAACCAGCAATGACCGCAGCCAAGACCGTCACCCGCGCCCAGGAGAACCTGATCCGCGACAACATGGCGCTGGTCGGGCACATGGTCCGCGAGATGCTCTTCAAGGTGCCCGCCCACGTACACCGCGACGACCTCGCCTCGGCCGGCTACGCCGCGCTGGTCACCGCCGCCCAGGGCTTCGACCAGACCCGCGGCATCCCGTTCGGCCGGTTCGCCGCCCTGCGCGTCCGCGGCGCCCTGCTCGACGAGCTGCGCTCGATGGACTGGGCCACCCGCTCGGTCCGCGCCCGCGCCCGCCGCGCCGACACCGCCCGCCAGGAGCTCACCGCCGAACTCGGCCGCACCCCGACCCTGTCCGAGCTGGCCGAGTTGCTCGGCGTCGGCGTCAGCGAGGTGGCCGGCATCGACGACGACGTGCAGCGCGCCGCCGTGCTCTCGCTGCAGGGCTTCACCCTCGGCGCCGCCGAGGACATGGTCACCGAGAGCTCCCTGAACCCCGAGGAGATGCTGCTGCACCGCGAGCGCATGGGCTACCTGCACGACGCCGTCACCGTGCTGCCCGAGCGGCTGCGCTTCGTCGTCGAGGCGTCGTTCCTGCAGGAGCGGCCCCTGTCCGAGGTCGCCGCCGAGCTCGGCGTCACCGAGTCACGCGTCTCGCAGCTGCGTACCGAAGCCCTCGCCCTGCTCAAGGACGGCCTGTCCGCCCACATGGAGCAGCAGGGTGCCACCACCGGCAAGGACGGCGTCGTCGCCCGCCGCCGAGCCGCCTACGCCGCCCAGATCGCCGGCCGCAGCACCATGTCCAGCCGCCTCGCCGCCACCGACGCCTACGGCGTACAGATCACCCGCGCCGCGTAACACCGGATTGCGGCCGCGACGACGACCGCCTCACCGGCCGCGGGCCAGCCACGCCTCCACCGCCTCGATCACCAGCGCGTGGTCGTCGGCCTGGGGGAGACCCGACACCGTCACCACACCCACCACACCCACGTCCGGAACCCGCACCGGGAACGCGCCGCCGTGCGCGGCGTACTCGGCCGGATCCACACCCATCCCGGCGTCCAGTTCCTGACCCTTCGCGGCCAGCCGCCGCCCCACCAGGAACGACGACGCCCCGTACCGCTCCACCACCCGCACCTTGCGGGCGATCCACTCGTCGTTGTCCGCCACACTGCCCGCCAGCGCCGCATGGAACATCTGCTGCCGGCCACGCCGGATGTCGATCGCCACCGGCAACCCGCGCCCGGTCGCCAGCTCCACCAGCAGACACCCCAGCGACCACGCGTCCGCATGATCGAAACGGCCGAAGGTCAGCCGCCGCTCCTGCTCCTCGAGCTGGGCGATCAGCCGCGCCACATCGTCGCTCATGGTGGCATTCATACCACCCGTGATCATCGAGGTTCCCGACGCCAGTAGGGTCGATCCGTGCGTCTGGCCACCTTCAACCTGCTGAACGGACGATCCCTCACCGACGGTGAGGTGCACTCCGAACGGGTCTCCGCCGCCGTCGCCGACCTCGACGCCGACGTGATCGGCCTGCAAGAGGTCGACCGCGCCCAGCCCCGCAGCGGCCTGCTCGACCTCACCGCCATCGCCGCTGAGGCCCTCGGCGCCCCCAACCACCGCTTCGCCGCCGCCGTCGCCGGCACCCCGGGCGAGACCTGGCGGCCGTGGAGCAGCGCCGCCGACAACGAACACCCTCTCTACGGGATCGCCCTGGTCAGCCGCTGGCCGGTACGCCAATGGCAGATCACCCAGCTGCCCGCCGCACCCGTGCGCTCACCCGTCTGGATCCCCGGCAAGGGCGTCCTGCTCCTCAAGGACGAGCCCCGCGTCCTGCTCGCCGCGGTCATCGACAGCCCCGCCGGCCCGGTCACCGTCGGCAACACCCACCTGTCGTTCGTGCCCGGATGGAACGTGCGCCAGCTGCGCCACGCCGTCCGCGCCCTGCGCCGGCTGCCCGCACCCCGCCTGCTGATCGGCGACCTGAACATGCCCGGCGGGCCGGTGCGCGCGTTCAGCGGCTGGCGGACGCTCGCCCAGCTGCCCACGTACCCCAGCACCACGCCGAAGGCGCAACTCGACCACATCCTGCTCGACCCGCGCGGCGGCAAGGCGCTCGGCGAGGTCGTCGAGGTGCGCAACCCGCAGGCCGGCATCTCCGACCACCGGCCCCTGCTCGTGCACGTCCGCCAGCCCGGGCTGTAGCCAGGCCTAAACCTCCCGGCGGAAGACGTGCTCCAGGCCGTCCTCGGGATCCCACTGCTCGCCGATCTTGCGGAACCCGAACTTCGCGATCGTCGCCAGTGAGCCCGCGTTGTCCGGGCGGATGCTGGCCCGCACCGCACGCACCCGCTCGTCCGCGACCACCCGCGCCAGCAGCGCCGTGACCATCGCCTTGGCGTAACCGCGCCGCCGCAGACCCGGATCCACCGAGTACGCGATCTCCACGGTCCCGTTCTCGTCCGGCGGCCCGTGGAACCCGCCGTGACCCACCACCTGCCCGGTCGCCACGTCCAGCGCCGGCCGGGCCACCCATTCCGCCGCCTCGGGGTTGCGGGCGATGTCGTCGCGTCGTATCCGCCACAGCCAGGCCTCGTCGGCCAGGAACTGGGTGAGCGGCGTGCCCGCGGCGGCGCCGGCCGCGGGCAGGTCACCGTTGATCAGAGCGGTCATCGCGGCGGGGGAGAGCTGTACAAAACGGATTTCCGGCACCGAGGCATGATCACACTTCCGCCCCGCTCCCGCACGACCTGGTTGCACACAATTGAATTGCGCGCTACGGTTCTGGCCATGGCCGAAACCACCGGACTCGAACGGATGCTCTGCTTCGAGCTCTACACCGCCTCGCGGGCCATCACCGGCGCCTACCGCCCCGCCCTCGACGAACTCGGCCTCACCTACCCCCAATTCGTCGCCCTCACCGTCATCTGGCAACGCGGCAGCATCACCGTCCGCGACCTCGGCCACGCCCTGCACCTCGACAGCGGCACCCTCTCGCCACTGCTCAAACGCCTCGAAACCGCCGGCCTCGTCCGCCGCACCCGAGGCACCCACGACGAACGCACCGTCGTCATCGAGGCCACCGACGCCGGCAACGCCCTGCGCACCCGCGCCGCCGAACTGCCCGAACGCCTCGCCTGCGCCCTCGGTGAACTCGGCATCACCCACACCGAGGCCATCCAGCTGCACCACCTGCTGAGCCGCATCAGCACCTCCGCACGCACCATCACCATCTAGCAAAGGGGCACCATGACCACCGCCATCTACACCGCATCCGCCACCGCCAGCGGCGACGGCCGCAACGGACACACCCGCTCCAGCGACGGCGTCCTCGACCTCGACCTCGCCGTCCCCAAGGAGATGGGCGGCCCCGGCGGCGCACACAGCAACCCCGAGCAGCTCTTCGCCGCCGGCTACGCCGCCTGCTTCCACGGCGCCCTCAAACTCGTCGCCCGCAGCCAGAAGATCGAGCTCACCGACACCGCCATCACCGTCGACGTCGGCATCGGCCCCAAGCCCGACGGCACCCCCGGCTTCATCCTCAACGTCGCCATCGAGGCCGAACTCCCCAGCGTCAGCCCCGAAAAGGGCAAAGAACTACTCGAGGCCGCCCACCAGGTCTGCCCCTACTCCAACGCCACCCGCGGCAACATCGAGGTCGAACTCACCCTCGCGTAAGACCACCCAGCGCGCGGTTCGTCCGGTTCGCCCGGACGGCCGCGCGCTGCTGCGCCGCCGTCACCTCGATGTAGTTCTGCGACGTCGTCAACGACCCGTGCCCCAGCAACCGCATGATCTCCGACGCGTTCGCCCCGTCCTCCGCCAGCCGCGTCGCGAACGTGTGCCGCAACGCATGCAACTGCGCACCCCGCGGCACCCGATCACCGATCCCGGCCCGCCGGTACGCCGACTGCACCAGATACTGCAGCCCGCCCCGCCGCAACGGCGTGCCCTGCCGATCCACCAGCAACGCCTCCACATCCCGCGTCGTCCGTAATCGCCGGCTGGCCACATACGCCTCGACGACCGCGTCCAGCTCCGGCTCGATCGGCACCGTGCGCGGCCGCCCGCCCTTACCGGCCACCTCCACCCGGCGCTCACCCGGACGCCCCACGAACGACCCCATGCGCAGCCCCAGCAGCTCCGACAGGCGCAAACCCGCGCACAACGCCAGCGCGATCACCACCAGGTCCCGCTCCGGCCACGGGTCACGCTGCCGCTGATCCGGCACGGCCACCGCGGTGAGCAACTGCTCCGGGGTGTCCTCGCCCCGCAGCGGCTTGGGGGAGGGCTGCGCCACCCGGGGCTTGTCCACCGCCGACATCGGGTTGCCCGCCACCACGCCCTCGGTCACCAGGAACGTGAAGAACGCGTTCCAGCTCGACCAGGCCCGGTAGATGGAGGCGGGGGCCCGGGTGGCCGCGAACCGCGCGAACGCCGACCGCAGCAGGCGAGGGGAGAGGTCGCCGACGGACAGATCGGTGCGCGCCCGCGTCTCCGCAACAAGATCGAGGATCAAGAGCAGATCTCGGCGGTACGCGGCCAGCGTGTGCACCGACGGCTTGCGCACGGCTCGCGCCGCCAGAAACTCGTCGATCAACACGCTGACTGTTTCATGCTGCATAAGACATATTATGCAGCAATTATCCGGTTTGACCAGAACGCATGTTCGATCTACGGGGTGATCGTGTTCAGGTACGCGTACGCCTCGTCGAGCAGGTCGCGCCAGGGCTGCTCGCCGGCCTCGTAGGGCATCTCGACCCATTCGCGCATGACGCGGCCCTTCATGATGATGCGGGCGGCGGCGCCGGTGGACTCGAGCTCGTCGGCGCGGGTGGCGGGGATCTTGACCATGAGCTGGCCCTGGCGGTTGACCAGGCCGAAGACCTTGCCGCGCACGCGCAGGCCGGTGGTGGAGAACATCCGGCCCCAGTCGACGCCGGGCCGGCTCAGGTAGTCGTCCGCGAGCGCTTCCAGTCGTTCGTCGCCGCGCTTGACCGCGTCATGGTCGATCGCCATCCCGTCAGTCTGCCTCAGAAGGCCCCCGACAGAATCAGGTTTACATAATGTAGATTATCGACCCGGGATTCTGGCGTTGGTTTCAGCGCTGCCAGAGGAACTTCGCCCGCAGATGCTGGCCGCACCGGAAGGCGTAACCGACGCCTCCGCCGAGATTGATCGCCGTCTGGCTGTCGCGGCCTTCCTCCAGGTGCGCGGCGAACCTCATGGGCCGGGCGCAGTCGACACACGACGGCGTCTGGTCGAACTGGAGCCACGACGGCTCCCCGCCGATACCGCCCAGGACCTCGCGGCGGCTGCGGCCGGTGCGTGCGGCCCACGCGGCGATGGCCTCGTCGTAGTCGTCCTCGGCCGGCGGTTCCGTCCGGATGGCGGACACCGCGCCGAGTCCGGTCTCGCCGCCGCCGGGCGCGGGCACCGGGCGCAGGTCCTGGTTGTCGAACAGGTAGGCGCGGTTGCCGCCGGCGTTGGCGTCCCATTCGTCGCAGAGGCCGGGGTCGTTGGCGCACTGGAAGATCGCCAGGAGGCGCCGGTCGTCGTCGAGCAGGAGCTGGGCGAGGAACTGCAGGGGGCGGTCGCATTCGGCGCAGGTGGGCCAGGTGAAGCCGGCGGGTGCGAGCGGGAGGCCGCCGGTGCGGTTGCCGGGTGCGTCCTCGGGGGCGTCGCCGTCGTGGGTGAGCAGATTTGTCATCGGTCCTCCAGCAGCGCGGTGAGGGTGGTGCGGGCGTTGTCGGCCATGGCGGGGTTGGTGTCGGCGTAGTACCAGAGGGCGCCGACGGCTTGGACGAGGGCTCAGCCGCGGCCGCGTTGCCAGGAGGCGTCGCCGGCGTCGAGGGCTTGGCGGTAGGTGGCGCGTTCGGCGGCGTCGAAGAGGTTCCAGGCGGGCATGTGGTCGACGGCGGGGTCGCCGGTGCAGACGGCGCCGAGGTCGATGACGGCGTGCAGGCGGTGGTCGCGGACGAGCAGGTTGCCGGGCATGAGGTCGGCGTGGATCCAGACGTCGGGTCCTTTGTGGAGGGGCGCGTTGAGGCAATCCTGCCAGATGCGGGTGAGCGCCGCGGTGTCGGTGAGCGAGCGGCTCTGGTGGAGGCTGTGGCGGACCCAGTCGTCCTGGCCGGCGAGGGGGCCGCCGCGGGAGTGGCCGTTCCAGGGTTGTCCCCCGGTGTCGACGTGGTGGACGGCGGTGGCGACGCGGGCCAGGTGCGTGGGGTCGATGTCGTGCGGGGTGGCGGTGCGTCCGTCGATCCATCGGTACGCGGTCCAGTAGCCTGCGTACCCCTCTTCTGGTTTGCCGAGCGCGAGGGGCTCGGGGAGGGTGACCGGGACGTGGGGCTGGAGGCGGCGGGCGTGGTCCTGTTCGGCTTTCAGGGGTCCGGGGTGGGTGACGGGTCGCAGGGGGAAGCGCAGGACGATGTCGTTGCCGAGGCGGTACAGGGCGTTGACGGTGCCGTGCGAGACGATCGGGGTGACGGGCAGGTCGCGCCAGTGCGGATGCTGGCGTGTTACCAGGGCGGCGACGGTGGTGGCGGTGAGGTCGGCCTGTCCGGGGTGCATCTTCACGGGAAGAGGGTTCCATGGTCGCGGTGCGGTGGTTTACGGGGTTTCTGGACTCGCCCTCCCCTGCTTCTGATTCCTTCTGGTGCGCGGTCACCGGGTCGGTGTTGTCCGAGTGGCGTGACGGGGGCCGGTTCGCGACGTTGGTGCCCGCGGGTGGTGATCCGTTTCTGCGGGTGCAGGTGATTGATGCGGGGCCGCCGTCGTGTCATCTGGATCTGCATGTGGATGACGTGCGGGCGGCGGCTCGGGAGCTTGCGGGTTTCGTGGTGGCTGATCGTGGGTCGCTGGTGGTGTGCCGCTCCCCTGCCGGGTTGCCGTTCTGCCTGGTGCCTGCCGCTGATTCCTATGTGCGTCCGGGGCCGGTGGACGGGGCGCTGGTGGATCAGATGTGTCTGGATGTGCCGCGGCCGGTGTTCGATCGTGAGGCGGCGTTCTGGGCCGGGTTGATCTCCTCCGAGGTGCGGGAGACGGATCTCCCGGAGTTCGCGCGGCTGCGGCCGGGTGCGGGGCTTGCGCTGCGTTTGTTGTTGCAGCGTACGGGCGGTCCGGCGGCGGGGATGCATCTGGATTTCGCGGCGGTGGACGTGGCGGCGACGGTCGAGCGGCAGGTGGGGCTGGGTGCTTCGGTGGTGCGGGTGGTGCCGGGTCAGTGGACGACGTTGCGGGATCCGGCGGGGCGGGAGTACTGCGTGACGGCCCGGCCGCCGGTCCTGTCGTAGGCGGGTGGTACAACTTTGGCACAAACGTACGAGAGGTGGATGCGGGAATGGGTCTGTCCGAGGATGAGCTCCGGGTAATCCGGGAGGGTGTGGCCGCGGGCCGTAAGCCGAAGGTGGTGTTCACCGATGCGGCGGGGCAGATCGCGGGTCAGCTGGGTCAGGTGGTGGGGCTGACCGATCCGGCGGAGTCGGACGACTGGGTGGTGGTGCGGTTCGGGCGTGACGAGTTGCCCTTCTCCCCCGCCGATCTGCTGGTGGCGCCGCGGGGTGTGAAGGCTGCGCCGCGTCCGGTGAAGGCTGCTCCTGAGCCGGCGGCGCCGTCGGGGCCGCCTCTGCTGGAGGAGGCTCCCGCGCGTCGCCCTGATCCGGCGGCCGCGGACGTGCAGGCTGAGCCGGTGACGGAAACTGCTGCCGCTCCCCCGGCGCCGCGTAAGCCTGCCCGGGTGGCGAAGCCGAAGGCTCCTGCTGGTCTGACGGTGACGTTGGCGTATGCCGAGGGTGAGTGGCTGGTGTCGGCGGCGCAGGGTGCGAAGGTGCTGGCGAAGCCCTATGTGATCAAGCCGGTGGAGGCGATGCGGATGGTGTCGCTGGTGGATGTGCCGGGTGTGCAGGAGGCGGTGGAGCAGATCCTGTCGGCCGAGCGTAAGGAGGCCGAGGAGGAGGCGGACCGGTTGCGGGCGCAGCTTGCCGAGATCGAGTCGCGGCTCGCGGAGCTGCGCGACGCGGGGTGACCTCGGGGGTGGCTGAGCCGGTGTGGCGGGTGCCGCTGTTGTGGCGGTTCCTGCTGGTGTTCGCTCGGGTGCTGGTGTTTCCGTTGTGCCGGTTGCGGGTGTCCGGTGTGGTTCCGGCCGGGTTGCGGGCGGGGCCGCTGATTCTGGCGGTCAACCATGTGAGCCCGGTCGACCCGGTCGTGATGATGGCGGCGTGCTCCCGGGTGGGTCTGGCGCCGCGGTTCATGGCGACCGGTGGGGTGTTCCGTGCGCCGGTGCTGGGGTCGATCATGCGGGCGTGCGGGCACATCCGGGTGGATCGGCGGTCGGCGCGGGTGGCGGAGGCGTTGCCGGCCGCGGCGGCGGCGTTGACGGCGAGTTCGACGGTGCTGGTCTATCCGGAGGGGCGGATCGGGCTGGATCCGTGGATGTGGCCGGAGCGGGGCAAGACGGGTGTGGCACGGATGGCGGCGTTGTCGGGCGCGCCGGTGGTGCCGGTGGCACAGTGGGGCACGCATGCGGTGATGCCCTATGTGGCGCCGCGGCGGTTGGTGCGGGCACTGGCGTACGCGGTGCTGCGCCGGCCGGTGGTGCGGGTGCGGTTCGGTGAGCCGGTGGATCTGTCGGGTCTGCCCGTGGGGCCGGGTGCGCGGGTGACGGTGGCGACACGGTTGATCGTCGAGGGGATCGACGCGGTGCTGGCGCCGTTGCGGGCCGGTGAGCTGCAGGTGCCGCGGTTCGTGGACCGGACGCGGCCGGTGGACATGTCGAGGGTGCGCCGCCGGTCGGGATGCCGTCGGTAGGGTGTTCCGGTGCTGCGGGCCGTGGTGTTCGATCTGGATGACACGCTGGTCGATCAGCGGTCGGCTGCGGCCGCCGCGGTGGTGGCGTGGGCGGCGGAGCACGGTGTCACGGGCGTCGACGGCGCGGGTTCGGACGTGGCCGGTTCGGATCTGGCCGGTTCGGATCTGGCGGCGCGGTGGGCGGCGGTGTCGGTGCCGCTGTTCGCTCGGTGGCAGCGGCGGGAGATCACGTTCGCGGGGCAGCGCCGGGAGCGGGTGCGGGAGTTCCTCGGGGTGACGGTGTCCGACGCGGAGGCCGATGTGCTGTTCGCCGGGTACCTGGAGCGGTATGAGGCCGGGTGGGTGGCGTTCCCGGATGCGGGGCCGGCGTTGCGGCGGGCGGCGGCTGCCGGGCTGGCGGTGGCGGTGCTGACCAACGGTGACGAGGAGCAGCAGCGCCGCAAGCTGGCGCGGGTCGGGCTGGCCGGGGACGCCGGGGTGCTGGTGGCGTCGTCGGTGCTGCCGGCTGGGAAGCCGGATGTGCGGGCGTTCCGGCACACGGCCGCTCTGCTGGGGGTGGAGCCGGGAGTGCCGGGTCCGGGGTCGACCGGCTCGTCCTGGCCGTCGGTGCTGATGGTGGGTGATTCTTTGCCCAAGGATGTGCTGGCGGCGCGGGCGGCGGGGTGGGACGCGGTGCTGGTGGACCGCGACGACGCGTACGCCGGTGACGAGGCCGCCGCGGGGGTGCGGCGGGTGCGGTCGCTGGACGAGCTGGACTTTCAGCCGGTCAGGACGGCCAGGTAGCTCCAGGCGGTGTCGCGCAGGTCGCCGTCGGGGTGGACTTCCTCCAGATGCAGGCCGGTGCCGGTGAGCAGCAGGGTCAGGTCGGCCGGGGTGTAGCAGCGCAGGCGCTGGCTGAGGCGCCGTTCCGGGTGGGCGGTCTCCCACCAGGTGTCGGTGGCGGTGCTGGTGTGCGGGTCGAAGGTGAGCAGTTTCTCCAGCTCGTAGGGGTAGCCGTCGGCGGGGCGGCGGTCGCGGTGCTCGCGGGTGCCGTGCCGGGCGGCCCACACGAACGGGTTGTAGACGTCGATCAGGGCGACGCCGCCGGGTGTCAGCCAGTCGCGGGCGATGCGGGTGAGCAGGCGCCGCTGGTCGTCGTCGGTGCCCACCCCGAAGCCGTCCCAGTAGGTGACTGCGTCGAAGCGGCCGTCGAGCCGTACCTGGTAGAAGTCGCCGCGGACCAGGGTGAGCCGGTCGTCGGGGACGTGGTGCCGGGCGGCCAGGCGCGGGGTGTGGGTGGCGCGGTCGCCCAGTTCGACGGCGGTGACGGTGTGCCCGGCCAGGGCGGTGGCCACGGCGGCGGCGCCGTACCCGGAGCCGAGCTCGAGCACCCGCCGTGGCCCGTCGCCGGCGTGTGCCCGGATGGCGGCGGCGCGCTGCCGGTCCTCGTCGGTGACGACGGCTTCCGCGCCGGCCCACCAGTCGCCGGTACGCGAGTAGAACTCCTTCACCCATTCCACGGCGGTCAGTCCTTCCAGCCGGCGGCCGCGCGGACCGCTGCGGCGATGTCGTGCACGGATCCGGTGCTGCCGTCGACCGTGAAGTCCTCGACGTTCGCCCGGCGGAGGATGTCGTCGAGTTCGCCGCAGCGTTCCCGGTGCCAGGCCAGCCCGGCCGGGTCCTGCGCGTGCCGCTGTTCGAGGCGCTGCCGGACGGTGGTCAGGTCGGCGTGCAGCCGGCACACCGTGAGCGGCACGCCCAGCGCCGCCTGGTAGTCGTCGCGCTGGTCGCGGCTCTCCAGCACCCCGGCCAGGACGAGCCGGTGGGCGCCGGCCGCCAGGTAGGTGCCCGCCACGGCTTGCAGGTTGCGCAGGGTCAGGTCGTGGTGGAACCGGTCGCCGGGTGGCGCCGGCCAGCAGCGTCGCAGCCAGTCGACGTCGATGACCGCGCCGGCGACGCCCGCCTCCTGCAGCAGGTCGCCGAGCGCGTCCGCGACGGATGTCTTGCCGGCGCCGACGGTCCCCGACAGGAGCAGTGCCTCAGCCACGGCCGGGCGCCTGCCAGAACTCGTCCGGCAGCGCGGCGACCTCGGCCCCGGAGCGTTCCAGCTGCGCCGCCCACGGCAGCATGCGCTGGAAGGCCGGTTCGCCACCGTCGGCGATCTGCCGGATGATCGCGACGTTGCGCTCGACCCGTCCGAGGATCGCGTCACGGATCGCGGTGCGGTCGCCGGTGTAGCCGTACGCGTCCAGGAACAGGTGCAGCCGCCGTCGCCGGTCGGCCGGGTCGCCGAATCCGGCGGGCTCGGCGATCTCCGCGGTCAGCAGCGGCACCCAGGTGAGCGCGGAGAACGCCAGGTCGCCTTCGCGTTCGGACGGGCTGGCGGTGTCCCAGTCGACGAAGCCGACCAGGGCGCCGTCGTCGTCCCACACGACGTTCCACGGGGAGGCGTCCAGGTGGGCGATGACCAGTCCCGGCTGCCACGGCCGGCCGGTGAACCAGACGGCGCCGGCGGGCGGCCGGAACGCGGCGGTGGCGTCGTGCAGCCGGGACAGCCAGCGGCCGACCTGCCGGAGCGCGTCGTCGGAGCGCAGCCAGGCCGGCCAGACCGGCCCGGTGTCGCCCAGGGTCTCGCCGGGCAGGAACGTCAGGCGTTCACGGCCCCGCTCGTCGAGGCCGAGGGTGCGCGGGGCGCCGTCGAAACCGGTGTCCTCCAGATGGCGCAGCACCGAGTGCACTGTCGCCGTCCACGGTTGCGGTGGGCGGCGGACCTCGTCGCCGGCGCGGACCGCCCCGTAACTGCGTCCGCCGGGCAACAGTTGTTCGGTCATCGCCCGGTTCTACCGTGGCCGGACGTTCCCGGCGAGCGATTAACGCGCTCAGCCGCGCTGCTCGCGTTGCCGGACCAGTTCCTCGACCGCGCTCGGCAGGGTCGTCGCGAAGTCGATCAGTTTCGCCCAGGTCGGGGTCACGACGATCCGGACCATCCCGTCGCGGTACAGCGACCGGACCTCCGCCTCCCACTCGACCCGTTGTTCCGCGGTCATCTCGTAGGTGGTGTTCGCGCGCAGGTACTCGTCCGGGATGCCGTCGACGAAGTCCAGCTCGGCCCGGCCGCGGATCAGCAGGATCGTGGGTGGGTGCACCTCGGTGTCGATCGTCAGGGCGACGGCCGGGTTGTCACGCAGCGCCGGGATCTTCGGCGCGTTCTTGGTGGTGCACATGACGATCCGCGTGCCGTTCCAGGTGAACCCGATCGGCACGGTGCGGGGGGTGCCGTCCTTCGCGACGTAGGCCAGGCGGGTCAGGTCGCGGGCCAGCATCTCCCGGCTGAGCGGGCGGTTCAGGATCTCGGTGATCTCGTTCGGTCGCACCGTCGGTTCCTCGCATCCTCGGTCGCGCGGCCCTGGTGGCCGCTGCTGTCCCTGGGACGAAGCCGGCGTCGCGTTCTCGACAGCCGGGAGCGAGATCACCGGAAAGTGTGTCGCCGCGGACCGGGGCGGGCCGAAACCGGCGCCGGGTGGGCCAGGGCATGCCGGGTGGCCAGGAGATGCCGGGTGGGTCAGGAGATGCCGGGTTCGGCGACGTCCAGCCACGCCTCGACGGTGGCCGGGTCGTGGTGGCGGATGGACCAGTCGACCTGGCGCAGGCTCATGTGCGCCCAGAAGGCGCGCCGGCGGGCCTCGTCGCGGCCGCGCAGCGCCTCGTCGGCGATCCCGGTCAGGTGCGGGGCCTGGTGCCCGAGGGTGAAGCGCAACGTGACCAGGTCGAAGGTGCCGTCGTAGCGGGTGGCGCCGTCCCAGTCGATGACGCCGGTGAGGCGGCCGGACTCGACCAGGACGTTGTGCGGGTGGAAGTCGAAGTGGACCAGGTCGTCCCCGGTGATGTGCGGGAGCTCGGCGGCGACCTCGTGGACCCAGTCGAGCAGGCGTGCGGCGCGCCCGCCGTACTCCAGCAGGGGTTTGTGCAGGCAGAAACCGGGACCGTCGTCGCTGAGATGGAGTTCCACCGGCCTGGGCGCGGACGGCGCGCGGGAGAGCAGGCCGGCGAGGCGGGTGTTGACGGCCACCATCTGGTGGACCAGCGGGGCGTCGATCGTGGCGGGCGGGACGCCGGGGAGGCGTTGCTGGACGAGGACGCGGCGGCCGTCGATGTGGGCGGTCAGCTCCTGCTTGGCGGTGGGTACGCCGGCGGCGCGGGCCTGGTCGAGCAGCGGCGACACCCGGGAGTTGCCCTCCGACAGCACCGAGCGGCGGCCGTCGGGCCAGCGCACGTACGCGGCGCCGACCTCACCGCCGGGGCACGGGCCCTCGACCGTCAGGCGCACGCCGGTGATCTCGAAGATCCGGGCGACCAGGTGATCGGGGTCGAGGCGGCTGCTGCGCGGCAACGTGTCACCGGTCATCGTTGCTGGGTGCGCTGCCGGAGGTAGGCCAGGACGGCCTCGCGGGTGGTGCGGACGCCGAACAGGGCGCGGGCTTCGGCGATGCGCCGGTTCGCGGTGCGCAGGGACAGGTATTCGGCGGCGGCCGCCGCGGCGATCGTGTCGCCGGCGGCCAGGCGGTCCAGCAGGGCACGTTGCTCGGGTACGAGGTCGGCGAGGGCGTCGCCGGGTTCCGGGCCGGGGCCGTGCTGCACGGGGCCCAGCCGGGTGAGGTCGTCGACCAGGGCGCGGCCCAGTGACGTGTCGGGGTCGCAGATCGCGACGATGCCGGCGCCGCGGGCGGCGGCGAGCACACACAGCTGCAGGGTGTCCTGGTCGGCTATCCGGCCGTGCAGGATGAGCCGGGCGGGCGCGTCCCACGCCTGTTGCGGCAGGGCGAATCCCTCCTGGGTGTGCCAGCCGTCGCGGGCCAGGCGCCGCAGGACGGCGTCGGCGTCGGCTCCGGAGGCCACCACGTGGCGTGGCGCGTCGGGCTGTCGCGTCACGTGCTGACCTCCCCAAGGTCGTGTGCGAAGGCGAGAGCGGCCGCTTCGGTACGGGTACGGGCGCCGAGTTTGCGCATGCCGGCGCGGATGTGGGTGTCGACGGTCTCGGCGGAGATGCCCAGTTGCCCGGCGATGCGGCGGGTCGGCTCACCGGCGGCGACCAGGCGCAGCACGTCGGTCTCCCGGTTGGTGAGCTTGCTGCCGGAACGGGGGCTGCGCACGTCGCGGTGTACGTGGTGGCGCCGAAGGCCGCGGCGGGCCCGGCCGGCGAGCACGGTCAGCCCGGCGGCGTCGGCGAGTTTCTCGGCGGTCAGCAGGGCGTCGATGGCCCGGCCGGGCTGGGTCTCGTGCAGGCCGGCGGCGAGCAGGCAGCGGATCTGCTCGCGCAGCGCGGTCGGTGTCCACGCGTCGGCGGCCGCGGTGAACCCGGTGCCGGTGGCCCAGGCCAGCAGGGTGCGGCGGGCGGCCTGCGGCACACGGTCCGGGATCGGCGGGGTGTCGTGGGCGCCGAGGTCGTGTCCGGCCCAGCGGGCGGTGATCGCGGACAGGCCGCCGAGCAGGCCCGGGTTGGCGGTGTCGGCGGCGGTGGCGCGGTCGGGTTGCCCGTCGAGCCAGGCGGCCTCGCGGCCCACCCAGGTGGTGGCGGGATGGGTGGGTGCGCCGGTGAGGCGGGCCCGGGCGGCGGCGAGCAGGCCGGTGTCGGCCTCGACCAGGGCGACGGCGGCGGTGGCGTAGGCGCGGGCGTCGTCGGGCAGAGACCGGTCGGCGAGGTTCGCGGCGCGGCGCTGCACGTCGTCGGCGGTGTCCTGCTCGGGAGCGTTCCCAGGGTCATGCTCGGGCGCGGAGACGCCGGTTTCGGCGATAGCGCCGGGGTTCACGCCCGGACGGGGCTCAGCGGGCAGTGGCTTAGCAGGACGGGGCTCAGCGGGCAGGGGTGCGCCGTGCAGGGCGAGGGCCCAGTCGGCGGCGGCGAGGAAGCGGGTCTCCCAGCCGTAGGCCAGGTCGGCCCGGCACGCCCGGGCCGCGCTGCGGGCGGCGGCCGCGGACTCGGTGAGGCGGCCGTCGGCGGCGAGGGTCTCCACGAGCAGCCACGCCGCGGTGCGGGCGGCGGGCCGGTCGGTGAGGTCGGTGGCCGCGGCGGTCAGCTCGGCGGCCCAGCCGTCGGTGCGGTGCGCGGCGTGCACGGAGGCCACCGCGGCGGCGATGCCGGGCGGCAAGGCGGCCGGCGCGCCCTCGGGCGAGACGGCACCCGCATACGACGCAGCCCGGGCGGGCGACGCAGCCTGGGCGGACGGGGCGGCTTGGGCGGACGGGGCGGCGGGCCGCGAGGCGGGGATGCCGGAGGACGCCGAGGGTGGCGGGGCGGCGTGCCGGGCGGTGAGCTTGGCGGCGGTGTCGAGGGCGGCGGCCGGGTCGAGGGCCAGCTCGGCGAGTAGCAGCACCCGGTCGCGGGCGGCGAGCACCGCGGGCGGGGCCGCGTCGGGGATGCGGTGGACGGCGTTCTGGGCCTGGGCGGGCAGCCCCGCCTGGAGCAGGGCCTCGCCGCGCAGCACGTCGGCGTCGACGCCCAGGGGTTCGCCGGTGTCGAGCACGGCCGCGGCGGACCGGGGGCGCCCGGCGGCCAGGGCGGCGTCGGCGGCGGCGACCCGGACCCGGGGGTCGACCGGCACGGGCAGGTCGCAGGCGAACAGCAGCAGCTCGGCCCGGTCACCGCCGGCGGTGCGGTCGGCCGCGGCGAGGGCCTGGCGGAAGGCGGCGGGGTGGTCGCCGGCGGCGGCGAGGTGCCGGGCGGCCTCGGCCGGCGGGGTGAGGTCGGCCAGGCGGCGGTGCAGGTCGGTGCGGGCGTCGGCGTCGAGCAGCCCGGCCGCGGTCTCGGCCACGTAGGTGGAGGTGGGCACGAGACCGTCGCCGGCGTCGGCGACCAGGCCCGCGGCGAGAAGGTCGGTGGCGCCCGCGCCGAGCAGGGCGGCGGGTGCGGGCCGGCCGAGCAGGCCCAGGGCGGCCAGGGCGGTGCGGGCGGGCCGGGGCAGGTCGGCGAGCGCGGTCGCGATCGCGTACGCCACCTGGTCGATGTCGGAGCCGGGCGCGCCGCGGCCCGCCGCTGCCTGCCGGGCCAGCGCGGAGATCGCGAGGGGGTTGCCGCCGGCGCGGTCCACGACGGCCGCGAGGGTGCTGTCGTCGAGCTGGCCCCCGGCGCGGCGGGCGAGGTCGACGGCGGCGGCGCGGCCCAGCGGTGGCACGTCGAGCCGGACCGCGCCGTCCAGCAGAGCGGGGTCGACGCGGTGCGGGGTGCGCAGGGCGGCCAGGACGCGGCAGTGCCGGGCGATCAGGGGCAGCGCGGCGAGGGTGGCCGGGTCGGCGTACTGCAGGTCGTCGAGGACGAGCAGGCCGCCCTTGACGCGGGAGCGGACCGCTTCGGCGAGCAGGTGCACGTCGTGGCCGGGCAGGCGGGCGCGGACGGCCCGGGACAGGGCCAGCGCGGGCACGGTGCGCAGCATGGCGAGACCGCCGCCGGTGAAGGCGGGGCCGGGCACCGCCGCCGCGGCGGCGCGCAGCAGGGTGGTGCGGCCGGAGCCGGGCGGCCCGGCGATGATGACCAGGGCGGGCGCGCGCAGGCGTGCGGCGGCGTCACCCGCCAGGTCCTGAGGGTCCGCCAACCCTGCCTCCTCCCCCGTCGTGGCACGAACACGGGATCCCCCGCCCGCTCGCCCCTCGTAGGCTGTGCTGCGGCAGGCGTTCCCGCCCTGCCGCCGGCCCAATCCTGATCGAAGGGTGCGAACGGTTGAGCGTGCCGACCCCCGCCACAGTTGTGCCATTGTTGCTGACAGTGTGCTCGGCTGACGAGTCGTCGTGACCGGACCGCTATCCGCACGGCTGGCAACGCTGTGTGACGAGATCGTCGCTTCGACCGGTCCCGAGGTCGCTGGGCAGGTACGACTCGTCGGCGAGCGGCTGCACGAGCCGTTGCGGGTGGCCATCGCGGGTCGCCTGAAAGCCGGAAAGTCGACACTCGTCAACGCGTTGATCGGGCGCCGGGTGGCCCCGACGGCGGTCGGCGAGTGCACCCGGGTGGTGACCAGGTTCCGGTACGGACCGGCCGACCGGGTCGACGTGGTGCGCCGCGACGGCTCCCGGCACAGCCTGCCACTGGACGACGACGGCATGATCCCCCAGCGCCTCGGGGTGCCGGGCGCGACGGTCGCCTACGTGGATGTGACGCTGACCAGCGAGAAGCTGCGCGAGCTGACGGTGGTGGACACCCCGGGGCTGGCGTCGGCCGACACGCGGATCTCCGAGCGGGCCGCGGAGGCGGTCGGCACCTCGACGGCGCCGTTCGACCTGGACATCGACGCCGACTCCACCGGGGAGGTGGCCGCCGCCGAGGCGGTCGTCTACGTGTTCACCCAGGCGGTGCGCGCGGACGACCTGCGGGCGCTGGAGGCGTTCCGGGCGGCGTCGGCGCGGCTGTCCTCCGGCCCGATCAACGCGCTGGGCGTGTTCGGGAAGGTGGACACCCTGGTCGGTGGCGCCGGCGACCCGTGGCCGGTGGCCGGTCCCCTGGCGGCCGATCAGGGGCGGCTGCTGGCGCGTACGGTCAGTGAGGTCGTCCCGGTGGCCGGGCTGCTCGCCGAGACCGCGGAGGCGGGCCGGCTGACCGGTGCCGACATCGACGCGCTGCGCGTGCTGGCCCGCTCACCGGACCTGGCGGTGCTGCTCGCCTCGGCGGACCTGTTCCGCGGCCGGCCGTCCGAGGTCGCCCCGGAGCGGCGCGAACGCCTGCTCACCCTGCTCGACCTGTACGGCATCGGCTTCGCGATCGCCCAGCTGCGCGCCGAGCCCGCCCTGCCGCCGTCGGCGCTGCTGGAACGGCTGCTCGCGGTGTCCGGGTTCCCGCGGCTGCGGCACACCCTGCAGGACGCGTTCCGGTGGCGGTCGGACGCGATCAAGGCCGGCTGGGCGCTGGCCAGGCTGGAACGGCTCGCCGGGCTGACCCGCGACGGCGCCGGCCGGGAGGCGGTGCGCGACGCGGTGGAACGGGTGCTGCGCGAGCCCGACTATCACCGGCTGCGGGTGATCGCGGCGGCGCAGCGGGTCAGCACCGGCGAGGTGACGCTGCCCGCCGAGTGGGAGCAGGAGCTGACCCGGCTGGCCACCTCGCACGACCCGCGGTGGATCCTGCGGCTGCCGGACGCGACGGTCGACCAGCTGGCCGCGGCGGCCCTGGACGCGGCGAACCGGTGGCGGGTGTTCGCGGTCGCCGGGGCCGGGCCCGCCCAGTCGCGGGTCGCGCAGGTCGCCCACCGCGGTTTCTATCTCCTCGCCAAGCAGGTGCGGCCATGACAACCCCCACGGTGCTCGCGAAGGATCTGCAGCGCACGGTCGAGTCGGTTCTGGCGTACGTCAGGACGCAGGACCCGGACGCCGGCGCCGAGCTGGCGGACCTGCGCCGCGCCCGGGTGACCCGCCCGTCGGTGGTGCTGGTCGGCGAGACCAAACGCGGCAAGAGTTCCCTGCTCAACGCGCTGCTGGGCGTGCCCGGTCTGTCGCCGGTGGACGCCGCCGTCGCTACCAGCACCTACCTGCACTTCTCCCCCGGCGAGGCGGGCGCGCGGGCGGTGCTGCCCGGCGGCGAGAGCGTCGAGGTGGACGACCTGGCCGCGTGGGCGACCGGGGAGCAGCGGGCCCGCCGCATCGAGGTCACCCACCCGGCGCGGCTGCTGCAGTACGTGAGCCTGCTCGACACCCCGGGCGTGGGCGGGCTGGACCCGGCGCACACCGCGGTGGCGCTGGACGCGGTGGAGCGGGCGACGGCGCTGCTGTTCGTGGCCGACGCGTCGGCGCCGCTGTCCAAGCCGGAGCTGACGTTCCTGGTGGCGGCCAGCGAACGGGTCAACAACGTGGTGTTCGCCCTGACCAAGGTCGACGCGTTCGGCGGCTGGCGGCGCATCCGCGACGACAACCGGCTGCTGCTGCTGGCCCACGCCCCGCGGTTCGCGGCCGCACCCTGGTTCCCGGTGTCGGCGCGACTCGCCGAGCTGGCCCTGTCGGCGCCCGCCTCCGAGCAGGCCGCGCTGGTCGACGCGTCGCAGATCGCCGGGCTGCAGCACGCCCTGGTCGACCTGGCCGGCCGCGGCCACCAGCTACAGCTGGCCAACGTGCTGCGCACCGCGCGCGGGGAACTGGCCCGGCTGGAGACGGCCGCCCAGGCCAGGGTGGCCGCCGCGGAGGCGGACCCGGAACAGCAGGCGAGGGTACGCGCGGACCGCGCCGCCCTGGCCGCCCGCAAACGCACCGAGTCCCGGCACTGGACGCTGCTGCTGTCCAGCGAGACCCAGCGCGCCCGCACCGAGGTCGTCGGGAAGCTGCGGACCCGCATCGCCGCCGTGCAGCAGGACGTCACCGCCGGCATCGACACGTCGCGCCGCGACACCCTGGCCGCCCTGCCGCAGCAGCTGGACGCCGAGTTGCAGGCGGTGGCGGTGGCCCTGTCGCAGGACCTGGAGGTCACGTTCCGGCAGGTCGCCGAGACGGTCCTGGCGGAGGTGTTCGAGGCCGCCGAGCTGGACCAGATGCTCGCCCAGGTCAACGCCACCCTGCGGCACACCCTGGAGTCGGCGCCGCCGCGCGACGGGGCGGCCGACAACATGCTGATCGCCCTGTCGGCGGGCGGGATCGCGTTCATGGCCGGGCGCGGGGCGATGCTCGGCGCGTCGGTGCTGGGCGCGGGCGGCCTGGCCGCGGGCGGGTTGCTCATCCCGGTCGCCGGGATCGGGCTGGGCCTGGCCGCCGGCGGGTACGTGCTGTACCGGCGGCGGGTGCAGACCGACCGGCAGCAGGCCCGGATCTGGCTGCGCGACGTGCTCGGCGAGGCCCGCGCCGCGCTGTCCGACGAGATCTCCTACCGGTTCACCGACCTGCAGTACGCGCTGTCGGTGGCCGTCGACGACGCGGTCGAGAAACGGCTGCGGGAACTGGACGCGCACATCGCCGACATCGACGCCGCGGCGGCCGAGGACGCCGCCGGGCGGGCCCGCCGCCGGGCCGCCGCCCAGCAGGAACGCGACACCGTACGAGCCCGGATCACCCAGGTGGACGAGGTCCTGTCCCGGGCGGCGGCACTGACGCCCGCCCCGAAGGAGGAGTCATGAGCGAGCACGACTGGCCCGGTCACCACGACGACGACGGCTCGTTCGAGCACGTCGAACTGCCCGCGCCGGATGATCAGGTGCTGCCGGAGCCGCAGGACGACGCGTGGCACATCCCCGACGACGACCCCCCGGCGCTGGAGACCGCGTGGGAGGACCACGGACATCTGCCGCCGGCGCACGAGGAGCTCGGCACGCTGGAACCGGAGGCCCACGAGGCTCTCGACGACGCCCCGGCCGCCGAGGACGCGGCTGTGGAGGTGTTCCCGCCGATGCTGGACGTGGGGGCGCTGCCCGAGCCGGTGGACGGCTGGCCGTGGATCGACACCGGCAGCCTCGGGCTGAGCCACGCCGGGATCGTCGACCAGGCGATGCTGGACCGGCTGCCCGCCCAGGACCCGCAGGAACTGGCCGCCTACGCCGCCGAGGAGCTGCCGCCCGGCGCCGACCCGTGGGCGACCCTGGCCGCGTCGGAGGACCCGGCCACCGCTGCGCTCGCGGAGTACTACCGGCCGGGCGATCAAGGTACGGCTACGTAGGGTGCGATGATCTGCGCGGCAAATCCGCGCAGCGCCCCAGGGAGGGCACTTGTCCACGACCGACGCCCCGGTGTCCACCCGCCGGGAACGCACCGGCTGGTACTTCTACGACTGGGCGAACTCGGCGTTCTCCACCACGGTCATCACCGTGTTCCTGGGGCCGTTCCTCACCACGGTCACCGAGCTGGCCGCGGGCTGCGAGCTGGGCGCCGACGTGTGCGACGGGCGGGTGCACCCGCTGGGCCTGTCGATCGCGGCCGGGTCCTACTACCCGTACCTGGTGTCGCTGTCGGTGTTCCTGACCGTGTTCGTGCTTCCGGTCATGGGTGCGGTCGCCGACCGGGCCCGCCGTAAGAAGCCGCTGCTGGCCGTGACCGCGTTCACCGGCGCCGCCGCGACGATCGCGATGGCGTTCGTGACCGGCGACCGCTACCTGCTCGGCGGGGTGCTGTTCCTGATCGCGAACATCAGCGGCGGCGCGTCGATCGTCGTCTACAACTCGTTCCTGCCCCGGCTGGCCGGCCCCGACGACCGGGACAAGGTGTCGTCGCGGGGCTGGGCCATCGGCTACCTGGGCGGCGGCCTGCTGCTCGCCCTGAACCTGGTGGTCGTGCAGTCGTTGAGCGTCGACGGCGACTCGCAGCGCACCCTCGACCTGGCCCGCTGGTGCATCGTGTCGGCCGGCGTGTGGTGGGGGCTGTTCACCCTGCTGCCGTTGCTGTGGCTGCAGGAGCGCCCCGGCGAGGAGGCCGCCGCCACGGGCGGCAATGTGCTCACCGACGGGTTCCGGCAGCTCGGCAAGACGATCCGCGGGCTCCGGGCGTACCCCCTGACCTTGTTCTTCCTGCTCGCCTACCTGGTCTACAACGACGGCATCCAGACCGTCATCGCCCTGGCCAGCCAGTTCGGCACCGAGGAACTGCACCTGGAACAGGCCACCCTGATCATCACCATCCTGATCGTGCAGTTCCTGGCGTTCGGCGGCGCCCTGCTGCTGGGGGCGGTCGCCACCCGGATCGGCGCCCGCAAGACGGTGCTGATCAGCCTGGCGCTGTGGCTGGGCGTGGTGCTGGCCGCGTTCTGGATCCCGGAGGGCAGGCCGGTCCCGTTCATGATCCTCGGCGCGGCCATCGGCCTGGTCCTGGGCGGCAGCCAAGCCCTGTCGCGCAGCCTGTTCTCCCAGCTCATACCCGCCGGCAAGGAGGGCGAGTACTACGGCTTCTACGAGATCAGCGACAAGGGCACCAGCTGGCTCGGCCCGCTGCTGTTCGGCCTGGTGTTCCAGCTGACCAGCAGCTACCGCCTCGGCATCGTGTCCCTGGTCATCTTCTTCGTCGTCGGCGCGATCCTGCTCGCCCTGGTCCCGATCCGGCAGGCGATCGTCGCCGCCGGCAACACCCCGCCCAAGACGCTGTGAACGAGACCCCGTGAGCGAGACGCTGTGAGCGAGATCAGTATCGACCCGGCGTCGGCCGTGCCGCCCTACGAGCAGGTGCGGCTGCGGATCGCCTCGCTCGCCGCCGACGGGGTCTACCCCGCGGGTCACAAGCTTCCTCCGGTACGGGCGCTCGCCGGCGAACTGGGGCTCGCGGTGAACACGGTGGCCCGCGCGTACCGGGAGCTGGAGCAGGCCGGGCTGGTCGAGACCCGGGGCCGCGCCGGAACCGTGATCACCGCCCGGGCCGCGGGCACTCCCGCCGAGGCGCAGCGGGCGGCCCGGGCGTACGTGGAGAAGGCCCGCGCTCTCGGCATCACCGACGAGCAGGCCGTCGAACTGGTACGAGCCGCCCTCAACTAACTATCCGACCGGTCGGTCTTCTTGTATGGTGGCGGGATGACCGAGGACGGACGGCTCCTCCGCGGCGAGCGCACCCGCACCGCGGTGCTCGACCGCACCCTGAGACTGGCATCCGCCGACGGCCTCGACGGGCTGTCCCTGGCCCGCCTCGCGCAGACCCTGGGCCTGAGCAAGTCCGGCCTGTTCGCGCACTGGCGCTCCAAGGAGGAACTCCAGCTCGCCGTCATCGACCACGCCCGCGAACAGTGGCTCACCGACGTCATCCGCCCCGCCCTGCAAGCCCCGCGCGGCGTCCGCCGGCTGTGGGCCGCCCACGACCGGCGCCTCGCCTTCTACGAGGCCGAGAAGCTGCCCGGCGGCTGCTTCTTCGCCAACAGCTACTTCGAGTACAACGCCCGCCCCGGACCCGTCCGCCAGCTCCTCGGCGACCAGCTGACCGGCTGGACGGCGTTCCTCACCAGGCTCGCCCGGGAGGCCGTCGACGCCGGCGACCTGCGCCCCGGCACCGACCCCGCCGACCTGGCCCACCTCACCGACTCCCTCGGCGTCTACGCGGCCATGCAGGCACCCGTCCGCGGCGCCGCCGACACCTGCGCCCAGTCCCGCCGTGCCCTGCTCGCCCACCTGCGGGCCATCGCCACCGACCCGACGATCCTCCCGGAGCTCTCATGACCGTGTCCCGCCTCCGATCCGACGATCTGCCCGCGGCCGCCTCCTACGGGCACACCGTCGCGACACCCGTGCACTTCGACGACCTCGACCCGATGGGGGTGCTGCACAACGCCCGCTACTCGGTGCTGGTCGAGCACGCCATCACCTCCTGGTGGAGCGACCGCGGCGTCTCCTACGCCGGCGGCGCGCCCACCACCCCCGACGCGTTCAACGTCGTCCGCGACTTCGCCATCACCTACCACCGCCCGGTCCGCGGCACCGGCCAGGTCAACGTCCACTTCTGGCTCGAACGGGTCGGCGGCACCAGCGCCGACTACCGCTTCCGGGTCCTCTCCACGGACGGCGCCACCGTGCACGCCGAAGGCCGGCGCCTCGCGGTCCGCGTCGACCCCGCCACCATGCGGCCCGCCCCGTGGACCGACCACGGCCGGGAGCTCGCCTCCGCCCTCGTCAAACCCTGACCCTCCGGCGTGGATCCAGCTAGCCGGCCTGACTGTGCTGACTGTGCTGGCCGGCGGCGGTGAGGTCGGTGATCAGGCGGGCCACCAGCGGGCGCAGCGCCACCGAACGAGCGCGGCGCCAGGCGGAGATGCGGGGCATCACGGGGGTGTCCGGGACCGTCGCGGCACGGATGCACCACATCCCGGCCAGCCCCACCACGAAACGCGACGCGTCGGGCGGCAACCCTTCCACCAGCCGGTGGGCCCGGTCGGTCGCCACTTCCGGGCCCAGGACGTGTCCGGTGGCGACCACGTCCGCCGCGAGCTGGGCGAGGTCGATCCACGGGGCGCCGGCCGAGGCATACGCCCAGTCGAGCAGCACCGCCGACCCGTCCGCCGCCTGGACCGCTGTGTTGTCCAGGCGGAGGTCGCGGTGGACCAGGGCGTCGCCGGCCGTCCAGCGTTCCCAGCCGGCCACCACCGTCGCCGCCGGCCCCGCGTGGGCGGCCTCCCAGTCGCCGCCCGCGCGGTTCTCGAGCATGCGCGCCCAGCCGTCGAAGTGGAAGATGCGCTCGGCGACCGGCGGCAACGTGTCCGGCGCGCGGTGCCCACTCGCCGTCCGGCACGCGTGCGCGACCGCCTCGATCGACGTGTCGGTCCACAGCTCTCCGGCCGAGCCGCCGGCCCAGGTGGTGGCCAGGGCGACCCACGGCCCGTGTTCGACGGTGGCCAGGCGCCGGGGCGCGGGCACCGACGGCGGCAGGGTGTCCAGGATCCAGGCCTCCTGCAGGATCATCGCGTGGTTGTGCGCCCGGACCTCGGCGGACACCGCCTTGACGAACACCCGCCGCCCGTCGGCCAGCCGCAGGCACACGGCCGGACCGGGCGACATCCCGCCGTGCAGATCGGCGTGTCCGGTGATCGGGGAGCCGAGCGCGTCGGCGACGGCCGTCCGCACCGGTTCCGGCGTGTCGGCCCACGCGGCCCGGGGTGTGAAAATCACGCCGCATCGTAGACCCGATCGAGCACCTTCACGGGTTGGGACGTGGCCGCGGACGACATCGCGAACGGCTCGGCGCGACCCGGCCGATCTCGAGGATTCAGGGTCCGCCGGGACCCGTTCCGCGGGCTGGACCGCTTGGATAGCAGGGGAAATCCGGGTGGAGGCGTGCAAGGCGCGGGGAATCCGGCGGAGGGGTGATCTGCGACCGTGGTCTGATGGCAGGGCGCGCCGGGATGTCTACGCTGGTGGGCGTCATGCGAACTCGCGACCGCTCCACGCTGCTGCGGGACGCCTGGCTGCCGCTGGGGGTCGCGGGCGTGAGCCTCTACTTCGCGTACCCGGGGTGGTGGGCCATGGGTGTCGTGCTTGCCATGTGTGCGCCGCTGGTGGTCCGCCGGGCGTACCCGCGGGTTGCGCTTGCCGTGCTGACGGTCGCCTCGGTGGTGCAGGCTCTCACGGTGGAGAGCCCGACGGTGTCGGTGGTGGCGGTGCCGATCCTGGTGCACAGCCTTGCCCGGTGGTCGTCGACGGCGCAGGCGCGGGCGGGGCTGGCCATCGCCCTGGGCGGCGCCGTGGTGGGGCCGGCGAACTGGCTGACCGGCCGGGGCGAGGAGCCGACCGCCGGCGCCTGGGTGACGGCCGTCGCGGGCGCGGCCGGGATCGTCGTGGCGGCGTTCGTCGCCGGGCGGCGTGACCGGGAGCGCGTGGAACGCGAGACGCAGCGGGAGCAGGAACGCGAGCAGCGGCGGCGGCTGGAGCTCGCGGCGCATGAGCGCGCCCTCCGGGCGGCGGCGGCCGAGCAGCGCACCGCGGTGGCGCGAGAGGTTCACGACATCGTCGCGCATTCGCTGTCGGTCATCGCCGTCCACGCCGCCGGCGGCCGGGCGCTGACGCAGCGGCAGCCGCACCGTGCCCCGGAGATCCTGGAGACCATCGCCGAGACGGCCCGCGGGGCCCTCGACGACCTGCGGGAGCTGGTCGCGATGCTGCGCGGCGACGGTCCGGCGGGCGACGGCTACTCCCCGGCGCCGGGGATCGGGGACCTCGACGAGCTGGTGTCCCGGCTCGACGGCCGGGTCCGGCTGCGAGTCGACGGCAACCGGCGGCAGGTGGGCCCGGTGGCGGGGATGACGGTGTACCGGCTGGTCCAGGAGAGCCTGACCAACGTACTGCGCCATGCCGGGCCCGGCGCCGCGGTCGACGTGCGGCTCGACCTCGGCGAACAGGTAATCGACCTGGTTGTCAGCGACGACGGGCACGGGGCGGCGGCGGCCACCGACGGGCGGGGCACCGGGCTGGCGGCGATGCGGGAACGGGTTCAGCTGCACCACGGCACCCTGACCGCCGGCCCCCGCGCCGGCGGTGGCTTCGAGGTGCACGCGGTCCTGCCTGCGCACCGGACGACGGGAGCGGTGAGCCGATGACGCTCGGCACGTTCCTCGTCGACGATCAGCGGCTCGTCCGCGACGGCCTGCGGATGATGATCGAGGCGCAGGACGACCTGAGGGTGGTCGGTGAGGCCGGCGACGGGCGGGAGGCCGTCACGAAGCTGCGGGACGTCGCCGCCGACGTGGTGCTGATGGACGTGCGGATGCCGGTGATGGACGGGGTCGAGGCGACCCGCCGGCTGACCCGCCTGGGGCATCCGGCGCGGGTGCTGATCCTGACCACGTTCGACCTTGACGAGTACGTGTTCTCGGCTCTGCGCGCCGGGGCGGCGGCGGCTGATCGCGCACTTCGTCGACCGGCTGCCGGGCGGGCCGGGCGCCCACGACGACCGTCTGGCGCTGATCACGCCCCGGGAGGGTGAGGTGCTCGACGCGATCGCGTCCGGCGCGACCAACGCGGAGATCGCCGCCCGCCTGCACATGGCCGAGGGCACGGTGAAGACCCACATCGGCAACCTGCTGTCGAAGCTGGGGTGCCGCGACCGGGTCGCCCTGGTGCTGTTCGCGTTCGAGGCCGGGCTGGCCACACCGGACCGCCACTGATACCCAGGGCCCTGCTACCACGGTCGTAGACACCCAGCCGAGGACGCGACCGTGGGCCGATCCGCTCCCGCCCGCCGCTGCATACGTTGGGGCACAACGGATTCAGCAGCGACAGACAGGGCTCTCATGATCGCGCACAGCTCCACCGTGGACCGCGGACGGCCGCCGGCGACACCGTCCGCGGCCGCCGCCCGGGACCTCACCAAGACCTACGGCGCCGGCGACACGGCCGTGCCCGCGCTGCGGGGAGTCACGGCCGACTTCCGGCGCGGGACGTTCACCGCCGTGATGGGCCCGTCCGGTTCCGGCAAGTCCACGTTCATGCACTGCCTGGCCGGGCTGGACAGACCCACCGGCGGCCAGGCGTTCATCGGCGGCGAGGACATCTCCGCGCTCGGCGACCGGCAGCTGACCCGGGTCCGGCGGGACCGGATCGGTTTCGTGTTCCAGTCGTTCAACCTGCTCCCGACGCTGACGGCGGTGCAGAACATCCTGCTGCCGCTGGATCTCGCGGGCCGCCCCGCCGACCCGGCCCGGCTCGCCGCGGTCGTGGACTCGCTGCAGCTCGGCGACCGGCTGACCCACCGCCCGGCCGAGCTGTCCGGCGGGCAGCAGCAGCGGGTCGCGATCGCGCGCGCCCTGGTGACCGGGCCGGAGGTGGTCTTCGCCGACGAGCCGACCGGCGCCCTCGACTCCCGGACCGCGGCGGCCCTGCTGGGCTTCCTGCGCCGCTCCAGCCGTGAGCTGGGCCAGACGATCGTGATGGTGACCCACGACCCGATCGCCGCCGCGTACGCCGACCGGGCGTTGCTGCTCAGCGACGGCCGGATCGTGGACGAGCTGAGCGACCCCACCGCGGAGACGGTCCTGGGAGCGATGCGGGGCCTGGCCGCATGACCGCCGCCCGTTCGACCGCCAGCCGCCAGACCGCCGCCCGATCGGCCGCCGCCCGCCAGACCCGCTTCCCGCTGGCCCGCAACGCCCTCGCCGAGGTGCGTCACCACCCGCGCCGGGTGATCGCCGTCGTCGTCGCGATCATGATCAGCGTCGGTTACCTCACCGCCTCGGTAACCGTGGTCGCCGGTGAGACGGCGACATTCGAGCGCAGCGTCATCGCCCGGACCACCGCCACCGACGTCGTGGTCACCGTCCGCACCGCCGACCGGGCCGCGCAGTCCCGCCTGGCCGCCCGGATCGCGGACGTGGCCGGGGTCGCCTCGGCCGACCTGAGTTTCCTCTCCCAGGGGCGGGTGACCGGCTCCTCGGAGTACGTGCAGCAGCAGTCGATCCCGGCGAACCCGAAGCTGCGCTGGACCGACCTGGCCGAAGGGCACTGGCCCGCCACACCCGCCGAGATCGTCCTCGGCGCCGTCACCGCCCGGCAGCTCAACCTGCGTGTCGGCGACCGGATCACGATCAACGACACCAACTCGTCCGCGACGCTGACCGTCACCGGCCTCATGCACGAGGGCAACTCGCTGCTGTCCGGGCTGGCGCAGCGATCCTTCGTCGCCCCGTCCTACTACACCGGCGCGGACTCGATCCACACGTCGCAGCAGACGGAGATCCTCGTCATCGGCGACGGCACCGTCGCACCGGACCGGCTCGCCGAACGGGTCACCGCGACGGCCGGCGGCGACCGGGTGGAGACCTCCGCCGGATTCACCCGGCGCGTCATCGCCGGCCGGACCCAGGGCGTGTTCCTCTTCCAGCTCCTGCTGCTCGTGTTCGGCGCGGTCGCCCTGCTCGTCGGCAGCATCATGATCGTGAACACGTTCCTGATCCTGGTCGCCCAGCGACGCCGGCAGATCGGGCTGCTCCGGGCCGTCGGCGCACACCGCGACCAGATCCGCCGCGGGCTGCTCGCCGAGGCGACCGTGATCGGCGCCGCCGGGTCGCTGCTCGGCGCCGGGCTCGGCGTGGCGCTCGCCGCCGTGGTCGCGGCCGTGCTGGACCAGCGGCTCACCGTACCGGCCGGGCAGGTGACCGCGGTCGCCGTCGTCGGGGTCGCGATCGCGGTGCTGTCGGTCGTGGTGCCGGCGCGGCGCGCAGCCAGGATCGCACCCCTGGACGCCCTCCGCACCGTCGCCGGGGACGCGACCGGGCGCCGGGCGTCCCTGCTCCGCCGCACCGGGCCTCTCGCCCTGATCGGGGTCGGCCTGGCCGCGATCGGGCTGGGCCGCACCGGCACCACGTACGCGTTGCTGTACTCCGTCGCCGGGTCGTTCGTGTGTGCCGTCGGGCTGCTCTCCGCAGCCGGGTTGTTCCTGCCGGCGCTGCTGCGCGCCCTGGGCGCCGCCGTACGCCGCGCCGGCCCGGCCGCACGGCTCGCCACCGACAACACGCTGCGCAATCCCGGCCGGACGGCCGCGACCGGCGCGGCGCTGATCCTCGCCGTCGGGCTCGTCGTCGCCCTCCAGGTCGGCGCGGCCAGCATGAAGGCGACGGCCGACAGCAATCTCGAAGCTCGGTTCCCGGTGGACGTCACCGTGTCGATGTTCGACGGGCCGCTGCCGCCCCGCACGGCCGGCTCCATCGCCGCGATCGACGGGATCGCCGGCGCCAGCGGGATCCGGTCCACGCGCGTCACCCTCAGAGGCGGCCGGAAACCCGCGTCGGTCCGGGCGCTGGGCCCCGACGCGACCGCGATGGTCATGGCCCCGGCGGGCTACCCGCCGATCGACACACGGGTCGTCCTCGCCGACCCGTACCTGCTGACCGACGCCGGCATCCGCAACGGCACCCCGGTCACCGTCACCGGCCGGTCCGGCTCGGTCACCCTGCCGGTCCGGGCCGACCACCTCGCACCCGCCGACACGCTGATCGTCGCACCGGGTGTGCTGTCGGCCCTCGACGGCGCGGCGCCGGTCGGCACGGTGTGGGCCAGGGCCCGGCCGGGAGCCGACATCACCGAACTGCGCTCCCAGCTGCGCACCGTCGCCGAACCCCTCACCGGGGCCGAGGTCGGCGGCGGGCTGTCCGCGAAACTCGTCTACCACACCGCCCTCGACCGGCTGCTGGCCCTGACCACCACGCTGCTCGCCGTCGCCGTCCTGATCGCGCTCGTCGGCGTCGGCAACACCCTCGGCCTGTCGGTGCTCGAACGGACCCGCGAGTCCGCGCTGCTGCGCGCGCTCGGACTGCAGCGCCGGCAACTCCGCGGGATGCTCGCGGCCGAGGCGGCCCTGCTCAGCTTCGCCGGAGCGATGGCCGGCATCGCCGCCGGGACGTTCTTCGGCTGGGTCGGCACCCACGCGGTCAGCGGCGAACTGAACTTCGAGACCGTCCGGTTCGCCATGTCGGTGCCGCAGACGCTCGGCGTCGCCATGGTGGCCGTCACCGCCGGAGTCGTCGCCTCGGTCCTGCCCGGGCGACGGGCGGCCCGGGCGATGCCGGTGGACGCGCTCGCCGAAACGTGACCCGATCCTGACCGGCAGGCCGAGCGTGGCAGGAGGCCGAGCGAGGCAAGTCGTGCAGTAGCCGCTCGTGCAGTAGCCGCTCGTGCAGTAGCTGCTCAGTGCAGTAGCCGCGACGGCGAGCAGGTGTCCTCCGGGCTCGCGGTGATGCCGGAGACGTTCCAGTGCAGTGGCCGCTCGTGCAGTGGCGGGCCGTGCATCGGCGGGCCCTGCGGTGGCCTGCCGTGGAGCAGTGGCCTGCCGTGGAGCAGTGGCCTGCCGTGGAGCAGTGGCCGATCGCCGCCCGGGAAGGGGCGGCGATCGGCCGGGCCCGCCCTGTCAGGGACGGCCCGCGGGTTGCTGGAGACGGTCGCCGGCCGGGCCACGGCGCCCGGCCATCCACGACGGCACGAAGAACGTGCCCGGGCGGCGGGCCTCCATGGCCAGCTGCTTGACCGTGCCCCAGCAGACGAGTTCCTTCAGCTTCGCGCCGGGAACACCGGCGATGTGCGCCGCGCGGGCGGTGTCGTCGCGGTGGGAGAACTGGAACATGCCCGCCCGGCGGCCGAAACTGAGGCACTGGCCGAGGAACCCGATCGTGACCGGCGCCGGCGGGCGGCCGGCGATGCGGGCCAGGACCGTGTCGGCGGCGTGCGCACCCAGCGGGCCGGCCGCCTGGCAGCTCATCCGCAACGGCCGGCCCGACGGGGACGCCGCATCGCCCGCCGCGACGATCCGGTCGTCGTCGACGCTGGTCAGGGTCTCGTCGGTGAGCAGCCGACCGGCCGGGTCGGTGCGCAGGCCGCTGCGGGCGGCCAGGTCCGGCACCCCGAACCCGGCCGTCCACACGGTCAGGCCGGGCAGGTGGCGTCCGCCGGCCAGGGTGGCGCCGTCACCGGTCACCCCGGTGACGACCGATCCGGGCCCGTCCTCGACGGTCACCCCGAGGGCGGCCAGCTGCCGGGCCGCCGCGCGACGGCCGCGGGGATGCAGGTACGGGCCGAGCACACCACCGCAGGCCAGCGTCACCGGATGCCCCTGTTCGGCCAGCTCGGCGGCGGTCTCGATACCGGTCGGTCCCGCCCCGGCCACCACGACCGGCATACCGGGGCGCAGCGCCTCCCGCAGTCGCCGCGCCTGCTCGTAGGAGGCGATCGGGAACGCGGACGACGGCACGTCGGGGCGGCTGCCGCTGCCCGCCGCGTACACCAGGAAGTCGTAGTTGATCGTGGTGTTGTCGTCGAGGGTGAGCCGGCGGGCCGGGGCGTCGATGCGGGACACCGACCCGACCCGCAGGGTGACGCGGCGGGCGAGCACATCGGGATAGTCGACGACCGCGTCGCCGGTGCCGCCGGCCAGCTGGTGCAGGCGGATCCGCTCGACGAAACGCGGGCGCGGGTTGATCAGGGTCACGGTCACGTCGTCGCGCCGGGTCAGCCGGTTCGCGGCCATGACGCCCGCGTATCCCCCGCCGATCACGACGACCTCGGTTGTTGTCATGCCCTTCAGACACCGCCCACCGGACGGCTGTGACACCGGCCGGTCAGAAAGGGCGGCCCCGCAGCACCAGGATGTGCCACACGTACTTGAGCTCCTGCAGCACCTCCGCCGCCGGCCCGAACGCCGACCACGACGCCGGATCGCGCACCACCGCCTGCGCCGCCCGGCCCACCACCTCGGCATGGATCCGGTCCACCCCGAAACGGGACGCGAGCTCCGCCGCCAGCCGCGGCGTCGTCTCGGTGCGCAGATCCGGCGGGAACTCGGCGGGGGCGAGCACGAAACCGGGGTGGTACTCCAGGCGCGGCGCCAGACGGGACAGCAGCGCGCCGGTAGGCGTACCCGCGAAGGAAGGGTCGGCCACCACGGCCTGGACCGCCCCGGCCAGCTCGAGACCGCCGTGGACCTGCGCCTCGACGTAGTCGTCCAGGGCGCGGCCCGCGACCGTGCGCGGCTCGGCCAGCGCGGCCACCCACTCCCGCGGCGACGCCGCGGCCAGGCCCAGCGCCCGCCCGGTGGCGGCCACCTCGGCGAGCAGGGCCGCCCAGATGCCACCGAACGTGTCCGCCGTGCCCACCACCGCCGGCTCCGTGACGCTGTCGCCGTGACTGAACGTGGCCCGCGCCGACACCACCGGATCCAGTCGCAGATGGCAGCTGCCGAACCGCGGCGACCCGCCGTCCGGATGCCCGGCCAGGTTCAACGCACCGTAGACCGGCCGGCCCACGGTCACCCCCGCATACGCGCCACCGAACATCCGCCGCTCCCACACGTCCCGGTCACCGCCCGGGAACGCGGTCAGCCCGCCGTTGGAGATCCGCGTCTCGAACTGGCTGCGGTACACACCCTCCGCGACCAGATGCTCCGCCACCGTGAGGCCGTCGGCCAGCAGCCTGTCCGGGTGGAAACTCACCGTGATCGACGCCGGCGGCACCTCACCCGGAGTGCCCAGCGCCCGGACGTGAGCGAGAGCGCGGTCCACTACTGCGGCTGGATCGTGTTCGTGGCCAGCAGCACCATCAACAGGCCACCCAGCACGATCCGGTACGCGATGAAAACCTTGTACGAGTGCTTCGCGATGAACCTCAGCAGCCACGCCACCGCCAGATAACCCACGATGAACGACACCGCCGTCGCCACCAGCGTGTTCACCCAGCCGACACCACCGGAGATGTTGTCGTACTCGGTCACCGACTGCAGCACCGTCGCACCCAGCAACGCCGGGATCGACAGGAAGAACGACAACTTCGTCACCGTCACCCGATCGAGGTCACGCAGCAGACCCGCCGACATCGTCGCACCCGACCGGGAGATCCCCGGGATCAGCGCCAGCGACTGCACCACCCCGATGATCAACGTGTCCTTCCAGGTCACATCGTCCTCATGGCGGATCTGCGTCGCCGCGTGATCGGCGAACCACATCGCACCCGACCACAGGATCAACGCCCCGGCCACGAACCACAGGCTCCGCAACGTCGTCTCGATCACATCCTGGAACGCCAGCCCGATGATCCCGATCGGCAACGACCCCAGGATGATCGCCCACCCGTACTTCCAGTCCGGGTTCTCCCGGCCCGCCGCCGAGAACAAACCCTTGAACCAGGCCGCGATGATCCTGACCAGATCCTTCCGCAGAAAGATCACCGTCGCGATCACCGCACCCGACTGGATGATCGCCGTGAACGCCGTGATGTCCGGATCGTCGATCGAATAGCCCAGCAACTTCTCCGCGATGGTCAGATGACCCGTGCTGGAGATCGGCAGGAACTCCGTCACCCCTTCGATCGCACCCAGCAGCACCGCTTCGAAGATGTTCACCCTTACCCCGTCCGTGATCGACCCGCCGGGAGAGGATATGCCCTGACCTAGGTCGCTTCGCGCCTGGCCCGCGCCGCCGCGATCGTGTACGCCGGGTCACGATCCAGATTGTGCCGGTCACGGTCGTACCGCCGCGTCGTCCGCGGATCCGCATGACCCATCGCGTCCTGCACATCCTCCAGCGCCACCCCGTACGACCGGGCCGCCGTCGCGAACGAATGCCGCAGCGAATGCGGCGACAACCGCTCCCACGACTCGATCCCCGCCTCCCGCGCCAGCCGCCGCACCAGCCGGAACACCGCATGCCGGTCCAGCCGCCCACCCGTCGACGTGACGAACAACGGACCCTCCGCCCGCCCGCCCAGATAATCGTCCAGCGCCCGCCCCGCCGGCTCGGTCAACACCCGCCGCCGCGCCCGCCCACCCTTGCCGACGAACCGCACACTGCGATGCCCCCGCTCGAACCCCAGATCCTCGACGTCCAGACCGATCAGCTCACTCACCCGCAGACCCAGATCCGCCAGCACCGTGATCAACGCCCTCGACCGCGGCCCGTCCCGCTCCGCCGCGGCCAGCAACCCGTCCACCTCCTCCGGCGACAACCCCACCGTCGCCGAATGATCCCGATCCACCGCCGGCCGGTCCGCGCCCGCCACCGGATTCGCCGGCACCGCACCCAGCTTCGCCAGGAACGTGTACCAGCTCGACAGCCCCGACAGCTTCCGCGCCACCGACGCCGGCGACAACCCCGAAGACTCGATCTTCCTCGCGTACGCGTTCACGTCCAGGAACGACGCCCGAAGCGGATCCAGCTCACGCCCCGCACACCAGCCCAGCCACGCCGCCACATCCCGCCGGTACGCCGAACGCGTGTGCTCCGACAACCGCCGGTTCGCCAGCCACGCCTCGGTCACCCGCTCCGCCTCCGACAACGGGGCGGGCACCGAACCGGACTGCCGGGGGACCAGATTCACCCCGCGATCTTCTCAGGACCCTCCACGTGCCACACCCGCGACAGACCGACCGCCTCCGCGAAATACCGGTCGTGCGACACCACCAGCAACGTCCCCCGATAACGGCGCAACGCCTCCTCCAACACCTCCAGAGCGTCGAAGTCCAGGAAGTTCGTCGGCTCGTCCAGCAACAACACCCGCTCCGGCCGGTTCACCATCACGGCCAGCAGCAGACGCCGCAACTCCCCCGCCGACAACGTCCCCAGCGGCGAATCCCACATGTCCTCGTCGAACTGATGCCCCAGCAGCAGCCGCTCGGCGTCATCCACATACACCGGCACCTGAGAACGGAAGAACTCCATCAACGTCTGCTCACGGGGAAGCCCATCCGCCGTCTGCGGCAACGTCGCCGTCCGCTCCGACGCCAGCTCCCGGAGCAACGTCGTCTTCCCCGACCCGTTCCGCCCCGTGATCCACACCCGATCGCCGCGCTTCACCCCCGGCAACACCTCATCCCCCGGCGCACCGTCGTCCTCCGGGAACGCCAACGTCAACGGCGGACGCCTCCGCGGCTCATCCACCCACCGCAACGACTCCATCTGCCGCCGCAACCGCCGCTCCCGCACCTTCGCCTTCCGCGCCACCTTCCGGGCGACCCGCCGCAGATGCGGCGCCTCCGCCCCCGACCGCACCGTCAACTCCACACCCAGCGCCTGCCGCTTCGTCAGCTCGATGTCCTGCTCCCAGCGCAACCGATCCTTCTCCTGCGCCTCGAAATCCAGCAGCCACCGCCGCCACCGCCGCTCCTTCTCCACCCGGTACGGCGTGTACCCCCCACCCGGGAAGCCCTGCGGCTCCTCATGAATGCCGTCCAGCTCGACGATCCGCGACACCACCGAATCCAGGAACGCCCGATCGTGACTCACCGCCAGCACCGCACCCGGGAAATCCGCCAGCCACGACTGCAACCACGCCGCCCCCTCGGCATCCAGATGATTCGTCGGCTCGTCCAGCAACAACACGTCCGGCTCCGCCAGCAACGCCCGCGCCAGCAACAACCGCGCCTGCTCCCCGCCGCTGACCTCCCGCAACAACCGGCCGTCCTCGATCCCCGCCAGACCCAGCCGCTGCCGCACCTTCTCGATCCGCGTCTCCGCGCCCCACGCCTCCAACGCCACATACCGCTCCAGCAACGCCTCGTCGGCGTCACCCGCACGCACCCGCGCCGCCACCACACCCGCCTCGCCCAAACCCTCGGCGAGGAACGCCCCGGCCGTACCCTCCGGATCCGGAACCTGCTGCGGAACGAACGCCACACTCAAACCCGGCCCATGGGTCACGACACCGCTCGCCGGCTTGATCTGCCCCGCCAGAGCCCGCAGCAACGTCGACTTCCCCGCACCGTTCGGACCCACCACCCCGACCCGATCACCATCACCCAGCACCAGATCAAAACCGGAGAACAGCAGATCACCGTCGTGGGCACAGCCCAGCGACACAGCCTTCAACAAGAGAGAACCCCCAAGGACAAGACCGACACGGGTACGCACACACCACGCCGGCCGCCCTCACATGACACCGACCCTGCACCCACGACGGCCGGCCCGCAACCCGATTACCCGAGCAGCTCACCAAAACGCTTCCAGCCCACATTCCCACCCGACAGGATCACCCCGACGCGCGCACCCTCCACCGACGGCACCCGCTTCGACAACAGAGCCGCCAGACCCGACGCGCCACTCGGCTCCAGCACCGACTTCAACCGGTCGAACGCGAACCGCAACGCATCCCGCAACTCGTCATCCGACACCAGCACCACCTCGTCCACCAGCCGCCGGTTGATCGAGAACGTGATCTCCCCCGGAATGTTCGCCGCCTGACCATCCGCGATCGTCCGCGGCACCGGAATGTTCACCCGCTCATCCGCCACCAGCGACCGCTTCGTGTCGTCACCCGCCTCCGGCTCCACCCCCACCACCCGCACCCGGTCATCGAGGCCCTTCGCCACCGTCGCCGACCCCGCCATCAGGCCGCCGCCACCGACCGGCACCACCAGCACGTCCAGATCCGGCACCTCCTCGAACAGCTCCAGCGCCGCCGTACCCTGACCGGCGATCACATCGGCGTGCTCGTACGGCGGAATCAACGCCAGCCCCCGGTCAGCCGCCAGCTTCCGGCCCAGCGCCTCACGATCCTCGGTGTACCGGTCGTAGAACACGACCTCCGCGCCGTAGCCGCGCACCGCGTCCAGCTTCGACGCCGGAGTGTCCGCCGGCATCACGATCACCGCCGAACTGCCCAGCTCCCGCGCCGCCAGCGCCACCGCCTGCGCGTGGTTGCCCGACGAGAACGCGGCGATACCCCGGGCCAGCTGCTCCGGCGACAACCGCGACACCGCGTTGTACGCCCCGCGGAACTTGAACGCCCCCACCCGTTGCAGGTTCTCGCATTTCAGGAACACCTCGGCGCCCACCGCGGCATCCAACGTCCGCGACGTGATCACCGGCGTCCGATGCGCCACCCCCCGAATCCGCTCCGCCGCGTCCCGGACATCCGCCAACCCGACCTCAACCACAAAACCCTCCCTGCGTCAGCCGTCCCGAACCACTCCACCGTGCGGCGGCCCCCGAGGCCAGATCCACCTGCCCGTCCCTGGCCCTGACGCGGATCACAGTTCATCGTCCAACCAAGATCAATAGTCGGGCTGCCGTTGATTCCTTTTTGTTCTTGGTGTCGCGCGGCGTGACTGTGGTCGCATCCTGTAGAGCATCCTAGGATGATGGACGTTGGCCGCGAACGACCAGATTCTCGCTTCGCCTTTAAGTCGACGCAGCGGGCGATACCTTTATTGAGAGATTTCGTTCAGACGTCTCTGACGTGTCGATGGATGGTGACCGCTTCACCGGGACATGACCTGACGTGCGGTCTTGGTGGGTGGCACATGGTTGCGATATCGGATTCCACGCAGATCGAGAACTGTCGGGTCGACCTGGGTGCGGTCATCGACTCCTCCGACGTCCGACCTTCGACTCCGGCCCACCCAGCTCGGCGAGGCCCTGGCCCACTCCGGCCGGATCTTCAAGACCCTGCACGTGCTCGCGTACGTCGACCTGGACGCGTACCGACGCGAGATCAAGGGCATGCGCAACCTCCAGGAAGGCCGCCACGACCTGGCCCGGCACGTCTTCCACGGCCGCAAGGGCGAACTGTACCGGGCCTACCACGACGGGATGGAGGACCAGCTCGGCGCTCTTGGGCTGGCCCTCAACTGCATCACCCTCTGGAACACCATCTACCTCGACACGGCGCTGGCCCAGCTACGCCGCACCGGTTACCCGGTCCTCGACGACGACGTGGCCCGGCTCTCGCCGTACGTACGCCACCACATCAACGTCCACGGCCACTACACCTTCCACCTCCCCGACCTCGACGGCGACCGCCGGACGCTGCGCGACCCGGACGGCGACGATGATCAGTAGACAGAAGCCGCATCCCGCGTCCGGACTCCGGCCGGCGTCAACGCCGAACTACAGTACGTCACCCTTCCTGGTGCCCTTCCGTATTGACGTGAAGGGCATTCGCTCCTTCGTCGCCATGTCGGTGGCAAACGAGTGGCGTAGGACGTGGGGCGACAGGTCGTCCAGGCCGATCCCGGTACCCAGGTCGGGGATCAGCTCGTCGACGCGACCGCGATGTCGATCAAGGTGTCGATCGAGAAGTTGACCTGGGCGCGGGGCATGGACGGGCAGCTGATCGACCTGTCGATGCCGGCCCGCCGAGCGGCGGCGGTCTCTGGCCAGGATCGGCCGCCGGTCGACCAATCAGGTGGCGCAGACGGCGGTGGGCCTGCTCGACGAGATCGTGTCGCTGTTCGACCAGGCCACCAACCTGGGCCTGGTGAAGATGGTCGAAGCCTGCGGCGTCCCATACGACGTGCTCGACTGGACGTGGGAGTGGTACGTGGCCCGTGAGGACTGTCGTTCGGGAAAGCCGCACGAGGGTGATCTTGGTGTTGGCGGGCTCTTGAGCGGGCCGAGCTGTACACGGACGTCGACCCCACCCTCGATCGGCGCGCCCGCGTAGATCGCGCCTTCGAACAATGCCGGCCGAGCCCTGCTCTACTGCCCAAGATCTGTCATCGAAGTCGATGTGTTTCGTCGCTACCGTCATCCCATGACCGCGTCTGAGCGTGCGCTGGAGTTCCGGATCCTCGGCCCGGTCGAAATCCGGTCGGCCGGGCGTTCGGCGCCAGCGGGGGAACCCCGGCAGCGCGCGCTGCTCGCAGCCCTCCTGCTCGAGGCCGGCCGCGCGGTAACCCTGGACGTGCTCATCGATCGGGTGTGGGGCGATTCGGCTCCACGCCAGGCCCGTCGCTCGATCTACGCCTACGTCGCCCGGTTGCGACGCGCACTCGAACAGGCCAATCCCATCGACCAGGACGGACGGGCCGACCAGCCACTGTTGCGCACCCCCGGCGGATACGTGCTCGACGTCGACCCTGAACAGGTCGACGTTCTGTGGTTCCGCGTGCAGGCGGCGCGCGGCCGAGACCCCGGTCTGCCCACCGAGGCCCGCGCCGCCTTCCTGCGGCAGGCCCTCGACCTCTGGCACGGCGACCCCCTCACCGGCGTCGGCGGCCCCTGGGCCGACCGGATGCGCGACTCGCTGCGACAGGAACGTGCCGACGCCGTGGTGGCCTGGGCGCAGGCCGAGATTGCGTTCGGCCGGACGGCAGCGGTGCTGGTCCCGCTCGCCGAACTGGCCGCCGAGCGACCGTTGGCCGAACCGGTCACGGTCGCGCTGATCCGGGCGCTGCACGTGGCGGGCCGACTCTCCGAGGCCCTGGACCGCTACGACCGGATCCGCCGGTTGCTACGCGACGAACTCGGCATCGATCCCGGACCGGAGCTGCAGGCCGCCCATCGGGCGGTCCTGCGGCAGGAGCCACCGATCGAAGCACCCAGCGGGCCAACCCCGACACTGGTGACTCCGGCCCAGCTGCCGGCCGACGTGACCGCCTTCACCGGCCGGTCCGCCGAACTGGCCGACCTCGACCGCTGGGCGCCGACCGCCGGTGCCGGGCCGCCAACCCTCGTGTGCGTCACCGGGACCGCCGGCGCCGGCAAGACCGCCATTGCCGTCCACTGGGGGCACCGTGCGCGTGATCGCTTCCCGGACGGTCAGCTCTACATCGACCTCCGCGGGTACGACCCGGAGCAGCCCATCGCCGCGGTCGAAGCGCTCGGAACCCTGCTTGCCGCGGTCCTTCCACCCGGTCGCGTGCCAGCCGCTGGGCTCGACGAGCGCGCCGCGCAGTACCGCACCGAGCTGGCCGGGCGCCGCATGCTGATCCTGCTGGACAACGCGTCCACGGTGGAGCAGGTGCGTCCGCTGCTGCCCGGCACGGCCGGCTGCATGGTCGTGGTCACCAGCCGCGACGCGCTGTCCGGTCTCGTGGTGGTCAACGGCGCCCACCGCATCGCGCTGGAGTTGCTCACCGCGGCGGAGGCAGCAGCCCTGCTCCGGCAGCTCATCGGCGGCCGCGTCGACCGCGAGCCCGGGGCAGCTGCGACCCTGGCCGATCAGTGCGTCCGGCTGCCCCTCGCGATCCGGATCGCCGCCGAACTGGCCGTCGGCCGCCCGAGGTCCTCGCTGTCCACCTTGACCGCCGAGCTGGCCGAGCAGCAGCGCCGGCTGGAGCTGCTCAGCGACAGCGAAGATCCGCGCGCGGCCGTCGATGCTGTGTTCTCGTGGTCGATCCGCCAGCTGCGCCCCGAGGCGGCCCGCGCCTTCGCGCTGCTCGGGAGACATCCCGGCCCGCACTTCGACATCTTCGCCCTGGCTGCGCTGACCGGGTGCGCGCTCGACGAGGCCCGGCGCACACTCACGGCACTGCGGCGGGCACATTTGATCTTCCCGGTAACCGACGACCGGTACGGTTTGCACGACCTGCTCCGTGCGTACGCGGCACGTCTGGCCGGCGCGGGCGGTCCGGACGGACTGGACCGGCTGCTCGACCACTACCTGGGCACGGCGTCGTCGGCAATGCAGATGCTCTATCCGGGTGAGGCGGACCGCCGCCCAATGATCACGGAGCCGGCCAGCCCTCAACCAGCGCTCGCCGACGCCACCGCAGCCCAGGGCTGGCTCGCCAGCGAGTTGGACAACCTCACTGCGACGTGCGCGCAGGGCCGGCCGGAGTACGCCATCCGGCTCGCCGCGGTGCTGTACCGCTACCTCGACGGCGATCATCACCGTGCTGCCCTGGCCATCCACGAGTGCGCTCGCCAGGCGGCGCACCGGCTCGGCGACCAACCCGCGGAGGCGTACGCGTTGAATGCCCTGGCCCACGCCAGTGCGCAGGCGGGTCACCACGCCCTGGCCGTACAACATCTCGAGGAGGCACGCCGGATCTCCGAGCGGACCGGTGACGAGTTGGGCCAGGCCCGGGCGCTGGGCAACATTGCCGTCATCGACGAGGAGATGGGTCGCTACCAACTCGCGGCCAGCCGGTACGAGCAAGCGATGCATCGCTACCGACAGCTCGGCGACCTCACCGGTGAGGCTCATGCGCTCACCCGGCTCTCCTCGACGGAGGCCCGGCTGGGCCGCGACCGAGCTTCCCGCGAGCACGCGGACCGGGCGCTGACCCTTCATCGGCAGGCCGGGCACAGGTTTGGCGAGGCTTGGGCCCTGAACAGCCTCGGCGAGATCGAGGCTCGGGCCGGACACCACCACCGGGCGGCCGACCAGCACCGGCAGGCCCTCGCATTGTTCTGCGAGCTGGGACATCGCAGCAGCCAGGCCTGGACGCTGGACAGCCTGGGGGTCAGCGAGACCCAACTGGGCCGCCACGGCCAGGCGGTGGAACACCACGAGCGAGCGCTCGCGTTGTTTCGTGAGCTGGGCGACCGTCTCGGGCAGGCCTCCTCGCTGAACGGCCTCGGTGAGGCTTTCGCCGCGACCGGCCAGGCCCCGCACGCCATCAGGGCGCATACCCGGGCGCTCACCATCGCCACCGGCACGGGCGCCCGCGGGCAGCAAGCGCGGGCCCACGCCGGCCTGGCCTCGGCCGGCGCTCTGGGCCACCGGGACCTGGCCGCCGAGATCTACTCCGAACTTGGCCTGACCGACCACCTGGCGCGGTTCCGGCGCCCGGGGACGGCGCCGGAACCCGTGCTGGTACCGGTTCAGCAGGGACGGACCGAGGATGCCTCGTCCTGAGTTCTCTTCCCGACCCAGGAGATGGCCTGTCCGGCCGGCATCACGGTGACGTAGCTGCCGTAGTTGATGTCGTAGTACCAGCAGTACGACCACGAGGTGTTGTTCACCCAGGAACTCATCTGGTCGCCGAAGTTGCCGTCGCCGGCGCCGTGCTTGGGGCTGTCGCAGCCCGCGCAGACATAGGCATGCAGGCTCGGGATCGACTCGCCGGCCTGGATGGTGAAGATGTGGCCGAGGAAGTCCTCGTCGTTGTAGAAGCAGAGCGTGTTCGCAGGGCAGCCGGCCAGATCGGCCCTGCTTTGCGCGGCGGCAGCCGGGGTCGCGGCCGCGACGAGTCCCAGCAAGCCGAGCGTCAGCGCCAGGGTCATCTGCAGGATGGTCCGAGACGTTCTCATGCAAATCCTCCGAATTCCAGGTGCGGTGTCGGGCAACTGAACTCTCAACCCGGCGGTCTGCGGAAAGCTTGCGGAAATCCAGTGACGCCGAGGCCGGCGACCGGCTGACGGGCGAGTGCTCGCAACGCGAGCCCGAGCGCCGACCACGGCGATGTCCCCCGTTCGCAGTTCCTCCGCCAGGTAGCTCAACACGCACGCCTCTAGGTGATGCTCGCTCCGTGCTTGCAGGCAGGACCTTCCGAGGCGGCTGCCGTTGATTCCTTGTGGGTCGTGTCCGCACGACCGCGCGGCGAGGCGCACACCCCGTAGACCGTCCTAGGATGTTACCGCCTGGATGGTGAGGGAGCCCGCATCGGCGTCCAGGACCGCCCGGACCCCGAGACCCACCGCCACCTGCTGCTCCCCGTGCCCGATCGGCAGGCCGCCCAGCACCGGCACGCCCAGCGCCCCGAGCTCCTCCGCCAGCACCTCAGCCACGGTCGGCGAGACCTTGTCCTCGCCGACGCAGTTCGTGAACTGGCCGACCGCCACCCCCGCGACGCCCTCCAGCCAGCCGGACCGCCTCAGCTGGACCAGGGACCGATCCACCCGGTACGGCTCCTCCCCCACGTCCTCGAGGAGCAGGATCGCGCCCGTGGGATCGGGCCGGTGGCGGGTGCCCGCGGTCGTCGCCAGCAGGGTCAGGTTGCCGCCCAGCAGAACCCCCGACGCCCGGCCCGCCACCCGCACGCCGAACGTCTCCTCGTCCGCCTCCGCCGCCACGACGACGGGCTCGGCGCCGAACAGGATCGAGCGGGCACTCCGCACCGTGCGACTGTCGAGGCCGCCAACCAGCTGAGACCCGGTCGGCCCGTGCACGGTCGCCAGCCTCGCCTCGCACCACAGCGCCGAGTGCAGCGCCGTGATGTCGGAGAAGCCCATGACCAGCTTCGGGTCGGCTCGCACCGCCGCGAAGTCGACACCGTCCACGATCCGCTGCGTCCCGTAACCGCCGCGCACACAGACGACCGCGCGCACCTCCGGATCGCGCAGTGCGTGGTTGACGTCCGCCAGCCGCTGCTCGTCGGTGCCCGACAGGTAGTCGTGCCGCCGCCCCAGGGCGTGCTCGCCCAGCCGTACCCGTAGACCCCACCCGGTCAGCACCCCGACCGCTACCTCGACCACCGCGGGGTCGGCCGCCCCCGCGGGCGAGACCAGCTCGACCAGATCACCCTCGCCCAGCCGCGCCGGCCGGACCGCACCAGAAACCATGCCCGCACCCTGACACATCCGTGCCGTCACCAGTCCAGGAGCACCAGCTCCGAGCAGAATCCGGGCCCCATGGCCAGCATCACGGCCGGCCGGGCCGAGGCGCCGGCATCCCGGGCCGCCAGCGTCTCCTGCAGGACGTGCAGGACGGACGACGACGACAGGTTGCCGACGGACGCCAGGCTGTGTCGCGTCACGTCGAGGGCGTGCGGTTTCAGTTCGAGGGCCCGGTCGATCGCCTCGATGACCTTGGGACCGCCCGGGTGGGCGATCCAGGTGCCGACATCCGTCACGGCCAGCCCGTGCCCGGCGAGGAAGGTCTCGACGTCGTCCCTCAGGTAGGTGTCCACGATGTCGGGGATCGTGGCCGCGAGCACGAGCCGGAAGCCGGACCCGCCGATGTCCCAGCCCATGACCTGCTCGGAGTCCGGGTAGAGCCGGCTGCGCGTCGCCCGCACCCGGGGCGGCCGACCGTCCCCGGCCGCACGCCGCTCCCCCACCATGACGACGGCCGCCGCACCGTCGCCGAACAGGGCGGAACCGACGAGGTTCGCCGTCGAGGTGTCGTCGCGCTGGAAGGTGAGCGAGCACAGCTCGACCGACAGGAGCACCGCCACGTCGTCCGGGTGGCCCTGGAGGTGGTCGTGGATCCGCGCGATGCCGGCGGCGCCCGCCACGCATCCCAGCCCGAACAACGGCATCCGCTTGACGTCGTCGCGCAGCCCCAGCCGGCCGGCGATCCGCGCGTCCAGGCTGGGAACCGCCAGCCCGGTCACGGAGGTCGTCACGATGAGGTCGACGTCGGACGGCGCCAATCCGGCGGCCGTGAGAGCGGCGGAGACGGCTTCCTCGCCGAGCCGGCCGCCGGCGTCGATCCAGACGTCGTTGGCCGGGCCGAAGCCGCCGAGGTCCCGGTAGCGGTCCAGGGGGAGGGCGAGGTGCCGGGTGCGCACGCCGGCCGAGGCGTGCAGCCGGCGCATGAGCTCGCGGCGAGGCGAGGCACCGAGGACGGCATCGGCGAGCACCTCGGTCACCTCCTCCTGCCGGTACACGTGCTCCGGCAGGACGACACGGGCGGCAACGATCTTCGACATCCGGAAACGGTATCGATGCACATCGCTCACACCCCGTATACCGTCCTAGGACAGTTCCGTCCGGGTGGCGCCGGGAGACGTGCGCACGGTACGGAGAATGGACGGTGTGGCCCCGTCCCCAGCCCGGATCTCGGCACCCCGTGCGCCGGCCCCCGACGTCGCACAGACCCGCGCGGAGCTCGTCCGCCTCCGGCCTGACCTGGTGGAACGCTTCGACCAGACGGTCCCTGCCGCCAACGCCGCCATCCTCGGCCGGCTGCTGACCGCCCTGCGCCGCGAGCCGCTCCCCCGCCTGACCGCCCGCGGCCCGCACACCGATCCGAACCTCTTCCGGGTGGTGTTCACCCCCGGCACGATCGTGATCTTCCCCACCACCGGGGCGAAGGCGGTGGTCGACGGCGGGGCGGTCTCGGAGCCGGGCGCGCTGGCGCGCCTGATCTGGCCCGAGTCGGCCCTCGCCACCGAACTGGACAACAGCGTCGCCAACCTGGCCCTGGCCATGGCCGCGCAACCGGGCGGCGGGGACGAGGACGCCCTGCGGCACGCCGAGGGCGACCCGGACGGGCTCGGCCGCCTCGAGCAGCTCGTCCTCGACGGCCACCCGCTGCACCCCTGCTGCCGCACCCGCGAGGGCATGACCACCGAGGACGTCCTCCGCTACGCCCCCGAGCACCGCGTCACGGTCAGGCTGCGCGAGCTGGCCGTGCCGCCCGACGCGTGGCGCGGCGACGGGCCGCCGGTCCTGCTGGCGCACCCCTGGCAGGCGCGGCGCCTCCTGGCCGAACACCCCTGGCTGCGTGACGTCGGCGAGACCGGGCCGATGCGCCCCCTGATGTCGCTACGCACCTTCGCCCCCACGGACGGCGGGCCACACGTCAAGACCGCTGTGGACGTACGCATGACCTCCGCCGTACGCACGGTGTCTCCCGCGGCCGTCCACAACGGCCCGCGCCTGTCCGCCCTGCTCTCCACCATGGCCTCGGGCCTGGAGATCCTCCGCGAGACCGGGACCGGTCAGGTGCGGGGCGAGCGGCGGATGGCGCACCTGATCCGGGAAGCGCCGCAACCCGGGGAGGACGAGGCCGTCGTCCCGCTGGGCGCGCTGGGCGCCGGCACGCCGCCACTGGTCGTGCAGGCGGTGTCCCGGGCGGGCGGAGACCCGTACCGATGGCTCGAAGATCTGGCGAAAATCTGGTGGCCACCGCTGATGCACCTGCTGGACCGCGGCGTCGCGCTCGAAGCGCACGGGCAGAACACCCTGGTGGGACTGCGGAAAGGCCGGCCGGCTCGGTTGTTCTACCGGGACTTCGGCGGGGTCCGGGTCAGTGCGCAAAGGCTTCAGGAGCACGGGTACGCCGTCCCGGAGCTGATCGGCGACCTGCCCTGCGACGACCCGGCCGAGCTGCGCTCCAAGGTGGCCGCGGCAGCGTTGGGCGCCGTGGCCACCGAGCTGATCACGCTGCTGGAGCGGCACCTGGGCGCCGACCGGGCGCGACTGTGGGCGATCATCGCCGGCGCGATCCGGCGGACCGGGACAGCCGACGCCGAAGCACTGATCACCGAGCCGCTGCCGGTGAAGGCGACCACCGCGATGCGGCTCGCCGCGGAACCGCTCGACGACGTGTGGTGCCACCTCGACAACCCGATGGCGGGAGCACGATGACGCACAGCCTCACCGAGGGACGGCTCGCCGTCGCCGCCTGGCACGCCGAGGCCGCCCTCGCCGTCCACGCGCCCGAACTGGTGGGCGGGTTCACCTCCGCGCTGCCCGCCGCCGCCGACATCGTCGGGCGCAAACTGCGGGGCGCGCTGGTCCGCGAGGACATCGGCGACGCGCGCGCCCGCAACGCCGGACAGGGCGCCGGGTACGCGTTCGACCGCGTCGAGTTCGCCGAGGCGGGCGCCGACGACCCGGTCGAGCTGCTGGCCGGGCTGGACGCGCCGGGCTTCGCCGCCGAACTGCGCAACGCGGTGATCAACCTGGCGGTCGCGATGGCCCGCCCGCCGGCCGGTGCGCCCGGAGACGACCCGGACGAGGCCGCCATCGCCCTGGAGCGGCTCGCGGTGGCCGGGCACAACCTGCACCCGTGCGGGCGTACCCGGCTGGGCTGGGACACCACCGACGTGCTCGCCTACGACCTCGAGGCCGGCGCCACCGAGGTCGGCTTCGTGGCGGTCCGCGACGACGGGCACCTCGGCGACGACGTGGGCGCGGCCCTGTCCGCGGCATACCCGCACCTGCCCGAAGCGCCGCCCGGCTTCCGCCTGCAGCCGGTGCACCCCTGGCAGCGCGACTCGGTCCTGCCCGACCGCTACGGCGACCTGATCCTCGACGGCGCCCTGCGGATCCTGGACGCCACCATCGAGGCCACGCCGACGGCCGCCCTGCGTACCCTCCTGCTCCCCGCCGGGGTGGACGGCCGCCGCCGCTACCTCAAGGTGTCGCTGGACATCCAGGTCACCTCGACCCGGCGCAGCATCAGCGTGGCGAGCACCCGCAACGGCCCCGCCGTGTCCGCGCTGCTGCACCGGCTCGCCGCCGACGAGCCCCGCCTGATCCTGCTCGCCGAGACGGCCGGCGCCGCCGTCCCCGCCGGATCCGGCCGGGACATGTCGGCGATCCTGCGCGACGGCCTCACCGGACGCCTGGCCCCCGGCGAGGTCGCGGTGCCCGGCGGCGCGATCCCCGCCGAGCTGCCGCGGCTGCTCGCCGCCTACGGCCGCCCGCCGCTGACCTGGCTGGCCGAGTACGCCGAACTGCTCCTGCCGCCGCTGCTGCGCTGGACCGCGCTGGGGGTGGCGTTCGAGGCGCACCTGCAGAACTGCCTGCCGACCTTCGTGCGGGGCACGCCCACCCGCCTGGTGCTGCGCGACTTCGCCGGCCTGCGCCTGCACCTGCCCCGGCTGTCCGCCGCCGGGCACAGCCTGCAACCGTGGCCCGGTTCGGTGATCGGCACCGACGACGAGGACGTGCTGCGCGCCAAGATCGGCTACACCGCGCTGCAGGCCCACCTGGGCGAGCTGATCATCCACCTTCCCGTTGATGAATCCGCGGCCTGGCGGGTGGTCCGGCAGGTGGTCGACCAGACCTACGAAGCCATGGGTGGCACGCCGGTCGCGCGGCGCGACCACGCCGCGTTCACGGCGGCCCGGGTGCCGCACAAGGCCCTGGTCCGGATGCGGCTCGGCGGCGCCGGTGACGTCTACATCCCGGTACGGAACCCGCTCCATGCCACCGCCTGACGAGGTGGCCGCGGCGATCCGCGCCCTGTCCCGCCCCCGCTGCGCGTTCGTCTACGACCTGGGCGTCCTGCGAGCCCGGGCGGGTCTGTTGCGCTCGGCGCTCCCTCGGACCACGCTTCTGTACGCGGTGAAGGCCAACAGCCATCCGGCCGTGGTCCGCACCCTGGACGGCGCCCTGGACGGCGTGGACGTGGCCTCCAGCGGCGAACTGTCCCTCGCCCGGTCCGCCGGCGCCCGCCGCATCGTGGTCAGCGGCCCCGCCAAGACGGACGCCCTGCTCACCGAGGCCGCGGCCGCCGGCGCCACGATCAACGTGGAGAGCGCCCACGAGCTGCGGCGCATCCCACCCGGCACCGCGATCACGATCCGCGTCAACCGCCCCGGCACAGGCCCGCAAGGCAGCCACCGGATGACCGGCGTGCCCACCCAGTTCGGCGTCGACCCCGCCGACGTGCCGTCCTTGCTCGACCTGGCCCGCGCCCATCACCTCGACGTCCAGGGTTTCCACCTGCACGCCGTCTCCAACAACCTGGACGCCGCCGCGCACGCCGCCTTCATCCGCGACGCCCTCACCTGGTCCGCCGCCCAGAACGTCGACTTGCGCACGGTCAACGTCGGCGGCGGCCTCGGCGTCGACTACACCGGCAACGCGGCCTTCGACCTGTCCCGGCTCGCCGTCGACGTCCCCGACGGTGTCGAGCTGATCCTGGAACCCGGCCGCTTCCTGGCCGCCGACGCCGGTTGGTACGCCGCCGAGGTCATCGACCTGAAACGGACCCACGGCCGCTGGTTCGCCGTGATCCGGGGCGGCACCCACCACTTCCGCCTGTCCGCCGCGTGGGGCTACAGCCACCCGTTCACGGTCCTGCCGATCGACGAGTGGCCCTACTCCTGGCCGCGCCCGTCAGTCACCGACGTCAAGGTCGACGTGGCCGGCGAGCTGTGCACCCCCCGCGACATCCTCGCCCGCGACGCCCACGTCACCCGCCTGCGCATCGGCGACGTGCTCGTCCTCCCCCGCACCGGCGCCTACGGCTGGGACATCTCCCACCACGACTTCCTCCGCCACGACCACCCGGAGTTCGTCATCCTCGACCGGTAGCGCGCCCGGACATGCGCCGTTCGACCACCTCGCGCACGGCGGCGCGAACCCGGGTGCGGCTCATGTCCCCGAAACGCTCGGCCGTGAACAACCGCTACCTCACCTGCCCCACGACGGCCACCTTCAAGGTCTGGCGCTTCGCGTCGTAAGGTCTCCGCGACTGTGGAGATGCGGCGACGCCACCCGGTCGTCGGGCGGCGTCGCCAATCCAGGTGCCGGTCAGATGTTTTCGGGCCAGGTCGGCCAGGTGGGTCCACCCCAGCCGGTCGTGGGCTGGTAGCTGGCGCCGTTGCCGAATCTGAACGGCGTGTACGCGACACCCCCGCTGCTTTGCTGGTTGTTCAGGTCCCAGCGCAGGTCGATGCCGTCGACGCAGGCCACCCCGACGGTGGTGGTGCCGTTGCCGTCCCAGTCACCGGTGACCGGGCGGCAGGAATTGGCGTTGCCGAACCCGAACGGCGGGTAGGACGGGCTCCCGGCGGCGTGTGCGTTGTTCAGGCTGTGTTCGATCCGGATACCGTCCTTGCAGGCCACCCCCACAGTAGTGGTGCCGTTGCCGTCCCAGTCACCGGTGACCGGGCGGCAGGAATTGGCATTGCCGAACCCGAACGGCGGGTAGGACGGGCTCCCGGCGGCGTGTGCGTTAATCAGGCTGTATTCGATCCGGATACCGTCCTTGCAGGCCACCCCCACAGTAGTGGTGCCGTTGCCGTCCCAGTCACCGGTGATCGGCGTGCAGGAGTTCGAGTTGCCGAAGTTGAACGCCGGATAAGACGGCGAGCCGTCGAACTCGTTGCTGAGCCGGAACGAGATGTTGATGCCGCTCTTGCAGGCCACCCCGGCGCTGAAGCGCCCGTCACCGTTCCAGTCTCCGCTCAACGGCACACACGGGTCCCAGTTGCCGTAGTCGCCACTGACCTCTGCGCCGCCGGCACTGTGGGCGTTCCTCCCGCGCCAGGCGATCCGGTGTTGGTTGAGACACGCCACCCCGGCCGTGGTGCTGCCGTTGCCGTCCCAGTCCCCGGGCACCGGCACGCACAGCGGACGCCTCGGCAACGTCGGATCGGGGCGGCCGTTCCACCAGCTCGTGTCGCCGTCGGCGCCGGCGGCGCCGAAGCTGAAGTGGACGTGGTCGCGGTGACAGGTGGTCGGGTCGCCGTTGGTGCCGCTGCAGTCCTGGTACTGCTGCCACGTCCGGGTGGAGGCGGTCCAGATCTGGTTGGCCCAGATCATGTATCTGATCCCGAGCCGGCGCAGGCGCATGTGTGGCGTGCCGTCGACGGTGGCCAGGATCCATCTGGTCACCTCGTCGCCGTCGGCCTTGGCCGCCGACGACGGCTCGGCGCCCGCCTCGCCGGGGTGCCAGTCGAATGCCCGCCCGGCGTGGTGCTCCGAGGTCGGGCTGTGGGTATCGCAGGGTGCCCAGGTCGCACCGGGCCTGCTCGCCGGGTATGCGTCGAGCAGCAGCTCACGTAGCCCTTCCACCCCGAAGCGGTGGGGATCGGAGGTCTGGCAGAGGTACGGCGCCTGATCGGTGTAGCCCTCGACGGGCACTCCGGTGAAATCGGGTGTGGGTGGGACGGCGAGCGCGGGGGCCGCGCCGACCAGGACGGCCGCCGCAGCGGCGAGCAGGGAGGCGGCGAACCCGCCGAGTCGTGCCGGTCGTGGCATCTCTTTTCTCTCTTCCCGTGGGGATAGGCGATGGAGCTCCGATGCTGCAGAGCGGCCGGCCGAGCGGTGCTCGTCCTGGACGCATCTGGACGGTTCTGGATGACGCTGGGTGCATCGATCGACGCCGAATCCCGAAGGGCACCCGTGTGGCATGCTGCGGTGCATGGCCGACCCGGAGCGGACGAGCCTCGACCCCGGACAGATCACGACCTTCGCGGATCTGCTCCGAGAACTCCGCCGCCTGCGTGTACGCGCGGCTCGGGGACGCGGCAAGCCGAAGCTGTCGATCCAGGACATCGCCGTCACGTCCGGCACACCGAAAAGCTCGTTGGCGAACTACCTCTCCGGCGCCACCGTGATACCGGCCGACGTCCTCGACGCGGTGGTATTGGCGATGGGGGCCACGCCCGTCGAAGCGGTCGCGTGGGCGAAGGCATGGGAACGAGCGATGGACCATCACCTCGCCCACCGGGAGGACACGCCCGCGCCGGCGCTGACCGGCGTCGACGATGGAGGTACGCCTGCGGCGCCACCCGTACCGGACCCGGTACCGACCCGGACACCTCGCCGTCGGCGAGCCGCCGCCCTCGTCGCCGCTGGCGCACTCGGCATCGTGATCGTGGCGGCAGCCGGCGGCGCATACCTTCTCGACGTCCCCGCAACGCCGGCTGACCCCGGTCCGTCCGCCCCATCGCTCGCCGGGCCGGCCGCACCCATCGACCGGCTACGCTGTGTTCCGGTCACCGGCGACTGGGATGAGCGCGACGATCCGCGCGACCGCGCCGCACCGCACGGCTCGATGAGTGCCGGCACCGCCTGCAGGACGGGAATCAGCATCGCGTGGCGGCGCGTCAACCAGCATGCCGGCGTGGACCCGCTGGGCAAGGGCAGCTTCGGCAACTTCGACGAGTGCCTACCGGTCACCGGTGACTGGGACGGCGACGGACGCACCACGGCCGGCATCGCCTGTCAGGTCGCCGCGCCCATGATCAAGTGGTCATTGATCAACGGCTTCGCCGGTAGTTCGTCGTTCCTCCCGTTTTCTTTCGGCGAGACCGCGTCCTGTTGGCCGGTCACCGGCGACTGGGACGGCGACGGCACCACCACGGCCGGGGCGGCCTGCCGGGAGGGCGACCGGATCCGTTGGGACCTGATCAACCGGCACGCCACCGTCACGCCGTCCTACTCGCCGTTCGTCTTCGGCGACGCCGCCACCTGCCGACCGGTCACGGGCGACTGGGACGGCAACGGCACCACCACGGCCGGGGCGGCCTGCCGGGACGGTGACCACATCCGTTGGCACCTGACCAACACACATGCCAGCGGGGCAGCGTCCTACCCGCCGTTCATTTTCGGCGACGCCACCTCCTGCCGACCGGTCACCGGCGACTGGGACGGCAACGGCACCACCACGGCCGGTACCGCGTGCCGGGGCGGAACAAAACTGATATGGAGCTTTATCAATTCACCCGGCCCGGCCGAGCCCGCGTACCCTCCGTTCGCACTCGGCACGGACGGCACCTATCCGGTCAGTCACGGCTGGCCCGGCCCTCCGTGGCCGGACCACCGCGTACTGGGCCGCTGAGCGTTGGTCGCCGCGTCAGTGGGTCTTCTGCTGGGTCAGCATGTGGTGGCCGGCAGCAACGTCCCCGGCGGCCTGCCCGTCCCGCACCTTCCCGGCCGAGCGATCCGGCTCGGTCCAGCGGAACCGGTCGACGAGGGCGGCGACACCCCGCACCCGCACCAGAGCTGAGAAGAGACCGAAGCCGAGCGCGCCGCCGACGGTGTTGGACAGCAAGTCGTTCACGTCCGCGATGTGGCCACCACCCAGCAGGTGGGCGGTGACGAACTGGGTCACCTCGATCGCGAGGCTGAAAACCGCTCCCACCGCCACCACACGCGACCAGGACGCTCTGGTGACGAGCAAAGGCACCAGCATCCCCACGGGCACGAAGATCAAAATGTTGGTCACCGCGTCGGCGAGCTCGTAGTCGACCATCGGCACGACGACGAGTGGGGAGTTCCACTGAGCCTCGCCGGCGGGCATATCCAAGAAGATCGGAAAAACGGTGTTGGCGACGACTCCGGCGGCGTAGACGCAGAGAGCGACGGCGACGGCGACACGCGCTACCGTGAGCAAACCTCGGCGACGCAAATGCCACACCAGGGCCAGGAAAACCGCCGCGGCGACGGGAACCACGACTGGGAGAACCGGGACCTCACGGAACACCTCGTGCTGCTCCTTGCGCTAGACGCCGGGGCGGCGCAGGCGGATTCACCCTACGCCGGGCCAACAAGGCGCAAGCCCCACCACACCGCCGTCTGCGAACCGACTCGTCGAACCACAGAACGGTGATGTCCGCGGCGCTGAAGTCCCTGTCCGGCACGCCGCCCAGCCCCGTTCGATCACACCTCTGCCGCGGCGTGGCAAGCTCGTGCTCCGTGATCGACGACTTCGCGAAGGACTACCTGCACGGCCAGCTCGAGGTGACCCGCCGAGCGCTGGTCTGGAAGCTCGACGGCCTGTCCGAGTACGACGTCCGGCGCCCCTTGACGGCGACGGGGACCAACCTTCTCGGGCTGGTCAAGCACATGGCCACCTGGGAGGCCCGGTACCTCGGTGAGGTCTTCGACCGCCCGTTCCCGGACCCGCTGCCGCGCTGGCAGGACGCGGACGGCAGCGACCTGTGGGTGACCCGGGACGAGACCCGCGAGCAGATCATCGGCTTCTACCAGCGCGCGTGGGAACACGCCGATGCGACCATCAGAGAGCTTCCCCTCGACGCGCCCGGCCAGGTGCCGTGGTGGCCGCGGCCCGGCGTGAAGCTGTTCGCCATGATGGTTCACATCCTGCAGGACACCACCCGGCATGCCGGGCACGCCGACATCCTGCGCGAGCAGCTCGACGGCCGCACCGGGGTGACGGCCGAGTACGAGGAGCAGATCGACCCGCCGGCCCGCGCGGCGCACCGAGCCATGATCGAACGGGCCGCGCAGCCGGCGACCGGGCCCGGGGCCGCGCCCTGATCAATGGTCGCCTGGTGGCATGGCGAGCGTCTGGACCACGGGTGGCGGCGCGCTGGTGGTCAGCGCCTCTGTCTACCGCGTCCCCCGGCCGGGAGCCGCCGGCCGGGGATCCGCGGCTGATCACCGCGGCGCTCAGGACTGGATGAAGGCCAGCAGGTCGGCGTTGATCGTGTCGGCCTGCGTGGTCGGCATGCCGTGCGGGAAGCCCTGGTAGGTCTTCAGGGTGCCGTTCGGCAGGAGCTCGGCGGACAGCGGGGCGGAGTCCGCGTACGGCACGATCTGGTCGTCGTCGCCGTGCATGACCAGGACCGGCACCGTGATCTTCCTGAGGTCCTCGGTGAAGTCGGTCTGCGAGAACGCGACGATGCCGTCGTAGTGGGCCTTGGCGCCGCCCATCATGCCCTGGCGCCACCAGTTCTCGATGATCGCCTCGGACGGCTCGGCGCCGGGGCGGTTGAAGCCGTAGAACGGGCCGGACGGCAGCGCCCGGTAGAACTCGGAACGGTTCGCCGCCAGCTGGGCCTGCAGGTCGTCGAAGACGCTTTTCGGCAGGCCGCCGGGGTTGGCCTCGGTCTGCAGCATGAGCGGCGGCACGGCGCTGATCAGCACGCCCTTGGCCACCCGGCCAGATGCGTGCTGCTCAGTGCCGTGGCGGGCGATGTAGCGCGCCACCTCGCCGCCACCGGTGGAGTGGCCGACGTGCACCGCGTCGCGCAGGTCGAGGTGCGCGGTCAGGGTGGCCAGGTCGTCGGCGTAGTGGTCCATGTCGTGGCCGTCGCTCACCTGGGTCGAGCGCCCGTGCCCGCGCCGGTCGTGCGCGATCACCCGGAACCCGTGCCGCACGAAGAACAGCAGCTGAGCGTCCCAGTCGTCGGACGACAGCGGCCAGCCGTGGCTGAACACGATCGGCTGACCGGAACCCCAGTCCTTGTAGAAGATCTCGACGCCGTCCGCAGTCGTCACCGTAGGCATGGCTCGAACCTAGACCCGGCCGAGATCGGCGCACCAGAGACGAACCTCACGGGCCCGATCGCTGGCAGAATGCGCACATGGATGACACGGAGGAGCGACTTCTGGGACGCCGGGCGTTTTTCGGCCGCGCGTTGCTGGCGGTCGGCGGCGCGGCTGCCCTGCTCACGCTGACCGGCTGTCCCGGCGGCAACCAGGGCGACGACGATGACGACGACGACGGCGGGGACGACGACGACTAACTCAGGGCGAGGCGTACGACCTCGGCGGCGCAGCCCCAGGACAGGGTCATTCCGGCGCCGCCGTGGCCGTACGCGTGAATGATCTGGCCCTCGCGAGAGACCCGCGGACCGCCGTGCCGGCAGGGGCGCAGGCCGACCCGCTCACCGATCACCGGGAGGCCGGCGACGGCCGGGACCAGAGCGGCCGTTCGCGCCACGATCGACGAGGTCACCGAGGGGTCGGGCGTGAGGTCCCAGTTGTCCGGCTCGAAGGTGCCGCCCAGCACCACGTCCGCCGTGCGCGGATGCACGTAGGCGCCCGGTGTCCGCACCGATTCGGTGAGGCCGGGATTGCGTACCAGAACGATCTGACCTCGCGCCGGGAAGACCTGGTCGTCGCCGGCCAGTGTGCGTGCCGCCAGGCCGGAGGCGTTCACGACCAGCGGGGCCACCGCCAGGGCCTCCTCGAGGGCGCCGATCGACCGGCGGACCACCGGCACCTGCGCCTCCAGCCAGGGCAGGTAGACGGCCATCTCGGCGAGCGGCGCCACGAACGTCGCCTCGTCCGGCGACCGCACCGACAGACCGGGCGGCGCCCACCACAGGTCGCCGGTGGGCATCGCGACGTTGCGGGTCGGGCGTAGCGCCAGGCCGGGCACGCCGGACGCGGCCTGCCGGGTGAACTCGTCGTAGGTCTCGAGCGCCCAGTCCCGGACCCGCGGGGAGAACGCGGTGTACGAGGGGTACCAGACGGCGGCCGAGATGACCGAGACCGTGCGATCGGGGCCGCCGGGTGACCAGACCTCCACGGCCAGGCCGGCCGACTGCAGGCGTACGGCCGCCGTCAGCCCGATGATCCCGCCGCCGATCACGATCACGTCTGCCATGCCGTCATCGTTCCGCAATCCGCGGGTGAGTACGCAACCTCAGGTCACCTACGTCACTGGCCGGAAGACTCACCCGCATGGAGAACAAGTCCGCCAAGCCGACCGCCGCCTTCATGGGTCAGGCCGTCGCGTCCTTCGGCATCGCGCTCACCGCCGTGACGGTGGGCATCATCTATCTGCCGGTCAACGCCTGGATCCGCGGCTTCCTGGCGATCGCCGTCCTCTACGTGGTCACCTCGTCGTTCACGCTGGCCAAGGTGGTCCGCGACCAGCAGGAGGTCACGTCGGTGATCAGCCGGGTCGACCAGGCCCGGATCGACAAGCTGCTCACCGACCACGACCCGTTCAAGAACGGCGTTCCGCACTGAGCAGCGCGAGGGTGCGCTCGTCGGGGCCGTCGTAGAACCGCTCGAGCACCTGCTCGAAGAGGGCGGGGTCCTCGGCGGCCGCCGCGAACAGGGTCATCGACGAGCGCAGCTTGAGATCGTCCGGAAAGCCCAGAATGTCCGAGGCCCCGAGCCCGGGCGGAGCCGAGAGCAGAGCGGACGCGGCGAGAGCGAGACGCGGGCCCAGGATCGGATGCGCCAGGTAGGCCGACGCCTCGGCGAGACCGGAGATCGCGTACGCCCGGGCCGTCGAGCTGGAACCGAGCCCGCCGAGCTGCGGGAAGACGTACCACATCCAGTGGCTGCGCTTGCGGCCCGCACGGAGCTCGGCGAGCGCTCGGTCGAAAGTGTTTTCCTGCGCGCGTACGAATCGATCGAGGTCTAGTAGCGGCACCGCAGCACCACCATCGTGTGTCCGCCGACTGACAGCCCACCACCGGCCTTGGTGACGCGCTGCCGGTCGGCGAGCATCGGGTCGGCGGTGTCCACCACCTTCTCCCACCGCGAGCCGTACGTACGCGGCGGAATCGTGAACGTCACCTCCTCGCCGAGCGGGTTGAACAGCAGCAGGAACGAGTCGTCGGTGATCGGCTCGCCCAGCGCGTCCCGCTCGGGGATGCCCTGGCCGTTCAGGAACACCGTCATGGTCATGCCGCTGCGCTCGTTCCAGTCGGCCTCGGTCATCGGCTCGCCGTCGCGGCGCAGCCAGGCGATGTCGGTGACCTTGGTGCCGGGCACCGGGGCGCCCTGGAAGAACCGCCGCCGGCGGAACACCGGATGGTCGGCGCGCAGCTTGGTGACGCTGGCCGTGAAGCGGGTGAGCAGGTCGTGGTGGCGTGCCTCGGCCCAGTTCATCCAGGCGATCTCGTTGTCCTGGCAGTACGTGTTGTTGTTGCCGCCCTGGGTCCGGCCGAGCTCGTCGCCGTGCAGGATCATCGGCACGCCCTGGCTGAGCAGCAGCGTGGTGAGGAAGTTCCGCTTCTGCCGCTCGCGCAGCTTGTTGACCTCGCCGTCGTCGGTGGGGCCTTCCGCCCCGCCGTTCCAGGACCGGTTGTGGCTCTCGCCGTCGCGGTTGTCCTCGCCGTTGGCGCTGTTGTGCTTCTCGTTGTAGGAGACCAGGTCGGTCAGCGTGAACCCGTCGTGGGCGGTGACGAAGTTGATCGAGGCGATCGGGCGGCGGCCGTCGATCTCGTACAGGTCGGAGGAACCGGCGAACCGGGACGCGAACTCGCCCAGGCTGGACGGCTCACCACGCCAGAAGTCGCGGACCGAGTCGCGGTACTTGCCGTTCCACTCGGTCCACAGCGGCGGGAACCCGCCGACCTGGTAGCCGCCGTCGCCGACGTCCCACGGTTCGGCGATCAGCTTCACCTGCGACACCACCGGGTCCTGGTTGACCAGGTCGAAGAACGCGGCCAGCCGGTTCACCTCGTGGAACTCGCGGGCCAGCGCGGACGCCAGGTCGAACCGGAACCCGTCGACGTGCATCTCGGTGACCCAGTACCGCAGCGAGTCCATGATCAGCCGCAACGACTCGTGATGCCGCACGTTCAAGCTGTTACCGGTGCCGGTGGTGTCGTAGTAGTACTGCTTCGCGTCGTCGACCAGCCGGTAGTACGCCGGGTTGTCGATGCCCCGGAACGACAGCGTCGGGCCCAGGTGGTTGCCCTCGGCCGTGTGGTTGTAGACCACGTCCAGGATCACCTCGATACCGGCCGCGTGCAGCGCCTTCACCATCGTCTTGAACTCCTGCACCTGCCCGCCCCGGCCGCCGAACGAGGCGTAGCCGTTGTGCGGCGCGAAGAAGCCGATGGTGTTGTAGCCCCAGTAGTTGGACAGGCCCTTCTCGACCAGGCCGCTGTCGTGCACGAACTGGTGCACCGGCATCAACTCGACCGCGGTCACGCCCAGCTTCTTGAAATGCTCGATCATCACCGGGTGGGCGAGCCCGGAGTAGGTGCCGCGGACGTCCTCCGGGATGCCCGGGTGGTCGATCGTCATGCCCTTGACGTGGGCCTCGTAGATCACCGTCTGGTGCATCGGGATGCGCAACGGCCGGTCGTTCGCCCAGTCGAAGAACGGGCTGACCACGACCGAACGCATCGAGTACGGCGCCGAGTCGCCCTCGTGGAAGGTGTCCGGCTCGCCGAACCTGTACGAGAACAGGGCCTGGTTCCACTCGATGTGCCCGTCCATCGCCTTGGCGTACGGGTCGAGGAGCAGCTTGCCCGGATCGCACCGCAGCCCGGCGGCCGGGTCGTACGGGCCGTGCACCCGGTAGCCGTAGCGCTGACCGGGCTCGATCCGCGGCAGGTAGCCGTGCCAGACGAGCGCCTCACGCTCCGGCAGATCGACCCGGGTCTCCTTGCCGTCGTCGTCGAACAGGCACAGCTCCACCCGGTCGGCGACCTCGCTGAACAGGGCGAAGTTGGTCCCGCCGCCGTCGTACGTGGCGCCGAGCGGGTACGGGTTGCCCGGCCAGATCCTCGTCATCCCCATACCGAGGCACTATGGCAGGTGATGCCTGATCTTGCCCGGCGACGGCGGCTGCTCCTCCTCCTCGCCGTCCCTCGGCCGGCTGATCGCATTTCGCAGGTCCTGGCGCTCGGCCGGCCGATGCTCAACCCCGATGGCTATGCCGATCATCACGAACACGTTTATCCATCGGGCCGCGCGCGCGGTTGCTTCAAGATCAGCACGTATCCTCGACCGCATGAGCCCGCCTGCACTCATCGTGGTGAGCGGGCCGCCCGGCAGCGGCAAGACGACCCTCGCGCACGAGATCGCCCGCGCGGTGGGTTGCCCGGCGATCTGCCGCGACGAGATCCGCGAGGGCATGGCCCATGCGGGTACGCCCGACCGCACGATGCGCCGCACCTACGACGCGTTCTTCGACTCGCTCGGCGTCCTGCTGCGAGCGGGCTGCACGGTCGTCGCCGAGGCCGCCTTCCAGGACCGGCTGTGGCGCCCGATCCTGTCCCCGCTGGCCGGCCTGGCCGCGATCCGCATCGTCCGCTGCCACACCGACCCGGCGGTGGCCCGCACCCGCATCGAGCAGCGCCTGTCGGTACCCACCCGGGCCGCCCACGACGACCGCGGCCACCTCTCCCGCCCGCCCGACCCGAGCTGGGTGCCGATCAGCCTGTCCGTGCCTACCCTGGACGTGGACACCAGCGACGGTTACGACCCGGGCCTCGACGCGATCACCCGCTTCGCCGCGGTTGCGAGATCATGACACCCTCCTGACGTGACCGTTCGATCACGTCCGCTGTTCGCCCGCCTCTACCGGCGCGCGAGCGAGGTGATGGACGAGCACGGGGTCGCCGAGCATCGCCGGGCCGCCGTGGCCGGGCTGAGCGGCCGGGTCATCGAGGTCGGCGCCGGCAACGGCCGGATGTTCGCGCACTATCCCGCCACGGTGACCGAGGTGGTCGCCGTGGAACCCGAGAGGCATCTGCGAGCCGCCGCGGTCGACGCCGCGACGTCCGTCCCGGTGACCGTGGTGGAGGGCCTCGCCGAGGCGTTGCCCGGCGGCGACGGCGAGTTCGACGCGGCGGTGACCGCCCTGGTGCTGTGCTCGGTGCCGTCGCAGGACGCGGCTCTGGCCGAGATCCGCCGGGTTCTCCGGCCGGGCGGCGAGCTGCGATTCTTCGAGCACGTGATGGCCCCGTCGCCCGGGGCGATGCGCCGGGTGCAGCGGATCGTCGACGCCACCCTCTGGCCGCCGCTGATGGGCGGCTGCCACACCGGGCGGGACACCGCGGCCGCGATCGCCCGGGCCGGCTTCACCATCGAGGCGATCTCCCGCTTCACGTTCCCCGCCACCGGCCCGGTCGGCCCCGCCGGCCCGCACATCCTCGGCCGCGCGGTGCGATCCGCCCTCCCCGAAGCCCACCCGGTGCGAACCGCCTGAATCCGGTGTCGCTCCCCCGCGCCCGCGCGATACGGTCCGCGGCGTGACCCGTAAGCCCGACGTCTCCTGCGTCTTCGTCTGCCACGACGACTCCGGCCGCATCCTGCTGGCCCGCCGCTCGACCGGCGCCCGCGACGAGCCCGGCACCTGGGACTGCGGCGCGGGCGCGATCGAGTTCGGCGAGACCTTCGAGCAGGCCGTCACCCGTGAGGTCACCGAGGAGTACGGCACCCCGCCGCTGACCGTCACCCAGTGCGGCGTCCGCAACATCCTGCGCGCCGACCCGCCGTCGCACTGGGTGGCGGTCGTCTTCGCGGTCCGCCTCGACCCCGCCGCCGCCCGCATCGCCGAACCGCACAAGTTCGACGACCTGCGCTGGTTCGACCCCGACCAGTTCCCCGAACCGCTGCACTCCCAGCTACCGGCGACCCTCGCCGTGCTGGCCGGCGCCCGGACGTGACGTTCGAGGCGGTCGTCGGCTCCGTCGCCACCCAACTCCCGTCTCGTGGATCACCCAAGTGTGAGGTGGGACTTGGCCGGCCGCCCTGCGTCGCTCAGTCCAGGTCGGCGAGGTCCAGCACGAAGCGATAGCGGACGTCACCCTTCTCCAGGCGGCTCAGGGCCTCCCCGACCCGCGCGGACGGCAGCAGCTCGATGTCCGCGGTGATGCCGCGCTCGGCGCAGAACGACAACAGCTCGGCCGTGTGCCGGGTGCCGCCGGTGCCCGACGAGGTCAGGTTCTTGCGGCCGAACGTCAGCTCCATGATCCGCACCGACGTCTCGAGCGGCGCGCCGAGCACACTGAGCGTGCCCTGCAGGCCGAGCAGGCGCAGCAGCGGCGTGAAGTCGTGCACGGCCGCGATGGTGTCCAGGATCAGGTCGAACCGCCCGAACGCCCGCTTCATCTGTTCGTCGTCGCCGGTCACGACCAGGTCGGTCGCCCCGAGCGCGAGGGCGCCGGCTTCCTTCTCCGCCGTACGGCTGAGCACGGTCACCTCCGCACCGAGCGCGACGGCGAGCTTGACGCCCAGGTGCCCGAGCCCGCCCAGCCCGGCGACGGCGACCTTGCTGCCCGGCCCCACGCCCGCCTCGCGCAGCGGCTCCCACATGGTGATCCCCGCGCACATCAGCGGCGCGGCGGCGGCCGGGTCGAGCCCCGCGGGCAGCCGGTAGGCGAACTTGTCGCGCAGCACGTACTCACGGCTGTACCCGCCCCGGGTGACCGTGCCGTCGACGCGGTCCGTCCCGCCGTACGTGGTGACGGCGCCCTGGTAACAGAAGTTCTCCTGCCCTGCCCGGCACATCGCGCACTCGCCGCAGGAGTCGACGATGGTGCCGACCGCGACCGGGTCGCCCGGCGCGAAGCCGGTCACCGCGGACCCGACGGCGGTGACGGTGCCGGTGAACTCGTGGCCCGGCACCAGCCCGTCGGTGGGCTTGCCGACGAGGCCGTGGATCGCGTGCAGATCGCTGTGGCAGACGCCGCAGTAGTCGACGCGCACCGCGAGGTCGTCGTCGCGCAGCTCACGCCGCTCGATCGCGACCTGCCGCAGGTCGGTGCTGTTGCCGGTGCTCTGCCATCCGGTGGTGGTTCGCATGCTCACCCTCCCAAACAAACTATTCGGTCTGCTACGAAGGTAGGGCGGCGCCACGACGAAAACAAACCAACTCGTCTGTTTGTTAAGATGATCACGTGCCCGACCTGCCCACCACCGCCCGCGGCGCCGCCACCAGCCGGCGCATCCTCGACACGGCCGTGCGCGAGTTCGCCGACCGCGGCATCGCCGGCGCCCGCATCGACCGCATCGTCGCCGCGGCCCGCACCAACAAGGCCCAGCTCTACGGCTACTACGGCAGCAAGGAGGGCCTCTTCGACGCGGTCCTCGCGGACTGCCTGCGGAGCACCCGCGACGAGATGCCGTTCGACGCGCGGGACCTGGCCGGCTGGGCGGTGCGCGTCTACGACGAGACGCTGCGCAACCCCACCCTGGTGCGCCTGCTGGGCTGGATCCGCCTCGAGCAGCGCCCCGCCGGCCTGGTCCTCGGCGACTTCGACACCGAGGGCAAACTGACCGCCGTCGCCGAGGCCCAGGCAGCCGGCCACCTCCGGGCCGGCGACCCCGCCGACATCCTGATCATGGTCCTGTCCATGGCGTCGTCCTGGTCCCCCGCCACCGGCATCTACGCCGCCTCGACCGACGAGCCGGCCGCCGTCCACGACCGCCGCCGAGCTTTCCTCCGCGAGTCCGTCAACCGCGCCGTCGCCCCCTGACCGCCGGGCGCGCCGTCAGGCCCTGACCGTCAAGCATTCCGTCACACCACAACCCTCAAGCGCGCCCTCGCCCGACCCGCTGAGCGCGCCCTCGCCCGACCCGCTGAGCGCGCCCTCGCCCCCAACCCGCTGAGCGCGCCGTCCTCTGACCCGTCAGCCGACGCCGGCGTCGACCTTGAGTGTCCGCTCGTCCGCGTCGAGGACGGCCGTCGTGCCGAGCGGGACCGCCGGGTGTCCGGGGCCGACCGGCAGGCCCGCCAGCACCGGGACGGGCAGGCCGCGCAGGTGGTCGGCGAGGACATCGGTCAGTGTCCAGCCGCGGTCGGCGTACCCGTTGAAGCCCTTGAAGTGACCGAGCGCGACGCCACGCACCCGGGTGAGAATCCCCGCGCGGCGGAGATGGGTGAGCTGGCGGTCGACCTGGCCGAGGCCGAGCGTGCGTTCGCCGGTGAGAAGCAGGATCGCGCCGGTCAGGTCGGGCAGGCCGGCGCCGATCATCGAGCGGATCGCGGCCAGGTCACCGCCGAGCAGCAAGCCCTCGGCCCGGCCGGACGACCAGGTCTCGGCGCCGCGCGTCACGGTCGCTCGCGGGCCTTCGGCCTGGCCGGTCTCGGTGCCGCAGGTCTCGGAGCCGCAGGTCTCGGAGCCGCACGTCTCGGAGCCGCCGGACTCGGAGCCGCCGGACTCGGCCGCAAGCGGGCCTCCGGTTTCGGCGGACGGCCACCCGGACTCGGGCGCAAGCGGGCCGACGGTGTCGCCGTGGTAGGCGACCAGGCCGCACCGGCGCCACAGCTCCAGGTGGACGAACGTGGTGCCGCCGGCGCCCAGGATCGGCTTCGGGTCGGCGGTGACCGCCTCCACGTCCAGGTCGTCGAGGGCTCGGTGGTCGGCGGCCACGCGGATCACACGGATCGCGGGGTCGCGCAGCGCGGCGTTCAGGTCGGCGGCGGCGACGTCCGTGGCGCGGTCGCCGGGAGACAGGCGGGGAGACAGGGGCATCAGCGCACCACCGGCTCGGCGGTGAGGGCGCCGGCTTCGGTGTCGATCATTCCGGGTACGCCGAGCGGAAGGCACACCTGGTCCGCCACGTGGCCGAACGGCAGCCCGCCCAGGATCGGCACCCCGAGGCCGCCCAGCCGGTCCCGGATGATCGCCACGGCATCGTCGGCGTCGAGGCCCCCGTCCGCGCCACCGAGGTCACCGAAGGCGAAGCCGCGGATCCCCTCCAGCAGGCCGCTGCGCCGCAGGGTCCACAGGAGCCGGTCGAAGTGGTCGCCCTGTGCGCCCTCCATGCACAGGATCGCGCCGGCCAGGGCGGGCAGGCCGGCGCCGACGAAACCGTTCACCGACCCGGCGTTGCCGCCGACCAGGACGCCGGTGGCGCGACCCGGCACGATCACCGTCTCCCCCGGCAGGGTGATCGGCTCGGCGTCGAAGAGCAGCCGGCGTGCCGAGTCGTCGGTGCGGCCGCCGGCGCCGACGCAGCCGTGCAGGGTGGCCAGCCCGGTCCGGGCCCAGAGCGCCACCTGCACGGCGACGATGTCGCTGAAGCCGACCACCGGCTTGGGGTCCGCGCGGACGGCGTCGAAGTCGATCCCGTCCACGATGCGGTAGGCGCCCGCCCCGCCGCGGATCGCGACCACGGCCCGCACCCCGGGGTCGCGCAGCGCGTCGTTCAGGTCGGCGAGGCGGTCCTCGTCCCGCCCGGCCATGAAGCCGTGACGGTCGCGCGCGTGCGTACCCGTCTCGGGTTGAAGCCCCCAGCCGCGCAGGACCGAAGCGACCTGCTCGACCCACCCGTCGTCGGAGAAGCTGGCCGGCGAAACCAGCCGCACCCGATCGCCCGGCCGCAGCCGTGTCCCCCGCACGGCCGGAACCCTATCGGACCGGCCGTCTTGTCGTAGCGTGCTTCTATGCTCGCGACAGGACTTTGTGGATCGACGCGCGGGGGTGGCACGTGGGTGTGCGGGCGAAACGGTGGACTGCGGCGGCGCTGGTCGCACTGACTCTTGCGACGGTGGCTCCGGCTCAGGCCGAGGCTGCGAGCGCCTCCGGGGCGGTGGTGCGGCGCACGGAGTTCGGCATTCCGCACGTGCGCGCCAACACCTATCGTGATCTGGGGGTCGGCGCGGGGTACGCGTTCGCCGAGGACAACCTCTGCCTGCTCGCCGGGGAGATCGTGACGAACGACGGGGAACGGTCGCGGTGGTTCGGCCCCGGGAACGGCAACCTCGAGTCCGACCTCTACCACCGGTGGATCATCCAGACCCGGGTCGTCGAGCAGGCGCTGGCCGCGCCTTCGGGGCCGTCGCGGGACGCGCGGGAGATGGTCCGGGGGTACGCGACCGGCTACAACCGCTACCTGGCCCGGACCGGGGCCGACGGGCTGCCGGAATCGGTCTGCCGCGGCGCCGCGTGGGTGCGTCCGATCACCGAGCTCGACATCTGGCGGCGAACGCTGCAGCTGGCCGAGATGCAAGGCGCCGAGACGTCCACCCGGGTGATCGCGGCCGCACAGCCGCCGGGCACACCGGCGGTCGCTTCCCACACCGTGCCGGACGGGCTGGCCGGCTGGCGGGGCGGCGGCATCGGCAGCAACGCGATCGGGCTGGGCCGGGAGGCGACCGCGGCCGGCACCGGGATGCTGCTGGCCAACCCGCACTTTCCCTGGGACGGCCACCGCCGCTTCCACCAGGTGCACCTGACGCTGCCCGGCGAGCTGAACGTTACCGGCGCCACCCTGCCCGGCCTTCCGGTCGTCGCGATCGGCCACACCGACCGGCTCGCGTGGTCGCACACCGTGTCCACCGCCGTCACGTTCACGATTCGCCGGCTCGCCCTCGCACCCGGTGATCCGACGAGCTATGTCGTGGACGGGCAGACGCATGCGATGCGCCGCGACCCGGTCACCGTGACCGTTCGGCAGGGCGACGGCACGCTCGCCGAGGTGTCGCAGCCGGTCTGGAGCACGCCCGACGGGCCGATCGTCGCGATCCCGGGCGAGCTGCCGTGGGACACCGCGCAAGCCTTCCAGTTCCGCAGCGCCAACGCCGGAAACCTGCGCATGATCGACGAGTGGCTGGCCATGGCGAAGGCCCGCGACGTCCACGAGCTGCGCAGCGTGCAGGCCAGGCGGCTCGGCCTGCCGTGGGTGAACACGACCGCCGCCGACGTCACCGGAACGGCCTTCTACGGTGACCTGCAGGCGGTTCCGCATGTCACCGACGAGCTCGTCGCCCGGTGCGGGCTCGGCGAGCGGGGCGGCATCCCGGTGCTGGACGGCTCGCGGTCCGCCTGTGCCTGGGGTACGGACGCCGACGCGGTCGTTCCGGGGCTGCTGGGGCCGGGACGGCTGCCGACGCTGATCCGGCGCGACTACACCAGCAACATGAACGACAGCCCGTGGCTGGCCAACCCGGCCGCCCCGCTCGTCGGGTACCCGGCGATCGTCGGGGACGCCGGGACAGCGCGCTCCGCCCGTACCCTTCTGGGTCTCGACCTGATCGCGGACCGCCTGGACGGCACCGACGGTCTCGGCAAGCCCAAGTTCACGCTGCCGACCCTGCAGACCATGCAACTGAACGACCGGAACTACACGGCCGAACAGGGCCGCGCCGAGCTGGTCGCGTTCTGCCGAGCCAACCCGACGCTGACCGCCTCGGACGGCCGGGCGGTCGACGTGCGCGCCGCCTGCGACACGCTCGCCGCCTGGAACGGCCGCGGCGACCTCGACGCCCGGGGCGCGGCGCTATGGCGCAGGTTCGTGGAGAGCGGGCCGTTCCCGTGGGCGGTCCCGTTCGACGCCGCCGACCCGGCACACACGCCGCGCGGCTTCGACGCGGCCCGCCCCGGCGTCGGCACCACGTTCGCCAACGTGGTCGCTGCGTCCGGCGCCGCCGGCGTCCCGGTCGACGTCGCACTGCGGGACGCGCAGAAGTACTCCGGCATCGGCGTGCACGGCTGCTCGCACGGCGAGGGTTGCTTCAACGTCATCACCGCCATGCGGCCGCCGGCGGCGCAGGTCCAGCACGGGTCGAGCTTCATCATGGCGGTCGAGCTGACCCGGTCCGGCCCGCGCGCCCGGACGCTGCTCACCTACGGCCAGTCCGCGTACGAGTCGTCGCCGCACCGGACGGACCAGATCCGGCTCTACAACGAGAAGCGCTGGGTCACGGACCGCTTCACCGAGAAGGAGATCGCCGCCGACCCGTCCCTGACGATCACCCGCCTGCGCTGACGCTGCCTTCCGGCGCGGCGTTCTGGCGATGGCTCGCATTGCCTTCGCGGTGCGTGCCCTCGCTGCCGGCGCTTCCGCCCGGGCGCGGGGCCGGGCGTGGGACCGGGCGTGGGACCGGGCGTGGGACCGGGCGCGGGGCCGGGCGTGGGACCGGGCGTGGGACCGGGCGCAGGGCCGGGCGCGGGACCGGGCGTGGGACCGGGCGTGGGACCGGGCGCAGGGCCGGGCGCGGGACCGGGCGCGGGACCGGGCCGGGCGCGGGACCGGGCCGGGTTGCCAGGCGGCCGGGGTGCCCGCCCACGGTGATAGCCGCCGCTCACGGTGATGGCCGGCCAGGCAAGTGGCACCCGAGAGCATCTCGGGCGAGCCCCTCTCCCGCCAGAACCATCCGGTCCTACCACCCGCGCGGCCGGTGGTCGGACCGGGCGCTATCCCGCCCGGCTGACCGCGCTCTGCTACCACTCTCGCGGAACGTGGTAGCCCAGGACGGTACTCGGGCCGAAATGCCGCTCTGGCCCACCATTGCGTGCCTGTCCGACCACTCTCGCCTGCTCCTACCACCGACCGCGCGCAGCCACGGCCGCAAGCGGCGGCAGCGAGGGCGAGCGGACGCCCGGGGGCCTGGCGACCCGGCCCGACCCCGCACCCAGGCGCAAGCGGCGGCAACAACGGTGAGCGATCACCCCCACCGCCTGGCAACCCGGCCCGACCCCGCACCCAGGCGCAAGCGGCGGCAACAACGGTGAGCGATCACCCCCACCGCCTGGCAACCCGGCCCGACCCCACACCCAGGCACAAACAGCGACAACAACGGCCAGCGATCACCCCCGCCACCTGGCAACCCGGCCCGACCCCCACGCGGCGAAAGCGCCGGCCGCAAGAGCACACGATGGAAGGACGCGCTGACAAGGCGAGACCTGAACCCCGTAAGGGCCTCTGATCAAAGGCCGAGTTGGACCGGCTGGCCCGGCGGCCCCGTTGCGAGCAGCGCTGTCAGGGGTGTGGTGAGGTCGCGGGGCGAGAACAGCTCAGATCCCGTATAGCCGGTGATCTCCGACAGGTGCCACCATCGGAACCCGGCCAGGTTCTCCTGGGCAGCGAGGTGGTCGTCGGTGAACTCACCGCGGGGCTGGAAATGGGTCGCGCGGACGAGGAAATAGTCGTTGATGATGCCGGGCGCATGGCCGGCGGCCACGACTTCCTGGTGCCAGACGTGCGGTGGATCGGCGCTGATCGCCAGCCCGGTCTCCTCACGCAGTTCCCGGCGCAACGCCGTCAGTGGGTCCTCGCCTGGTTCGATGCCGCCGCCCGGGGCCGCCCAGACGGCCGTCGTCTGCTCCGGCACCGCCGGATGAGGAAAGACGAACCGGCAGAGCAGGATCCGGTCGTCCTCATCAAGGATGATCGCGCGGGCGGAACGGCGAGGAGTTGGCACCGCGGCAGACTAGCAACCGAGATGTCGAGCGCTGACTCCGAAACGAGAGGCATTTAATTGCCTCATGGACCAGGTGCGGGTGCGGGAGGCCGAGGCGGGCGACGCCGAGGCGGTGCTGGGGGTCGTGCGGGGAGCGTTCGCCAAGTACGTGCCACGGATCGGGCGGGAGCCGTGGCCGATGGGCGTCGACTACGGCGTACCCATCGGGCTTGGATTTTGCCGGGTTGCCGAGGACGGCGGGCGGATCGTCGGGGTGGTCGTGCTGGAGCCGGCCGACGGATACCTGCACCTGGACGTTATCGCGGTGGCGGCCGGGGCGCAGGGCCGGGGCGTCGGGGGGCTGCTGATGGAGCGCGCCGAGCGGGAGGCGGTCGCCGGTGGGTACGGCGAGATCCGGCTCTTCACCAACGAGGCGATGACCGAGAACCTCGGCTACTACGAGCGCCGAGGATATCGGGAGACGCATCGGACGCTGGATGACGGGTTCCGCCGGGTGTTCTTCACCAAGTCACTCGCGGGGGACGTGACATGACAGCCGTCGATCCGCTCCTGGATCAACACCCAGGTGGGTGGCCTGCCGTCCTGACAAAAATTCCAGGAGGCTGACAGCGGCCGCAGGTCGTCGTCGATCGAGCCCGGGTTCAGGTCCTGCCAGGTCAGACCCTGCGGATGTTTCGCCGATCGCCTGATCAGCGAGGAGACTGACCTCCGTCGCCCGACCGTACACGTTGGACGGATTCCGGCCGGGGGTTCACATGGCGGGCGCCGGCGGCGGCCACCGTGGCCGTGCCGAGCAGCGGGATGCCGACCAGCGCGAACAGGACCGGGACAGTCGCGTACGCGGCGCCCAGGCCGAAGAACAGGTAGAGCGCGACCGCCACGACCTCGGCGGCGAAGCCGCTCACCGACAGCACGGTGGCCCGCACCGCGCTCGGCGTGACCTCCTGCAGCCGGGTCTCGGAGAGCACGATCGCGAACTGCAGCAGCCCGAACGCCGCGCCGATCGGCAGCATCCCGGCCGCGTGCCGGCTCAGGCCGCCCGCCGCCAGCAGCGCCGCCGCGGCGGCCAGCACCGCGCCCAGGACACGCGGCCCGCAGTGCGCCCAGCGTCCGGCCAGCTCGCTGCCCAGCGCCATGAACAGGGCGGGCACGGCGAAGAACAGGCCCGCGTACGCCACCGGGACGCCCGTGGCGCGGGTGACCAGCGGGATGTACTCGTCCAGCGCGGTGAACCCGGGGACCAGGGCGGCGAGCGTCAGCGCCCACACCACGTGCTTGCCGGTCCGGGCGTGCCGCAGCCCGGCCCGCAGCGTATCCAGGTAGCCCGATTTATCCGAACCCTCGCCACGTGACTCCGGGAAGCCCAGCGCGAAACCCCCGGCGGCCAGCGCGACGAGCACGCTGGCCACGCCGACCAGGACGTAGCCGCCGAGCAGGAACACCGGGGTGGCCAGCAGCGTGGCGGCCAGCATGGACAGGATCGCGATCGTGCCGCCACGCCCGGCCACCCGGGCGTAGTCGTCGGGGTCGGCGAGGCTGTCGTAGAGCAGGGCCTCGAGCGTGCCCGAGCACAGCGCGCCGCCCAGGCCCCACAGCACGAAACCCAGCGCGAAGCCGGGGTACGCGGTCCACAGCGTCCAGGTCAGGAAGCCGGCGGCGGTCAGCGCGGCGCCGAGCACGTACAACCGGCGGCGGGACCAGGTGTCGGCCCAGGCGCCGGACGGGATCTCGGCGGTGAAGGCGACCACCGACCAGATCACGAACAGCGACGAGATCTCGGCGGTGGTGAGCCCGGTATCGGCGAACAGCAGCGCGTACACCGGGTAGAAGACGATGCCGTCCGCACAGGCGCGGACGGCATAGAAGCGTCAATTCGGATGGCGGGTCGCGTCGATCATGTCCCGACGATCGCCGTCCGCGGGCGTACCCGTCAAGCGGTTTCACCCGAAGGAAGGTGACGCTGCCGATCACGGTGTCCCAGGCCATAACGTGTGGCATGCCCGACGTCGCGCTGGTGGACCGGATGCGCCCCGGCGACCATGTCTGCTGGACCTTCGCCGACGACCGCGAACGACGCCGGGTCGCCGGTGGCTGGGTGCGGGCCGGGCTGCGCGACCACCACCTGGTCGTCTACCGCACCGGCGCCCCGGACGCCCTGGCCGAGCTGGCCGACGAGCGCATCGACACCCGCGCCGCGATCGGCTCCGGCCGGCTGCGGGTCCTGCCGGTCGACCAGAACTGGCTGGTCACCGGGGCGTTCGACGCCGACGCCGCGGACCAGGAGTTCGCTGCGGACCTGGGACAGGCCCTGCACTCCGGGTACGCCGGGCTCCGCGCGGTCGCCGACATGGGCTGGGCGGCGCGTCGCGTCCCCGGCGCCGAGCAGCTGGGCCGATACGAACGCCGGCTCAACCGCCGCATCGCCGACGGATACGCCATGGCGCTGTGCCTGTACGACCGCCGCCTGTTCGCCGAGCCGCGGATGAGCGAGCTGACCCGCGCCCACCCCGCCTCGGTCACCGAACGCAGCACCCGGTACGGCTCCCCGCTGCTGCGGATGGTCCGCTGCCCCGGTGGGCTGCGCCTGTTCGGCGAGGCCGACCTCTCCAATCGGGACGCGTTCGCCGCCGTGCTGGGCCACCTGCTCGAGGACAGCCCCGCGCCGGACGTGACCCTGGACCTCACCGAGCTGCGCTTCGCCGACGCCACCAGCTGCCGCCTCGTGGTCACCGTGGCCCGCGACTCCGGCGGCCGGGTCCGCACGACGGGCGCCCGCCCGTCCCTGCGCCGGCTGCTCACCCTGCAAGGTGCCCATGGGGTGCCCGGACTGCTCCCTCCCGTGGCACCCTGACCACATGACCAGGCCTTCGATCTTCGCGTACGCCGGCGGAGCGCCCGCCTTCCGCGCGCTGGCCGCCGACTTCCACGCCCGCTGCGTCGTCGACCCGCACCTGGAGCACCCGTTCTCCCACACGTCCGACCCGCACCACGTGGACCACCTGGCCGAGTACTGGGGCGAGGTGCTGGGCGGCCCGCCCACCTACTCGGAGCAGCGCATGGGCCACTCCGGCATGCTCGACATCCACGCCCGCAACGGCATGGAGCCTTCGCTCTCCGAGGCCTTCGTCCGCTGCTTCGATCAGGCCGTCGAGGCGCAGCTGCCATCGGACCCGGCGCTGCGGAGCACCCTGCACGACTACATGGTCTGGGCCACCGCCGAGGTTCTGCGCTACGACCCTCCGGACTCGGTCGTACCGAAGGATCTGCCGACCCCGCACTGGACGTGGTCCGGCCCCGCGTGATCCGCCGGCTCAAGACCCGTTAGGCCGGGCGCGCAGGTAGTGGCGCAGGTCGCGGGTCTCCCCTGTCATCGTGCGCACGGCCAGGATGCAGGTGTCGTCGTCCGGGTTCGCCTGCCGCAGCCGGCCCAGTACCTGCGCGAGCGGCCGCTGCGGCGCGGCGTGCACCGCCTCGTCCATCGTGGCCATCACCGCCTTCAGGCCGTCGTCCAGGCCGCGCCGGCGGTGCTCGACCAGCCCGTCGGTGTAGAGCAGCAGGACGTCCCCGGTGGACAGGTCGAGGGTGGCGGTGGCGTACTCGGCGTCCTCGATCACGCCCAGCATGCAGCCGTGCGGGCGGACCAGCGGCAGCGTGCGGCCGGCCCTGGTGAGCAGCGGCGGCGGATGCCCGGCCTGCGCCCAGGTGAGCCGCCGGGCGCCCGGGTCGTAGCGGGCGATCACCGCGGTCGCCGCGAGCTCGGGGCTGTCCCGTTCCAGCTCACAGGTGAGCCGGTTGAGGTGGCCGAGCAGCACGGCCGGCTCGGTGGTCACCACCGCCAGGGCGCGCAGGGCGTGCCGCAGCTGCGCCATCGTGGTGGCCGCGTGGGTGCCGTGCCCGGCGACGTCGCCGACGGCGAGCAGCACCGAGCCGTCCCCGGCCTCCGCCGCGTGGTACCAGTCGCCGCCGACCAGGCTCTCCTGCCCGGCCGGCAGGTAGCGCAGGGCGACCTTGAGGCCGGGCAGCTCGAGCGGGCTCTCCGGGATCGGCAGGATGATCTGCTGCAGGGTGGCGGCGAGGGCGTGCTCGGCGGCCAGGTCGCGGCGGTGGTCGGCGAGCTGGCGTTCCACCTCGGCGAGGCGGGTCGCGCTGTTCTCCCGCTCGGTCAGGTCCTGCACTATGCCGAAGACGCGCAGCGGGCGGCCGGTCGCGTCCCGGGCGGCGTCGGCCACCGTGCGCAGGTGCTTGATCCGGCCGTTCAGGCGTACGCGCAAGGTCAGATCGATCCGCTCGAAGCGTGCGAAAGCCTCCTCGGCCGCGGTGCGCAGCGGCAGGTCCTCCGGCAGCGTGATCGCGTCGAGCTCGGCCTGCGACAGCGGGCCGAGCTCCGGGTCACGCTCGTAGATCCGGTAGAGCTGATCCGACCAGCGCACCACCCCGCCGACCAGGTCGGCCTCGCCCCAGCCGAGGTTGCCCAGCCGTTCGGTGGCGTCGACCCGGTCGGCCTGGCCGGCGTCCGCGTGCCGGGTCCAGGTGATCAGCAGGCTGCCGCCGACCCGGTGCGCGCGCGCCGAGAAGACCGAGTCGAAGGAGGGGAACGGCGGCACGTCGGCCGGCTCGCCGGTGTCCAGCACCCGCGCGTACAGGTCCCAGCGGTCGCTGCCGACGCTCCGCGGGAACCAGCCGGAGATGGTGGTGCCGATCAGGTCCCGGCCGCGACGGCCGTCCGGCGCCCCCGCCTCCGGGGTGGCCGCGGCGAAGACCAGGTCGAGCAGTCTGCCGTCGGCGTCCCGGATCGGGTTCAGCATCGCGGTCGCGCCGGGCAGCGCGTCCAGGATGCGCTGCGCCGCGGCCGGCCACGGGTCCCGGCGGGGCAGGCCGGGCGGCGGCGGAAAGGTCACCGCGGGAATCTGCGCGGGCATCCGCGGCGCCGCCCCGGGCTCCGGGACGTCCAGCAGCCCGATCACCCCGGCGGCCACCTCGGTGAGGTCGCGACCCTGTTCCTCGGCCATTCGCAGCAGGTGCCGGTACGCGTCCGTCAGGCGGCAGCGGACCCGGCCGGCGAGCAGCCCGACCGCCTGGCCGACGGTGGCGTCCCCCCTGTTCCCCCTGATCGTCTCGGCATGAACCGCGCCTCCCACGTATCGCCTCCCCTTGTCACGCGTCGCGTCTCCACGAATACGCGCAACCCGGCGCGGGCGTCATCCCCCAAACACCCGTCACACAGGCTGACCTGGGTGAACGCGGCGCCGGTGTCACCCGTTGGAGGTGGGCTCAGATCTCGAAGAGATCGCGTACGGCGTCGTTGAGACGCGCCATGCTGGAGCCGGTGACCATGCCGAGGAGCTCGGCACCGATCGAGGCGGGCAGGCGGCGCATCCGGTTGACCACCACGACACCGGTGATCGGGTCCTGTTCGGTGAGCGCCACGGCGAACGGCGGCAGCTCGGTGGCGCCGCGCTGACGCACGATCGGCGCGCAGTAGGGCATGGCGGTCTTGCGGTCGTTGTACGCGTCACCGGACAGCACGAGCACGCGGTATCGCAGATCGGTCCGGCTGCCGATCGTCCAGACCTCGCCACGTTTCATCGCAGCCGTGTCCCCTCGGCCGGCCCTCTGGTGGTCGCGGCCCCGACCCACCGACCCCCCGCCGACGCCATGCGTGGCAGCGTACCGCCGGGCCGATCTTCGCCCGCGACCGGTGCGGGTTCCGGAAGAGGTGACGCGGGCGGCCGGATTGAGCAGGATGAACAGGGGGTTCACGCGGCCCGGCCACGGCCGGGCGAGGGCGTCGGACCCGATCGAACTCCGCCGGTCGCGAACACGTAACAATGACCGGGAGTCTAGGGAAGGAACGTGCAGATGACGGAGAAGGCGCAGATCGGGGTCACCGGCCTGGCGGTGATGGGCCGCAACCTGGCCCGGAACTTCGCCCGCCACGGCCACACGGTCGCGGTGCACAACCGGAGCTACGGCAGGACCAAGGAGCTGGTCGAGCAGTTCGGGGAGGAGGGGACCTTCCTGGCCGCGGAGACGGCGGAGGAGTTCGTGGCCAGCCTGGAGCGGCCGAGGCGGGTGGTGATCATGGTGAAGGCGGGCGGACCGACCGACGCCGTGATCGACGAGTTCGCCCCGCTGCTCGAGGAGGGCGACATGCTCATCGACGCGGGCAACGCGCACTACCTGGACACCCGGCGGCGGGAGGCGGCGCTGCGCGAGCGGGGCCTGCACTTCGTCGGCGCGGGCGTGTCCGGCGGCGAGGAGGGCGCGCTGCACGGGCCGAGCATCATGCCGGGCGGGCCGGTCGAGTCGTACGAGTCGCTGGGGCCGCTGCTGGAGGACATCGCGGCGAAGGTCGACGGCGAGCCGTGCTGCGTGCACGTCGGGCCGGACGGGGCCGGTCACTTCGTCAAGATGGTGCACAACGGCATCGAGTACGCCGACATGCAGCTGATCGCCGAGGCGTACGACCTGCTGCGTCAGGTGGGCGGGCACTCGCCGGCGGAGATCGCGGAGATCTTCAAGGGCTGGAACGAGGGCCGGCTGGGCTCGTACCTGATCGAGATCACCGCCGAGGTGCTCAAGCAGAACGACCCGGAGACCGGCAAGGCCTTCGTGGACGTGGTGCTGGACCAGGCCGAACAGAAGGGCACCGGCCGCTGGACCGTGCAGTCGGCGCTGGACCTGGGGGTGCCGATCAGCGGCATCGCCGAGTCGGTGTTCGCCCGGGCGCTGTCCGGTGGCGCGTCGGTGCGCGAGGCGGGCGCCGGGCTGCCCGGACCGTCGGCGACCGCGGGCGCGGGCGGGGCGGACCTGCAGTCGGACATCGAGCAGGCGCTGTTCGCGTCCAAGATCGTCGCGTACGCGCAGGGCTTCCAGCAGATCCAGGCGGCCAGCAAGGAGTACGACTGGGAGATCGACCCGGGCGCGATGGCCAAGATCTGGCGGGCCGGCTGCATCATCCGGGCGAAGTTCCTGGACTACATCAAGCAGGCGTACGACAAGAACCCGTCGCTGCAGACGCTGCTCGTGGACGACTACTTCCTGGACGCCGTCAGCGGCGCTCAGGACGCGTGGCGGCGGGTCGTCGCGCTGTCCGCGCAGCAGGGCATCCCGGCGCCCGGGTTCGCCTCGTCGCTGGCCTACTACGACGGGCTGCGCGCCAAGCGCCTGCCGGCGGCCCTGATCCAGGGGCAGCGGGACTTCTTCGGGGCGCACACCTACCGCCGGGTCGACAAGGAGGGCTCGTTCCACGTGCTGTGGGCGACCGACGACCGTAAGGAGATCGGCGCCTAGGTGAGCGTCGCCTGATCGAGGGCGGGGACGGTCGCGACCATCAGCGCGGCCGCCTCGTCCGGCGGCAACGGCCGGGCCAGGTGGAATCCCTGGCCCAGCCGGTAGCCCATCTCGCGCAGCCGGTTCGCCTGCGCCTCGGTCTCGATGCCCTCGGCCACCGCGGAGAGCCCGAGATATTCGGCGAGCTGGGCGACGGCGGCGGCGACCGCGAGCCGGCCCCGGTCGGCGCCCTCGCTGATCCCGTCGACGAACGACTTGTCCAGTTTCAGCACGTCCACCGGGAACGCGCGCAGCAGGCTCAGCGACGACTGCCCGGTGCCGAAATCGTCGAGGGCCAGGCTGATGCCCATCGCATGCAGCGCCTCGAGGGTCTCCCGGACCCGGCGCCCGTCCAGCACCGACGACTCGGTCACCTCCAGCACCAGGTTCCCCGGCTGCAGACCGGAGTCCCGCAGCGCCGCCCACACCTCGTCGACGAAGCCGGCGTCGCGCAGCTGGCGGGCCGCCACGTTGACGTTGATCGACCGGATCGCCGCCGGGCCCAGCTCGGCCTGCCAGCGGGCCAGCTGGGTGCACGCCTCCCGGAGCACGAACTTGCCCAGCGGCACGATCAGGCCGGACCGCTCGGCGACCGGGATGAAGTCCACCGGCGAGATGAAACCGCGGTCGGGGTGACGCCAGCGGACCAGCGCCTCGGCGCCGGACATCCGGCCCGTGGTCAGGTCGAACACCGGCTGGTAGAGCAGGAACAGCTCGTGCCGGATCAGCGCGTTGTGCAGCTCGCTGCCCAGCCGGGCGTGGTTGACCAAGTCGGCGCGCATCCGCGGCTCGTAGCGGATCCAGGAGGCCTTGCCGGCGTCCTTGGCGGCGTACATGGCGATGTCGGCGTTGCGCAGCACCTCGTCCGCGCTGTCCCCCGGGCCGGCCAGGGCCACGCCCACGCTGGCCTGGGCGAGCAGCTGATGCTCGCCGACCCGGAACGGCGCGGACAGCACCTCCAGGATGCGGCCGGCGGCCTGTTCGGCGTACCCGGCGTCGTCGCCGCTGAGCAGCACCGCGAACTCGTCGCCGCCGAGCCGGGCGGGCAGGTCGGTGGCGGCCCGGCTGCTGTGCCGCAGCCGCTGGGCCACCTCGTAGAGCAGCTGGTCGCCGAGCGCGTGGCCCATCGAGTCGTTGACCGTCTTGAAGTCGTCCACGTCGATCAGCAGCACCGCGGCGGGCAGATGGGCTTCCAGGCGCTCGGCCAGGATCTGGCCGAACCGGGCGCGGTTGGCCAGGCCGGTCAGCGAGTCGTGCATGGCCAGGTGCTCGAGCTCGGCCTGCTTGTCGCGGATGCCGCCGAGCAGCCGGCGGTTCTCGTACAGGCCGGTGAGCTGGCGCAGCACCACGAACCCGGCGATCAGCACCGCGCCGATGATCACCATGCGCTGGCTCCAGGTCATCTCCCGCGCGGAGAGCACGACCAGCAGGCCTGCGGTGCTCGACACGGCGAGGACCGGCAGCAGGTTGAAGAAACTCCGGCGGGGCGCCTCCGATTCCGGTTCCGGGGTGGTCCGGCCGAGGACCCAGATCTGGCGGTACGCGGCCGCGCCGATCGCCGTGCCCACCACCGGCAGGGCCAGCGCCGCGACGACGTTCCGGATGTACTCGTCGCCCATGATCTCGAGCACCGCGATCAGCACTCCGGACAGCGGCGCGATCGTCAGCAGCCGCAGCGCGACCGCGTCGATCGGTCCGGCGGGCGCGGCCGCGGCCCGGCCGATGACCACGAGCGCGATCAGGCCACCGGTGCCGACCAGGGACATCCCGGTCCGGATGCCGGCGGTCACATCGGGGGCCGCGAAGTCGACCACCACGGCGAAGAAGATCAGCGCGCCGGCCACCGCGACGGTCAGCCCGTCCAGCAGGATGCGGAGCACGTTCAGCAGGGACCGGTCGCCGAGCGGCAGGTTCAGGAAGCCGAGCATCGACATGACCACGGCGAGGACCAGCCCGGCGAACAGGTAGGGCGAAAGGGCGGGCTGCCTGGCGCCGTACACCGCGACGACCAGGATCGAGGACAGGAAGAGGCAGAACGCGGCATGCGAGTGGCGGCGCCAGAACCCGCGGATCGGCCGGCTCAGGACGATCTGGGCCCCGATCCGCCGGCACAGCTGCGCGGCGGCGAGGCAGGCGAGCACGCCGGGCAGCAGACCGCTCGCCGAGATGTCTCCCTCGTGCACCACCAGCCACAGGGCGGACGCGATCAGGCTCGCCACCGCCACGGCAAGCGGCACGAGACCGCTCACGCGGCCCGGAGGACGGCTCATCTCGGGGTACGGCTCCCTGTCGTCTCGGTCCTCTTCCTTTCGGTCGCAAACAGCCCGAACTGAGCCTTTCCCCCGGGCGTGGAGCCGGGCAGATAGCGTGGCGGCGGTGTGGAGCCGTCGATGGGTCTGGATGCTGCCGGCGCTGCTCGCGGCCGGGCAGCTGCTGGCCTGGCCCGGCGCACCGCTGCTGACCGGCTCGCGCCCGCCGGCTGCCGCGATCGCCGCCGTGCTGGCGATCACCGCCGCGGCCGCGGTGGCGCTGCTGTGGCGCCGGAGCAGTCCCGTGGCGGCGGCCGTGGTGGCGAACGCCGCGCTGACCGCGGGCTCGTGGGGTCTGCCGGAGGACGCGCTCAGCGTGATCGCCCTGGCCGACCTGATCGCGCTCTTCTCGGTGGCCGCGCGCCGCCCGGCTCGCGTCGCGCTGCTGGTCGCGGCCGCCCTGAGCGCGGCGCAGTCGGTGGTGTTCCTCACCGACGGCTCGCGGGAGCTGTCGCTCGCGGTGGAGATCGCGCTGACCGTCACCGTCTACCTGATCGTCCTGGCGGCGGGCCGGCGGCATGCCCGCTGGCGGGCCGAGCGGGCCGCGGCGGCCGAGCGGTTCGCGCTGGCCGAGCAGCGCCGGGCCCGGGCCGCCGAGATCGAGCGGCTACGCCTGACCCAGGAGCTGCACGACGTCACGGCGCACCATCTGACCTCGATCGTGGTCGCCGCGACCGCCGCACAGTCCTTCGCGCCCCGACCGGGTGATGCGCCGGTGTGCTCAGAGCAAAGCGGGCCTGAGAGAGATGCGTCAGATGATGCATCGGTGTGCTCAGAGCAAAGCGGCCTCGTCGCCGAGACGCTCGACCAGGCCGCGCGGACCGGGCGCACGACGCTGGAGGCGCTGCGCCGGCTGGTCGCGATCATGCAGACCCCGGCACCTCCCGCGCTGCCGGCTCTGGTCGCCTCGTTCCGGGACGCGGGCCAGCCGGTCACCCTGACCGCCCCGGCCGGCCCACTGCCGGACGCCGTCCCGGCCATCGCCCGCGAGGCACTGACCAATGCGCTGCGGTACGCGCCCGGCACACCCACCCGGGTCACCGTGACCGCGACGCCCGCGGGAGCGGAACGGGCGACGCCCTCCGGGGCGGAACGGGCGACGCCGGCCGGGGCGGAACAGGCGACGCCGACCGGCCTGGAGCTGACAGTCGAGAACGACCCGCCCGGCGCGCCGCCGGCCGGACCGTCGATCGGCGGTGGCAACGGCATCACCGGGATGCGCGAGCGGGCCCGGTCCGCCGGCGGCGACCTGGACGCGGGGCCGCTGCCGGGCGGCGGCTGGCGGGTCCGGGCCACGCTGCCCGCCCCGGTCTCCGCGGCGGCCCGCCCGGCCCGGCCCTGGTCGGCCCACGTCATCGACGCCATCCTGATCGCCGGTGTGATGGCCGTCCCGGCCGCGGCGGCGTGGGCGTTCAACGCCGAGGAGGGTCTGGACGTGCCGGGCGGCGCCGCGCTGATGGCCGCGATCGTCGCGATCCACGCGCTGCCGCTCGCGCTGCGCCGGACCCGGCCGTGGACCACCCTGGCCGCGGTCGCGGTCACCGGCGCGTGCTGGACGGCCACCATCTGGGCCGGGCTGCTGCCCGCCGCGTCCGGCTGGATCCCGATCGCCGCGATCGGCGCCGACCTGCTCGCGGTGCACGCGGTCGGCCGGTACGGGCGCCGCTCGCGCGTCGACTGGCTGGCGTTGCCCGCCGGGGTGCTGCCGGCCGGGCTCTCGATCGCGCTGGCCTTCGCGGCCGAACCGCCGGCCGAACCGGACCAGCCGTCCCAGCTGGTCATGGTCGTGCTGTTCACGGCACTGTTCGCGGGCCTGCTCGCCGTGCCGCTGGGCGCGGCGTGGCTGACCGGGTGGCTGGTGCGGCGGCGCCGGGCCCGGATCACCGGCAACGAGGACGAGTGGATGGCCTGGTCGGCGCACCACGCGTCGGTGGCGGCGTCGGCCGAGCGGGCCCGGATCGCCGAGGGCCTGGGCGAGGCGGTGCTCCGGCACACCGAGGGCATGATCGGCGCCGCCGAGCGGGGCTCGCTGGACGCGACGGTGGCCGAGGCGCGGGCCGCGCTGGCCGCCATGCGGGATCTGCTGCGCGACCTGCGGACCGCGGAGGCGCCGGTCAAGGCGCAGCCGACCCTGGCCGACCTGCCCGCTCTGGCCGACAAGTGGCGCTCGCACGGCCGCGAGGTCACGCTGCGGGTCACCGGGACCGGCGGCGAGCAGACCGTCGGCGGCTACCGGCTCGTCGAGCTGCTGCTGGCGGCCGACACCGGCCCCGCCGAGCTGGACGTGCGGGCGGACGGCGACCCGATCCAGATCACGATCCGGCCCGCCCCGGACGACCCGGACGGCGAGATCGCCGCGGGTCTGCGGGCCCGGGACGGGCGGATCGAGGATGTGACCGGAGGGTGGGAGATTCAGCTCAGGCTTGAGGCCGGTCAGGGGCGGTGGTGGGCCTGAGGACGGCCTTTGAGGGCGGCCGAGACGACTGCTCGCGCCTCCTCCTGGATGGTGGCCAGGTGCTCCGGGCCCTTGAACGACTCGGCGTAGATCTTGTAGACGTCCTCGGTGCCGGAGGGGCGGGCCGCGAACCAGCCGGACTCGGTGGCCACCTTGAGCCCGCCGATCGCCGCGCCGTTGCCGGGGGCGCTGGTCAGCACCTGGGTGATCGGCTCGCCGTCGAGTTCCTTCGCGGTCACCTGCTCCGGCGACAGCTTGGCCAGGATCGCCTTCTCCTCCCGGCTCGCGGGCGCGTCGATCCGGGCGTACGCGGGATCGCCGAACTTGTCCACCAGATCGCGGTAGTGCTCGCTGGGCGTGCGCCCGGTCGTCGCGAGGATCTCGGAGGCGAGCAGGTCGAGCAGGAGGCCGTCCTTGTCGGTGCTCCAGACGCCGCCGTCCCGGCGCAGGAACGACGCGCCGGCGCTCTCCTCGCCGCCGAAGCCGACCGAGCCGTCCAGCAGGCCCGGCACGAACCACTTGAAGCCCACCGGAACCTCGTCGAGGCGGCGGCCGAGGTCGGCGGCCACCCGGTCGATCATCGAGGAGGAGACCAGCGTCTTGCCGATGGCCGCGCCGGCCGGCCAGCCGGTCCGCACCCGGAACAGGTACGAGATCGCCACCGACAGGTAGTGGTTGGGGTTCATCAGGCCGCCGTCGGGGGTGACGATGCCGTGCCGGTCGGCGTCGGCGTCGTTGCCGGTGGCGATCTGGAAGCGGTCCTTCTGGGCGACCAGCGACGCCATCGCGTACGGCGACGAGCAGTCCATCCGGATCTTGCCGTCCCAGTCCAGCGTCATGAAGCCGAAGGTGGGGTCGACGTCCGGGTTGACGACGGTCAGGTCCAGCCCGTACCGCTCGCCGATCGCGCCCCAGTAGTCGACGCTCGCACCGCCGAGCGGGTCGGCGCCGATGCGCACCCCGGCCGCCCGGACCGCCTCCAGGTCGATCACCGAGGCCAGATCGTTCACGTACTCGGCGCGGAAGTCGTACCCGGTGACGAGGTCGGAGGCCCGGGCCCGGGCGGCGGACACCCGGCGCACGCCGTTCAGCCCGGCCGCGATGAGCTCGTTCGCCCGGTCCTGGATCCATTTCGTGGCGTCGGTGTCGGCCGGCCCGCCGTGCGGCGGGTTGTACTTGAAGCCACCGTCCGCGGGCGGGTTGTGCGACGGGGTGACCACCACGCCGTCGGCGAGACCGTCGGTGCGGCCCCGGTTGTACGCCAGGATCGCGTGCGACACCGCCGGCGTCGGGGTGTAGCTGTCCCGGCTGTCGATCCGCACCGTGACGTCGTTGGCGGCGAACACCTCCAGCGCGGTGACCATCGCCGGCTCGCTCAGCGCGTGCGTGTCCCGGCCCAGGTAGAGGGGACCGTCGGTGCCCTGGTCGCGGCGGTACTCGACGATCGCCTGGCTGGTCGCGGCGATGTGGTCCTCGTTGAAGGCCGTGTTCAGGCTGGACCCGCGGTGGCCGGACGTGCCGAACGCGACCCGCTGCGCGACCACCTCCGGGTCGGGGTGCCCGGTGTAGTACGCGGAGACCACCCGCGGCACGTCGATCAGGTCGTCCGATTGCGCCGGTTGCCCGGCTCGAGGATGGGACATGCGGGCCTCCAAGGGGAGCGTGGACCTCAGCGGATCGTATCGCCGGAGGGGTTGAACCATTCCCCGGTCCCATCCGAACTACTCCGTGTGACAGCGACCCGCATGCTCGGCGGGGCGGTGCGAGTGCTCCTGCTCGTCCTCGGCCTTTTGCTGCTGCCCGCCGCCCCGGCCAGCGCGCACTCCAGCCTGGTCTCCTCCAGCCCGGAGGGCGGCGCGGTGCTGGAGAACGCGCCGTCGGAGATCCTGCTGACCTTCAACGAACAGGTCACCGCGCTGCCGTCGCGCACCCAGGTGCTGGCGCCGGACGGCAAGCGGATCAGCGAGTCGGTCACCGCCGAGGGCAAGGTCCTGAAGATCACGCTGCGCAAGGCGGACCGGCCGCTCGGCACCTACCTGGTCAGCTATCGGATCATCTCCGGCGACAGCCACCCGGTCGGCAACGCGCTGATCTTCTCGGTCGGCGCGCCGTCGGCCCGGCCCGCCGAGACCGATCCGGGCAAGGTCGACGGTTCGGTCACAGCCGCGGTCCCGGCCTTCAAATTCCTCGGGTACGCCGGCCTCACGCTGGCCGTCGGCCCGGCGATCTTCCTGACCTTCCTGTGGCCGCGCCGGCGCTCCCGGCAGGGCGCGACCCGCCTGGTGTACGCCGGCCTCGGCCTGACCGCCCTGTCGACGCTGGGCGCGCTGTGGACCCAGGCGCCCTACGTCAGCGGCGCGCCGGTGTGGGACGTGTCGTTCACCGAGCTCGGCGGCGTCGTGGCGAGCCCGTTCGGCGTCACCCTGCTGGCCCGGCTGGCCCTGCTCGGGATCGTCGCCGGACTGATCGGGCCGGTGCTGCGCGGCGGCGCCACCCGGTTCCGCGGGCTCGCCCTGGTCCTGCTCGCGCTGGCCGGGCTGACCACCTGGCCGCTGACCGGTCACGCCGTGGTCTCCCCGCTGGCCGGGGCGATCGTCGCCGCCGACGTGGTGCACCTCGCCTCGATGGCGGTCTGGCTCGGCGGCCTCGTCACGCTGGCCGTCTTCCTGCTGCGGCGACGGCACCAGCGGGTGCTCGGCGTGATCCTGCCCGCCTGGTCGCGGTGGGCGACCCTGGCCGTGGTGTGGCTGGCCGGCGCCGGGCTGGTGCAGGCGGTGGTCCAGGTGGGCGCGCCGGCCGCGCTCTGGCAGACCGGGTACGGACGGCTGCTGCTCGCCAAGGCCGCCATCCTGGGCGGGGTGCTGCTCGTGGCCGCGTACGCCCGCCGCCTCGTCCAGAGGGCGCACGTGCCCGCCGCCGGGCCGGGCCGGCTGATCCGTACCGTCGGGGTCGAACTCGGCGCGACCACCGCGATCCTGGCCCTGAGCGCCGTGCTGGTGCAGACCACCCCCGGCAGCGCGAAGGACCGTGAAGCGCGGGAACCCACCGGGGTGGGTTTCTCGCAGACCCTCACCTCGAACCTCTACACGCTGCAGTTCAACATCTACCCCGTCGAACTGGGCGAGTGGAACACCGTGCACGGCTCCACCTACACGCCCGAGGGCAAGCCGCTGCCGGCCATCGAGTGGACGGTCACCACCCGCTACACCGGCGCGAGCGTGGAGCAGGTCAAAGAGCCGATGCTGCCCCTGCCGGGCCGCAACGACGCACTCGGATCGCTGACGTTCCCGCTGCCCGGCACGTACGAGCTGACCTTCACGATCCGCACCACCGAGATCGATCAGGCGACCGTCCGCACGACCGTGAACGTTCCGGCCACCCGGACGCGTCCAGGAGGTGCAATCCGGCCCTCGGCGGGGAACAACTGAGCTTCACTGTCGTCCATGCCGAGGAGTGTCCGCCGTGCATGTGTCAGTTGTCGGCAATACGGACGACTCCGTCGTCGTCACCGTTCGTGGCCATCTGGACCTGGACAGCGCTCCGGTGCTGGCCACCACGCTCGACCGGGTGCTCGACCGGCCGGCGCCGCGGATCGTGGTGGACCTGTCCGGTGTGGAGTTCTGCGACTCGATCGGGCTGAGCGCGTTCGTGGTGGGACACCGCCGGGCCGACGGCGCGGGCGGCTGGCTGCGGCTCGCGGCGCCCGGCGCATGGATGACGCAGCTGCTGGACACGGTCGGGCTGGCCGGGCGGATGGGCGTCTATCGGTCCGTGGGCGACGCGCTGGCCGGCCGCGACGGGAACTAATCTTGCGGCGTGCTGATCCTGCTGCCGCCCTCCGAGGGCAAGTCCGCGCCGGCCGCCGGTGAGCCGGTCGACCACGACGCGATCTGGTTGCCCGAGCTGGCCCGGCACCGGCGCCGGGTGCTCGCCAAGCTGGTCGCCCTGTGCGGGCGGAGCAGCACCCGCGGCGTGAACGCGTCCCTGGACACGCTGGGGCTGAGCGCCGGGCAGCAGGCCGAGATCGCCCGCAACGCCGGTCTGCACGAGGCGCCCGCGGCACCGGCCGCCGACGTCTACAGCGGGGTGCTCTACGAGGCGCTGGACGCGGGTTCCCTGGCGGCGGACGCGCGGGCCTGGCTGGACGAGCGGGCGGTGGTGTTCTCCGGGCTGTGGGGCGTGGTGCGGCTGCCCGACCGGATCCCGGCTTACCGGTGCTCGGCCGGTGTCACACTGCCCGGGGTCGGCGGGCTCACGCCGTACTGGAAGAAGGTCCTGAACCGGCCCCTGTCGCTTGCCGCGGCCGAGGGGACGGTGCTGGATCTGCGATCGGGCGCCTACGCCGCGATGTGGGCGCCGTCCGAGGCGGTCGCCGAACGGACCGCCGCCGTGCGCGTGCTGCATGAGCGGGTGGTGGACGGGGTGGCGCGCCGCTCGGTGGTCAGCCACTTCAACAAGGCCACCAAGGGACGGCTGGTGCGCTCGCTCGCGCTGGTAGCGGCGGAACCCCGCACGGTCGGTGAGCTGACCGACGCGCTGCGCGACCTCAAGTACACCGTCGAGGAACGGCCCGCACCCGCGGGCCGTCCCCGACAGCTCGACCTCATCGTGGCCGAGCTCTGATCGTCAGACCGCCTGCAGGATGTCGATGATGAAGCGCAGGTCGCCCGCCGGCTGACCGCCGGTCGGGTTGTCGCCGTAACCGAGGTCGGCCGGGATGTCCAGCTGGATGCGGCTGCCCACCGGCACGCCGACCAGGCCCTGGTCCCAGCCCGGGATCAGGTTGCCGGTGCCGACCGGGAAGGTCGCCGGCTGGCCGTTCGCCCACGACGAGTCGAACACCTTGCCGTCGGAGTACGTCACACCGACGTAGTTGACCGTGAGCTGCTGACCCGCCTTCACGCGCGGACCACGCCCCGGCACGATCGGCGTCACCACCAGCTTGGTCACGTCACCCTTGCCGGCCTTCACCTCGGGCGCCTTGGTCAGACGGGGGTCGACCGCCGGAGCGGACTGGCCGGCGGGCTGCGACGGGACCTCGGCGGGCTGCTCGGAAGGCTGCTCGGCCGGGGCGGACACCGCCGGAGCGGGCGCCGCGGCGGGGGTCTCGGCCTTGTCGCCGCCGGCCCGCACGACGAAGAAAACCGCCACCAGGATGATCACCACGGCGACGCCGGCGAGCGCTCCCGCGATGGCCCGGCCGCGCCCGGCCGTGGTCTGGACTCGATCACTCATGGGAGTACACGCGCTCCTTGTCAGGGATCAATCGGGGAAAACTCCGCACACGCTACTCGGCCACCCGGCGATGATCTCCGACGAACCACCGATGCACCTCATCGGCCATGCGGCCGATAACCTTCACCGGGGTGGATCGGCATCCACCTTGATGAGATCGTGGACTCCCCCCACAGCTGTAACAGGAGGCTCGGTGCCGGACGACCCCAGCGTGCCGCGGCGGCCCCACCCCGCGGCCCCGATGCCGCCCGCGCTCCTGAAGGACAGCCGCCGCCGGCCGTTCACCGAGTTCCTGATGCCCGCCGCCGTCATCCTGGCCGGGGTGCTCGTGGTGGTCGCCGTCGGCCTGGTGATCAGCAGCGCGATCAAGGGCAAGGAGCCGACCGCGCTGCCCGCCCCGCCCCCGCCCGCGCTCGGCGACATCGCGCCGCCGTCCGACCAGGCGGTCATCCCGCTGCCCAGCGACCCGCCGTCGTCCAGCGCGCCACCCACCACCCGGCCGACCTCGCCGCCTCCCGCCCGCAAGACCCGCCCGCCGCGGGACGTCACCGTCGACCGGGCCGCCGTGCCCGGGCGTGTCGACCTCACCGGCGAGGGCGACCGCGACTGGGTGCACTGGGGCGAGCAGGGCACGTTCTCGCTGGAGCGGGCCAAGGACGGCGACTTCCAGATCCTCGAGGGCGCGCCGACCGCGCCCCGGTTCCGGCACACCGACAGCCCGCAGCGGTTCAGCTGGAAGGACGGCTCGCCCGTCGCCAGTTCGGGCGGCAGCGACGTCGGCATCAACACCTGCGACAAGGGCAACGGCTTCGCGCTGTCCGTTCCGGCCGCCAAGCAGACCCGCACGCTGCGGCTCTACGTCGGCGTCAAGAACGGGCGCGGCCGCCTCGACGCGAAACTGTCCACCGGCGGCGGCGCCGGGACCGGCACGCTCGAGCAGCGCGGCAACGACCTGGCCACGGCGGTCTTCGTGATCACGTACCAGACGCCCGAGGGCGGCAAGCTCAACCTCACCTGGACCACCACCGAGACCTTCGGCAACGGGTGTGGCGGGGTGGCGTTACAGGCCGCGACCCTCCGGTGAGCCTCTTCACCGCCTGGGGCGCCGCCATGGCCCGGTTCCGGGTCGCGGTGCTGGCCGGCACGCTGCTCGCGGTGATCGGGGCCGGCGTCTGGGGTTTCGGGGTCTTCGGCAAGCTGGTCGAGGGTGGCTACGGCGACCCCGGCAGCGAGTCGGCGCGGGCCGCCGAGGTGGCCGAGCAGGCACTCGGCGGCCAGGGCGGCGACGTGCTGATCATCTACACGCCCGCCCGCGGCACGGTCGACGACGCGGTGCTGGCCCAGCGCGTCGAGAACAGCCTCGGCCACCTCCCCGCGTCGGCGGTCACCGCCAAGGTCACCTACTGGCAGCAGAAGGCGCCGCAGCTGCTCTCCCAGGACAGGAAGAGCGCGCTCGCCACGCTCACCCTGGCCGGTGACGGCGACGCCGCCAAGATGGACTCCTACCGGGAGATCAAGGACGACCTCGCCGTCGAGGGCGCCCAGGTGCGGGTCGCCGGCGGTGTGGTTCTCGGCGACGCGACCTCCGAGCTCACCACCAGTGACCTGGCCATGGCCGAGGCGATCTCGCTGCCGATCGTCCTGATCCTGCTGCTGTTCCTGTTCGGCTCGCTGGTCGCCGCGTCCCTGCCCGTCCTGGTCGGTGGCTGCGCGGTCCTCGGATCGCTGGGCATCCTGCACGCGGTCACCCTCGGCCACGACGTCAACTCGTTCGCCGTCAACGTCGCCAGCCTCCTCGGCCTCGGCATGGCCATCGACTACGGCCTGTTCATGGTCGGGCGCTTCCGCGAGGAGCAGGCGCAGGGCCGCTCCCCCGCCGAGGCGGTGTCCCGGACAGTCGCCACGGCCGGACGCACCGTGCTCTTCTCCGCCACGTTGCTGATGATCGCGCTCGGTGGACTGTTGCTCTTCCCGCAGGGCTTTCTTCAATCTCTCGCGTACGGAGGACTCGCCGCGGTCGGCCTCGCGGCGCTGCTCTCCCTCACGTTGCTGCCGGCCCTGCTCGCGGTGCTCGGCCCTAGGGTGGACAAGCTTCCGGTGCGGTTGCCGCGGCGCGGCGACGGGCGGGCGGCCGGCGCCGGCTGGGCCCGGCTCGCCGGGGTGGTGCTGCGCCGGCCCGTCCTGGTCGCGCTGCCGATCCTGGCCGGACTGCTGGTCCTGGCCAGCCCCGTGCGCGGCGTGCACTTCGGCGAGGCGGACGAGCGGGTCCTGCCCGCCTCCTCGCCCGGACGGCAGGCGCTGGAGACGCTGCGGGCCGGCTTCCCCGCCCTGAGCAGCGCCGGCATCCAGATCGTCGTACGCGGAAACCCCGGATCCTTTGCCCAGACCGTCGCCAAGGTGCCGGGCGTCGCCGCGGTCACCCCGTCCGGCGCGGCGAACGGCGTGACCGTCCTGACCGCGACACCCCGCGACACCGACCCGTTCAGCGACGGCGCCCGCGACGCGGTGCGCGACATCCGCGACCTGACCCCACCGGCCGGGGCCACGGCGCTGGTCGGCGGCACCACGGCCCGCAACGTCGACAGCCTCGACGCCACCGTCGACCGCCTGCCACTCATGGTCGGCCTGCTCGCCGGGGCCACCCTGATCCTGATGTTCCTGGCGTTCGGCTCCCTGCTGCTGCCGGTCAAGGCCGTCGTGATGAGCGCGCTCAGCCTGGCCGCCACCTTCGGCGTGCTGGTCTGGATCTTCCAGGACGGCAACGGCGCGGATCTCCTGAACGTGACACCGGCCCCACCCGAGGTCGGCATCGTCGTCCTGATGGCCGCAGTGGTCTTCGGCCTGTCCACCGACTACGAGGTCTTCCTGCTGTCCCGCATGGTCGAGGCCCGCACCCGCGGCGCCACCACCGCCGAGGCGGTCACCACCGGCCTGGCCCGCACCGGCCGCGTGATCAGCGCCGCCGCCGTGCTGCTCATCGTGGTCACCGGCGCGTTCGCCCTGTCGTCGGTGACCACCATGCGCTTCGTCGGCGTCGGCATGATCCTCGCCCTGATCCTGGACGCCACCGTGGTCCGCATGCTCCTCGTCCCGGCCGTCCTGGGTCTCCTCGGCGACGCCGCGTGGTGGGCGCCCGGCCCGCTCCGCCGCCTGCAGGCCCGGGCCGGCCTGGCCGAGTACTCCGGCGAAGAGCTCTTCCCCACCGAATCCGTCGGCCGGCACGCCGCGCCGGGCTCCGCGGGCCCGCGCGCCGGGGCGTCCCGCCCGAGGCACGCCTCCTGGAACGAGGACGACGGCCCGCGCCCCGCCTGGACCGCCGAACGCGTCCGGCCGCTGCCCGCGGGCCTCTCCCCCGCCGGCCTCCCGGACGACGACGCACCGGTCGAGGTCGGTCCGCCGGCTCCGGTCACCATTCCGGGCGCGCCGCCGCTGTTCCCCACGCCCGACCCGGCACCTCTGCGGGCCACCTCGGACCCTGCCGACACCGCGGCCTCCGACTCCGCCGCCGGCCCTGCGGCCTCCCACCCCGCCGCCTCCCACCCCGCCGCCTCCGGCCTTCCCGGCTCACACCCGGACGCCGCCGAAACAGCCGCTACCGGCACGGCCGCCCCCGCGCGGGCCGCACCTGCTGCCGACAACCCCGACGCTCCCACCTCGTCCGACTCTCCCACCTCCCCCGCGGCGTCGAACCGACCCGAGGCGGACGTGGATCTCAGCCTGGCCGAGACGGTGCGGATCACCCCCGGCGAGCGACCGGCGATCAGCCCGGACGAGGTGGAGACCGTCGACATCGCCTCGCTCATCGGCGGGCCCCCGCGGGCGACGGAAGACCTCGACGACCGGCCTGCCTGGCTCGCCAACGAGTCGCACTCCGGCAGCGGCGGTAACGGAGGCAACGACCAGCCACGGACCGGGAACGGCTTCGGTGCGACCGGCCCCGCGCCCGCCGAGTCCGGCGCCGGCGCCGAGTCCGGAGCGGCGGCCACCCCGGTCGACGGCAAAATGTCCGAAGAGGACGGTGCCGCACCGACGGAGGTGCTCGACCTGGACCCGGAGTCGGCCGCCCGCGTGGCCGCCGAGCAGGAACGATCCAGCGGCGGCCGGTGACTGTCGTCTTTCCGGCAGATCGGCGGTAGGTCGATTCGCTAAGTTCGGCCGCATGGTTTCTCGTCGATCTCTGCTCCGCGGCGCCACCGGCCTCGCCGCCGCGGCCCCGCTGTCCCTCGCCGCCGGTGAGGCGCTCGCCGCCGACCACACCGGTGAGGCGCTCGGCGCCGGCGAAACGCTCGCGGCCGAGGGTGCCACCGTTCCCGAGACGCTGGCCGTGGCACGCGGACAGGTCGGCGGCGGCACCACGCTCACCCCCGAGGTCAAGCTCAGCCACCTCAGTGTGCGGGCCGGCACCGACCTGCGCGTCAAGACCGCCTCCGGCTGGCGTGACGTGTCCGCCTCCGGCTGCACGGCGGGTTCCGACGTCGCCACGGCACCCGGCAACGTGCTGGTTCCGGCGGCCGGCGTCACCGCGTACCGCATCAGCAGCGCACCCACCGCCGTGACCGAGCTGAACACCGCGGACGGCCGTGCCCGGCCCCGCACCGCGCGCCCCCGCACGCTGACCCTGCCCCGCGCCGAGCGGGCGCCGTGGCGGCCGACCTACCTGAGCCGTGCCGCCTGGGGGGCGGACGAGTCCTACCGCCTCAACCCCGACGGCACGCTGATCAGCCCGCCGGCGTTCTTCGGCGTGCAGACGCTCACCGTGCACCACAGCGGCGAACCGGCCCCGGTCGATGACCCGGTCCAGCACGTGCGCGGCATCTACTACACGCACGCGGTCAGCAACGGCTGGGGCGACATCGGTTACCAGCTGCTGATCGACAGGTACGGCCGGGTCTTCGAGGGCGTCTACTCGGATCCCGGCCCGATCCCGGTCTTCGGCCCCGGCCCCGGCGCCCCGCAGATGGTGAACGGCGCCCACGTCGGTGGCTTCAACGCCGGCAACATCGGCGTCTGCGTCCTGGGCAACACCATGATCACGCCTCCGACGGCGGCCGCGGTGCGTTCCCTGGTCGTCGTGCTCGCCCTGCTCGCCAAGGCAACCGACCTGGACCCCGAGGGTACGACCGGCTACGTCAACCCGATCTCCGGCTCGACGGCCACCCTGCGCACCATCAGCGCCCACCGCGACTGGCACGACGCCAATCCCGCGGCCGGCGCGACCGAGTGCTGCGGCAATCATCTCTATGCGCAGCTCCCCGCCATCCGCACCCGCGTGGCCGCCCTGGTCGACCTCCTCGGCTGAGCGGCTGCCCGACGGGGGTGCGCGACCACGCGGGGCGACCACGCGGGGCGACCACGCGGGGCGACCACGCGGGGCGGGCGCACGGGGCGGGCGCACGGGGCGGGCGCACGGGGCGGGCACGCGGGGCCGGGCGCACGGGGCCGGGCGCAGGGCGGGCCGTGAGTGACCTGCGTCCGGAAGGGGGCAGCGGAACCGTCCGGGGCGGTGACAGCCTTCCGGCGCGCCCCCGGATAGGGAGGGCCTACCGCATGGAGGTAACGGCTTCTCAAGCCTTTGACAGGACCGGCAGATCCGGACCTCTCTCCATGCACGTGGCCATTCCCTGGGGTCTCCCTGCTCGTGCCATTCCCTGAGATGAAGATTCCCTGCCGTTCTCCTGTCGCCTCCGCGTTCCCGGACGACGACATGGATGAGGTTTCATGACCGACAAGACACAACCCGCGCGGGTCAAAGGGATGGGCGACTGGCTCATCGAATTGCACGACTGGTTCCGCACGGAACTCGCCGAACTCCGCCGCCAGGCGGCAGACCGCCGAGCTCACCGCCCACCTCCGCCACGAGGAGGAGAACTGTTCGCCGCCCTCAACCACACTCCGGCCCCGCCGGGCATGTGATCCGCCTCCGGTTCGGTGCCGGCTTCAGGCTGGCACCGAACCATGGCGCCCGGCACATCGCCCAGAGCATCCTAGGATGATGATTGTCACCGCGACCGGCCGGCCGTCGCGGTGCGCGTTCATCACGTGCCGGAGGACCCGACCGCCAATGCCCTGCCCTGCCAGGTCCAGGTGCGGTCAGTCCTCCACCGGAAGGGCCAGGTAGGCGGGACGCAGCTTCTCCACGAGATCGTCGCCCAGCGGCGGCGGGTCGAGCTGGTCGAGGAGGGCGTCGGGCCGGGTGCGGGCCGGCGGGGGCGCGGCCGGCGGCGTACCCGAGCCCCAGAAGTCGGCGACGTCACCGAGACCCGCGTCGGCGGGCGAGGGCGGCTCCGGGATCGCGTCGATCTGTTGCGTCACCGCCACGGCGCCTCGCAGGCGGCGGAGGCGGTCGAGCAGCTCCTCGCGGGTGCGGCCGCGCCACGTGAAGACGCCGAACGGGTCGGAGTCGAAGGAGCGGGCCAGCTCGTAGAGGGTGGCGGCCAGATGGGTGCAGGGCATCGGCCAGCGTTCGCAGGTGCAGTCCATCGCCACGTCGTCGAGGGACAGCGGCAGCAGGCTCAGGCCCGCCTCGGCGAAGACCCGTTCGACGCCGGGGGGCATGCGGCCGGCGAGCAGGTCGGCGACATAGCGGGCCTCGGCGGCGAGCGCGTCCTCGGCCCGGGACCACTCGGCCGCGCCGAACGCCCGGACCGCGATGCGGGACCGGAACGCCGCCGCGTCCTCCGGGCCGCGCACCCGGGCGACGACCAGGCTGCTGGAGATGGTGAGGCTGCGGACGTGGCCGTTGCGCGCGTCGCGGCGGCCCCGGGAGAAGGTCGACCCGAGCCGCAGCGACTCGAAGGTGCCCAGGAAGGGCTGAAGGTCAGTCACCGACGGCCTCCGGGGAGAGGGCGAGCAGGTCGCGCAGCTCGGTGGTGGACAGGGAGGTCAGCCAGCTCTCGCCGTTGCCGACCACGCGTTCGGCCAGCGTCCCCTTCTCGGCGAGCAGCCCGTCGATCCGCTCCTCCAGCGTCCCCAGGCAGGTCAGCGTGTGCACCCGTACGTCGCGGTGCTGCCCGATCCGGAAGACGCGGTCGGTGGCCTGCGCCTCGGTGGCCGGGTTCCACCAGCGGTCGATGTGCACGACGTGGTTGGCGGCGGTCAGGTTGAGGCCGGTGCCGCCCGCCTTCAGCGACAGCACGAAGATGCCCGGCCGGGTGTCCTGCTGGAACGAGGCGACCAGGCGGTCACGTTCCGCCCGGGGGGTGCCGCCGTGCAGGTAGCGCACCGGCACCCCGAAGCGGGCGGCCAGGTGCGGCACCAGCATCGACCCGAAGCGGGTGAACTGGGTGAAGCACAGCGCCCGCTCCCCCGCCGCCAGCACCGCGTCCAGGATTTCCTCGAGGCGTTCCAGCTTGCCGGAGCGGCCGGGCAGCGGCGAGCCGTCGCCGAGCAGCTGCGCCGGGTGGTTGCAGACCTGTTTGAGCTTGGTCATGGTGGCCAGCACGTAGCCCTTGCGCCGGTCGGACGCCTCGCCCATCCGTTCCAGCATGTCGTCGAGCACGGCCTGGTAGAGCGTCGCCTGCTCGGCGGTCAGCCCGCACAGGTGCCGCACGTGCCGCTTGTCCGGCAGGTCGTCGATGACCGCCGTGTCCGATTTCTCCCGGCGCAGCAGGAACGGCCGGGTGGCCTGCCGCAGCCGGTGCGCGGCGTCCTCGTTCTCGTACCGCTCGATCGGCACCGCGAAGCGTGCGCGGAACGTCGGCGCGCCGGCCAGCACGCCGGGGTTGAGGAAGTCCAGGATGGACCACAGCTCGGCGAGACGGTTCTCGACGGGCGTGCCGGTCAGCGCGATCCGGGAGCGCGCCGGGATCCGCCGCACCGCCTTCGCGACGGCGCTGGCGCTGTTCTTGATGTGCTGCGCCTCGTCGAGGACGATCCGGTCGAAACCCACGGCGGCGAGAGCCTGGTGGTCCCGCGCCGCGGTCGAGTACGTGGTCAGCAGCACGTCACAGTCCCCTGCCTCGGGCGCATCCGGCCGGTCGGCGCCGTGCCGCACCCGGACCCGCAGCGACGGCGCGAACCGGGCGGCCTCCCGCTGCCAGTTGCCCAGCACCGACAGCGGGCAGATCAGCAGCGTCGGCCCCTGCCGCGCGTGCAGCAGCAGGGCCAGCAGCTGCACCGTTTTGCCCAGCCCCATGTCGTCCGCGAGGCACGCGCCCAGCCCCAGCCCGTCCATGAAGGCGAGCCAGGAGAAACCCCTCCTCTGGTACGGACGGAGCACGCCGATCAGATCCGGTGGCTGATCGAGCAGTTCCAGCCGTTCGTCGAGGTCCCCGGCGAGCAGCCCCGCGGCCCACCCCTCGCCGGACACGGCGGTCACCGGCAGCGGCAGTTCCTCGGGCGGCAGCAGCCGGATCATCCGCATGGCGTCCCCGGCGGTCATCGACCCGCCGCCCCACTTCAGGAAGGCCAGCCCGGCGGTGAGCCGTTCCGGGTCCAGGTGTACCCACTGCCCGCGCAGCCGGACCAGCGGCACCTTGACCTTGGCCAGGTCGGACAGCTCGTCGGAGGTGAGGACGCGCCCGCCGAGCGCCAGCCCCCAGTTGTAGTCGACCAGCGACGCCATCGTGTTCGTCCGGTCCCGGAGCACCGGCGCGATCGGTTCCGGCGTCCGCACCTCGAGCGCCAGCCCCAGGCTCGGCCGGTCCCGCCACCAGGCCGGCACCATCACGCCGTAGCCGGCCTGCTCCAGCACCGCGGCGTGGCTCAGGAACCGGTGCGCCCCCTCGGTGTCCACCACCAGGTCGACCGGCCGCGGCGTCCGCAGCGCCTCGTCGAGCTCCCGGAACAGCCGTGCCGCCCGGCCGAGCCCCGCGAGCAGCCGCTCCTGCGGATGGTGGGTCCACCGCCGCAGCGGCGCGATCTCGTCCCGCCAGATGTCCCCGGCGGTGACCAGCAGGCTCGGCTCGTCGAGCGGCTGCAGCAGGAACTCGACCAGCCACGCGTCCTCCCGCGGCTCGGCCTCGACGGGCGCCCCGGTCGCGTCCGGCAGGTCGGGTTCCCTCTCGTGCAGGTGGCTGAGCCGGAACACCACCCGCACCGCGGCCCCGCTGCTCGCATCCGCATGCCACGCGTCCAGCATCTCGGTGACCGCGTGCACCAGCTCGGGCGCCGCCTCGAACTCCCCCGGCGCCCGCTCGCCCGAGCCGCTACCGTCGCCGCCAGCGCTACCGTCGCCGCCAGCGCTACCGTCGCCGCCAGCGGCGACGCCGGCGTGGGCATGGTTTTGGACGTCGATTCGCCCGGCAGCATCGCCAGCCGCGTGGAACTCGCCCACAACGTCGTCGTACCGCCCGGCCCCGCCACCACCCGGGCCAAGCTCGCGCGCCGCACCGCCGGAACGGCCGGAAGAGGCCGCCGCACCGCCGGAACGGCCGGAAGAGGCCGCCGCACCGCCGGAACGGCCGGAAGAGGCCGCCGCACCGCCGGAACGGCCGGAAGAGGCCGCCGTGCCGTCGTCGGTCAGGGCGGTCAGCCAAGGGTCGCCGGTCAGGGTGATGCGGGCCTCGGCGAGCCGGGTGCGGACGAGCCCGTCGACCAGCCGGTCGAGGGCGGCGTGCAGCAGGTCGGCGGCCGGGCGCCCCTCGACGCTGCCGGGCCTGATCCGCTCGGCGCGGCAGGCGGCGGGCATGCGGCGCAGGAGGTCGGCGTGCCGGGTCACGTCGGGCCCGGTGAGGACCGGCCGCCAGTGGGCGCGGGGCAGCGCGCCGTCCGGCCAGACCGCCGGAAGCACCCGCCCGCGCGCCACCAGGTCGGCCGCGAACGCACAGACCTCGATCAGATAGTCCAGCGACGGCGCCACCCGGTCATCGTCCTCGGCGGCCTCGGCGGTCACGAACGGCACCGTCACCGCCGGCACCCGCCAGGCGTGCCATCGTGGCCGCCCCCGCCGCCGGGCCAGTCCGAGCTGCGGCGAGGCGAGGGGCCCGCTGGAAGTGGACGGCAGCGACAGGGTCAACGGCCCGCGCGCGTCGCCGGCGGGCAACACCCCCGTCGCGAACGGATGCCAAGCGGCCTCGCCCCGCCGTGCCGCACCGCCGGCGATGACCTCGGCGCCGTCCGCGGTGAGCGCCCTCGCGCTGTCGGCCTCGGCCCAGACGGCGAAGCGCCCGTCCCCCGCGATGACGCCGTGCAGCACTCTCACTCGGCGGTCCAGGTGATCGTCGGCGGCCGGACGCGCGCGCAGATCGGCCCGCCGTCACCGCCGGTGAGCCCGAGCCGGCCGACCAGGGTGGCGGCGCCGGCATGCGCCGCGAGCAGGGCGTCGCCCGGGATGTCGGTGAAGAGCAGCTTGGCCCGCCGGAACATGTCGAACCGGTCGCCGGTGACCGCGCCCCAGGTCAGGTAGAGGAAGCGGGCGCCGGGCCGGCCGTGCACCCAGGGCCCGCCGACATCCAGCGCCCCCTCGGCGACCGTGCGGCTGGTGACCTCGAGATCCCACGTCGCGGACGGTGCCGACGCGGGCACGAGGGACTCGGGCCGGTCCTTGCGCTGCACGCCGACGTGCACGTTGGCCAGCCGCAACTCGTCGGCCGTCGAGCCCGCCCGACGGCCCGGCAGGTCGCTGCCCTCGATCCTGATCCGCACCCGACCACCATAGGTCGCCGGTACGACAACCTTCAGCTCAGCAGCCCGCGCCGGTACGCCTCCGCCGAGGCCCGGCGCGCGGTCACCCGGTCGGGTGATCGCCTCGGCCTCGGCATACCGCGCCGCATGAGGTCATTCTCGCGGGACGAGCTGGCTGGTGTCGGACAGCCCGTCGACGATGGCCCGGGCCACCGGGGACGGATCGGAGCCGTCCAGGGCGAAACCGTCCGCGACGTGGACGGCGGGCTGGGCCATCATCCGCGGCTGGGTGCCGCGGTGTGGCCAGGTGGCGGTGTGCACGATGAACGGGTGGCACAGGTAGACGTCGCCCGCGGCGCCGGTGGCCTCGGCCGTGGTGCGGCAGAAGGTGGAGGGGCGCAGCAGGCCGGTCACGTCGCCGCCGGGCATCCCGGCGACTCCCCGGGTGGCCAGGGCGGCGGCAGCGTAGTGGTGGGAGCCGAGGATCAGCCTGGTCGGGGCCTCGCCCGGCCGCGAGCGATTAAGCGTTGTCGCGGACCCAGGCGTCCATCAACCCCCCGAAGTGTCCGCGGAACCGGTCCCGTTCCGCCTCGGGGAAGGTGCTGCGCACGGTGTCGTCGAGCAGGGTTCGGAAGTCGGGCGAGCTGACCCAGTCGTAGACCATCTCGTCCACGTGCGACAGGTGCCGGGCGCAGAAGTCCTGGTACTTCTCCACCTCGAAGTAGTCGTCGGCGAGCCTGCGATAACCCGAGAGCTTCTCCGCGTACGAGAGGCCGGGGTCGTCGCCGATCGCGAAGTAGTCGGCGGTGTTCATGTCGAGCCGGGGCTTGCGTCCGGTGACCACGCAGAACACCGTCCAGCGCAGCAGAGCCGACATCGCCCACGGGAAGTAGTAGTGCAGGGACGTGACGGCCACGTCGGGGCAGGCGTTCGCGTAGTCGATCGGGTAGACCTCGCTGCCCTTGACCAGCGACTCGCAGCTGTTGAACTCCCACCGGAAGAACGCGTTGATCAGCCGGGAGATGGTGATCACCTCGTCGCCGGTCTCCGGCGTGAGGAAGTCGTGCTCGACCGCGTACCGGTCGTACATGGGCAGTTCGGGACGGAACTTCATGACCATGGTCTCGGGGCCGATGGTCAGCGACCTGGCGAACACGTCGTAGCCCTCGACGGCGGCCTGCAGGTGCATGAGGCGCTCGCCGGAGGCGTCGTACGCGTCGTGCAGCTCGGTCGCGTTGCGGATCTTGGAGACGCCCACCCAGGCGCCGCCGTCGTACGGCTTCATGAACAGCGGATAGCCCACCTGCGCGGCGGTCTCGTCCAGGTCGAACGCCTCGTTGTACCGCGCCGACGTGTACGCCCAGCGCGAGTTGTCGAGCGGGTTCTTGTACGGCACCAGCACCGTCTCGGGCACCTTGAGGCCGAGCCGGATCATCGCGCAGTACGCGGTGTGCTTCTCCATCGACTGGAACGTGAACGGGCTGTTCAGCAGGTAGACGTCGTTCATCATGGAGATCTTCTTGAGCCACTCGCGCGGGTGGTAGTACCAGTACGCGAGCCGGTCGATGACCAGGCTGTGCTTCGGATCGTCCCGCAGGTTGAACGGCTCGATGGTGACGCGTTCGGACCGCACCTCGTGCGTACGCCCGTTGTCGTCCTTGATCGCACCGACCCGCCGCAGCAGGGCCTCGTAGGCCCGTGGCCAGTCGTCCTCGGTGCCCAGCAGCAGTCCGATGGTGTGCTCGACGTCGGCCACGGTCGCCTCCCGGAGTAGCTAAAAGACCTTTTGCAGCAGCGTGGTCAGGTGCGGGTCGAGGGCGTCACGCCAGCCGACCCAGGTGTGCGCGTCCGGCACCTCGGCGAACGACACGTCGTATCCGTGGCCGGCGAGCACGGCCGCCATGTCGGCGTTGTTCGCCAGGTTCTCCTCAACAGCACCACAGGTGAGCGTGATCGGCACGGCGGGACCGTCGGCGCGGCGGCGGACCCGGCCGGTGAACCGGACGATCCGCAGGTAACGGCGGAACCCGGACTCCTGCCGGTCGAAGCGCGGCTGGAAGAGGCTGGCGGACTGGAGGAACAGCGCGGCGAAACCGGCCGGGTGGCGGCGCTGGGCGTGCAGCATGGCCAGGCCGCCGAGGCTGGCGCCGACGCCGACGACCCCCCGGTCGGCGCCGAGCTCCGCGGCCAGTTTGGGCAGCACGTCGAGAGCGAGGGCGCGGGCGTACGCGGGACTGGCCGAGTACCACTCGAAGCGCTCGCCGGGCGGGAGCAGCACCAGGTGGAACGGCGGCACCCGGCCGGCGCCGATCATCGCGGCGGCGTACCGGCCGAGTTCGGCGAAGCGGTGGTAGTCGGGGCCGTCGTGAGCCACGACGACGCGGCCGGTGGGCTCGTCGGGCGACCAGACCCGGGCGACCATCTCGCCGCGCACCGCGTGCAGCGGCAGGTAGAGATCGCGCCAGGCGCCGGGGGCCTGCGGGAGGTGCAGCCAGCCGGGTTCGCGGTAGTCGTCGCAGCGCAGCTCGGAGGAGTCGCCGTAGCCGCCGCCCACGCGCAGCGGGTTGTCCGGGTCGCAGACCCATTCGGTACGCCCGTCCGGGTGGATCAGTTCCAGCTTGTACTCGAGGCGGCGGACGGCCGGGCGGGGCAGGCGCAGCTCCCAGGCGTGCGCGTCGGCGTCGTAGGAGAAGGAGAGCTCGGTGCCCCGGGGGAACGCGCCGCTTCCCAGCCGTACCCCGGAAAGCCGTTGATCTTGATCGTGCAGCCGGAAGCAGACCTCGGCGTCGCGACACCACGCCCCGGCCCCCGGCTCCATGAGCCGACCATAACCAAATTCGTCAGGACGTGTAGGGCGTGGGCGACTCGTGCGACGCCGGGAGGCCGAACATCTCGGCCAGGCCGGTCACGCGCAGCTGGCGGTGCACGAACTCGCTGGGGTTGCGCAGCACGAACCGGGTGCTGGTCTCGCGGGCGGCGTTGTAGCCGGTGACGAGCGCGCCGATGCCCATCGAGTCCATGAACGTGACGAACGTGAGGTCGACGATCATCATGACCGGGCGCTCCGCGTGCAGCGTGGACAGCAGCGCCTCGCGCAGGGCGTCCACGGTGGCCGCGTCCAGAGTGCCGCGCACGTCGACCACGATCGCGCCGTCGGCCTGGCGCCGGGTCGTCATGACGGCCTCGCCCATGCTGCGCCTCCCCTTGTCGCGTGCTTGTCTGCCCACCGTACAACGGGCTCCGGGTCGCTCGCAGGTTGGCGCACACTTCCGTGACCGAGGCGCACAACGCGTGCGCTGTCGGTCACCCATCGTCCAGCCGATTCCACAAGTGCTGCCATCAAGATTCCCGCGTTCTGCGATCAACTAGCCCGCCGTCTTGCGGCCGACCACTCCCAACGGAACTGTGACCAGCGGTAACCATCCCGGGCGGAGGTGGGTCATATGGCCACATCATCAGGGCAGAAACGAGGGATCTTCGCGATCCGTGACGTGCGTACGCTGATCACCGAAACCACCCAGGAGGGACAAGGCCTCAAGAAGGCGGTCGGCGCCAGCCAGCTCACCGCGATGGGCGTCGGCGCGATCATCGGCACCGGCATCTTCGTGGTCATCGGCGAGGGCGCCGGGGTGGCCGGGCCGGCGGTCATCCTCTCCTTCGTGCTGGCCGCCGTGGCCTGCGCGTTCTCCGCGTTGTCGTACGCCGAGCTGGCCTCGTCCATCCCGGTCGCCGGCAGCGCCTACACCTACACCTACGCCACCCTCGGCGAGATCGTCGCCTGGATCATCGGGTGGGACCTGATCCTCGAGTACGGCGTCTCGGTCGCCGCGATCGCGGTCGGCTGGGGCGGCAACCTGAACGCGTTCCTGGACTCCGCCTTCGGCGTGGCGCTGCCGGACGCGATCTCGAAATCACCGGAGGACGGCGGCGTCTTCAACCTGCCGGCCGTCTTCATCGTCCTGGCCATCACCTTCCTGCTGGTCCGCGGCGTCACCGAGAGCGCGCGGGTCAACTTCGTCATGGTCGTCATCAAGCTGACCGTGCTGCTGTTCTTCATCGTCGTGGCGTTCGTCAACTTCGGCACGGGCAACTTCCAGAACTTCGCGCCCAGCGGCGTCGACGGGGTGACCTCGGCGGCGGCCATCATCTTCTTCGCCTACATCGGCTTCGACGCGGTCTCCACCGGCTCCGAGGAGGCACGCAACCCCTCGAAGGACCTGCCGCTCGCGATCATCGGCTCGCTGGTCATCTGCACGATCTTCTACGTGCTGACCGCGGTGGGCGCGCTCGGCATCGCCAGCCCGGACCAGATGAAGGAGAGCGACGCGCCCCTGGCCGCGGCCCTCGACCAGGGCGCCGGGATCAGCTGGGCGGCCGGCATCCTCGCGCTCGGCGCGGTCGTCGCGATCACCAGCGTGGTCCTGGTCATCATGTACGGCCAGACCCGCATCTTCTTCGCCATGTGCCGCGACGGCCTGCTCCCGGAGAAGCTGGCCACCGTCAACCAGCGGTACGGCACCCCGGCCCGGCTCACCATCGGCCTCGGCGTCCTCATCGCGATCCTGGCCGCCCTGGTGCCGCTCAGCGAGATCGTCAAGCTGGTCAACATCGGCACGCTGTTCGCCTTCGTGCTGGTCAACATCGGCGTGATCATCCTGCGCCGGACCCGCCCGGAGATGCCGCGGCCGTACCGGGTGCCGTGGTCCCCGGTCCTGCCGATCCTCGGCGTGCTGTTCGCGGTCTACCTGATGACCGACCTGCCGATCGACACCTGGATCCGGTTCGTGGTGTGGCTGCTCCTCGGCATCGTCATCTACTTCGCCTACGGCTACCGCCACTCGAAGGTCCGCAAGGACGCGCTGGCCGGCCGGAACGTCCCGCCGCCGCCGGACGGGGGTGAGCCGCGATGACCGGTCCGGTCGTCACCGGCGTCGACGGCCAGGCGTGCGGCACGGACGCCCTGCGCCTCGGCCGCTGGCTCGCCGACAGCCTCGGTGCGCCGCTGATCGTGGCGGTCGTGCACCCGGGGCCGGCCGCGCTGGGCTCCGGCCGGGTGGACGCCGAGTGGGTCGCCGACCGGCACCGGGCCGCCGAGGCCGTGCTGCACGGCGCCCGCGACGCCCTCGAGGACGTGCCCGGCGAGGTGGAGTACCGCTCGGTGGCCTCGTCGTCCGCCGCGCACGGGCTGCACGACCTGGCCGAGGAACTGCACGCCTCGGTGATCGTGGTCGGCTCCTCGCGCACCGGTCCGAAGAACCGGCTGTTCGCGGGCAGCACCGCCGAGCGCCTGCTCGCCGGCAGCCAGTGGCCGATCGCGGTCGCGCCGCAGGAGATGACGGACGCGCCCGGCCGGTTCGGGCGGGTCGGTGTCGCGTACGTGGACACGCCGGACGGGCGAGCCGCGCTCGAGGAGGGCGCCGGGATCGCCCGCCGGACGGGCGCCTCGCTGCGGCTCTACACGGTCGTCGCGGACGCGGACGCGACGTTGCCGTTCCTGGTGGGCGCGGACGCGGAGCACGCTTTTCTGGAGACCGCCCGGGAGACGTACGAGGAGTCGCTGCGCCGTGCGGCCGCTACGGTGTCCGGGGTCGAGGTGGACTGGCGGCTGCTCGGCGGCAACGTCATCGAGGCGCTGACCGAGCTGGACGAGGTGGACCTGCTCTGCTGCGGCTCGCGGGGGTACGGCCCGGCGCGGCGGGTCCTGCTCGGCGGCGTCTCCACCAAGCTGGTGCGCGGCGCGCGCAGCCCGCTGGTGGTCGTCCCGCGCAGCGGCTGACGAAGGCCGGTGTCCGGCGCCGCCACTCCCCGGGCGGCGCCGGACCTGCTCATGACGCGCCGGACCTGCTCATGAGGGGCCGGGCCTGCTCATGACGGGATGTCCCAGGCGCTCGATTTCAGGCTGACGGTGCCGTCCTGCGCGATCGCGGTGACCGAGAGGACGACCATCTTCCACGAGGTGGCCGAACTGCGAGCGGTGTCCAGCGACGTCTTCACGCAGTAGACCTGCCCCCGGCGGATCGGTATCGCGGTGTTGTCGGCGAGCGGGCTCTTCCGGATCTTCTCCGCGCATTCCACCGGCTGCACCCGGTCCGACGTGACCTCGCTGCCCTCGACGCCGGATCGCAGGCTGATCTGCGGCGGCGAACTGGAATTGCACCCGATGGCGAACGTGATCTCGCTGACCACGTCGTTGACCTGCACCCGCGGCTCGTCGAGATCGATCAGCACGTCGGAATTGCATTTGGACGCCACGGTCAGCGCCTCGTCGGCGTACTTCTGTTTGTATTGCGTCTGCGGGGTCAGCGACGGCACATTTCCACCCTCGCCCTCCGGGGACGCCGTGCTCCCCTCCGGCGACGGCGTGGCGCTCTCGCCCACCGACGGCACGGGTTCGGGGGGCGCCGGATCGGGTTGCCGCTGGGCGGCGAGCGCGTCGATCTTGGCAATCGCCTCGTCCGCGCGGTCGGCCGCGCGCAAGGACGAGAATGCGCCGATCGCCGCCACGATCAATGCCACCGCGGCCACCACGAAAGCTACGAAAACCAGGCCTTTTCGAGGCCGCGGGCTATTTGGATCTTGCTTGTTCACGTGGAATCCTCTTTTTTGGTACCGGCACCATAGGACATCGGCTGCCGTCAAGGGAACCGGCTTTTCTTGATCATGAATGACGGTCCAGAATGTACCGCTGGAATTGATCTCACACCCGGACGGAATATCGGTGAAAATACCCTGGGACGTTTCCGTCCGCTCCGCTGTCATCGGCGCCGTGGCGGCCGTGCTCAGCCTGATCGTGGCCGTCGCCGCCTGGCAGTGGCCGCGCTCGCCCGCCACCCCGCCCACCCCGCCGGCCACCGGCGGGTCCGCGACGGGCACGGCCGGCGGCCCCGGTCGAACGCCGGCCACCGCGACCGCGCCGGCCACCCGCGACTCGCGCTACCTGGCCGACCTGGCTCCCGAGTCCGGCGCCGACCTGATCGCGCCGCTTCCCCGGCCGATCAGCGAGGACCCCACGTGGGCGGCCCACCCGCTCGTGGTGAGGTGCCCGTCCAACCAGACCGGCGACGAACGACACGACGTCGTCTACCAGCTGCGCGGCCGATATGTGGAGGCGGCGGCCGAGGTCCGCACCTACCACCCGCCGAAGGGCGACGCGGAGGCCGCGGTCGTGGTCACGATGGTCACCTCGACACGTGAGCGGGACGGGACGCTCACCACCGCCGACGTGACGGCGTCCGGGCAGGGGCCGCTCGCGGCGGCGATCGACGGCGCGGAGAAACTGACCGTGCGGGTGCGGTGCGAGGACCCCGGAGACCTGGTCGTCCTGACGGAGGCGCGGATCAGCTGACCGCGCGATGCCGTCCGGCGGGCAGTTCCCCGGACTCCGGACCGGAGTCCGGACCCGACTCCGAAGAGCCGACGGGCAGGGCCACCGCCGTCGCGGCCTCCGCCGCGCGCTGGTCGAAGGTCGGTGTCCGGCGCGGCGCCGGCGCCTCCATGCTCACGATCGGGACGTACACCCGGGCGTCCACCGCCTCGGCGAGCAGCAGCGCCGCCACCAGCGACGTCGGCCGTTCGCGCGGGTCCTTGTCCAGGCAGCGGGAGACCAGGTCGAGCACCTCCGGGGCCAGGTCCGGGATGTGCGGCAGCGGCTCGGGATGGTTGAAGCGCTGGGCGTGCACCAGCTCGGTGTTCGTCACCGCGCTCCACGGCAGCCGCCCGGACAGGCAGTGGTAGAGCAGCGTGCCCAGGGAGAACATGTCGGTCGCCGGAGTCGCGGGCAGGCCGTCGAAGCGTTCCGGCGCGACGTACGCGGGGGTGCCCATCACCGGGCCCTCCGGGTCCGGATCGGGCGTGCCGACCGCCGCGGCGATGCCGAAGTCGAGCACCTTGGCGCCGGCCGGTGTGAGCATGATGTTGGCGGGTTTGATGTCGCGATGCACGACGTGCTCGGCGTGTGCGGCGGCCAGCGCGGCCGCGACCTCGGCGGCGACGCGGACGGCGATCCGCCAGTCCAGCGGCCCGCTCGCCAGGTGGTCGCTGAGCGTCTGACCGTCGACGAGTTCCATCACGATGTACGGGACTTCCTCGCCCCCGGCCGGCGAGGTGCCGAAGTCGTGCACGCTCGCCACGTTCGGATGCGACAACCGGGCCGCCGAGCGGGCCTCGGTGCGGACCACGTCGACGCCCGAGACCTCGCCCAGGGTGCCCGCGGCGGCCGCTGACATGATCTTCACCGCCACCGGCCGGTCGAGCACCCGGTCGTGGCCGTGCCAGACCTCGGACATGCCACCCACGCCGATCCGCCGCACGAGGCGGTACCGCTCGCCGACCTCGCGCATCCGCTCGCTCTCGTCACCCTGCATCGATCAATGGGCTACCCGAGGCCCGCCGGCGGCAAACGAGAGATCACCCATGCGGGGAAAGAGCGCGGCGGAGCCGTCCTTGTGGGACGTGCTCCGCCGCGGGAGATGCCTGATTCGTACGCCGGCACCAAGCGTTCGATCTTGACGGTAGGCGAACCGGGAGCCGTCCGGACGGGTGCCCCCGGCCAGCGTGACGCCGCTCTCAGGCCCGTTCGCTGCGAAGGTCGTGCGCGCCGTCCGCCCGGGTGGCCTCGTAGTACATCCGGCCGCTGCCGTCCGGCATCGTCACCAGGCTCAGGTAGCGCAGGCCGCCGGGGGCGTGCGGGCTGCCCAGCGGCGGGCGGTCGGCGGCGGTGAGCGGGCCGAAGCTGCCGTCCGGAAGGCGCACGCCCCGCGCGGCACCGGTGCGCTCCTCCCAGTTCTCCCCCGCGGTGGCCCGCCCGTCGTACGCGGCCTGCACCTCGTCGCCGTCCACCACGACCGACGACACCCGCACGCCGCGCGCGTCCCACTCGCCGGACCGGCCGGCGAGCGCGGTCCGCCGCCAGGTCCACAGCACGCCGTCGGGGCTGGTGAAGTACTCGGTGGTCATCCGGTCGGCGTCGTCCCACGACTCGAGCGGGTGCACCGACGCCCACAGGTGCCAGCCGTGCTCGTCGTGGTGCAGCACCGGGTCCTTCACGCCGCGCGCCTCGTCACCGGCCAGCACGGTCCGCGGGGTGGCCGTGGCCAGACCCTCCGGGGTGTCCGCCTCGAGCAGGTCGACCCGCCAGTGCTTGGTGCCGGGGGTGGCCGCGCTGACGTAGAGCCGCCACCGGCCCTCCGGCGTCCGCACGATGGCCGGGCGTTCCAGCGACTCGGCGCCGAAGGTGTCCTTGTTGATCTCGGCCAGCACGGTGAACGTCACCCCGTCGGCGGACCGGGCGACCACGTTGGCGATGCCCCGCCCGGCGCCGATCGGCAGCCGCAGCCGGTACGCCAGGTAGACGTGGCCGTCGGCGACGATGGAGCTCGGGGCGCCCGACCAGGCGCCCGGCTCGCTGCCGGGGGGCTCGACCACCACCACCGAGTCGTCCCAGGCCGGCAGCGGCAGCGTTGAAGTCCCGGTGGTCACGGCGGTCTCCCTTGATCTCGCGACGGTGATCGTTGCGAAGGGTACCCGCATTCTCTACACAACCGGTGGGGATTCTTCCCTGGTGGCGTGTCGCTCCACCTCGAGCCAGTCGTCGTAGCGCTCGCCGGTGATCTTCTCCAGCAGTGCGATGTCGTCGGCGAAGTATGGCAGCAGCGCCTCGCGCATCGCCGGGGTGGTGCCGGGCCGCCGGCCGTTCTTGCGGTGCAGGAGGGTGAGCAGCGGCCCGCGGGCGGCGAGGCGCACCGGCACCGGGAAGCGGTGGCCGATCGTGCCGCCGGCCCGCAGCATCCCGCGGAGCACCTGGTTGACGGCGTTGTCCTCGACCACGTGCCGGTTGACGTTCTCCTTCGGGATCTCCGGCAGCAGGCCGGTCCGCACGCCGAGGAACGCGCACACCCGGTCCAGCGTGGCGACCGGCTCGTCCTTCAGTTCGCGGTAGCGCAGCAGCAGCACCCGCTCGCGGTCGATCCGCTCGAACAGGTGCTGCACCTGCCTGCCGTAGAGACCGAGCCGCTTGTAGTGCCAGAAGTCGGCCCAGCCGGCGGCGATCCGGCCCTCCTCCTCGGCGCAGGCCGCCAGGAAGTCGGCCTCGGACTCCAGACCCGCGATCCAGAGGTGGGTCCAGTTCGAGTGGGCGCGATCGACGGGATCTCTCAGGAGCAGGATCAGGCGTACGCCGGGGAGCAGGTTCGCTATCCGGTCGTGCGCGTCGAGGTCGCCCAGGTAGAAGGGAGTCGCCTCACCCTTGAGCGCGCCGGGTGGCGCGGCGGCGAAGAGGCCCTCGTAGTCGGCTCGGCGCCAGACGTGCTCCTGATAGGTCTGCACGTCGCCCGGTCCCCCGGCAGCCGGCGGCCGGCCGTCGCTGAGGAAGAACTTCGGCTCCTTGACCCGGGACAGGAACAGGTCGGGGTGCGGTGCGAGGGCCGCGTGCAGAGCCGTGGTCCCGGCCTTGGGAACACCGGCGATCAGGAAGTCCGGGAGCGCCACGAGTCCTCCTCACGGGCGGCCGACGGCCACCGAGCGGGAGTTAGCCTACCGGCTTTATAGGCTTTAGCGAATCGGTCCGCGGTGGGAGGACCCGGTCGCGCCGCAGATCAGACGGCCCGGCGCCACCAGCGCCTGCGGCGGAAGCGAGGGCATTTCCCGGAACCGCAGAAGGTGCACTCGGTGCCCTTACGGAGATGGTCATGCGCTGATTTCTGATGACCACAAACACACACAGCGCTGTCCGCCGTCATCGCCTCACCCACGGTAGTGCCTGACTCACGAAACGAGTCTAAGCGGTCCAGAAACGTGAGTGATATTCAACCATCGATGCCCGGCCGGCCGGGGGCACAGCCCGATATAACCGAGCTGCACCCTGACATCACAGTTTGTAACCGCACGATCGAGTGACATGGGTCACGCCGAGTATTCCGACATACCTACCTTGTCCCATTCCGATGATCGATCGCCACGACTGCGGTCATCCGTACCCGGAAGACCGATACAGGGATCTTGACCCCCAATGCCCGTTACCTAATGTGACTGGCGGGACTTCAAGTCAATCTTGGTGACCGAGTGAATAACCCCTGCTCATACGGTTGTCGCCGGTTCACCGCACGGACATCACCGGGTTGTCCCTTTGGTCAGTTGACGCTACGTAGCGTGTTGCTAGGGTCGTGTGCAGAAGCGAGCGACTCGGGTCTCGGTCTCCGAAACCCCCGGAATGGGTCGCAACCTCTGCCCCCTGAAGGGACCGACATGCAGCTGCCCACGCCATCCGGCAACACGCCGAGTTACGGCGGAAAGTCACCGACGGTGAGCGTCGTGATTCCGACCCTCAACGAGGAGCGGAACCTCCCGCACGTCTTCGCGGACCTGCCGGACGGCATCGACGAGGTCGTCCTGGTGGACGGCGGTTCGGTGGACCGGACCGTCGAGGTGGCCCGTGAGCTGCGGCCCGACGTGGTCGTCGTGCAGCAGACCCGCACCGGCAAGGGCAATGCCCTGGCCTGCGGATTCGCTGCATGCACCAGCGACATCATCGTGATGATCGATGCCGACGGGTCGACCGATCCCAAGGAGATCCCGCTCTTCGTGGCGAAGCTGGTGGCCGGCGACGAGTTCGTCAAGGGCTCCCGGTTCAGCCACGGCGGCCACAGTCACGACATCACCAAGCTGCGCAAGCTCGGCAACGACGGCCTGAACATCGTGGTCAACGTACTGTTCGGTACGAAGTTCACCGACCTCTGCTACGGCTACAACGCGTTCTGGCGCCGCGTGGTCCCGTCGCTGGACCTGCCCGACACGCGGCTCCCCCGCAACGCCGACGGCAGCAAGCTGTGGGGCGACGGCTTCGAGATCGAGACGATGATCAACATCCGGGCCGCGGTGGACAAGCTCAAGGTCGGCGAGGTCGGCAGCGTGGAGCACGCCCGCATCCACGGAGTCACCAACCTCAACACCTTCCGTGACGGCGCCCGCGTCCTGCGCACGATCTTCAGCGAGTACGGCCGGATGCGCCGCAACCGCCGCGCCGGCCACGTGACCTTGACGCCGGCCCAGGTGCCCGCCCAGGCCACCGGCAACCGTCTCGAGCAGGTCAACCGGAACAGCCCGGCCGCGGCCGCGCACCCCGCCGACCCCCGCTCGGCAGGCGCACACGTCAACCGCGGCCCGTTCCGCGAGGTCGGCGCCGGTCGCACGGACGACATCAAGAAGCGCCTCGAAGCTCGCGCCGGCGACTGACGACCCCACCGCACGTCGCGCCGCTCCCACCGGTCCCTGTTCCACCCTCGCAAGGAGTCCCCCAAGTGGAGAACCTCCGTCCCGCGATCAGCATCGTGATCCCCACGCACACCGAACAGCGCTGGGCCTCGCTGGTCCGCACCGTCGCGTGCGCACGCTCGCAGATCTACACCCCCGCCGAGATCGTCGTCGTCGTCGACCACAACCCGGCCCTCTACCGCCGCGCCCGCCGTGACCTGCAAGGCGTCACGGTGCTGGAGAACCTGTACGCCCAGGGCGTGTCGGGCAACCGGAACACCGGCGCCTTCCACACCCACACCGCGCTGATCGCGTTCATGGACGACGACATCACTGCCGAGCCGGACTGGCTGGGCAGCCTCGTCGCGCCGTTCGCCGACCCGAAGGTGGTCGGCACCGGCGGCGGGATCAGCCCGGCGTGGGAGGGAACGGCACCGCGCTGGATGCCCGAGGAGTTCCTCTGGGCGGTCGGCGGCTCGTACGCCGGCATGCCCACCGAGGTCTCCCCGATCCGCAACGTCTGGTCGGCCAGCATGGTGGTCCGGCGCGAGGCGTTCGTCGGAGTCGGAGGCTTCCGCACGGGATTCGGCAAACTCGGCGGCCAGAACCGCCCCGAGGACACCGAGCTGTGCATCCGGATGAGCCAGGCGACCAGCGGCCACTGGATGTACGTGCCGGACGCGGTGATCCGCCACGAGGTGCCGGCGGTTCGCTCCACCTTCTCCTTCTTCATCAGGCGCTGCTACGCCGAGGGCCGCGGCAAGGTCCAGATGGCCGGGCTCAACAGCAAGGGCGACAGCCTGGGCGCCGAGCGTGACTACCTGCGCTCGCTGCCCAAGGCGGTGGTCCGCAACATCGCCGCGGCGTCGCGCGGCGCGGGCGTCGCACACGCCCTCAAGGCCGGCAGCGTGCTCGCCGGTGTCGCCGCGGCCGGCTTCGGCGGCGCGGTGGAGACCTTCTCGACCAAGCGCGGCGCCCGTCGCCCCGAGCTGGAGGCCAGCCGATGACCACCGACCTCAACGGCGCCGCCTGGCTGACGAACGAGCTGCTCACCGGCCCGGCCGTCGAGCCGGTCGGCGGCACCCGCCCGGCCGCCGTGCACGACGTGGACCTGTCCGACCCGCTGCCGACGATCGCCGGCATCGCCGCGGACGGCCGCCGGGTGCTGAAGGCCTGGATGCTGGTCCGGCTGTTCGGCGAGCCGGTCGGCACCGTGCTCACCGACGTGCCGCTCAAGGGCCTGCGCCCGGCCGACGTCGGCCGGATCATCGACCACGAGCTCGGCGTCGCCGTGCAGCCCCAGCTGGCCTCGCTCGGCCTCGACACGCTGCCGATCGACGGCATCACCACCGACACCGAGCCGGCCTTCCTGGCCCGCCGCCGCGAGGTGCTGGCCACCGCCCCGCACATCACGGTCGTGGTCTGCACCCGGGAGCACCCCGACGCCCTGACCGTCTGCCTGGACAGCCTGCTCGCGATGAACTACCCGGCCTTCCGGGTGCTGGTCGTGGACAACGCCCCGACCAGCGACGTCACCAGGAACGTGGTCGAGGCGGCCGCCGAGCGCGGGCACGTCGACTACCTCTGCGAGCCGACGCCGGGACTGTCCTTCGCGCGGAACACCGCGGTGAAGGCGGCGCCCGGGGAGATCCTGGCCTGGATCGACGACGACGAGCGGGCCGACGTGAACTGGCTGGCCGAGGTCGCCCGGGCGCTCGCCGACCACCCGGACGCCGACGTGATCTCCGGCGTGATCGTCCCCGCCGAACTGGAGACCCAGGCGCAGCTGTGGTTCGAGCAGTTCGGCGGGCACAGCAAGGGCCGCGGGTTCAAGCCGGACGTGTTCAGCCCCGCCACCGCGCACAAGCAGAGCCCGCTCTACCCGCTGCCGCCGTTCGGCACCGGGGCGAACATGACGTTCCGGCCCGGCGTGATCGAGCGGATCGGCGGCTTCGACGTGGCGCTGGGCGCCGGCACCCCCGCCATGGGCTCCGAGGACACCCTGGCCTTCACCCAGGTGCTGGTCGGCGGCGGGACGATCGTCTACCAGCCGTCGGCGGTCACCCACCACTACCACCGGCGCGACCTGGCCGGCCTGGAGAAGCAGATGGTCGGGTACGGGGCGGGGCTCACCGCGGCGTACACCAGCCTGATCCTGAGCCGCCCGGGGCTGCTGTGGCAGCTGATCAAGCTGGCGCCCACCGCGCTGCGCGATCTGACCGGGTCGGACAGCCTGCGCGTCTCCACTCTCCAGGAGGACTTCCCGCGCGAGCTGCTCAAGGCCAACCGGCGCGGGATGCTGGCCGGGCCGCGGGCGTACTTCCGGGGACGCCGCGCCGCCCGCGCGAAGGCCCGGGGCGCCGCCTGACCGTGCCGATCCCCCGAACACCGGATAAGTGGCCCTGGTACGAGGCATTCTCGGATCAGGGACCACAGATGTCACGAGACCAGATGCCCGCCGGGGACCTAGATGCCGAAGGACGACCCGCCCGAGCCGCGTACGCCGCCCCTGCGGTGGCCGCCGGCTCCGGTGACGTCGATCCAGGGCGCCGAGTCCCCCGACGCCGCGGAGGCCACCGAGATGTCTGAGCAGCGATCCGCTGACCGGACCGCGACCGAGGAAGCCCCGGACCCGACCGCCCAGGACCTGACCGCCCAGGACCGCGCCCGGGGCACCGCCCAGGTGCCGAACGGCCGCACGCCGCACCGCCCCGAGAAGGCACGCGGCAGCGCCCGGGTCCGCGCGGCCACGGCTTCGGCTTCGGCGGCTGTCGACGTCCAGACCACCGAGGGCGTGCCGGCCAAGCCGATCTCCGCCGAAGCGGAGGCCGCCGCGATGGCGCCGCCGGTCGAGGAAGTCGAAGCACCGCCGGTCGAGGAAGAGACGCCGGAGGCCGAGCCGGAGGCCGAGCCGGAGGCCGAGCCGGAGGCCGGGCCCGAGGTCGTCGAGGAGCCCGAGGCCGCCGTCGAGACCGTCGAAGAGACGACGGAGGACGCGCCCGCGGAAGACGCCGGGGAACCGGCGGAAGAGGCGAATGCCGCGGAAGCCACAGCACCGGCCGAGCCGGACTCCGCCGAGGAAGACGCCGAGATCGTCCCGGAAGCGGTGATCACCGACGAAACGGCGGTCGTAGAACGGGAGGAAACCGACGACTCTCAACCTGAGGTAGAGGATGAGAGTGAACCTCAGCATGAGGTTGAGGCTCGCGTCGACGACCACCCGACCCAGGTCATCCCCGTCATTTCCGGCGAGGAGACCATCACGATCATCCCGGGTGAGGACACCAGGCGGATCATCCCCGGGGCGGAGCAGACCCGCCGCATCCTGATCGTTCCGGGGCGCGGCGAGCGTACGCAGAAGATCCCGGTGGCGGCCCGCGTCGAGCAACCCACGACCGAGCGCCGCAAGGCGCCCCGCGGCGGCCCCTACGACCTGGGCCGCGCGCCCTGGGTGCTGCTGCTGTCCAGCCTCGGCGTCCTGTTCGTGGCGCTCTCCTACACCGGTGGCCGGTCGGGCGCCGAGAGCGCGCCGGTCGCCTACTGGATCGGCCAGGTGGTCGTCTTCACGCCGGTCGTGCTGCGCCTGCTCAGCCGGCGCATGGCCGGGGTAGCCGAATCGTTCCTGCTGGTCATGGGTCTGGCGATCCACCAGTACCTGCTCAAGTGGATGTACAGCCCGGACCAGTTCCGGTTCCCCGACGAACTGCAGCACTGGCTGGCCACCACGACGATCATGGAGACCGGGAAGCTGTTCCAGCCCAACCCGGCCCTGCCGCCGGCGGTGCATTTCCCCGGCCTGGCCGAGATGGGCGCCGCGATGGCCTCGATGACCGGGCTGCCGGTCAGCGGCGCCGGCATCATCGTCGCCGGGGTGGCGCACCTGGTCTTCGTCGGCGTGCTGTTCGTCTGCGTGCTGCGGGCCAGCAACTCCCCCGCGGTCGCCGGCGTGGCCTGCGCGACGTACGCGACGGCCCTGCACTATCTGTTCTTCAGCTCGATGTTCCTCTACCAGACCGCCGCGCTGCCGTTCTTCATGCTGACGATCTGGGCGACCCGGCGGTGGCGTGCCGAGGGCGGCAAGCCGTTCCAGGTGATCGCGATCGGCTCGATGGTGATGACCACGGTCAGCCACCACGTGACCGCGTTCGCGCTGATCGCCACGCTGCTGCTGCTCGGCGTCACCGAGATGTTCACCGAGAAGCCGCGACGCTGGTCGGCGCTGGCCATGCCGCTGATCGCGCTGGGCGTGGTGGCGGCCTGGATCCTGCTGGTTGCCCGGGACGTGATCGGCTACCTCGAGGAGCCCGTCCAACAGGTCGCGGCCACGGTCAACACGATGATCGCCGGAACCAGCGACGCCTCCACCGCGGCGCCGGCCGCCCCGCTCTACCAGCTGATCCTGCAGGGCTCCGGCCTGCTCGGGCTGCTGGTGCTGTTCATCGCGGTGGGCCGGGACATGATCACCCGGCACGACCGGGACAGCTGGCGGTGGGCCGCCCTGATCGGCGGCGTGGTGTTCTTCGGCGGCAACGCGGTGCGGTTCCTCGGCCAGAACGGCCCGGAGATCGCCGGGCGGCTGTCCACGTTCACCTACGTGCCGATCTCGATCATCGCGGCGATCGCGCTGGTCCGGGCGGTGCAGATCCTGCCGTCCCGGGACACCGCCGGGCGCCGGCACTGGGTGGCGCCGGCCCTGGCCACGCCGCCGCCGACCGGGCGCCACCTGGTGATCCGGGTGCTGGCCGGTTCGGCGCTGGTCACGCTGCTGATGATCGGCGCGCGGGCGGGTGGCTGGCCGCCGCTGGGGTCGCTGCTGCCGGGCCCGTACCTGGCCGGCGGATTCGAGCGGTCGGTGGACGCGTACGGGGTGGACGCCGCCGAGTGGGAGCTCCAGGTGCTCGGCCCGGGCAACCGGGTGGGCGGCGACGTCACGTCGGTGTCGCTGGCCTCCACGTACGGCCGGCAGGACCCGGTCCGCGAGGTCGGCCCGCTGTACTACGCCGACGAGTGGGGCCTGGCCGAGGACGAACTGGTCAACCAGGTCCGCGTCAACTACCTGGTGGTGGACCGCCGGTTGAGCACCCAGCTGCCGCAGAGCGAGGCGTACTTCGAGAACGACCCGCGGGCCGGCCTGATCACCGAGCCGCTCACCACGCGCCAGATCACCAAGTTCGACTCGCTGGTCGACGTGGACCGGCTGTACGACAACGGCACGGTCCGGATCTATCGCATGGGGGTGCAGTAGTGAACAGCACCATGATCCGCATCCGGGCCGTCCCGGCGCTTCTCTCGTCGCCGGTGCTGACCGCGGCGTGCACCATCGCGGCCGCGGCGGCGGTGCTGGCCGGACCGCGCGGCCTGGCCATCCCCGGCGGGCTGGCGCTCGGCCTGCTCCTGCCCGGCCTGGCCCTGAACGCGCTGATCTTCCGGTACCGCACGCTGAGCGCGGTAGAGCGGACCGTCCTCACCCCGGCGCTCAGCCTGGCCACGATGATCGTCGCCGGCCTGGGCCTCTACGTGGCCGGATTCCGGCTGGACCGGATCTCGTGGGCGCTCGGCACGGCCGGGATCACGCTCGCGGTGCTCGCCCTCAAGGCGGTGCCCGAGCGGGTCTGGCAGGGCGAGGAGGAGGACGAGGAAGAAGGCCCCGAGACCCAGGTCATCCCGATCTTCCGGGACGACGCCCCGGCCCCCGACCCGGCTGCGCGGCGGCCCGGCCCGTTCGCACCCCGATCGGCGGAACAGAAGGCCGACCGGCGCATGGTCGTCCGGCAGCTGCTGCCGATGCTCCTGGTGCTGGCCGTGCTCGGCGGCGCGGGCTGGCTGTCGTACGCGAACTCGCAGGACAGCTACCGGGTCACCGTCACCACGCTCTACTCCGACCTGCCGGGGCCGGTGGGCACGGACGGCGGCTGGGACGTGAGCATCCGCGCGTCGGGGCTGGTCGAGGCGGACGGGCCGTACACGGTGGTGGCGACCGACCCGACCGGGAACCGGACCGTCGAGCGGACCATCCCGGGCGGCGACGGCGTGTGGGGCGCGACGATCCGGCTGCCCTCGGCGACCCGGATGACGATCGGGTTGTATCGCGCGGGGGACACGGCGGCGTACCGCACCGTGATCGTCGCGGCCGCCCAGTAGCCGCCGCCGGGGCGCGGGGTAGGTTGGTCTCCTTCACGCGACTGGCGGCACCGAGGATGGCGACCACCATCGGGGAGCGCGGTCGTGGGCGCCGTCCGCCTGGGTGCCCACGGCTGAAGTGTTGGGAGACTTCGCATGACTGACCAAGCAAGGCTGCTGCCCGGCGCACCCGTCGCCGAGGCCGTGCTCGCCGACGTGGCCCGCCGCGCCGCGGCCCTCCGGGAGCGGGGCGTCGAACCGGCCCTGGCCACCATCCTGGTCGGCGACGACCCGGCCAGCGCCGGGTACATCCGGATCAAGCAGAAGCAGGCCGCCGAGCTGGGCTTCGTGTCGCCGCACGAGCACCTGCCGGCCGACACCACGCAGACCGACCTGCACCGCGTGATCGCCCGGTTCAACGACGACCCGGCGGTACACGGGCTGCTCATCCAGTACCCGATCCCCGGGCACCTGGACTACGACGCGGCCCTGGCGACCGTCGACCCGGACATGGACGTCGACGGCATGCACCCGCTCAACCTGGGCCGGTTGTCCAGCGGCCTGCCCGGCCCGATCCCGTGCACGCCCGCCGGCATCGAGGCGCTGCTCGCCCACTACGAGATCCCGGTCGCCGGGCACGAGGTGGTGATCCTCGGCCGGGGCGCGACCATCGGCCGCCCGCTGGCCATGCTGCTCGCGCAGAAACGGCCGACCGCCAACGCCGCCGTCACCGTGGTGCACACCGGCGTGCCGGACTGGTCCCGCTACACCCGCCGGGCCGACGTCCTCGTCGCGGCCGCCGGCGTCCCCGGCATCATCCAGCCCGAGCACGTCCGCCCGGGCGCGACCGTGATCGGCGCGGGCGTCCGCTACGAGGGCCGCCGCCTGCTGCCGGACGTCGACGAGTCGGTCGCCGAGGTGGCCGGCGCGATCACCCCGCGCGTCGGCGGCGTCGGCCCCACCACGGTCGCGATGCTCTTCCGCAACGCGGTCGCAGCCGCCGAGCGCGCCTGATCTCCGTCGTCACGCCGTCCGGCTCTTGGGCCGGGCGGCGCGACGTTAAGGTGTTCGTGACGCCGCGCCGTATCGACATCGGTACGCAGCGGCGCCGTGACACCCGAGTCAGGACGGCGAAGGGACGCGGCTGTGGGCGACGATCCGAACTCACTGCTGGCCCAGGCACGTGCGCGGCTACGGTCCCCATCGGGATCGGGTCTCGGCCTCTCCCGGCAGGAACTCGCCGACGCGGTCAGCGCCTACATCTGGAACACGTGGGATGAGACCGATCGGGTCGACGCGACCTGGATCGGCCACTTGGAGCAGGGTCGATACCGCTGGCCTCGTCAGCGCAGGCGTGAGGCTCTGCGCGCGGTCCTCGGTGTGGTCACGGACGCCGAGCTTGGCCTTTTCTGCACCCCTCGGGGACCTCACTCCCGAGATCAGCGACGGGGCGGCACACCGGCTTCGCCCGTCTCTGAACCGCCGTGGCACGCTCCCGGCGATCTGCTTTCCGAACTCGCGACCGAACCCGGCGACGTCGCCGGGCCGACGTGGCGTTGGGGGTCCTTCGCCTCGCAACTCAACAGCTCGATCGAGCGACGCCAGGCCTGACGACGATTCTGAGAGGCGCCGAGGCCGCGTCTCGTGCTGCGATCGGCGACTTCGACCGTGCGAGAAGGGCACTGGACCAATCCAGTGACGCGTTCACTGCCATCCGACCAGGCGGCGAAATCGAACGGATCGCCGATCTGCGGCGCGACGCGGGCAAACACATCGACCGGCCGGCGGTGGCCGAGTTCGTGCGAGCCCTGCCGCGACCAGTTTCCTCCGCCGTATGACCGCTCCTACAGGCCGGTTCACCGAGCCGGCGATGTGGGAGAGCCTCGGCCGGATCGCCGCGGCGCTGGGCGTCGAGGTCACCGGCGCGCAGCTGCTGCACCTGGCCAACAACGCCGTATTCGCCCTGCCGGCCGCGGAACTGGTCGTGCGGATCACGCGCACGACCACGCTGCACGCCAGGGTGCGCAAGGTTGCCATGCTCGGTGCCTGGTTCGACCAGGCGAACGCGCCGACGATCCGCCTCAGCCGGCTCACCACCACACAGCCGATAGCCGACCGAGAGCTGCTCGCCACCGTGTGGGAGTACGTGGTTCCGTACGGCCCGCCCCCCGACGCCGGGGATCTCGGTCGGGTCTTGCGTACGTTCCATGAAATCGATGTGGACCGACTACCGCTACCCGCGTGGGATCCGATCGGGGACGTCCGAGCCCGCCTCGACGACGCTGAGGAGATCGACGAGGCTGACCGTGACTTCCTGCTCTTCTGGTGTGCGGAGCTTGAGCCTCGCCTGCGCGCGTTCGCGGAACGCGGGATCGTCGGGCTGGTGCACGGAGACGCGCACGAGGGCAATCTGCTCCGCGGGAAGTCCGGACGCGTGCTGCTCTGCGATTTCGATGCCACCTGTCTCGGCCCCTGGCAGGTCGACCTGGTCCCGGCTCCGGCAAACGAGGCCCGTTTCGGCCGCACGGGGTCGCACGGGAGACTCGCCGCCGCGTACGGCTACGACGTCACGGACGACCCGGCCTGGCCTCTGCTGCGGCAGGCGCGAGAGCTGAAGATGATTGCCGCCGCCGTACCGCTGCTCGGCACCGATCCCCGGATTGCCAACGAGTTCCGGCTACGCCTCGATTCCGTCCGCACCGGAGACACGGCTGACCGGTGGACCGCCTTCGCCGACCTCGTCCGTTGACGCCACGTCGAATCGGCCAAATCACCGAACAGAACCACCGGCAACTGCACCTTCCCGCGTCGCCGCCGCTCGGACATCGTGGCATTGCGCCCGACGCGCTCCCGGCGGTCTGTCGCCGATCATTCCTCCGCGTGGAAAGGACGTGGCTGACGTGCTCTTTGGAGCAGTGGCCGGTGCATCGGTCATCGGATTCCTGGCCGGTCTGCTGGCCTTCCGTATCAAGCAGCAGTGGTGCCCGGCCTGCGGTGTGACGCTGACCTGTCCGGAGTCGAGCGGACACAGCCGATGATGCGTGATGAATTGCTGGAAAGGATCGCAGAACTTCCGCCGGACGTGGACGTCGGTATTCGGCTCGGCGACGACTGTCTTGACATCGCCGGACTCGAGACCTGGGGGAACGGCCTCTTCGTGGCCCTGACGTGCGATGAGAATGACCTTCGCGACGTCTTCCTCGGGTGGCGGAGGCCCGGTCCCATCACCGACCGCCCGGGCCTGGGCGGCTCCTTCTGACGCGCGACGCGGGGGTCAGCTGTTGATCGCGTCCAGGTCCCGCACGGCGTAGCGGTGGTGCTCCCACTCCTCCTCGAGGATGGTGTGCAGGCACGAGAGCGTCGTCTCCGGGTGCTGGGGGTTCCACGGGTTGCGGCGCGCCACCGTCAGGTCGTCCACGGTGACGGTGGCCAGGAAGTCGCGCACCATCGCGACGTGTCCCGCCCGGACCTCGAGCACCTCGGCGTACGCCGGTTTCTCCGCCTGGAAGACCGCCATGTCGTAGCCGTCGGTCTCGTACTCGATGTTGGGTTGACCGAGGGGGTGGAACGGCTCGGCCACCTCCAGGATCGCGCGGCGCAGCCAGGTGTCCGTCGCCATGACCAGGTGGCGCAGCGTCTGCGCGAACGACCACTCGCCGGCCACCGAGACGTCGACCAGGTCCGCCGGGACACGCTCCACGGTGGCCGCCCAGGTGCGCTCGATCGCGGCCCAGGCCGCCCGCAGGCCCTCCGGATCCGCCGCACGCCGCTCGGCACGGCCGGGGAAGCGGCGGTTGAGCTCGGCGTCGACCAGCGGGACGACGTCGACGCCGTTGACGACGAGCGTGCCGTCGAACAGCCAGGGCGCCTCGATCTCGGCGCCGTTCACGTCGACGCCGCGCAGGACGGCCTCGGACAGGTCGGCCCGCACGAAACGGGCGCCGCTGAGATCCGCGTCGGTGAAGTCCTTCACCACCGCAACCTACGCGAACGCGGCGTCCGATCCTCGCCAGACGTGCGGCCCGTGGTCGGCCAGTCTCGGTCCATGAACACGCAACTTGACGGCAAGGTCGCTCTGGTCACCGGCGGCGGACGCGGCATCGGCGCCGCCGTGGCGCTGCGCCTGGCCCGGCACGGCGCCGATGTGGTGCTGACGTACCAGCAGAATCAGGAACGCGCCGCGGACGTGGTGGACCGGATCGAGGCCACCGGGCGCCGGGCGATCGCCGTACGGGCGGACAGCGCCGACCCGGTGGCGGTGGTCGCCGCGGTCGACCGGGCCGCGCACGAGCTGGGCCGGCTGGACATCCTGGTGAACAACGCCGGCGCGTTCCTGCTCGGGCCGCTGGAGCAGCTGAGCCTGGCGGACTTCGAGCAGACCGTAGCGGTCAACGTCCGGGCGCCGTTCGTCGCCTCCCAGGCCGCGGTGCGGCACATGGCGGCCGGTGGCCGGATCATCACCATCGGCAGCAACATGGCCGAGCGGGCCGTCTTCCCGGGCTTCACGCTGTACTCGATGAGCAAGACCGCCCTGATCGGGCTGACCAAGGCGCTGGGACGCGAGCTCGGGCCGCGGGCGATCACCGTGAACCTGGTGAACCCCGGACCCACCGACACCGAGTTGAATCCCGCCGACGGCCCGAACGCCGACACGATCAACGGGTTGACCGCCCTCGGCCACTTCGCGGAACCGGACGACGTGGCCGCCGCGGTGGCGTTCCTCGCCGGGCCGGACGGGCGCTACGTCACCGGCGCGACCGTCAACGTCGACGGCGGCTTCACGATCTGACCAGGCGGCCTGATCAAGCCGCGAAGTGCGGGTCCTTGGCCATGGCGACGTACGCCGCGAGGGACCGCGGGTCCGTGTCGACGCGCCACTTCTCGTGGTAGTTGTAGTGCGTGTCGGTGTCGAACCAGACCACCGCGCCGAAGGCCGGGTGCTGCTCGACCCAGGTGGCCAGGGCGGTCGTCCAGTCGGCCTTGGTGCGGCCGCCGCGGTCCACCGAGCCGGTCTCGGTGATCATCAGCGGCTTCCGCGCGCTGTAGAGGTCATAGATCGGCTGGAAGAGGGTGCCGGGCAGCTCGCGGTGCAGGTTGTAGCCGGACACCCCGACCCAGTCGACCATGTCGTCGCCCGGGTAGTACTTCGCCTTGGTGTTCCAGGCCGCCACCGGCTCGTCGTTCCAGTTCGGACTCCACACCCAGGAGACGTTGTCCGCCTTCGCGTCGGCGAACTTCTCCCGGATGCGCTTCCACGCCGCCACGTACCCGGCCGCGTTGTTGCCGTTCTTCGCGGCGCTCCAGGCGTACCAGTCGCCGTTCATCTCCCAGCCCCAGCGCAGCAGCACCGGCCGGCCGAGCCGCTTCAACTGCCGGGCGTTGCGCTCGATCAGGTCGTCGAACTTCCCCGAGAGGATCGAGGCGTGGTCGGTGCCGCGCCAGGAGATCATCGGGTACGTGTCGTCCGGCAGCCACGGGATCGATCGGGGCAGGGTGTCCTGCCACGCGTAGAAGTAGTGCAGGATCCGCGGGTCGCGGCCGGTCTGCTGCCGGCGCAGCTTGATCGCCTGGGTCTCGGACAGACCTTCCAGATCCAGGTACGCGCCCAGCATCGCCTTGCCGGGGCGGAACGGCACCGTGCCCCCGCCCTTCGTCACGATCGCGGGTCCGGCGGGCTTGGTGGCCTTGCCCGGCGCGGACGCGGAGGCCGACGGCGTGTGCACCGGCCCGGTCGTCGCCTCGGCCGGTGCCGACCTGGACCGCACCTGGCCCACGGCCAGCGCCGCGACGGGGGCGACGGCCAGCGCGGCCAGCCCGGCGACCGCCTGCCGACGGCCGAAGCGGCCCGGCGCCCGGTGGATGCCCGCGTTCACGTGAGGTTCCGTCCGGCACGCAGGGCCATCTTGCGCGTCATCCGCCAGGCCGGCTGGGCCAGCCGCTTCACCTGCGGCACCAGCTGCGGGCCGCCGTCGCGGACCAGCGCCACCAGGTCCGCGCCGCTGTGCGCCGGGGTCGGCTGCAGCCGCGGCACGGCGAACCGGTGCTCGCCCGGCCGGTGCAGCCGCCGCCCGACCTCGGTGGCGTGGTCGTAGCCGGTCTCCCGGACCAGCTCACGCACCCGCCGCCCGTTGTAGCCGTGCGGGTAGGCGAACCCGCGCATCTTGAGCTGCAGCCGCTGCTCCAGCTCCTCGTGGCTGCGGACGATCTCGTCCTTCAGCTGGTCCGGGGGCAGCACGTCCAGCGGGTGGTGGATCAGGCTGTGGTTGCCGATCTCGACGCCCGCGGCGGCGACCTCGCCCAGCTCGTCCCAGGTCAGCAGCCGGCCGAAGTCGGGCGCCCAGCGGCCCAGCCAGCCGGCCCGGTCGCCCAGGTGGCCGACGGAGGCGTACAGGGTGGCGCGGGCGCCGGTCTCGGCGAGCACCGGCAGGCCGGCGGTGAGGAAGTCGCGGTAGCCGTCGTCGAAGGTGACCGCGATCAGCTTGTCGGTGGTTCCGGCGCTGAGCAGGTCCAGCGCCTCGGCCAGCCCGACCAGGCGGTAGCCCGCGGCGGTCAGCGCGCTCAGCTGCTCGGTGAGGCGACGCGGCGGCACGGCGAGCTCGCTCAGCGGCCCGCCGACGGCGGACACCGAGTGGTACATGAGCGCCGGCAGGGTCTCCCGGGTCGGCGTGGCCATGTCGGTCACCGCATTCCTTCCTCGTTCGCTACCGGACCACACCCCTATCGGACGGCGCCCAGCCGAGTTTCGAGGTTTCCCCCGCGTTTCGCCCGGCAAAGGCTAGACGGTCCCGCCCCAGGTCAGTAGCTATCCGGGCGATTCCGGGCGAGCGTCGCACCAACGGACGATCAAGCTCGGACCCATCGGCCGACCCGCCGACTCGGCCGAAAGTCATAGGCGTGGATCGGCCCACCGGCAGAAGCGCGGGGGGCGCCTCGACCGGCAGGGTGCTTCACCATGACCGGAAATCGTGCGATCGACCCGCTGCGCCTGGCCGAGTCGGCCCTCGAGGCGGCGGTGATCCTGGGCGTCACCGCGATGCCGGTGGCCTGGCGAGTCCTCGACGGCTCACTCACAGCGATTCTCACGCTGATGCTGGCACTCCTGACGTCTGGCGTCTACGCACTACACGCCGTAACCTTCGACTGCTTCCGGATGACGGGCCACCGCGTGAAACGCAGTTTTTCGGTTACCCAAAGTAAGGACTGAACCGCTACCGCGCGCCGCCCGTACCCCGAGGTAGAGACCCGCAGCACTACCCACGGGAGCGGCCAATGTTCCGGCTCATTCAGCTGAACACTCACCTCGGTGTCCCTCGCATCGGCGTCGACCCGGACGGCTACGCCTCCGAACGCGCCGCCCTCGCCCGCTATCGCGCCACGCCCGCCAGCTTCTTCGGCGTCGGCCGCTTCGACGACGAGGGCACCCTCGCCGAGATCATCATGGACACCGTCTGCGGCCCGATGGGCGACTGCCCCCGGCCCGCGACCGTGGTGCACGCCCGGACCTTCCAGCGCCTCTGCGACACGTGCGGCTTCGGCCTCGAGGTGCTGACCGTGCCGGAGCTGGCGTTACGACTGGGGATAGCGGTACGCCTGGCGCCCGTGCTGGCCCGGTCCGGCCGGCACGCGGCGGCGGAGTTCGCGTTCACGGCGAGCAACCGGATAGCCCGCGAGTTCGCCACCCACATCGACGACCCGACCTGGCGCAACGAGGTCTGCGCGGAGCTCGCCCGCAACCCGAGCTCGGTCAACGGCCTGCTGATCGGCGTGGGCGCCCTGAGTCACCGCGAGGTCCTCGACCTCTATCCCGCGCTCCGCACCCTGGGCGAGCAGATCCCGGCCTGCGTCCACGGCGATCTCCTCCGGGCGACCGCCCGCCCGCTCTCCCCCGCCGGCGTCGCGGCACTGCGCCTGTGCATCTGATCCAGCGGCGCTGGGCTCAACCCACCGGCGCCGACTGAGCCCGGTCCACCGGCGCTGGGCTCAGCTCGCCGGCGCGTGCGCGGGTTGAGCCCGGTCCACCTGCGCCTCGGCCGCGGTGCGCCACCAGCGGCGCGACAGCAGCGCGGCCAGGGCCGCGCCGGTCGCGTTGACCAGGACGTCGTCCACCGACGACACCCGGTCCAGCTGGAAGACGTACTGCGCGGTCTCGATCAGGACCGAGCAGACCGCCCCGAGCGCCAGGATCCGCGGCACGGAGGCCAGCGCGGCGAACCGCATCGGCGCGAAGAACCCCAGCGCCGCGAGGACCAGCAGGTTGCCGCCGATTCCCAGCGGCCCCATCGTGATCAGGTCCCGCAGCGGGATCAGGCTCACCCGGCCGGGTACGACGCCGGCGCCCGGCCCGGGCATCACGGTCAGCCACACGAACGGCAGCGTCCCGTAGATCATCCCCACCTCGGCCAGCGAAAACCGCCACGCCGAGCCGCCGCGGGTCCTCCGCAGCCACGCCAGAGCCCCCGCCAGCAGCAGGGCGAGCGGCACCCCGGCCAGCGTCATGAGCACCACACCGTTGTCGGTGCTGAGGCAGCCGTCCCACAGCCCGTCCAGGCACGCCGGCCCGGCCATCAACAGCGGCCTCCGCACGACGTACGCCCCACCGGCCAGGCCGAGAATCGCCAGGCCGAGGAGCACGATCTTCCGGTTCATGCCCCCATTACAGACGGTGATTCGTATCGCGGGCGTAAGCATCTCCGCCTACGCCCGCGATACACGGCCGTCAGGGCCCCGACGATGTCTCGCCGCCACGGCCGCGTGGTCCCGGCGGCTGCGGGCCGGGCACGCTCAGCACGTCGATCGTCGTGGGTGTGCCGGTGGCCGGCCGGTCCATGCGCCACCGCCGGACGGTCTGGTCCGTGCCGGTGCTGGCGAGGGTGGTGCCGTCGTGGACGAAGGCGAGGGCGTTGACCGCGCCGGTGTGGCCCTGCAACGTCTTGCCCTCGTGCGAGCCGGTCCTGCTCCACAGCCGCACCGTGGCGTCGCTGCTGCCGCTGGCGAGCCACCGGCCGTCGGGGCTGAACGCGAGGGTGTTGACGGCACCGCCATGCCCCTTGCCGTCGTTGTTCTCCGATGCCGGCAACCACCGCCGGCGCTGCCCGGTGATGTCGCTCAACCAGATGCGCGCGTCGGCCTTGTACGGCTCGTGATACCGCTCGCGGGCGACGTTCCGGCGCCCGCCGGCGGCGGCGAGGGTCGTGCCGTCGGGTGCGACGGCGAGCGCGAGGACCTCGTCGTCGTTGGCCCGCCACGGCCCCAGCCGCGGCCGCCCCGGGTGGTGCGGATCCCAGACCGTCACCCAGCCACCGGCCCCGCCGGCCGCCAGCCTCGGCTTCCCCTTCCGCTCGGCGAAGGCGAGGGCGTTGACCCGCCGGCCGGGGGCCGGGGTGAACGTGCCGGAAGCCTTGAAGGTCTTGGCGCCCCGCATGTGGATCTTCACCGTGTCACCGGCGGCGACCGCGAGGGTGGTGCTGTCCCGGCTGAACGCCAGCGCGCTGACCGCGGCGGAGCGGCCGGTCACGTTCCTGGTGGCGGGCAGGGTCAGCATCGGTGCGGTGAACCGCTCACGCCCCGGTGCCGTGTCCCACAGCCGGACCGCGCCGTCCACGCCGGCGATCGCCAACCGCTTGCCGTCCGGGGCGAACGCCACCGGGCACGGGACCTGACCGGTTTCCGCGCTGGTCTCCACCCGCTCGGTCACCTGAGGCGCGGGCACGGTTCCCAGCGGCTGCCCGGCCCGGTCCCACAAGCCGAACGCGCAGTCCCACCCGGCGGCGACGAGCATCCCCCCGGCCGGCCGGTAGGTCAGCCCGCGCGGTGGCAGCAGTGATTCCCGCAGCGTCTCGCAGGTGATGTTGTGTGAGTTGTAGGTGATGCCGCGCAGCGTCATCAGGATCGGCGCCTTGCCGGGAAGTTGATCGCGGTCGCGATGGCAGGCAGGTTGCGTGACGACGCTGTCGTAGGGCAACCGCACGATGCGGCGGGTATCGGCCTCCAGGACCGTCAGCTCGTTCTCGTCCTTGGCGAGCAGGTATCCCTCGAGCACCCCGACCCGCACCACGGACAGCAGCCGCGGCTCGATCGTCTTGTCCTGGGTGGAGATCTCCGCCGGATACGACACCGCGTAGATCTGGGCCGGCATCCACGGCACCTCGATGGTGTGCACCAGGTACGCCGTCGCCGCGACGGTGCCCAGCACCAGGAACGTGCGGCCGCGCAGCCATCGGGCACGGCCCGCGAACCGGGCCAGCTTCCGTGCCCTCACCAGGGCGTTGACGGCCGCGTCGGCCGCGACGGTGGCCACCACAAGGACCAGGCACGGCTCCCACAGGTCCCTCGGCACCGGCAGGCGCAGATAGACCAAGCCGCCGGCGGCGAACGCCAGCAGGAGCCACCGGGCCTTCACCGTGTGCCGGCGCGACGGGCGCAAGCCCAGTTCCAGCCGGACACAGACGGCGACGAGCGTCACGCCGGTCACGAAGAATTCGGTCGGTGACAGCAACGCCGTCACCGCGACGATCGCGACCACGATCGGCCAGGTCGCCACCGGGAAGCGAGACCGATCCGGGTCGCGCCACCAGGACACGCCGAGCCACCCGACACCCAGCGCGAGCGCGGGCATCACCGGATAGGCGTACATGGCGATCGTCCCCAGCAGCACCTGCAACGGCGCGGCCGCGATCAGCCCGGTCGTCGTGGTCAGCGAGTACTTCGCCACCGCGAAGACCTTCACCAGGAAGAGCACCGCGAGCAGGACGGAGCCCACGGCGGTGGCCTGCCCCAGGTCGATCGGCGTCCGCCGGGCCCGTTCCCCGGCCGGCGGCGTGACCGCCCCGGTCGATACGGCGGGAGGTTCCGGCGTCCGCGCCGAAGGGGGCTTGCTCCGCTGTCTGGCCGGCAAGGCCGGGCGCTGAGGGCGGGATCCTGGGTTACGAGACACGATGGCTAACCGCGCGGCCCGCATGACGGTTGCTGCCCCGACGGCTGACACCCGACGGTTAGGGCATCGGTGTGCGGGAAGCCCAAGGGTGGACATTCGCCGAACGTGAGGAGCACCCGGTGGCTGAGAAGACCGAGCAGGAGAAGCGGGAGACCGTCAAGGAGCTGGTCAAGGACGCTCGGATCTGCATGATCACGACGATGACGGACGACGGGCGGCACGTGAGCCGCCCGATGGCCGTGCAGGATGTCGAGTTCGACGGCGATCTGTGGTTCTTCGCGTACGGCGACTCGGATCTCGTGGCGCAGATCGGCCGGCACCCGCAGGTGAACGTCGCGTTCAGCGACACCAGGCACAAGTCGTGGATCTCCATCTCCGGCGAGGCCGTGCGGACCGACGCGCCGGCCAAGGCCAAGGATCTGTGGAGCCCGGCGCTCAAGGCGTGGTTCCCGGAGGGTCTGGAGACCCCGGGACTGACGCTGGTCAAGGTGCACGCCGAGACCGCCGAGTACTGGGACGCCGCGCACAGCAGCACCGTGCTCACCCTGATCGGGTACGCCAAGGCCGCCGCCACCGGCAGGCAGCCGGACGCCGGCGAGAACGAGACCGTCCGCATGTAGGTTCCGTGCATGACCTTTGACGACCTGGTCCGGCGGGCGACAGCGCTGGTCGAGGATGGGCGCCGGGCGGTGCTGGGCATCGCCGGCGCCCCGGCCGCGGGCAAGACGACGCTGGCCGAGGAGCTGGTGAAGGCGATCGACTCGGACCGGGTCGCGCACGTACCCATGGATGGTTTTCATCTCGCCGACGTCGAGCTGGAACGCCTCGGGCGGCGCAACGCCAAGGGCGCGCCGGACACCTTCGACGCCCTCGGGTACGCCGCCCTGCTGAGGCGGCTGCACGCCGACGAGGACGACGTGATCTACGCGCCGGGCTTCGAGCGGACCATCGAGCAGCCGATCGCCGGCGCCATCCCGGTGTTCCGCAGCGCGCGGCTGATCGTCTCCGAGGGCAACTACCTGATGGTGGGCGACGGACCGTGGGCGGGCGTGCAGCCGCTGCTGAGCGAGGTCTGGTACGCCGACCTGGACCAGGAGGAGCGGATCCGGCGGCTGATCGACCGGCACCGGCGCTTCGGCAAGGACGAGGCGGACGCGGTCGAGTGGGCGACCGGCACCGACGAGCTCAACGCCCAGGTCATCCTGGCCACCCGGGAACGCGCCGACCTGATCGTCCCGGCCGCGTTGCTCCGCGGGCTGGGCGCGCCGCCGCAATAGGCTCACCGGCATGGACCTGCCGGGCGGCGCCAGCGTCTCGATCGCGACCGCGCGGCCGGTGACCGAGGGCTGGTCGAACACGATCGCCGTGAACCCGCGGGTGCTGCGCTGCACCGCCGACGACGGCCGCACGGTGGTCGTGAAGATGCGCCGCCCGCCCGGCGACCCCCGGCAGCGGGACGGCTTCCACCGGGAGCTGTCCGCGCTGCTGCTGCTCGCCGAGCTCGGCTGCGACGCGGGACCACGGCTGCTGGCCACCGACGACAGCGCCGGCCTGCTCGTGCTGGAGGACCTGGGCGACGGCCCGGCGCTGGAGGACCTCCTGGTCGGTGCCGACCCGCAGGCGGCCACCGCCGGGTTCGTGGCGATGGCCGAGGCGGTCGGCCGGATGCACGCGGCAACCCTCGGTCAGGCGGAGGCGCTCGGAGCGCCGTGGTTCTGGGACCAGATAGACGGGCCGATCAAGGAGATCCTGAGCAGTGGCCCGATGGTCCTCTCCAACGGCGACCTCGCACCGCAGAACTGCCGGGTCACCGGCGGACGGGCCCGGCTGCTCGACTTCGAGGACGCCGCCTGCCAGCACCCGCTGCTGGACGTCGCACACTTCCGGCTCCCGTTCTACGGCGGGCCGTGCTGGGCGCGGGTGCCCGCCTTCGTCACCGAGCGCGTCGAGTCGGCGTACCGGAGAAGCGCCGGCCGGACCGCGGACCGCTCCTGGGCCGAGGGCATGGCCGCCGCCGTCGGGGCCTGGACGCTCATCCGTCTCGTACGCGTGCCGAAGCTCCTGATCGAGGACGCGCCGCACCCGATGGGATTCTCGCGGCGCGGCCAGATGCTCGACACCCTGCGGGCGGGCGTCGAGGCGACCGACGGGGTGCTCCCCCAGCTGGCGGCGCATTTCGCGGCGACCGAGCGTGATCTGCGGCAGCGCTGGCCCGGGCTCCCCGCCGCACAGGCCGTTTACCCCGCGTACGCTTCGGCGGGTGACCACCCCGAGTGAAGCGGTCGAAGCGCCGCCACGCCGCCGCCGGTCGTCCCGTGCGGTGATCTTCCCGCTGATCATCACCGTCGCGACCCTGCTGCTCTTCGGCACGTCCTGGGGCACGCTGGTGGCCGCCGGCAACGACTGGCCGACGCCGGTGTTCGTCGTGCTGACGCTCGTGTGGGTCGCGTGGGCGGTGAGCTTCCCGGTGCTGATGGTGCGCGGCCACGGCGGCGCTCACCGGGACCAGGCGGCCATCATCGCCGACACCAGCCTCGGCGTGGTCTGGGTGCTGTTCACCTGGTCGGTGCTCAGCCTGCTGCTCCGCGCGGCCCTGGCGATCGCCGGGGTCGCCGATCCGGTCCGCTCCCGCGTCGTCACCGCGGTGGTCGCGCTGATCGCGCTGGTCCTGCTCCTCTGGGGGTACGCCGAAGCGATGCGAGTCTCGCGCGTCCGGCGGGTCGACGTGGTGCTGCCACGCCTCGGCGCCGGCCTGGACGGGCTGCGGGTGGTGCTGCTGACCGACACGCACTACGGCCCGATCGACCGGGCGCGCTGGTCCCGCGGCGTGATCGACGTCGTCAACACGCTGGACGCGGACGTGGTCGCGCACACCGGCGACATCGCTGACGGCGAGGTCGCGCAGCGCCGCGAGCAGGCGGCCCCACTCGGGGACGCGCGGGCGACGCTGGCCCGGGTGTACGTGACCGGCAACCACGAGTACTTCTCCGGCGCCCTGGGCTGGGTCGAGCACATGGGCGCGCTCGGCTGGGAGGCCCTGCACAACCAGCACATCGTCATCGAGCGCGGCGGCGACCGGCTGGTCATCGCGGGCGTCGACGACCGGACCGCGGGCGGCTCGGGCCTGGAAGGGCACCACACGGACCACGCGACCGCGCTGGCCGGCGCCGACCCGGACCTGCCGGTGCTGCTGCTCGCGCACCAGCCGCAGATGATCGGCGGCGCCGTCGAGCACGGCGTCGACCTGCAGATCTCCGGGCACACCCACGGCGGCCAGATCTGGCCGTTCCACTACCTGGTGCGGACCGACCAGCCGTCGCTGCAGGGGTTGTCCCGGCACGGCGAGCGCACCCAGCTCTACACCAGCCGGGGCACCGGGTTCTGGGGTCCGCCGTTCCGCATCTTCGCCCCGAGCGAGATCACCCTCCTCACCCTGCGCACCTGACCTCTCCGCACCGCCCGACCACGCGCGCCAGGGGCGATCACGGTGCTTCGTCGTCGCGGCGGGACAGCTCGTCGGCCGCTTCCAACATCTGGGTGGCCAGGGGCTCGAGGCCGATGCCGGCCAGGACCAGTCCGGTGGAGACGCGTTCGACGACGCCCCACTCCCAGATGGCCGTCACATCCGTGTCCGTGTGGGCGGCCAGCCGGCGGGCGCGGTCCCACGGGTCGCCGGCCATCAGCTCGACCGGGTCCTCGCGCATCATCACGCCGAGGTCGTACTCGGGTTCGGCGATCAGGCCGTCCGGGTCGACCAGTTTGAAGCCGTCGCCCGCCTGGAGCGCGTTCCACTCGTGCACGTCGCCGTGGACGAGGACGGCGCGCTCCGGATCATGCGCGCGGATGCGGCGCTCGGCGGCGGCGACGGCGTGCTCGACCGTGCGCTCCTGGCAGGGCCGATCCAGCTCCACCCAGCGCCGCCGGATGTGATCGATCAGCCATCGGCCCTTCCCGGCGCCGGTGGGCAGGCCGGTCGCGGGTCTCCAGACCTCGCGGGCGGCGTCGGCCAGGATCGGCAGCCGGTCCTCGAGCGGCAGGCCCAGTTCGTACAGCGACGGGCCCAAATGCTCCAGCAGGAGCGCACCGCGACCCTCGTCGGCCTCGAACAACCGAGCGCAGCCCTCGCCGCCGGCCAGCCGCAGCACGGTGATCTCGTCGCGGGCCGCGTTGCCGAGGCCCGGCACGATCACCTTCAGCACCGCGGGCGTCCCGTCCGCCCGCGTCACCGCCGCCACGTAGGCCTCGGTGGCGTCGCCGAACGTACGGCCCACCGTCAGCCCCCAGCGTGCCGACAATTCGCCGACCAGGGCGGGCAGGCCCGCCAGCCAATGGTCCGCGCCGGCGACGCGCGCCTTGGCCACAACGGTGTCCGGGACATCGATCATGCGCGCGATCGTGACACGCGCGACAGCCGCGGGCCACGTAATTCCGTTGAAGCGCTCTCCCGCTCACCGGAGGATGGGGTTACCGCCCGACCAACTCTGAAGGAGTCCGCATGCGCCTGCTTCGTGACCTCTGGGACACGTCCGCGCCTCGGACCCTGGTGATAGGCGTGCTCGTGCTGCTCGGCGCCATCGGTCAGGCGAGCGCCCTGGCGCTGGCCGGCGGCGTCCTCGTCGATCGATCCATGACGATGTTCACGCTGCTCGCGATCGCGCTGCTCGTGTCCGTGCTGGGTGACGTCGCGGTCGGGCTGATCGCCGCCGGGCTGACCGCAGACTGGGCCGCCCGGGCCCGCCGCAAACTCAACCGGGTCGCCTTCGGGCAGGATCTGCCGGCCCTGGACAACACACCGGTGGGCGAGCTGCTCGACCGGATCGACGGCGACGTCTACCAGGTCGGCTCCGAGATGCGCGGCAGCGGCGTCCGGATCGTCCAGTCGCTCGCGGTGGCGACCATGTCGGTCTTCACCGCGTTCGTCGTCTGGTGGCCGGCCGGGGTCGGCATGCTCCTGGTCTCGCTCCTGCTCATCGCGACCATGCGCAAACCCATCGCGCGGATCGGCCCGGCCCGGATCGCCGAGGAGGAGGCCTGGTCGGACCTCGCCGCCGTGATGGAGGAGGCGATCCACGGCCAGGACGACGTGCGGACGAGCCTGGCCGCGCCGTACGTCCGCAAGCTCTACGCGCAGCGGGCACAGGAGGTGCTGACTCGGGGACGCCGGGTGTGGCGGAGGTCGTCGCGCATCACGATGGGCGCCGGAGCGATCACCCGTACGCTCATCGCGGTCCTGGTTGTCGGGGGTGCTGTCGCCCTGGTCGCCGGGCTGATCGACGGTGCCCGGCTGACCGCGATCTGGCTGCTGGCGCTGGGCTTCGGCGGCACCCTGGAACACGTCACCCGGATGGTGCCCGAGCTGCAGAACGCGCTCGGCGCCTGGAGCCGCGTCCAGCTGCTGCGGCAGGTCCCCCAGGAGCCGACCGGCGGCGACGACCCCCGCGACGGCGACCTCGAGATCAGAAACCTGACCTTCCGGTACGGCGAGGCCGACTCCGGCCGTCCGCCCGCGCTGCGTGACGTCACGCTGACCTTCGAGCGCGGCCGGTCGTACGCGTTGATCGGGCGCACCGGGTCCGGCAAGTCGACGCTGGCCAAGGTGCTCACCCGCGCGGTCGACGTGCCGCGCGGCACCGTGTTCCTGGCCGGCGCCGACATCAACGACCTGGACATCGAGGGCCTGCGCCGGTTCACCGCGATCGTGCCGCAGCGCACCGACATCCTGGCCGGCACGCTGGCCGAGAACATCGCGCTGTTCGACCGGGAACTGGTGCACCGGGCCGGCGCCGCGCTGGCCGAGCTCGGCCTCACCCCGTGGGTGGCGAGCCTGCCCGAGGGCGTCGAGACCCGGCTCGGCGAGGGCGGCTACAAGCTGTCCGCCGGGCAGGAGCAGCTGGTCGCCTTCGCCCGGATCCTGGTGCGCGACCCGCAGGTGGTGATCCTGGACGAGGCCACCGCCCGGATGGACCCGGTCACCGAGTCCTGGGTGCAGCGGGCCACCGACCGGCTGCTGGAGGGCCGGATCGGCGTGATCGTCGCGCACCGGCTCACCTCGGTGCAGCGCTGCGACGAGGTGGTCGTGCTGGCCGACGGCGAGGTGCTCGAGGCCGGACCGCTGCGGACCTCGCGCCGCTTCACCGAGTTGCTCGCCACCAGCAACGCGGCCGTCCCGGCGAGCGGGTCCGGCGGCGGCGTCCTGCTCGCCGAGCGGGACTGGGACGCCGAGCTGGCCGCCGAGACCGGCGCCGAGTCCCTGGTCAACAACCTGCCGAAGGCCGACCCGCCGCCGCTGCCGGAAGCGCCCCGCGCCCGGACGCTGCGCGAGATCATCCGGCTGGCCACCAACGACCCGCGGTACGGCCTGGCCGCCGTGGCGTTCTTCGCCGTCCTGGTGCTGCTCGGCCTGGACGGCGCGATCCTGCCGCTGCTCTGGGCGAACGTCGTCGACGGTGTCGGCGATCCGCTCTACCCGGCGATCGGCATCGCGGTGGGCCTGGTCGTGGCGATCCCGACGCTCTTCTACACCGGCGCCTGGTTCCCCGAGTGGTGGGTGCGGCAGATGCTGCGGATCAGCCTGCGCCTGGTGCACGGGCAGATCGGGCCGCGCCGGGTCAGCAAGTACACGCCCGCCGAGGTGGTCGCGCAGGGTGGCGACACCGAACGCGTGGTCATGCTCGCCGACAACACCATCGACCTGGCGATGAGCGTCCTGATGATCATCGCGATGACGTGGGCGTCGGGCAGCATCGTCCCGGCGCTGTTCTTCATCGGGACGATGCTGGTGTCCGGGCTGACCGCCACGCTCTTCGGGCCCCGGCTGGAGGCGGCGGCCCGCCGGACCGTGGCGGCCCGCGCGGCGTTCGCGACGGCCCTGGTCAGTTCGCTGACGGCGGCGCGTACGGTCAAATTGGCCGGCGCCACCGCGCCGGTGCTGGACCACCTCGCCGAGCTGGACGCCGACCGCAGCCTCAAGCAGCGCCGCGAGATCTCCATCCAGGTGTGGGCGCGGTCCACGCCGTCGGTGCTGAGCGGCCTGCTGCCGATCGCGGCGTGGGCGCTCTACCTGGCCGGTGACCTGGCCGCCCCGGCGACGCTGATCGCGGTGGCCACGCTCGGCAGCGCCCGCTGGTTCGCCTGGGTCGCGGCGTCGCTGGTGTCGCACTTCCCGTCGGCACGGGTGTGGACCCGCCGCACGGTGGCGATGTCCGGGGCGTCCGAGTACTCCTCTCCGGTGGACGGCGTCGACCTCGCCCTGGGCACGGCGCCCGCGCCCGCCACGGCCGAGCGCAACCCGTTGCAGCGGCTCACGTTGAGCGGCTTCAGCGCCGTGCACGAGAATGGCACGGTGGGCGTGCAGGACGTCGACCTGACCGTGGACCGCGGCCAGCTGGTCCTGGTCGTCGGCCCGGTCGGCAGCGGCAAGTCGTCGATGCTGCGGGCGCTCGCCGGGATCGTGCACCACACCGGGCGGCTGGCCTGGAACGGCAGCGCGGTCGACCAGCCGGAGCTGTTCCTGCGGCCCAACCAGGTCGGCTATGTGGCGCAGCTGCCCCGGGTGCTGTCCGGCACGGTCGCCGACAACATCCAGCTGGGCCACGAGGTGGACGCGGAGGACGCGGTCAGCACGGCCCAGCTGGAACACGACCTGGCCGCGGCCGGCGGTGGCCTGCAGCTGCTGATCGGTCACAAGGGCACCCGGTTGTCCGGCGGGCAGCTCCAGCGGCTGGCCCTGGCCCGGGCGCTGGCGCCGCGTACCGAGCTGCTGATCGCGGACGACGTCTCGTCGGCGCTGGACGTCACCACGGAGCTGGAACTGTGGCGGGCGCTGCGCTCGCACGGCGTCACGGTGGTCGGCTCGACGTCGAAGCGGGCCGCCCTGGTCCAGGCCGACCACGTGGTGGTCCTGATCGGCGGGCGTGTCGAGGCGCAGGGGCCGTGGCGCGAGCTCGAGGACCGCTGGGGTCACCTTGCGGGCTGACACCTGGGGTCGCTGTGCCCGCTGACACCTGCGGTCGCCGTGCGGGCTGACAGCGTTCCGGTGCCGGATCGGCGGCACGTCGACGCCGATCTGGTCAGCCGGCTGATCGCCGCGCAGTTCCCGCGATGGGCCGGCCTGCCGGTCCGGCCCGTCGCGGTGAGCGGCTGGGACAACCAGACCTTCCACCTCGGCGACACCATGTCGGTGCGGCTGCCCACCGCGGCGGAGTACGCGCTCGCGGTGGAGAAGGAGCACCGGTGGCTGCCGGTGATCGCGTCCCAGGTTCCCCTGCCGGTGCCGGTGCCGCTGGCCAAGGGCTCGCCGGGCGACGGGTACGGGTTCCCGTGGTCCGTCTACGAGTGGATCGACGGCGCTCCAGCCACTGCCGACGACCTTCCTCCGTTCGCGGACGACCTGGCCGCCTTCCTCGTCGCGCTGCGGAAGGTCGACCCGGACGGCGGGCCACCACCCGGGCTGCACAACTGGTTCCGGGGCGGGCCGCTGGAGGTCTGGGACGCGGACACGCGGCGGGCGATCGCCACTCTCGGCGAGGGGATCACCCGGGATCGCGTCACGCGGATCTGGGAGGAGGCGCTGCGGTCGTCGTGGGATCACGCGCCGGTGTGGTTCCACGGCGACGTCGCCCTGAACAACCTCCTGATCAGGGACGGCGCGCTGGCCGCCGTCATCGACTTCGGGACGTGCGGGGTCGGCGACCCGGCGTGCGACCTGGTGATCGCCTGGACGGTCCTGACCGGGGCGAGCCGGGAGGCCTTCCGGGCGCGGATCGACGTCGATCAGGGGACGTGGGCGCGCGCACGGGGGTGGGCGCTGTGGAAGGCGCTGATCACCTCCGACGAGGCCGTGCTCGCCGAGATCACCGCGGATTCTGCGTGACACGCATCTTTGCTTGGCACGCAGTTTTTGCTACTGTCGTCCCGTGGGATGGCGCGAGGAGAAGAAGCAGGCGACCCGGGCCGCCCTGAGCTGGGCGGCGGTGCGGCTGACCGTCGAGCGCGGCTTCGACAACGTCCTCGTCGAGGACATCGCCGCGGCCGCCGGGGTGTCGCCGCGCACGTTCAACAACTACTTCTCGAGCAAGGGCGAGGCCATCTCCGCCCGGCACCTCGACCGGTACCTGCGGATGGTGGACAACCTGCGGGCCCGGCCCGCCGGCGAGCCGCTGTGGGACGCGATCCGGGCGGCCGTCGCCGGCGTCGTGCGGGACGGCCCCGCCGAGCCGGGCGACGATCTGCCCGACCGGGAACGCTGGTTCGCCGGCGTCGGCGTGATGGTGCGGCATCCGGCGCTGCAGGCCGAGTTCCTCCGGGCCGGGGCGCGCGCCGAGGCCGCCCTGGCCGAGGTCATCGCCGCGCGCACCGGCACCGACCTGGACAACGACCTCTACCCGCACGTGATGGCGGCGGCCGTGCTCGCCACCGCCAACACGGCCATGAACCGCTGGATGACCCGCCCCGAGGCGACCGACCCTGGTCGCGACCCGGCGACCGGCGTCTCGGAGCTGATCATCGACGCACTGACCATGCTGGCGGCCGGCTTTCCGGCACCCGTGCGGAAGCACCCGCGCGGAAGCACTGATCCGGCACCCGCGCGGAAGCACTGAGAGGAGCCGCCGCACAGGGCCCTCCCCGAACGTGGTCAGGCCCAGGATCGGCGGCGCGCCCGGCAATTTCGGCCGACTGTCCACAGTGGCCGGACCACCCGGGAGAACCCGGCGGCGGGTATGGCCCGGACCACCTACGGCCCGGGGCCGTGATGACGGGACTTTGCTGTGCACGTACTCGAGGAGGGGTTTTCCGATGTTTGACGTCGTAGTGGCGGGGGCCGGGCCGAACGGGCTGATGACGGCCTGTGAGCTGGCGCTTCACGGGGTGCGGGCGGTCGTGCTGGAGCGCGACGCCGAGCCGCGCACCGAGCAGCGGGCCAACGGCGTGGTCGGGCAGGTCGTGCGGATGCTGGACCGGCGCGGGCTGCTGGAGCGGCTGACCGGCAGCGACGAGCCGCCCCGGCCGGCGCCGGAGTACATGTTCGCGGCGCTTCCACTGCCGCTGCACCGGCTGGCGGAGAACCCGGTCTACACCGTGCTCGTGCCGCAGCGGCGGATCGAGGAGGTGCTCGCCGCGCGGGCCGCCGAACTCGGCGTGGAGGTGCGGCGCGGGGTGGAGGTCACCGGCTTCGAGCAGCGGGCGGACCACGTGCGTGTCGGTCAGCTGGAGACGCGCTGGCTGGTGGGCGCGGACGGCGGGCACAGCGTGGTGCGGAAGCTGGCCGGGATCGGATTCCCGGGCGTGACCACGGATCGGACCGTGTCGCGGGCGGCGCACGTCAGCGTTCCGCGGCGGCTGCTGGACCGGCGCGGCGGCGGACTGGACGTGCCGGGCTTCGGGATCGTCCCGCCGTTCCGGCACACGCGGACCGAGCGCGGGATGTTCGTCTACGCGCCGTTCCCGGACGGGCGCCGGATGATCAGCGTGACCGACCGTGAGCCGGCCACCGACGAGCCGATGTCCATCGCCGAGCTGCGGGCGGCGGCGGAACGGGTGCTCGGCGTGCCGCTCGACGTGGACGAGCCGGCCGGCGACGGGCCGCATCTGCTGCGCCGGACGACCGGCGGCAACACACGGCTGGCCGAGACCTACCGGCGCGGGCGGGTGCTGCTGGTCGGAGACGCGGCACATGTGCACTCGGCGATCGGCGGCCCCGGCCTCAACCTCGGGCTTCAGGACGCGGTCAATCTGGGCTGGAAGCTGGCGGCCGAGGTGCGGGGTCAAGCTCCTCGAGGGCTCCTCGACTCGTACGAAGCGGAGCGCCGCCCGGTGGCCGAGCAGGTCGTCATGCACACGATGGCCCAGTCGGTGCTGGTCGGGCCGGGCCCGGAGGTCACCGCGCTGCGCACGCTCGTCGGCGGCCTGCTGGAGGACGAGCCGGCGTTGCGGCGGATCGCGAACCTGATCGCGGGCGCCGGCGCCGGCTACGCGCCCGACCTCACCCTGGCCGACGGCACCCGCCTGGCCACGCTCACCCGCGACGGCGGGTTCCTGCTGATCGACCGGGGCGGCTTCCGGGACAGGGTGCCGCGGGACGTGGTCCGGGTGGTGGACGATCCCGGTCCCGGCGAGTCCCTGCTGCTGCGGCCCGACTGCTACCTGGCGTGGACCTCGGCGCAGCCGGCGGCCGAGCTGACCGCCGCCGTCGAAGGCCTGATCAGCTCGCGTCTGCCTCGAGCTGCTTGACCACCTGCGCGACCGTGCCGGACGGGATCGCGAAGCCCACACCGACGCTGCCGGTGGAGCCGTCCCCGGCCGTGGCGATCGCGACGTTGATGCCGATCACCTGACCGGACGTGTCGACCAGGGCGCCACCGCTGTTGCCCTCGTTGATGGCGGCGTCCGTCTGCAGCAGGCCGGTCAGGCTCTCGGCACCGGTGTCGACCTTGCGGTCCAGCGCGGAGACGATGCCCGAGGTGACGGTGCCCTCCAGGCCGAGCGGGGCGCCGAAGGCCAGCACGGTGTCCCCGACCGCGACCGAGGCGTCCGGGGCGAACGTCGCGGGGGTCAGCCCGGACACGTCGGTGGCCTGCACGAGGGCGAGGTCGTGGGTGGCGTCGGCGGCGACCACGGTGGCGGGGACGGTACGCCCGTCCGACAGCCGGACGCTGACCGTCCCGTCCGAGGCGATCACGTGGTTGTTCGTGAGGATCAGGCCCTTGGCGTTCAGGATCACGCCCGAGCCGAGCGACGACGAGCGGCCGCCGTCGACCAGGACCGTGACGATGCTGGGCGACACCTTCGCGGCGACGGCGGCGAGGTCGCCGGACGTACCGGACGTGCCGGAGTTGACGATCGGGGTGGCCGTGCCGGTCGTCGCGGTCGAGGCGGCGGCAGCGGTGTCGCTGGTGTAGTGGTCGGCGATCGCGCCTCCGGCCACACCGCCACCGGCGACGAGGGCGAGGAGCGCGGCGCCACCGGCGACCCGGCGCGGCCACAGGGAGTCATGACGGTGGGAGCGCGGCGGCGGGATCAGCAAGTCGGTCATGACCCAACAGTCGCGCCGCGCGTTGTCACGACGTTGTGAGCCGTCTGTGAGTCCGCTGAATCTGCTCGATCTTCCTTCAGCAGGCGTCCCCTAGGCCGAAAGTCGGAGCGATTAGGGGTTCGCCGAGACCGCAGACCGAGGCGGCACACAGGTTCATCAGGCAATCCTTGAGTCACATCCGAAGGACCCAGGAGGCGCGATGACCGGCAAGGGAGTTCTGAGTGTGGTCGGCAACGCCGTCGGCGGGCTGATCGGCTGGACCGCGGATCCGGCGCCGAGCGCCGACCCCGATTCGCTGCGCGTGCTCTTCGACGACCTGGGCGTTCCGGTCACGGTTTCTCTCGATGCGGCGGTACGCCGATTCCAGGCGCAAGCAGGCCTGCGCGTCGACGGGGTCGCCGGACCGAAGACCGTGCACGCTCTCGCCCGCTACGCGGAAGAGGCCCGTGACCTGCGCTTCATCACCGATCTCGCGGCCTGAGGGGGCGTTGGCGGCCTGGGGGCGTTGGCGGCCTGGGGGCGTTGGCGGCCTGAGGGGGCGTTGGCGGCCGCCCCCGTACTGCTAGCCGACCTGGGTGGCCACGAAGTCCTCGGCCTCGTCGAGCGACCCGTTGTAGTTCAGGTGCGCGGCGAGGCTGCTCCCGCTCTGACAGAACGTGTCGTTGCGGTTGCAGAAGGACTGCGTGCGGTCCGCGAACGCGTCGAGTTCGCCCCGTCCCCGGGCGAAGACGCCGGACCGATTGCCCTGGGCCACGTTGAACGACTCACCGGCGGTGAACGTCGGGTCGCCGAACAGCACGACCGCCGCCACCCGGTCGCTCACCGCCGCGGGCACGGCCGGCCGGCCGCCCCTCGCTCCGGCGAGCACGTCGCCCGTGACCTGGGCGCCCTGTGAGTAGCCCATCAGGACGAACTTCGTGTCGGCGCACTGGGCCGCAGTGACCTCCAACTTGGCCGCCATGTCGGCGACACCCTGACGGACGCTGTTGTTGTAGTTGCCCAGCGTGGCCGGATAGTCGACCGCGGTCGACTTCACGGTCGCGTCCAGGTTCTGGGTGAGGTTGCGGGCCAGCGGCCCGAGCAGCACCCCGAATCCGGGACGCTCGGTCGACGCGCGTGCGCCGATGATCTCCACGTCCGCGCATCCGTTGCCGGGCGCCTCCGCCGCGAACGTCAGTGGCGCCACCGCGAGACCCCCGGCCACCACGACGCCGGCCGCGGCGATCATGATTGCCTTGCGTAGTCGCATTCGGAACTCCATTCCTCGGTGTCCGACTTCTTGCACCGAGTACGCAGAATTCCGGGTCGCCGGACGTGCTCTATGGACTTAACCACAGGTCAGGCCACGTTTGAACCACATGCACCAGCCGTGCGTAAACCCAGTCAGGCGTCGTAGTCGACGACAACGACCTCCGTCAATGGCATGGCCTGACAGGTGAGGACGTAACCCGCTGTGACCTCATGCGGGTCGAGCGCGAAGTTCCGCCGCATCGTCACCTCACCCTCGACCACCTGCGCCCGGCACGTCCCGCACACCCCGCCCTTACACGCGAACGGCAGATCCGGCCGCGCCCGCTGCGCGCCCTCGAGCACGGTGTCCCCGTCCGCCACGGTCACCGTCGTCGACCGCCCGTCCAGCAGCACGGTCACCTCACTGCCCACACCCGGCAGATCATCCGCCCGCACCACATCGGGCGGCGCCTCGTCCACCCAGAACAGCTCCCGATGGATCCGCTCGGCCGGCACACCCCACGCGCCGAGCACCTCGGTGGCATCCACGACCATCCCGAACGGCCCGCACAGCCACCAGTGATCCACGGCGTCCACATCGATCAGGACCGGCAGGAGGGTACGGAGCTTCGCCGCGTCCAGCCTTCCGCTGAGCAGATCCACCTCCCGCGCCTCCCGGGACAGCAGATGAACGAGCTCCAGCCGCGCCGGATACCGATCCTTGAGGTCGGCCAGTTCCTCCGCGAACATCACCGTGTCGGCCCGCCGATTCCCGTAGATCACACAAACCTGCGTCTCCGGCACGGCCGGCGCGCCCGCCCCGATCAACGCGGGCGCCCGGTCGAGCAGGGATGCCGCGATCGAGATCACCGGAGTGATACCGGACCCCGCCGCGATCAGCACGTGCCGCCCCGGCGAAGTCAGGTCCGGCGTGAAGGTCCCGGTCGGAGGCGCCACCTCGACGAGGTCGCCGGGGCGCACCGCACGCACCAGCCAACCGGAGACCAGACCGCCGGGCACCTCACGCACCCCGATGCGCGGCGCCGCGCCCGCCGGAGCGCAGATCGAATAGGTGCGGCGCTCGTCGGCCGGATCGCCCGGCTTCCGCACGGTCAGCGACTGGCCCGGGCGGAAGGCGTACCGGCCGGCCAGCTCGGACGGCACGTCGAAGGTGACCGCCACGGCGTCGTCGCACAGCCGCTCGACCGAGGCGACCCGCAACGGATGAAACTCGCGGACCACCACGTCAGATCTCCTTCACATGCTCGAACGGCTCCCGGCACACCGGGCAGCGGCGCAGCTCCCGGCAGGCGGTAGCGCTGAACGCCGCGATCTGCTCCGACTCCGGATGACCACACTGCGGACAGGCGATGCTCCGCCTCGGCGCACCCAGCACGAGCGGCACCGGCCCATCGTGGCGGCGCGCGGCGGGCCCCGGCGGCGAGATCCCGGCAGCGGACAACTTCGCCCTGCCCTCCGGCGTGATCCAGTCGGAGGTCCACGCGGGCGACAACTCGGTCCGCACCTCGACAGCGTCGAAGCCCGCACCAGCCAGCGCACGCCGGATGTCCGCCCGGATCTCATCCATCGCCGGGCATCCCGAATAGGTCGGCGTGACCGTGACGACCACGCCGCCGTCGTCCTGGCGCACGTCCCGGATCACGCCGAGGTCCGCGAGCGTCAGCATCGGCATCTCGGGGTCGGTGACCGTGGCGGCCACCTCGGCGGCGGACGGGCTCACCAGACACCCCCGGGAACCGACCGCGCCAGGCCCTGCATCTCGTCGAGGATCTCGGCCAGCGCGGGGGTGTGAACGCCGTCTCGGCCACTCTCCGCCAGCGGCGAAATTTCGAAATTCGCAGCGCGCGCACCGCCGCCTCCCCCACCCCTGTGGGTGGGCGGCAATGTAGCGCCCGGCAGCGACATTTCTGCCGCGTCGTCCACAGCGGAAACAGCGTCAGGCGCTTCTGTGGACAACGACGCGTCGGCGGCCGAGGACTCCGCCGGGGCAGCGGCCGAGGACTCCGCCGGGGCAGCGGCCGAGGACTCCGCCGGGGCAGCGGCCGGCTCCGCCACGGTTGCGGCGGTGAGGACCTGGCTCAGGATCGCGTTGAACTCGGGACGCCAAGTCGTGGGAGCCAGCGGGGACGGCTCGTGGTCGAGCTCGGCGAGCAGCGGCCAGAGGGCGTCGATCGCGGACTGCATGCGGGAGTGGGACTCGTCGGTGCCGTCGCCGAGGCGGACCACCCAGTGGGCCGCGTACTCGCGGTGGTAGGTCAGCTCCTTGACCGCCTTGGTCGCGACGGCCGCCAGGATCGGGTCGGCGGTGTCGCGGAGGCGGTCCAGGACGGCGAGGCGCCAGGTCGCGAAGGCGAGGAGGCGCGCCACCAGGTGGGCGAAGTCGGCGTCGGCGCGCTCGACCAGCTGGACGTTGCGGAACTCAGCCGGCCCGCGCCCGAACGCCAAGGCGTCCTCGCCCCGGGCGCCGGTTGAGGCGTCTCCGGCAGCCGACGAGGCAGCGACAGGGGCGTCTCCGGCAGCCGACGAGGCAGCGACAGGGGCGGGGGCGGCGGCCGACGAGGCAGCGGCAGGGGCGGGGGCGACGTCGGCGGAGGCCTCGGCGGCTCGGGTCAGCAGGAGGCGGGCCTGGCCGAGCAGGTCGAGGGCGATGTTGGCGATGGCCACCTCGTCCTCGAGCTCAGGCGCCAGGGTCACCCACTGCTGCAGCCGGTGCGACATGATCAGCGCGTCGTCGCCGAGCATCAGGCAGTACTCGGCGAGAGCCGCACGGTCCACCCCGGGCGGGATCGCCGCGGGCACGCCGGCCAAGGGGTCCGCGAAGCCCGTGCCGTACGCCCAGCGGGTGTCGTCGTCGTGGTCGGTGAGCGCGCCGTACGCGTCGTCGAAGGACATCAGATGTGCGGGACGGAGTCGGGGATGGCGTAGTACGTGGGGTGCCTGTACGCCTTGTCGCCGCTGGGGGCGAAGAACGGCTCCTTGTCGTCGGGGCCCGAGGAGACCACGTCGTCGGAGCGGACCACCCAGATGCTCACGCCCTCGTTGCGACGGGTGTAGAGGTCTCGCGCGTGGTGCAGCGCCATCGTGTGGTCGGCTGCCCGCAGCGAGCCGACGTGCACGTGGTTGAGGCCCCTCTTGGCCCGGACGAACACCTCGAACAGAGGCCACTCGTGGTTCATGACGCCTTCTTCCGTGCGTGTGCGGCGGCCGCCGCGCGGACCCAGGCGCCGTCCTCGTGGGCTTGCCGGCGGCGGGTGATCCGGGCGGCGTTCATCGGCCCGTCGCCGGAGATGACGCGCTTCAGCTCGTCCCAGTCCGGCGTACCGAAGTCGTGGTGTCCTCGCTCCTCGTTCCACCTCAGGGCGGGGTCGGGCAGGGTGACACCCAAGGACACGGCCTGGGGTACGGACATGTCGACGAACCGTTGGCGCAGCTCGTCGTTGGTGTGCCGCTTGATCTTCCAGGCCATCGACTGGGCGGTGTTGGGCGAGTCGCCGTCGGGCGGGCCGAACATCATCAGCGACGGCCACCACCAGCGGTTCACCGCGTCCTGCACCATCTCGCGCTGGACGTCCGTGCCGCGCATCATCGTCATCAGCAGCTCGTAGCCCTGCCGCTGGTGGAACGACTCCTCCTTGCAGATCCGGATCATCGCCCGCCCGTACGGGCCGTAGGAGCTGCGGCACAGCGGCACCTGGTTGCAGATGGCCGCGCCGTCCACCAGCCAGCCGATGACGCCGACGTCGGCGAAGGTCAGCGTCGGGTAGTTGAAGATCGACGAGTACTTCTGCCGGCCCTCGATGAGGCGGGTGGTGAGGTCGCCGCGGTCGGCGCCCAGCGTCTCCGCGGCCGAGTAGAGGTAGAGCCCGTGCCCGGCCTCGTCCTGCACCTTGGCCAGCAGGATCGCCTTGCGCCGCAGCGTCGGCGCCCGGGTGATCCACTCTCCCTCGGGCTGCATGCCGATGATCTCGGAGTGCGCGTGCTGGGCGATCTGCCGGATCATGGTCTTCCGGTACGCCTCCGGCATCGGGTCGCGCGGCTCGATCCGCTGGTCCCTGGCGATGGTGTCCTCGAAGTCGAGCATCACGTCTCCCATGTGAAGAACCCCTGACCGATCGTCGCGGCCCGCGCACTCCGTGAGCTCATACCCGCTCCAGCAGCATGGCCAGGCCCTGGCCGACTCCCACGCAGAGGGTGGCCAGGCCACGCCGGGCGTCCTCGCGTTCCATCCGGCCGAGCAGGGTGACCGTGAGCCGGGCGCCGGAGCAGCCCAGCGGGTGGCCGAGCGCGATCGCGCCGCCGTCCGCGTTGACCCGCTCCTCGTCCAGCTTGAGCCGCCGGATCACGGCTAGCGACTGGGCGGCGAACGCCTCGTTGAGCTCGATCGCGTCCAGGTCGCCGACGGTCCAGCCGGAGCGGGCCAGGACCTTCTCGGTGGCCGGGACCGGGCCGATGCCCATGATGTGCGGCGGCACCCCGGCCGCGGCTGCGGTGACCACCCGGGCGCGGGGCGTCAGGCCGTAGCGCTCGACGGCGGCCTCGCTCGCCACGATCAGCGCCGCCGCGCCGTCGGACAGCGGCGACGAGGACCCTGCCGTGACGATGCCGTCCTTACGGAACACCAGCTTGAGCGCGCCCAGCTTCTCCAGCGTGGAGCCGCGCCGCGGGATCTCGTCGGCCGCGAAGTCGCCGACCGGGACGAGCTCGGCGTCGAACCTGCCGGCGTCGATCGCGGCGATCGCCCGCTGGTGGCTGCGCAGCGCGAACGCGTCGCTGTCGGCCCGGGTGATGCCGTCGAGCTCGGCCACCTCCTCGGCGGTCTCGCCCATGCTGATCGTGGTCTTGCCGCGCTCCTTGAAGATCGGGTTGGTGAACCGCCAGCCCAGCGAGCTGTCGACCACCTCGCCGGGACGGGCCCACGGGGTGCCGGGCTTGGCCATCACCCAGGGCGCGCGGGTCATCGACTCGACGCCGCCGGCCACCACGATGTCCGCGTCACCGACCCGGACCGCGTTGGCGGCCGCCTGGATCGCGGTCAGCCCGCTCGCGCAGAGCCGGTTGACCGTGAAGCCGGGCGTGGTGTCGGAGAGCCCGGCCAGCAGCGCGGCCATCCGGGCGACGTTGCGGTTGTCCTCGCCCGCCTGGTTGGCCGCCCCCAGGATCACCTCATCAATCACATCCTCGGGTACGCCCGCCCGCCGCACCGCCTCGCCCACGACCAGCGCCGCGAGGTCGTCGGGCCGGACGCCCGCGAGCGACCCGCCGTATTTGCCCTGAGGTGTGCGAACGCCGCCGACGAGAAACGCTTCAGGCATGCTATTTCTCCAGCTCAGTGTGCCGCCTCGACTGCAGGACGAAGAACCTGCCACTGACGAACCAATCGTCCGTCAACGCGGCGGTGGCCGCCGGGTTGGCGCCGGTGCCGTGCAGATCGCTGAACGCGGCGGTCTGGTTGACGAAGACGCCGCCGGTCAGGTTCTCCGACAGGTGCACGCCGGCGTCCAGCGCGGCGTCCCGGGCGGCCTCGATCACCTCGGGCGACGTGGAGTAGACCGACGCCGTCAACGCGCCGTGGTGGCGTACGGTCTCGACGAAGATCTCGAGGCTCTCCGCCGTGGACGCGGTCGTGATCACGAAGGACACCGGCCCGAACCACTCGCGGGTGTAGACCTTGTCGTCGGCGGCGTCCAGCCGGACCACCACCGGGGTGCGGATCGTCGCGTCCGGCCACTGCGGGTCGGCCACCTCGCCGGTCGGCCGGACCACGCTGGCGGCGCCGCTGGCCTCGGTGAGCCGGGACAGCACGCCGTCGTTGACGATCGCGCCGAGGGTGCCGGCCGCGCGCTGCGGGTCGCCGAGCAGCTTGTCGACGGCGGCGCTCAGGTCGGCGGCGAACTCCTCCGGCGTCCTCGTCCCCGCGTCTGTCCGCACGCCGCCGGCCGGGACCAGGAAGTTCTGCGGCGTCGTGCACATCTGGCCGCTGTAGAGCGAGAGCGAGAACGACAGGTTGCGCAACAGGCCCTTGTAGTCGTCGGTGGAGTCGACCACGACCGTGTTGAGCCCGGCCTTCTCGGTGTAGACGACGGCCTGGCGGGCGTTCGCCTCCAGCCAGTTACCGAAGTCGCTGGACCCGGTGAAGTCGACGATGCGCACGTCCGGGTGGGTGGCCAGGGTTACCGCGATGCCGTCGCCGGGCGACTCCGCTGCCAGCGTCACCAGGTCGGGGCTCTGCCCGGCCTCGGCCAGCACCTCACGGGCGATCCGCACGGTCAGCGCGAGCGGGAGCACGGCGCCGGGGTGCGGCTTGACGATCACCGGGTTGCCGGTGACCAGGCTGGCGAAGATCCCCGGGTACGAGTTCCAGGTGGGGAACGTGTTGCAGCCGATGACCACCGCGACGCCGCGGCCGGCGACGGTGGCCGTCTTGGTCATCCGCAGCGGGTCGCCGCCGCGCTGAGGCTTGGTCCAGGTCGCCTCGGCCGGCCCGCGCGTGGTCGCGTCGAGCGCGGCGGCCACCGCCTCGAGGCCGCGGTCCTGTGCGTGCGGGCCGCCCGCCTGGAACGCCATCACGAACGCCTGGCCGGTGGTGTGCTGCACGGCCTGCGCGAACTCGAACGAGCGGGCGTTGATCCGGCGCAGGATCTCGGCGGCCACCCCGGCACGGCCCTGCGGCCCGGCGGCGCGCCAGGCGGGGGTGGCGGCGCGGGCGGCGGCGATCAGCGCTGCGGGGTCCGCCGTCGGATAACGGATGCCCAGCTCGAAGCCGTAGGGCGAGCGCTCGGTGGCGACGCTCCCGGTCACGCCGGGCAGGTCTATCTCGAAGTCGCCGTTCAACTGGTCACGGAACGCCTGCTCGCCGGCCGGGGCGGCCTCCTCGCCGTAAACCGACTTGCTGGGCGACTCGGGATAGGCGGACCAGTAGTCGCGGGACCGGGTCGCGGCGACCGCCCGGTCGAGCAGCTCACGATGCGTCTCGTACAACTCGGCGGGGGTTGTCATCTGCGCTCCTGTGCGGTTGGCTGTCTTCATTATCTACCGTCCGTTCGTTCGGTTATCAAGCCTTGGGGGTGGTGATGGCACAGACTGCGGCGCATCTCATGTTCGAGCGCGACCAGGCCTTCCTGCGGGCCGACAGCATCATCGCGGAATTCCGGGGCCCCAGCCGGGTGATCGAGAGATGACCGACTCCCCTCGCCGCCGCGGCCGGCCCGGCCACGACCAGGGCGCGGTTCTCGCCGCCGCCGTGCGGCTGTTCAACGCGCGGGGATACGAAGCGACCAGCATGGGTGACCTGGCCGAGGAGCTCGGCATCACCAAGTCGAGCATCTACCACCACGTCTCCAGCAAGCAGGACCTGCTCCGGATGGCCGTCGACCACGCGCTGGACGGTCTGCAGGAGGCGGCGGACGAGGCCGCGGCCATGCCGGCGCCGCCCGTCGAGCGGCTGGAGCTTCTGATCCGCCGTAGTGTGCTGGTGCTCGCCGACCGGCTGGAGTTCGTGACGTTGCTGCTGCGCGTACGCGGGAACAACGGGGTCGAGAAGGAAGCGCTGAACCGCCGCCGGATCCTGGACGCCCAGGTCACCGAGCTGGTGAAGCAGTCTCAGCTGGACGGCGACCTGCGTGCCGACGTCGATCCGGCAACCGCGGCGAGGCTGATGTTCGGCATGGTCAACTCGCTCGCCGAGTGGTACCGGCCCCGGCGCGGCGGCGCCACGGCTCTGGCCGACGCCGTGGTCACGATGGCGTTCGAAGGGCTGCGTACCAGAAAGGTCTAGTCGTGGAAGATCGAACTCCTCGTCCGGAAGATCTGGAACCGATCGAGCGGGCGTCCGTCGACGAGCTCCGGGGGCTGCAGCTCACGCGGCTGCAGTGGTCGCTGCGGCACGCGTACGAGAACGTGCCGCAGTACCGGAAGATGTTCGCCGCCTCCGACGTGCACCCTTCGGACCTGCGGGACTTCTCCGACCTGGCGCGCTTTCCGTTCACCGACAAGGCCACCCTGCGGGACAACTACCCGTTCGACATGTTCGCGGTGCCGCGCGACCGGATCGCCCGGATCCACGCGTCGTCCGGCACCACGGGACGACCCACCGTCGTCGGCTACACGCTCGACGACGTCCGCACCTGGGCGCGGCTGATGGCCCGCTCGATCCGGGCGTCCGGCGGCCGGCGCGGCGATCGCGTGCACATCGCGTACGGATATGGGCTCTTCACCGGGGGTCTGGGTGCGCACTACGGCGCCGAGGAGCTCGGCTGCACCGTGATACCCGTGTCCGGTGGCATGACGTCCCGGCAGGTGATGCTGATCCAGGACTTCCAGCCGGACGTCATCATGGTCACGCCCAGCTACATGCTCGCCATCGTCGACGAGATGCGGCGCCAGGGCGTCGACCCGCGCGGCACCTCGCTGCGGGTGGGCGTCTTCGGCGCCGAACCGTGGACGCAGAACCTGCGGCTGGAGATCGAGCAGACCCTCGACATGCACGCGGTCGACGTCTACGGGCTGTCCGAGGTGATGGGCCCCGGTGTGGCCAACGAATGCGTGGAGACCAAGGACGGGCCGCACGTCTGGGAGGACCACTTCTACCCCGAGATCGTCGACCCGGTCACCGGCGACGTCCTGCCCGACGGTTCCTACGGTGAGCTCGTCTTCACCTCCCTGACCAAGGAGGCCATGCCGGTCGTCCGTTACCGCACCCGCGACCTCACCCGGCTGCTGCCCGGCACGGCCCGCCCGATGCGCCGCATCGAGAAGATCACCGGCCGCACCGACGACATGATCATTCTCCGCGGGGTCAACCTCTTCCCCACCCAGATCGAAGAGCTGATTCTGCGTACGCCCGCGCTGACGCCCCACTTCCAGTGTGTGCTGACCCGTGCCGGCCGGCTGGACGCGCTCACGGTCCGGGTGGAACGGCGTCCCGGTGCCGATTCATCTTCTGCCGCGCGCGAGCTGGAAACGCTGATCAAGGACACGATCGGAGTGAGCGTGACAGTCGAGGTCATCGAGCCCGACGGGGTGGAGCGCTCGATGGGCAAGATGAAGCGGATCGTCGACCAGCGGTAACGTCTCGACCCGTGGTGCTCCTCGCCGTCGGGCTGTTCGCCGTCACCAACATCGACGACATCCTGATCATCGCCCTGTTCTTCGCCCAGGGAGCGGGCCGGCCGCACACCACCCGCACCATCGCCGTCGGCCAGTACCTCGGATTCGCCGGCATCCTCGCCGTGGCCGTGGCGGCCGCCCTCGGAGCGACCTTCCTGCCCGACGCCGCCATCCCCTACCTCGGCCTGCTGCCGCTCGCCCTGGGCGTCAAGGCCGCGATCCAGTCGTGGCGCCACCGGGGAGACTCCACCGACTCCTCCGTGGGCTCGTCAGGGCCCCGGATCCTGGAAGTCGCCGCCGTGACCTTCGCCAACGGCGGCGACAACATCGGCGTGTACGTGCCCGTCTTCGCCACCGCGGGCATCGGCGGGATGGTCACCTACGCCCTTGTGTTCCTCGTGCTCGTCGCCGTGTGGGTCGCCGCCGGACGGTTCTTCGCGACCCGGCCGCCCATCGCCGAGGCGCTCAGCCGATGGGGTCACATCCTGCTGCCCGTGGTCCTGATCGGCATCGGCGTGCTCATCCTGGTCGAAGGCGGGGCGTTCGGACTCTGACCACCACTCCCTGCGACCATGAGGCGCATGACCTCGTGGCAGGACCTGGAACGAGCGGAGCCGGAGTTCGCCGGCCGGGTGCGGGCACTGTTCGACGCTCACCGGCACAAGACACTCGCCACCATCCGGCGTGACGGCGCGCCCCGGATCTCCGGGATCGAGACCGTGTTCGAAGAGGGCGAGCTCGCGTTCGGCTCCATGCCCGGAGCGCGGAAAGGGGCCGACCTGCGGCGGGACCCGAGGTTCGCGCTGCACAGCGCCACGGTCGACCCGGTCGAAGGCGCGGAGGCCCAGTGGCCGGGCGAGGCCAAGATTGCCGGGCGGGCGGTGGCTGTCGACTCGGACGAGGACCGGTTCCGGGCCGACATCGCGGAAGTCGTGCACACGCGACTCAACGCTTCGGCGACGCTGCTGGTCGTCGAATGGTGGACGCCCTCGGGCGGGCTGAGCCGGGTCGAGCGCGAGTAGACGGCGCGGGCCCACCCACACCGCGGGACCGCCAACGCGGCGCCAGCCCACCGACGCGCCAGCCCGCCAGCCAGACGGGCGCGGCGCCAGCCCGCCAGCGCCCACCACGCGGCGCGAGCCCACCAGACGCGGCGTCAGCCCAACCGACGCGGCGCGAGCCCGCCGACGCGGATCGCCGCCGCCCCTGGCCGGGACGGCGGCGAGCGCATGACGCTGTTCTTGGCTGGAGCGGCGGCAAACAGCCGACGCGGCTCTCGGCCGGGACGACCGAGCAGCTGACGCTCCCAAGATCGAAATCTCGCGCGCGCGGCCATCCGCCTCCCCCACCCCTGTGGGTGGGCGTTGAACGTATCGCGCGAAATCGGCGTTCCTGTGAACTGTCCACAGGGTCAGCGGGCCAGGACGGTCGCCCCCTTGCCGGTGCCCGGGCCGGCCGCGTTGACGGCCTGGACGACGATCCGGTACTTGGTGTTGGCCGGGACTCCGCGGGCCGCCGTGAACGTCCAGGTGCGGGCCTTCACCGTCTTCACGACCGGGGCGCCGGTGGCGATGCCCTTGGCGTTCAGCCGCTGGGCGGTGATGCGGTAGCCGGTGATCGGGGAACCGCCGGTGTAGGCGGGCGGCGTCCACCTCACCGAGGCGGTGACCGCGCCGCCCTTGGCTCCGGCGGTGCCGGTCACCGTGTGCGGCGTTCCGGCGGTCGAGATCGGCCGGGCTACGGCGCTGAGCGCGGAGAGCGGACCGGCGCCGGCCGCGTTGATCCCACGGACACCGAAGCGGTACGCCCGCCCGTTGACCAGCCCGTCGATCACCTCGGGTGACTCGTTGTCGGAGACCAGCCGCATCGCGCCGGTCGGGCGGCCGGTCGCCGCGTCGATCACCTGGATCTCGTAGAGGTCGGCGCCTCCGGCCGGTGCGGTCCACCGGACGGTCGCGTGCCGGTCACCGGCGCTGATCGCCCCGATCTGCGGAGCTCCCGGCACCGTCACCGCAGCCTGCGGCCCGGTGGTAGCCGGCTTGGTCGGAACCGGAGTCGTCGGAACCGGGGTGGTCGGAGTCGGAGTCGTGGGGGTGGGAGTGGTGGGAGTGGACGGGGTCGTCGGCGGGGTCGTGGGCGTGGACGGGGTCGTGGGCGTGGGATCGACCCGCGCCGGCACCGGGGTGACCGCGTTGGAAACCAAGGAGAAGTCGCTCGCCCCGGCCGCGTTCACCGCGCGGATCCAGAACGTGTAGGACGAGCCGTTGGTCAGGTTGCGGAACGTCATCTCGGTCGCCTCAGGGCCGGCCACGTCGACGTCCACCACGATGCCTTCGTCGTTGAGAGCCTGGACCTCGTACCCGAAGATCGGGGTGCCGCCGTCCGAAGCCGGCGCCGTCCAGCGGACCACGGCCGACTCGTCCCCGGCCGTCGCCGATCCGATCATCGGTGCGCAGGGCGCAAGGGGCGCCCCAGCCGTGTGAGCGACACATCCGGCCGGACCAGCGGGATCGGCGGGGCCAGACGGACCAGCCGGATCGGTGGTGCCGTCGTCGCCGGTCTCGTCGCCGTCGTCGCCTCCTTCGTCGCCCTCGTCGTCACCGTCTGCCGGGGCAGCCGCCACCGGGATGACCGGCGCCGACGCCTCACTGAAGGCACCCACCCCAGCAGCCGTACTGACCCGCAGCCGGAAGGTGACCGGCACCCCGTTGGTGAGCCCGGCAGCCACGAAGCTGGTCGCGTCGGCGGGCAGCGTGATCAGGGTGCTGACCCCGCCGGCGGTCTGCTCCAGCGTCAGCCCGGTGACCGCGGCGCCGTCGGTCGCCGGCAGGGTGAACAGCGCCGTGGCCTGCCCGTCCCCGGCGAGCGCCGTGACCCCGAAGAACGCCTCGAACTGGCCGGCGTCGACGGTCTCGTCGGCGAACCGCAGCTTCTCCACGTTGCGGACCGTGTCGACCCCGTCGGGGCCGTTGACGATGAGCGCGTCGCCGGCCTTCTCGATGAGGTACTGGGCGCGGTTGCCGGAGAACACCGCCGAGTCGGTGCCCGCGCCGGGCGAGGTCAGGATTTCCCGTACGGTGAAGATCTGACCGGGGTTGATCGTGCCGGCGAAGACGTCGGCCTGGAGCTCGGTCATGCCGGCGGCGGACCGGATCTCGGCGCCGTTCGCGTCGCGGACGCTGAGCCGCACGTTGACGGAGCGGTCGCCGTCGAGGATGTCGTTGCCGCCGCGGCCTTCGAGGATGTCGTCGCCGGCGCCGCCGAGCAGGATGTTGCCGTCGCCCCACACGTCGCCGTGCAGGTCGCAGGGCCGGCCGGTGGAGTTGCCGACGGCCGACACCGGCGTGGGCAGCGTGGTTACCACCTGGTCGAGTCCGCGGATCCGGGCCACGCCGGCCGCGTCCAGGGCGTCACAGCCGAGGAATCCGCCGTCTCCGACCGCCGAGGGCACCACGTCGTCCCCGCGCAGCGTGTCGTTCCCGGATGTGCCGGAGAGCGCCTCGACCTCGTTGTAGCGGTCGCGCACCCCGATGGTCAGCGTGCCCAGGGGCGCGAGAGGGAGAGCCAGATCGGAGTCGGTCCCCTGAATGGACCAGTCGTAGCCCGAACCGCCGGCGTTCTTCTCGATGCCGGGGCCCTGGACACCGATGTCGTCGCCGCCCTCCATGTCGTAGTCGTCGTCGCCGCCGTCGCCGATCAGCACATCGTTGCCGGGCTTGTTGGAGTCGTCCAGGAAGAACAGGTTGCCGCTGTCGCCCTGGAGCAGGTCGGGGCCGTTGCCGCCCTGCTGCCAGTCGTCGCCGGCGTCGCCGAACACCGCGTCCTCGCCGTCGCCGGCCAGCACGAAGTCGTCGCCCTCGCCGGCGAACGTCTCGTTGATGTTGGCGCCGCCGTCGGTGAAGTCCTTGCCGGTGCCGCCCATCACGATGTCCAGGCCGATGCCGCCGGCGATGGCGTCGTTGCCGGGGCCGCCCTTGGGGATGTCGTCGCCGGCCGCGTCGGTGATGATGTCGTCGCCCTCGCCGCCGACGGCGACGTCGTTGCCGGCGCCACCCTCCAGGACGTCGTCCCCCTCGGCGCCCCAGACGGTGTCGTTGTCGTTGCCGGCGCGGACCCGGTCGGCGTCCTCGGTGCCGTTGTAGACCGACTGCCCGTTGATGCCGGGCCGGTCGGCGCTGTTGCGGGAGCGGTAGGCGATGGTGCCGTCGGCGAGACGGATCAGCAGCGCATGCTCGTCGCAGGCGGTCGCCGGGTCGTCGTCGACCTCGTTGCCGCCGGTCCTGGCGATGTGCGACAGCTCGAACTTGCAGTCGGCCGTGGCGAACGAGTCGGCCTTGAGCGTGTGCGCGTCGGTGTTGCGCATGATCAGCTCGGCGAACGAGTTGCCCTCCAGCTGGGTGCGCAGGTTCATGCCGGGCGTACGGGCGAGGTAGTAGAGCCGGTCGCCGTTCTGCAGGTTGGTCAGCTGGTTCTCGAAGACGTGGTTGAAGGTGCTGCCCAGCAGGCCGCCGAAGGGGTCGGTCTGCTCGGCCAGGCCGCCGATCCACAGGTCGACGTCGTCCAGCCCGGACGACGCGGCCGGGGCGTTCATGAACGTCGCCGCGCCGGCCGTCTCGCCGTCCACGAGAGCCTGGGCCGCCGCGCGCTTGCCGGCCACGGTCGAGGCGTTCAGGACCGAGGGGTGCTGTCCGTACGCGGCGATGAAGTTGACCAGCGACTCCGGGTGCTTCAGGTGCTCACCGAAGTCGACCCAGCTGGTGTAGGGCGCCAGCGCGGGTGCGACCGAGCGGCGGAACACGTTCAGCGACGGCAGCCCCTCGGAGCGGCCCCGGGCGATGTTGACCGCGGCCAGGTCCATGGGCAGGCCGAGCAGGTTGTTCCGCAGCGTGTCGGTGACGAACTCGTCGAGCTCGTTGCCGACCTGGTCGGACATGCCCATCACGATCGAGCCGGCCGCCTGTTCGGGGCCGAGCGTGCCGCCGGCCGTGAACGCCGGCGGGTTGAGGAAGCCGTCGAGCAGCGGCATCGACGCGTCGGTACCGTCGGCGAGGGTGCGGCTGATGCGCTCGGTGAGCATCGAGTGCCCGAAGCGGTAGACGGCGTGCGCGAACTCGGCGGTGATCGCCGGGTTGATCTCGGTCTGGGTGAACGCGAACGGCTGGAACGGGTTGATCGCCGGCTGGACCTTGCGGGCGAACTCCTCGAAGACGAGGTGCTGGTACTCCATCTCGTTGACGAAGCGGGCGGCCTGGAAGATCCGCTCGCCGTTCCACGAGCCGTCGGCCAGCTGCCAGTCGCCCAACGCGGCGAGGCCCGGCGCCGTGTCGTCCTCGGTGAGCACCCGCTCGATGTCGCCGACCAGGCGTTCGTGCTCCGAGTGGAAGATGGTGTGCACCGCGGTCAGGCCGATGTTCTCGTTGGCCCGCCCGTCGCCGGCGATGTAGTGCGCGTCGAGCATCTCGTCGTCGTAGGTGCCGGCCGGCTGGGACGCGAAGTCGGCCGAGGCGGTCGTGTCGTCGTCGGCGCGCGGCGCGACCGGCGGGGTGGCCGGGTTGTGGTCGGTGTCCACCGCGCCGGGGTCGGCGTTGTGCGCGATGTCGGAGAGGAACGCGGTGTCGAAGGACAGCACGTCGGCCGGCACCGCGACCGGGTGCGTCAGGTCGCCCTCGACCAGGCCGTGCCTGGTGACGTACTGCGGGAGGCCGCTCGCCGGGCCGGGCACGAACTTGCCGTAGGCGTCGGCCAGGACCGCCGGAACGGCCAGCACGTCCTTGTCGGCAAGATCAAGACCTAGCCGGGTACGGGCTTGAGCCTTCGTCTCCGCCCAGGTGGGCAGGCCACCGGACGCCCCGGCGAGAAGGTTGCCGGTGGAGACCGGGCGGCCGGCGGCGTTCAGCGCGTACTCGCGGAGGAAGACCTGGTGCGAGGCGTGCGAGGTGTACGTCTGGGAGTTGTCGACGTACGGGCTGTCGGTGTTGCGGGCGTCCTGGACGTCGTCGGCGGTGCCGAGCTTCCCGTCCGGGCCGGGCTGGTTCGCCGCCCGGGTCAGCGCCATGAACCGCATCGAGGCCGGCACGTACCTGGCGTCGCCCGGCTTCGGGTCGTCGGCGTTGCCGGGGATCCGGTCCGGGCCGGCGATCAGCGGGTCGTCGGCGCGCAGCGGGACGATGACCGAGCCGCCGCCCTTGACCGTCTGGTCGATGCCGTGGTCGAAGAACTGCCCGAAGAGCGTGAACCACGAGTTGTACGGCGCGCTGAGGCCGATGTCGGTGGTGACGTTCGGGATGAGCACCGTGGAACCGTCCATCTGCACGCCACCGGTGCCGGTGGTCTGGCTGCGCACCGGGTATCCGCCGGCGGCCAGGGCGGCCGGGTTGCTCGCGGTCTGGTCGGCGATCAGGTTGCTGATCAGGCGGGGCTGCGAGTCCACCACGGTGTTGCTGGCGCTCTTGTCCGCGTACGTGGTGGGGAAGCTCGGGCTGCCGGGGCCGAACATCCCGGCCGGCGCGCTCTCCGCGGCCTTGAAGTTCTTGCCGCCGAGGCGCGGGAAGATCTGGTCGGAGGCGCCGTACGTCTCCTCGCCCGGCACGAGGTGGTTGCAGCTGCCGTCCACCGTCCGCAGGCCGAACGCCAGCAGCGGGCTGGCCAGCTGGTCCGGGCCGTCGCCGACCAGGGCGCCGCACGGGCCGGTGGCGCTGGTCGTGTCGCGTACGTGAGCCTCGGAGATCTTGATCTGCTTGAGGATGTAGGCCAGGTCGGTGGGGGTGACGGTGAATCCCTGGCCGATGGGGGCGGCCTGGGCGGGGGTGGCGACGAGTGTGCCGGCCAGCAGGGCGGCGACGGCCGCGGCGGTACGGAGCTTCATGCGGTGACTCCTTGGGAGCGGAGGAGAACCGGGAATTTCATCAAATGGTGGGCTTGCGCGGTTTGAACGGACTCGCGTGACCCTGACCACACGCTGAAGCCGCCCTGAACTCGTTCAGGGCGGCTTCAGAGGGGGTTCGCTACTTGTGGGTGTGATTCACCGACTCGTCGTCGACCAGGTAGGCGCCGTTGCTCAGGTCCACGCCCGGTCCGGGCAGATTCGCCGAGACCTGTACGCGGTCCGCGGGCAGCCCGGCCGCCCGGCCCATGGCCTCGCGCACCGTGGCGATCGAGTTGTCGCTGAGGACCGCCCCGAAGTACCGGATCGTCAGGCCCCGGCTCTGCGGCTCGGTGTCGTAACGCCCCAGGACATCGGTGACGATGCCCTCGGCGTCCTCCGCCTTCCGCACCTGCTCGGGCGTCCGGGTCGCGGTGATCACCCCGAACGTGATGTCGTGCACCAGCACCGGCTGGACCAGGTAGAACGCGACATCCGCGGGCTGGAGGTCGCGCATCATCGCCTCGGTCGTCTCGACCGACACGCCCTCCGGCGCCACGAAGGTCATCTCCGGGACCAGGTACTCGAGCATGTCCTGGCTGAACACCGCGAACGTCGCCGGCTCCAGCGACCCGACCCTGGGGCTGGCCTTGGCGATGGCCCGCATCTCCCGGGCGATCCGGGCGCGGTCGGCCCCGGGACCGGGACGGATCGCGATCGCCGCGCGCTTGCGGACCATCGCCTTGTCGAAGGTGGTGGTCGCCTGACCGTCGCCGGTGTCGTCGCTGACGATCCGGGCGACCGGCGTGGTGGCCGCGACCGGGCTCGCGAACCATCCCGCCGACCGCCCGACCAGCGCGACGCCGGCCAGGAGCACGATCAGTACCAGGCAGATCCGGGCCCGCATCAGGACCCCAGGGGGAAACCGGGGGCGTAGACCGAGGGCTGCTCGTCCCGGTCGTCGAGGCCCGGCCGGTCGGAGGTGATCGGGTCGTTGATGTTCACGTCCCCGACCGCGAACTGGATCATCATGTCGTTGTCCTCGTGCACCAGGTTGTGGCAGTGCACCATGTACCGGCCGCCGTCGTTGCCGTCGCCGGTGGTGAACTGCATGAGCGCGGTGACCGTCTCGTTCTCGCCGAGGTAGAAGACGTCCTTGCCGCCGCCCTCCCACGGGTGGGCCTTGCCGTCCGGAGTGGTGTTCCGGCCGATGATCTTGCCGTCGATGAGGTGGATGTGCAGCGGGTGGAACCAGCCGCCCGACTCGTTGACCAGGTCCCAGATCTCCACGTCGTAGGGCTTCGGGTTGCCCAGGACGCGCTGGAACTTCGTCGCCTCGACGTCCTCCCAGGTCTCCCCGTTGATCGTCCAGAGGCCGTGCTTGCGTTCCACGCGCACCCGCCGGCGGGCCTTCGCCATGTCCGGTGTCAGCTTGTTGACCTCGATGGCGCCCCGGTTGCTGAACGGCTGCGGGCCCAGGTCCAGCGTCTTCGGGATCACGTACGGGTCCGGCGCCCCCGAGTCGGCGACCACCTCGAACTGCATGATCTTGCCGGTGTTGGCGAAGTCGACGTTGTTCTTGTTGCTCAGGTTCTTCAGCTCGATCTTATGACCGGCCTTGTACTTCCGGAAGTCGATCAGGATCTCGTACCGCTCGGCCACCCCGTGCCGGTACGACTGCACCGCGGTCACCTTCGGCGTCATGCCGGCGTCGGTGCCCACGACGTACATCGGGTCGCCGGTACTCAGCGTGAAGCGGAACGAGCGGGAGATGCCGGCGGCGAGCATGCGGAAGCGGTAGACCCGCGGCTTGACCCGCATCTTCGGCCACGGCACGCCGTTCACCAGGATCGTGTCGCCCATGAAACCGGCGTGGTCCGAGTCGTCGAACGCCACCGAGCCGTCCGCCTTGAACGCCATGTCGCTGACGAACAGCGGGACGTCGTACTCGCCCTGGGGAAGCTGGGCCTGCTCGTACGGGTCGTGCAGGTGGTACTGCGCGGCCATCCCGGTGAACACGTTCTGCGCGGTGCTCAGGTGGTTGTGGTCGTGGTACCAGAGCGTGCGGGCCTGCTGCCAGTTCGGGTACTTGTAGGTCTTGCAGTTCCCCGACACGGTCCAGTCGTTGGCGTACCCGTCGTACTGCGGCAGCGACGCCGAGCCGTGCAGGTGCGTGACGGTCCGGAACGGCAGCCCGTTCAGCTTCTGGACCGTCAGCCGGTTGGCGATCCGCACCTCGGTACGGGTGCCCTGCTGCACGGAGATGGTCGGGCCGGGGAAGATCCCGTTGTAGCCGGCGATCTCGGTGGTCAGGCCCGGCACGATGCTCGCGCGGCCGACCTTCTGCGTGAGGCAGTACCGCTGGAACGGCCCCTTCTCGTCGACGCCCTGCTCGGAGGGCATGAGCACGGGCGGGCGCCGGAACATGCTGGTGTACGGCTGAGGCGTGTTCTTGGCGGCCAGCTTGCTCGAGGCCGCCACCACCTCGCCACCTGCCGTGGCCACGACGAGCCCGGCGCCACCCAGCGCCGCGGCGCCCTTGAGCACGTTGCGGCGGCTCACATTCCGATCCGACATGGGTCGATCTCCGTCTCGGGGGTTTGGACGACCGTTCAGGGATCGCAAACGCTAGGGCGGTCACCTGAGGCATTCCGCCCGCGAATCTGTGGCCTTACCAGGCAATCCACGCCCGCCGATTCAGGAAGTTCTCAGAAACCGCTCTCCCCCGCTCACCGCGACGGGCCGGCGGTGCTTCCGCGGATCACGAGCTGCGGGCGCAGCACCACCTCGACCCGGTCGGTGCGGGCCTCGTCGAGGCGGGACACCGCGGCCGCCACCGCGTGATGGGCCTGGGCGGGCGCGTCCTGGTTCACGGTGGTGAGGTCGATGTGGGCGAGTCGCGCGAGCGTGCTGTCGTCGTACCCGACAACCGACATCGCGGCCGGAACGTCGACGCCCGCCCGGAGGAACGCGTCGAGCAGGCCGACCGCGCAGCGATCGTTGGACGCCATGACGGCGGTGGGGCGGTCGCCCGCCGCGACCAGCGACCGGCCGGCCCGGATGCCGCCCTCCTCGGTGTGGTCGCCGGCGATCACCCGCGAGGTGAGCCCCGCGCGGCGCATCGCGGTGCGGTAGCCGCGGCGCCGGGCCGAGGCCACCGCACCCTTGCCGCCGTCGACGAACGCGATCTCACGATGCCCGAGGGATATCAGATGGTCGAGCGCGGCGGCCACCCCCACGTCGTCGGCCGGGCGGACCACGTCGACCGACGGCTCGGCGACCTGGCGGCCGACCACGACCACCGGCACCTGGGCGGCGAGCTTCGCCAGCGACGTGACGGAGGCGTCGGGGCCGAGCAGGAGCAGCGCCTCGCACCGGAAGTCGAGCAGTGACGCGATGGCCCGGGACTCGTCGTGGCTGCGGGTCAGCGTGGACAGCACCACCTCGTACCCGATCCGGTCCGCCTCGACCTGGATCTCCTCGACGAGCTCCGCGTGGAACGGGCTGCGCACGTCGAGCAGCACCCCGAGCTGATGCCGGCGGCGGCGGGCCAGCAGCGAGGCCGCCCGGTCGACCCGGTAGCCGATCTCGGACGCGGCCGCGAGCACCCGCGCGCGGGTCTGCTCGCTGGGGCCGGGCGCCCCGCGCAGCACGAGCGACACGGACGCCGTGGACACACCGACCCGGGCGGCGACGTCCTCCAGCCGCGGCCGTTGATCCACAGCGAACCTCCCTTGACACCCGGACGAGACCCGGCTGATAGTACTCGTGCTTAAAGCGCTTTAAAGGAGGCCTGCACCATGACCCAGCAGATCGGCGTGGCGGTGATCGGCGCGGGCATGGTCGGCCGCGCGCACGCCAGCGCGTACCGGAACGCGGCGAGCCTCTACGACCTCGGCGGGCCCGTCGCCCGCCTGGTCACGATCGCCGACGTGCATGAGCCGTTCGCGACCGACGCGGCACGGCGGTTCGGCTACGAGAAGACGGAGACCGACTGGCGCCGGGTGATCGACGACCCCGAGGTGCACGCGGTCAGCGTCGCCGTCGCCAACAACCTGCACCGCGAGATCACCGAAGCCGCCTTACAGAACGGCAAGCACGTCCTGTGCGAGAAGCCGCTGGCCCCTACGATCGCCGACGCGGAGGCCATGGTGAAAGCGGCCGCATCCTCGGAAAGGGTCAACGCGGTCGGCTTCACGTTCCGCCGCTCCCCCGCCGTCAACGCGATCAAGGCGCAGGTCGAGGAACGGCTCGGCGCGGTACGCCACTTCATCGGCAACTACTGGTGCGACTACGGCTTCGACCCGCAGCGCCCGATCAGCTGGCGCTACCGGGGCGGCCGGGGCAGCGGCGTGCTGGCCGACATCGGCAGCCACCTGGCCGACCTGGCCGAGTTCTTCTGCGGCGAGACCGTGGCCGTGCACGGCACCACGATGGCCACCCTGATCAAGGATCGCCCGCGCCCGCTCGGGGTGGCGGTCGGGCACGCCGGGGGCGTCGAGCTCAGCACCGAGCGCGATCCGGTCGAGAACGAGGACGTCTGCACGTACACCAGCCGCCACGCGAACGGCGCGGTCGGCACGTTCGCGTTGTCCCGGGTCGCGTACGGGCATGCCAACACCCTCAAGTTCGACCTGTTCTGCGAGGGCGGCACCGCCTCGTTCGACCTGAACCGGCCGGCCGAGTTCAGCATCATCGACGACGGCCCCGCCCGGGCCGGCAACGGTCCTCGCACGGTGTCGATCGGCCCGTGGCACCCGTACGTCGCGGGCGGCCTGCCGATGGACTTCCCGACCGTCGGGCACGGGCAGAACGACTTCTTCGTCTTCCAGGCCCGCGCGTTCCTCGACCAGATCGGCGGCCTGGGCCGCCTGCCCGCCTGCCCCGACATGGCGCACGGGCTGCACAACCTCCGCGTCCTCGACGCCGTCACCAGAGCCTTCAAGGAAGGACCCGCATGAAGCTCGGCGCCTACACCGCCTGCCTGCACGACCGTCCGCTCGACGAGGCCCTGAGCACCCTCGCCGGGCTGGGCCTGACCAGCGCCGAGATCAACTCCGGCGGCTTCATCGGCACCCCGCACCTGCCGGTCGGCGACCTGCTCGCCAGCGCCGGCGCCCGCGAGGACTACCTCGGGCGGTTCGACCGGCACGGCATCACCCTGACCGGCCTGAACTGCAACGGCAACCCGCTCAACCCCGACCCGCTGGTCGGCCCGCAGCACACCGAGGACCTGCACCGCAGCATCGAGCTGGCCGCCCTGCTCGGCGTCCGGCGCGTGGTGACTATGTCCGGCCTCCCGGGCGGTCACCCCGGTGCGAAGACCGCCAACTGGGTGGTCAACCCGTGGGACAGCCAGTTCACCGACATCCTCGACCACCAGTGGGACGAGGTGGCGGTCCCGTTCTGGAAGGACATCCAGGCCCGCGCCGCCGCGGCGGACGTCAAGGTCTGCGTCGAGATGCACCCGCACAACATCGTCTTCAACCCGGCCACCCTGGAACGCCTGGTGGAACGCACCAACGCCACGCACATCGGCGCCGAGATGGACCCCAGCCACCTGTTCTGGCAGGGCATCGACCCGGTCGCCGCGGTCCGCCACCTGGGCGACCTGGTCTTCCACGCCGCCGCGAAGGACACCCGGATCAACGCCGGCAACGTCCGCCTCTACGGCGTCCTCGACGACCGCTTCACCCGCACCCCGGCCGGCGCGGACCCGCTCAGCATCGGCGGCGACAACACGCTCAACGTCTGGCCCAGCTCTCCGTCCTGGCAGTTCGTGGCGGTGGGCCGGGGCTACGGCGTCGACGACTTCTGGACCCCGTTCCTGCAGGCGCTCGCCGACGTCGACCCCGGCATGGCCGTCAACATCGAACACGAGGACGCCGAGCTCGACCAGTTCGAGGGCCTCCGCCAGGCCGCCGAGAACCTGATCGCCGCCTCCCACAAGATCAAAACCGTTTGACGGGTACGACCACTCCACGGTCCCGCCACCTCGGCGAGCCCGTGGGGTGGTCCCGCCTTTGCCGCCCGTTCCGGGCGTAGCTGCCGGGTCGAGCCTGTCCGCCTGTGGGAGGGCGGCGCCGACGGCCCGGGGTCAGTCGCCGTGCGCCGTGGTGAACCCGCGCAGGACCGCTGCGACCGCGCCGGCGAGCTCGGCGCGGCTGGCGGCGGTGCCGGGAGGTGGGGCGCTGCGGGCGCCGGCGCCGGCCAGCCGGTCGAACATCAACCCGTCGATGCAGGCGACGAGGTGGTCACCGGCCCGCTGCGGATCGGGGGCGCCCGCGGCCGCGAGCATCGACGCCGACTGGGCGCGCGCGGCATCCCCATGGGCGAGGATCGTCCGGATCTCTCGACGCCCTGCCGGAGGACGCGACCGTCCGGACAGGCACGCGGGTCACGGGCGTCTCGGCGGACGGCGTGGTCGTCGGCCAGGGCCGGGACGGAGACGTGCGGATCGAAGCCGACCTGGTGGTCGGCGCGGACGGGATCCGCAGCGCCGTACGGGAGCAGTTGTGGCCCGGCGTCTCCCGGCCCGTACCCATCGGGGTCACCGCCTGGCGCGGAATAGCGCCGGCCTGGCGCGGCGAGCTTCCCGTCGCGATCAGCTGGGGCCGCGGCGCCGAGTTCGGCATCGTGCCACTGGAGGACGGCCGGATCTACTGGTTCGCCGCCGTCAACGCCACGCCCGGCACCGCGCCCTCCGAGGTCGACTCCCGGTTCAGCACCTGGCACGAGCCGATCCCGGCCCTCATCGCCGCGACCGGCACCGTCCTCCGCGACGAGCTCGCGTGCCTCGACAAGCCCCTGCCGACGTACGTGCAGGGCAGGGTCGTCCTCCTCGGCGACGCCGCCCACGCGATGACGCCGAACCTCGGCCAGGGCGCCAACCAGGCGCTCGAGGACGCCGTCGTGCTGGCCGCCCTGGCCGGCCGGGCGGACGTGGCGGCAGCGTACGACCGGGAGCGCCGCCCCCGCAGCCAGCAGGTGGCCCGCGCGTCACGGACCATCGGGCGATTCGGTCAGCAGCTGGCGAACCCGCTGGCCGTGGCCGGCCGCAACGCCCTCATGCGAGTGGTCCCGCCCCGGTTCGCCCTGCGCTCGATGGCCCGCTACGCCGACTGGCGCCCGCCGCCCACGGCACCGGTGTCCGTGCCGTCCCGTCCGGGGCCGGACGCATGACCGGAGACGCGGCGTCCACCGAGGTGGTGCTGGTCCGGCACGCGCTGCCCGTCCTGCGGAGCGCCGACGGCCCGGACGAGCTCACCCGGCCGCTGACCGCGGAGGGGATGCGCCAGGCGGCGGAACTGGTGGCGACGTTGACCGAGCCGCGGCCGGCGGCCATCTGGTCCAGCCCGCACCGGCGGGCGATCCAGACCGTCCAGCCGGCCGCGGACGCGCTCGGCCTGCCCGTCCGCACCCGCTGGGAACTGCGGGAGTGGGACGACGGCCTGCCCTTCACCGAGGACTGGGAACCGCATTACGCCGCGAGCTGGGCGAACCTCTCCTTCGCCCGGCCCGGCGGCGAGAGCCTCGATCAGCTCAGCGCCCGCGCCGTCGACGCGGTGCTGACCATCGTCGATCGGCACCGTGGCCAGCTCGTTCTCGTCGCCGGCCACGGCCACCTCATCTCGCGGATCCTGGCCGGCTTCGGGCTGGCCGTCGACTACACCTTCGCCCGGCGGATGCCGATGCCGGCGATCTATCGGCTCCGTTTCACCGGCCGGAGCGCCGTTCCTGGGATGTCCGGCCCCGGGGTGTCCGGCCCCGGGGTGTCCGGCCCTGCCTGACAACCGCCGGCGAATCGGTCAGCTCCGGGAGCAGGTCGCGCCGTTCAGGGCGTACGCGGAGGGAGGTCCGCTGTTGCCGGTGTGGGTGGCCTGATAGCCGAGGCTGACCGAAGCGCCGGGCGCGAGAGCCGCGTTGTAGCCGACGTTGGTCGCGACGACCGGCCCCGATGTGGGCGAGTAGGTGGCGTTCCAGCCGTTGGTGATGGTCTGGCCCGCGGGCAGGCTGAAGGCCAGGTTCCAGCCGTTGATCGCGGAGCCGCCGGTGTTGGTGACGGTGACGTTGGCCGTCAGCCCGGTGTCCCAGGCGCTGACCGAGCCGGTGACGGTGCAGGCGGCGCCCGCGGGCGGCGGGGTCTCCGACGCCGGCGGCGTGGGCGGGGTGGTGCCCCCGAACTGGGTGAAGAACTGCCAGACCTCGCCGGAGACCCACGACGACGAGGCGTTGCGGTCGACCGGGAGCGGCACGTGGTCACCGTCGAACGCGGCCCACCGGACCGGATATCCGGCCTGGCATCCCGCGTACTCGGTGGTGACGTGGGTGCCGCTGCCCGACGCCGGCTCCGGCGGGTTCTGCGCCGCGCAGCCGTTGACGCGGACGAAGTTGTCCCGGAGAGCGCGGCCCTGCGAGATGTTCAGAACGCTGTCACGAATGCCGTGGATGCCGAAGTAGGCGACCGGCTGGGAGACCGACGAGCATCCACTGAGGTTGGCGCCGGCGATCGGCGCGACCGCCCGGAAGACTGCCGGCCGGGCGCAGGCCAGGGCATAGCTCATCGCGGCGCCGTAGCTGAAACCCAGCGCGAACCGCTGCGTGGTGTCGACGCACAGCTCGTTCTCGACCGTACGCAGGATGTCGTCGACCAGGGTGACGTCACGGCCTCCGGTATTGGCCCAGCCGGCGTCGAGACCCTGGGGCGCCACGAAGATCGCGCTGTCGGCGGCCCGCTGCTGCAGACCGTAGAACCCGTTGCCGGCCACGTCGGCGGCGCTGCCGTTGAGCCAGTGCAGGCCGACGACGAGCCGATAGGCCCGGTTGCCGGCGTAGTTGCCGGGCAGCCGCAGGATGTAACTGCGGGACCGGCCGCCGCTCTGGATCGTGTAGGTGCCGTCGCGGACGGCCGGGGTCTTCCCGCATCCGGCGGTGGCGGCCGCGGCGCTGCCCTGCCACGCCGACGCCGTCCTGCCGGTCACCACCGCCACTCCCCCGGCGATCAGCATCGCCGCCGCGACGGTCGCCGCGCTCAGCGCTCGGCGCCTGCGTGTTCTGCGCTCGGCCATCGAAGTCCTCTCGTCGTCCTGGGCATCAAGACCGCCGAAACCACCAACACATCGGCGTCGGTCTTTGTCTTGGTTGTGTCGAGAGTATTACGGGAGCGCTCCCACGCAAGTGTCGGATGTTCCGTCAGATTCGGGAGTAGTACCAGCTCAAGGGCCGTTTTCCCGACCCGTAACACTTTCCCGGCGGCCATTTCTCGCCAATCGCGCGAAACGGTAGGCGGGCGCGAGCGAGGGCGGCCGGTGTCAGGCGCCGGGCCGGACGGCGAAGGCCGCCTGCGCGATCAGCTCGTGCCCGGCGGCGTTCGGATGGTCGCCGTCGGCGGCGAGCAGCGCCGTGGGATCGCCCGACCCGTCGGCGCCCTTGAACAACCGTCGCGTGTCGACGAAGACGGCCCCGGTGTCCGCGGCCGCCTGCCGCAGCGCCTCGTTGCACGCGTCGGTGAGGGCGGCCGCCCGCGCGACCTGGTCCGCGGTGTACGCGCCCTGGGCCGCCGCCCCGTCGCGGACCACGTTCCAGTAGCCGAACACCAGCACGGACGCGGCCGGGTGGAGCGCGCGTACGGTCCGCACGATCGCGGCCACGTTCTCGCGCACCTTGTCGGCCGGGCCGGCGGACGAACCGTCGCCGAACGCGTCGGCCATGTCGTTGGCCCCGACCATGATCAGGACCACGGTCGCCCGCCGGGCCGGTGGCTCGTCCGGGCCGTCCCGCAGGCCGGCCAGGACCATCGCCGAGGTCACGCCGGGGCGGGCCAGGTCGGCCACGGCGGCGGGCGGCACCAGCATCCGGGCGAACAGGTCCGGGAAGGGCGTACACCCGCATGCCGTGCCGGCCGGGACCGAATCGCCGAGACCGACCACCGACGCCTCCTGCCGCGGAGGCGCCGGGGCGCAACCGGCGAGCAGCAGGATCGCCGCCAGCACCGCCGCGAGTCTCATGACCCGGAGATGGGACAGGCCGGCCCCGAGGACCGGGCCGGGCAGTCCAGCCGTGAAGACGGGGCCGGGCGGGCCAGCCGTGAGGACAACCAGTCGAACGCGGGCGGTTCCATCGTCCGCCAGACCGCGTCGCTGTGCCCGCCGTGCGCCACCACCCCGGTCGTGACCGACATCGGGGCGGTCGCCAGCCGGGCCATCAGCAGGCTGTCGCGGCGGGGGTGCCCGTCGTCGGCCGCGTAACCGAGGTAGAGCGACGCGGCGGGCCGGGACAGGTGCCGCAGCCGCCAGGCCACGTCGTTGGTCGTCCGCTCGGAGCCGTCGCCGACCCGGATGCCGGCGGTGGCATAGCCGGACAGGCTGGCCGCCGCGGCGTACCGGTCGGCGTGGCGCAGCAACAGATCGGCGGCACAGAACCCGCCCGCGGAGTACCCGATCAGACCCCAGGCGGCTCGATCCGCGCGTACCCGGAAACGGGTCTCGATCGCGGCGGGCACATCCACGGTCAGGTAGGTCTCCGCCTGCGGGCCGCCGACCAGGTTGGTGCACTCGGTGTCGACCAGGGGGTCCGGCGTCTGGTAGACGAACGCCACGACCGTCGGCGCCATCCGCCCGGCGGCGATCTCCTGGTTCAGGTAGCCGACCGCGTTCAGCTTGCGCAGCCAGCCCTTCGGCGAGCCGGGAAACCCGTGGAAGGCCTCGACCACCGGATAGCGCTCGTGGCCGGTCGCGTACCCGGGCGGCAGATAGACCCACGCGGGCATGGTCATCCCCGACGCCGGGCCGGCGATGGTGATCTCCACCAGACGGCCACCCGGTCCCGCCGCCGTGGCGGTGACGAGGTCCGGGGCGGAACCCACGGTCGCGGTCATCCGGTTGAGCTGCAGCGCCGCGGTGGCGGCCACGCCGAGCACGCTCGCCACGACCAGCGCCGAGCGCAGGACCGGGCCGGCGCGATCCCAGAGGACCGCGATCGCCAGCCCGGCCGCGAACACCAGCGCCAGGCCGGTCAGCAGCAGCGGCAGCCCGTCGATCCTCATGGCCGGATCACCGCCGGCAGCACCTGGGGCGGAGCGAGCGCCGGGGTGGTCCGGGCCGACGCCCACGCCACGGCGTCGGCCCAGCCCGCGACGACACGCACCGGGATACCCAGCCCGGCCGGGGCGGGCCCCGATCCCACGACGGCCACCGCGGCGAACCGGCCCGGGAACTCGGTGATCAGCCGGCCGGCCAGCGGGACTCGCGCGGCCGCGACCACCAGAACCCATCCGTGCGAGGTGGTCCGCAGGTCGGCGCCGAGCGAGGCCGGCAGTCCCGGCAGGTCAAGCGTCCGCGGGCCGGGAGCGATCGACACCGTGATCGCCGGTGACGATACCGGCGACGCCGGGCCGCCCACGGCCAGCAGCACCGGGAAGCTGAGGTCCCGGCCGGTGTACCCGTCGGGAACCGTGACCGCCGGGGGTGTGGACAGCTGCCACGCGTCCGACCCGGACGGCTGCCAGGGGCGCGGCCGTCCGTCCGTGAACGCGGCGTCCAGCCGGCCGTCCCGGCCGTGAGCCACGGCCGTGGTGCCGGTCTGCCCGGCCAGTGCCTGCCATGAGGGATAGAACTGCTCGGAGCGGTTGTAGACCAGCCCGGCGGTGAGCACCACCAACGCCTGCGTCGTCACCAGCGTCAGCATCCGCAGCGGGATCCGCACCGGCCCGCCTCTGCTCCACCCCAGGACAGTGGCCGCGGCGGCCGCCAGCGTCAGCACCACGGCCAGCGCGAGCAGAGGCAGCCCGGTCAACGTCATCGCCCGGCCTCCGTCCGCCGGCGCCGGTCCCGGGTCGGCAGGAACGCCTCGGCGGACAACGCGGCGACCGCGATGCGCGGCAGATCCCGCACGGTGGGGAAGCACAGGAAACGCGGCGACCAGGAAGGCTGATACTTGACGTTGGACCGGTACAGCGACTCGATCTGCCACAGCTTCGACGCGAGCATCAGCAGCCGGTGCGAGAACCGGAGCACCGGGCCGGCGCCGAGCTCGTCCGCCCGGGCGAAGACCGACCTCAGCACGGCGAAGTTCAGCGAGATCCGTTCCGCGCCCATCGCCTTCGCGGCGTTGACCGAGCTGACCACCATGAACTCGATGATCCCGTTCCCCGCGGTCCGGTCGCCGCGCATCAGGTCCAGTGACAGACCGTGAGTGCCCCACGGGACGAACTGCAACAACCCGCGGATCCGCCCCTCGGGGTCACGGCACGTCACAACCACACAGTCACCGTCGCGGTCGTCCCCGATCCGCGACAACGCCATCGAGAAACCCCGCTCCACCTTGCCGTCGCGGAACGCCTCCGCGGACCGCCTCGCCTCGGCGAGCGCCGGTGGTGTCAGGTCGCGCAGCCGGGTGACCTCGCAGGTGAAGCCGGCCCGCTCGACCCGGCCGACCGCCTGCCGGACGCCACGCAGCGGCCGGCCGAGCACGGTGAACCCGGCGACGTCCAGGATCGCCTCGTCACCCACCTCCACCACGTCCAGCCCGGCCCTGCGGTACGCCTTACCGCCGGCGGTGCCGCAGCCGAGCACCGCGGGCGTCCAGCCGTGCGCGGCGCAGTCCGCCAGCCAGCCGCCGATCACCTGCGGCCACTCCGACGCCGGTCCGATCGGATCGCCGGACGCCAGGCTCACCCCGTTGATCACCCGGTAGGCGACCACGGCCCGGCGCGACGGCGCCCAGAACAGCGACTTGTCCGGGCGCAGGGCGAAGTAGCCCAGGGAGTCCACGTCACCGAACCGGTGCAGCAGCCCGCGTACGGTGTCATCGTCCTCCGCGGTGCGCTGCGGCAACCGGTGGGCCGGCCGCAGCAGCAACACCACCGCCACCCCGACGGCCAACGACCCGAACATGCCGGTCGTGTAGCTGACCTGCTGGGCGATGAACGGATGAGAGAACCGCAGCGGCCCCGAGACGCCGATCAGCCCGAGCGCCGACTCGCGAACCCGGTCCAGCACCCCCGGCCGCCCCACCAGGAACCGAGAACGCAGCCCGATCTCGGCCAGGCCGATGGCCATCCCGGCGGCGGCGAACCCGAGAAGGGCCGCCAGGGCGCGCCACCGGTTACGCGGGTCGGCCCGGGCGTGGAACCGGCGCCGCACCACGATCAGCATGATCAGCAGCGCCGCGGAGACGACCGCCGCGTCGTAGTGCCAGCCCCGGGCCAGCTGCAGCACCACGCCCGCGCCGGCCAGGACCACCGCCACCTGCCAGGCGCGGTGCTTGCCCCGGCGCAGCCCGAGGCCGAGGTAGATCAGCAGCAGGCCGGACGCGGCGCTGGCCGCCCGGGCGGTGAGCACGCCGCTGGCCGGCATCCAGAGGCCCAGCTCGCCGAGCCGGCCATGCGGTGAGGGAAAGAGGACGGTGATGATGTTGTACGCGCCGACCAGCTGGACCAGCCGGGCGACGGCGACCCGGGACAACGGCGGCTGCGGCCGCCACGGCGGATCCGCGTCCGCCTGCGCCACATCGGCATCTGGCATGGCGTAACCCTCTGCCCGTCGTCTGACGGCAGCCTGGGAGAAGTCTGTCGGGTTGCTGTGCACCGGCAATGCGGGCCGGGCAGAGTCACGGCAGGGTCAGGGCGTGGCCAGGTGCGGCCGATCCCAGTGGTCCGGCATCTCGACAGGTTCCCAGGCCGGATCCGGGCGGTAGTCCGTCCACCGGCCGTCGAACGGCGACGCCCCCGCGGCGGCCAGTGCGATCAGATGCTCGCCGGCGGCTCGGATCGCCGGAACCTGCTCGACGGTCCAGCGCCCGGGCGTCCCGGTCATCGCGGCGAACTCGTCCTCGTCCTTCCACCTCGCCACCCGGTCCGGGGTGATCCACACGTCCAGGGCCCGGTCCGTCGCGTCGACACCGGCCGCCCAGCGCACCCGCGGCGACTCGAGGTTGCCGTACCAGCCGGCGAACTCGCCGTCGGGCGTGAAGAACCACCACACCGACCAGTCGCCCACGACCGGCGTGTACTGGACGATTCCCGGCCCGCGCCACGTGGTGTGCCGGCGTTCCCGGACCGCGGCGGCGCGCTGGTCGAGCGGCAACGATCGCACGGTGGTGCCGTCCGCCAGCAACGACTCCACCTGCGGTGAGCCCGGGGCGATCCACAGCACCAGGCCGTCCTGGTCGTCCGCGATCACCCTTCCCAGCCGTACGAAACGTGCCTCTGCCCTGCGCCCGTAGCGGTAGAGGACCGTGTCGCCGTAAGCCCACACCGCTAGATCTCCGAGCCGACGCGGTGCAGGGTGCCGTCCGGGTCGACATAGGAGAACTCGCGCATCCCCCAGGCCATGTCACGTGGCTCGCTCAGCCGCCCGCCGAGGCCCGCGGCCGCCCACTCCCGGTGCACGGTGTCGGCGTCGTCGACGAAAAGGTAGGCCATCGACGACGTGGCGCCCGGATCATGGCCGGGCGACTCGCTCAGGTGCAGCGACACCGAGCCGCGGTCGGCGAACCCGTACCGCTCCGGCCCGTCGTAGGCCCGGACGGTGAAGCCCAGCCGCCGGTACCGGTCCAGGGCGGTGTCCAGCTCACGCACCGGCACGATCGGCGCGACCCTTTCGAAGACAGCCATGCCCGCCAGCCTTGCATAATGTGCGCCGTGAAACAGGCCCGGCTGACCGCCGCACTCCTGCTGCTGCCCCTGGCCGCCTGCGTGGTCCCCTCGCCGGTGGCGCTGCCGTCGAGCCCTCACAGCGCCGACCCGGCAGGGTCGGGCGCGCCGCCCACCGCCCCGGTCACCTATCGCCCGGCGCTGTGCGACGCCGCCCGGCCGGCGTCGCACGACCCGTTCCCCTACAACAGGGACGCCGCCCGCCGCGACGGGATGCTGCAGTTCTCTCCCGGCCCCAGGCCCGACTACTCCGTGGGCGGCACGGCCAGTTTCGAGAACCTGGACGCCGGCACGCTGGCGATCCTGATCGAGGACCGCTACATCGACCCCGACGGCGCCCAGAACCTCTCCCCCGAGGCCTGGGACATCTTCCAGTTCCTCTGCGGTCACCCGGACGTCCGGGCGGCGGGCTACACCGTGGCCGTCGACCGGGAGGACTACCGCGTCTCCATCGAGGCCGTCTACGCCGAGGAGATAACCTCCGAGCTGCGCGCCGACGCCGAGTCCTTCTGCGCCAAGGCCGACGAGGTCGAGGTCGACGAGCACCTCGAGTGTTTCTGGGACTGATCGGACTAGGACACGGTCGATCAGCCCGGCCGGGTCGGCCTGCTGGCGGTGCGCTATTGCCGGGACTTCTCGCGTTGCCGGGGCTCCTCGCCTTGCCGGGACCCCTCGCCTTGCCGGGGCTCCTCGGTGCGTGCGCTTGTTGCCGGCGCTTTCGCCGGGCGTGGGCTTTCGCTTGGTCTGCCAGGCGCCCGGGTGACTGCTCACCGTCGCTGCCGCCGCTCGCGGCTCTGCCCGGGCGCGGTCAGTGGTAGCCGGGCACGAGAGTGGTAGCCGCGGCCTGCGGTGGTAGCCGGGCACGAGAGTGGTAGCCGAAGGCGGCATCCGACCTGGACGGCCCGCCACGACCGCTCTGGCCGACCGGTCTCGCGCGGCCGGTGGTAGGACCAGGCGCTATCCGAGACCGCTGACCGCTCTGAGCTACCACGCGCGCGGACCGTGGTAGCCCAGCGCGG